>NZ_JBZCNJ010000007.1:0-241749 GCF_058269255.1 Arthrobacter sp. TJ-217
GTCGGCGTCGGCGCTTCTTACGCCGCCGTGGTCACCTACCTCAACCGGGTCGGCCTTGCCGCCCGCGATCCGTTCGACTGCCCCATGGTCAACCGGTTCCGCAGGCAATAGCCGTAACGCCCGCCCGGCACATCGGCAGGTCGCGCGTCCGCCCCCGATCCATCCCGATGGCCACTCGTTAGTAAGCATGCTGTCTAATTCCCGCCAAACGGGTTACTGTGAAGTATGTTCTTCCTCTTTGGCCTATCAACCCGTGAAAACCTCCGCTTCACGAGCCCGGCATCCTGCCGCTACTGCGGCATGCACGCCCCCCAGCAGGTGATCGAACGGAAAACGAAGCTGTCGGTGTTCTTTATCCCGCTGTTGACGGTGAGCAGGAAGCGCCTTCAGGTGTGCACCAACTGCGGCGGGGCCTCAGGCATCAGCGGCGCTGAGGAACGCGCCCTCGCGGGTCAGGCGTTCCAGAGCCCGTAGGAGTCGGCGAGCGAGGAAATCTTCTGCGCACGCGCCAGGCGGGGCAGGTAGGAGCCATCGCCCACCACGGCGCCTGCGGCATGGGCGTCGAGGAGCTCGACGGCCCACTGGATCTCCGAGTCGCTGGGCGAGAGCCCCTTGTTGATCGTGTCGGCCGCTTCGGGCATAAGGCACAGTTTCCCGGTCATGCCCATCGACGCGGTCACCCGGCAGGCCTCGAGGAGTTTCTCACCCAGCGCCCCCACGGTCGGCCCGTCGATGGGGCCGGGGAGCTTCCCCACGCGTGAGGCAACAACAAGCTTGGACCGGGCGTAGGCCAGCGCCATCGGGTCGTCCGAGGCGCCCGTGTCCCTCCGGAAATCACCGACCCCGAATGCAAGGCGGAAGGTCCCGGGAGCGCTTGCGATCGCGGTTGCGTTCTCGATGCCCAGTGCCGATTCGACGAGCGCCAGGACTGGGGTTCCGGCCTTCAGCCGCATTGCCGTATGGGTGACCTGTTCGGGTTTCTCGGTCATGGCGAGCATGACGCCGCGCAGCCCCGGCGCCCCCGACAGCGCCGCAAGGTCATCGGCCCAGTACTCGGTTTCGATTCCATTGACGCGCACCCATGCGGTCATGCCGGTGGACAGCGCATTGACAACGCGGTCGCGGGCTTCCGCCTTGCCGTCGGCGGGCACGGCGTCCTCCATGTCGAAGATCACCGAGTCCGCTTCCGAGGTCAGCGCCGGAACGAAGTTGGCCTCGGATGCCGCCGAGGCAAGCAGCCAGGAACGGGAGAGCTTGGCGGGGAGCGCGGCGGCGCGGCTGTTTCTAAGTGAGGCCATAGGGAAACAGTACTTAGGGGGGCGGCCCATTATCCAACGGGGATGCCCCAAGCCGCCCAATTCGGGCGCCCGGCGCCCGATCCGCTACAGACTCGGTGGCATCATTACGCACCGATCTACAAGGGCGTCGGCCGAGGATCAGCCGAGCACCTCATCCATGTAGCACCAGCGCCACGATTCACCGGGCTCGACGCTGCGCATCAGCGGATGCCCGGTGTTGCGGAAGTGCCGGTCGGCGTGGAGGCCGGGCGAGGACTCGCAGCACCCCACTTCACCGCACTCGAGGCACATGCGCAGGTGCACCGGCGTTGTCCCTTCCCGGATGCAGCCGAGGCACTGGGGATCCTCCGGCGCGCTCCGCTGCGGCGCGACCAGCAGGTGTGCGCATCCATCAAGCGCGGGGCCGCTACGGCGCAGGGGTTCTCCCCGTGCCGAGGGCAGCCCCATCAGGTCGTCCGCGTCGTTGAAGTCGTCTGCTTCGTCGGCAAGGAAGGTCTCAAGCATCGCCTCCTCCGAGTCAAGGCGCTCGAGGACCTCATCCACCACCTCGGGGGCATACAGCCCGTTGCGGCGCAGGTTCAGCACCTCCCGCCGCTCGGCGTCGAGCATTTCCATCCGTAGTTCGAAATACCGCTGGCTCGGGGTCTGCATTAGATGCTCCGGCCGGCCGAGCCGCTCCCATGCCGCGCTGCTCCACTCCCTCGTGCGTCGGCGGAGCATCACCAGTATTTCGGGGGGATCCTCGGCACTGACGCGCCCCTCGAGTGCATGAAGGCCGGCTCCCGTGGATTGCCGGACCAGCAGCGCCCGCTGCAGGGCGTCCTCCCGCCGGTCCGGGCCGCGCAGTTTCAGCCTGCGCACCACCCAGGGCAGGCTGAAGCCCTGGATGGCCAGAGTCCCGGCGGCCACAACGAGCGCGGCAAGGATGAGCACCGGCCGGTGCTGGATGTCCTCGGGAAGCACAAACACAGCCGCGAGGGTCACCACGCCCCGCATCCCTGCCCAGGAGACGACGGCGGGCAATTGCCACGGCAGTGGCGGCTCGGATCTCTTGATCCGTGGCAGAAGCCGCGGCAGGTAGCTTGCCGGGAACACCCAGACCGGGCGCAGGAGGATCACCGCGAGCAGGATCGCACCGCAGACAATCCAGACCCGCTGTGGGCCGAGCGGGTCCTTCATGGCGGCGTCGATGATCGAGCGCACCTGGAGCCCGATCAACAGGAACACCGCGTTCTCCAGGAGGAACTGCACCGTTGCCCAGTTGGTGCGCTGGCTCAGCCGGGAGGCGCTTCCGGGCATCGCCGGGGTCCGGGTGCCGATGATGAGGCCGGCCACGACGACGGCGAGCACCCCCGAGGCGTGGACCGCTTCGGCCGGGAGGAATGCCACGAAGGGCGCCGCAAGCGAGATGGCGGTGTTGATTGAGACGTTCCGCACCCGCTTGCGGATGTGCAGCAGCAACAGTGCAGCACCGGTGCCGATGAGCGCTCCGCCGGCTGCCGCCACCACCAGTTCGAGGGCCACCTCCAGAAGGCTGAAACCTCCCGCGAGCGCGGCGATTGAGGAGCGCAGGAGCACCAGCGCCGTGGCGTCGTTGACGAGGGACTCGCCTTCAAGCAGCGCGACCGCGCGGCGGGGCATCCCGACGCGGCGGGCGATCGAGGTTGCGGCCACGGCGTCGGGGGGCGCGACGACGGCCCCAAGGGCGAACGCCGCGGGCAGGGGCACTTCGGGGATGAGCCAGGCGACGAGGAATCCCACGGCGACCGTCCCGAAGATGATGTAGCCGACGGACAGCATTGCGATCTGCCGTTTGAGGGTGCGGAACTGGACGACGGAGCTGCGCAGGGCGGCCGCGTAAAGCAACGGCGGCAGGATCCCGATCAGCACCAGTTCCGGAATGAGGCGCACCGGAGGGATGAAGGGAAGGTAGGACCCGATGACCCCGACCACAACGAGCAGGAGCGGGGCCGACATCCTCCACCGGCTGGCCAGGGCGCTGCCGGCGCAGATGACGGCAACGATCGTGAGCAGGCCCAGGGCGAGGTTCACCTGTCCGCGACCTCGGGACCCTCCACCCCCGCCCCCGGGGGCGGGACCTCCACCGCCTGGTTCAGCGGCAGCCGCACCTGGAAGCGGGTGGGTCCGGGGCCGGGGACCAGCTTCAGAGACCCGTGGTGCTTGTTGACGACAATCCGCCAGGAGATATCGAGGCCCAGCCCGGTTCCGCTTCCCACGGGTTTGGTGGTGAAAAACGGTTCGAAGATCCGGTCCTGGATGTCCTTGGGCACGCCCGGCCCGGTGTCCCCGATCTCCACCATGACCGTCTCGCGTTCGCGGACGGCGGTGACTATCAACGTCCCGTGCCCGTCCATTGCGGCAACCGCATTGTCGATGAGGTTGGTCCACACCTGGTTGAGCTCCGCCGGATAGCACTGGACCAGGGGCAGGTCCGGGTCATAGGTCCGCTCGACCGTGATTCCGCTGCCGATCCGCCGGTTGAGCATGACGAGCGTGCTGTCGAGCAGCGTCCGCACGTCCGCCTCCTGGTAGGGGGCCCGGTCGAGCTGCGAGTACTGTGAGGCGGCCACAAGCAGGGACGAGATGCGCGACGTCGAGTCCTGGATCTCGTCCATCAGCTGCTCGGTGGCGATGACGTTCGCGAGCCAATGGAGCACCCCGCTGACGTCGCCGTCCGGGGACCACCGCGCCGCTTCCGCCAGCCAGTCCACTTCGATGCCCGCCTGGACGAATGTCGCAGCCAGGTCCCAGCTCCCTTCGACGCCCTGGTCCTCGAGCCAGTCGGCCAAGGCGTCTTCCTTGTCGGAAACCTCGAGCGGGCCCAGATCCGACCTGTGGTGTGCCCGCTTGAGGATTTCATCCTGCAGTTCAACGAGCCGGGCCAGCACCTCCGGGGAGACGGTCAGGCCCCCCGCGAAGTGGATGGTGTCGCGGAGGTCCGCCACCCGCTCCCTGAGGATTGAGGTGGCCCGCAGCGCCGACGCCGCAGGGTTGTTAAGCTCGTGCGTGAGGCTGGCGGAAAGGGAGCCCAGGGCGATCAGGCGCTCCCGCTGGCCGATGACCTCGCGGGTGTTTTCCATCCCCAGGAACAGCCCTTCAAGCAGGTGCAGCGCCATCGGGAACCAGTCGGCGATCAGATTCCCGAAGTCCGCGGCATCGATCTCAAGGAACGTGCTGGGAACCGCGGCAAGGAACGACGTCGGATACTTCTGCGGAACCCGGTCTCGGAGGTACGCCTGCGTTGCGCCGGCGTACACCCCGCGCTGGCTGGTGCGCACGAGTTCGACGTCGTCCTCGCCAACACGCCGGGTCAGGACCACCTCGCCCTCGAGCAGGACGTAGAACCGGACCGCCGGTGTGTTCTCGCGGTAGATGGTCTCGGCCCCGTAGGAGTGGACGCTGCCGATTTCGCAAATCCAGGCCAGCTGCTCGTCGGTGAGTTTTTCGAAGAGGAAGAGGGTGCGCAGCTCCTCGGGGCTGCAGCGCCGGGACCCGTTCACTGCGGAGCCAGGTAGCGGTGAGCGAGGGTGACCGCCATGGCACCTTCCCCGACGGCGGAGGCGACGCGCTTGACCGATCCTGCCCGCACGTCGCCGGCGACGAACACCCCGGGGATGCTGGTTTCCAGGGGGAAGGGCATGCGGTCCAGCGGCCAGCCCGGCGGCGGCTTGCCGTCGATGAGGAGATCGTTGCCGGTCACGATGAACCCGCGGCTGTCACGCACGAGGACCCCTTCGAGGTTCTCGGTGTGCGGGTCGGCGCCGATGAAGACGAAAAGCCAGTTGGTTGCGACGTCCTCGGTGCCGCCGGTCGCGCGGCTCCGCAGCGTCAGCCCCTCGAGGTGTTCCTCGCCGCGGGCCGAAACTACCTCCGCCTCAAGGAGGACTTCGATGTTTTCTGTGGCCTCGATCTGGTCGATGAGGTAGGAGGACATCGAGGTGCGCAGGGTCGAGGAACGGATGAGCACCTTGACGGAGCGGGCAGTGCGCGCGAAGAAGATGGCGGCCTGGCCCGCGGAATTCGCTCCGCCCACGATGTAGACGTCCTCGCCGGCGCATTCGGCCGCCGACGACGTGGCCGCACCGTAGAACACGCCCCGGTCGGTGAGGTTCGCGAGTCCTTCTCCGGCCAGGGTCTTGTAGGCGACGCCCATGGCGAGGACGATGGCGTGGCCTGCGATCTCCGTCCCATCGGCGAAGGTGACAACGCGCGCACCGCCGCGGGCCTGGAGGCCGGTCATGTTGCGGGTGGTCAGCACCTCGGCGCCGAACTTCGAGGCCTGGCGCCTCGCCCGGTCCGCGAGCTGTGCTCCGGACACGCCGTCGGGGAACCCCAGGTAGTTCTCGATGCGTGAGCTCTGCCCGGCCTGGCCGCCGGTGGCGCTCTTCTCGATCAGGACGGTCCGCAGCCCCTCGGAGGCACCGTAGACGGCGGCCCCCAGCCCGGCCGGCCCGCCGCCCACCACGACGAGGTCGTAAAACTCCTCGAGCGGGGCGGTGCTGAGGCCGACGCGTGCCGCGAGTTCGGCGTCGCTCGGGGCGATAAGCGCTTCGCCGGTGTCGGTGACCACCACCGGGAGCACCGAGGCATCGGCGCCGGCCGCCGCAAGCACGCGCAGCCCCTCCGGTTCGGTGGAGGACAGCCACCGGTACGACACCTGGTTCCTTGCGAGGAATTCACGCACTTCGACGGAGCGGGCCGACCAGCGGTGCCCGATGATGGTTGTGGTGCGCACCGGACGGCGTTCGGCGGTGCGCCAGGACTCAAGAAGCGAATCGACAACCGGATACAGTTTCTGCTCGGGCGGGTCCCAGGGCTTGAGCAGGTAGTGGTCGAGGTCGACAACGTTGATGGCGTCAATGGCGGCGCTGGTGTCGGCGTAGGCCGTCAGCAGCATGCGGCGTGCGGCCGGGTAGATGTCGAGCGCTGCTTCAAGGAACTGGATGCCGTTCATTTCGGGCATCCGGTGGTCGGCGATCAGCAGGGCCACCTCATCGCCGCGGAGCTTGAGCTCCCGCAGCGCGGTGAGCGCCTCGGCACCCGAATCGGCGCGTACTATCCGGTATTCCTCACCGAAGCGCCGTCGGAGATCCCTTGCGACGGCGCGGGACACGCTTGGCTCGTCGTCGACGGTGAGGATCGCGACAAGCCCCCTCGCGCCGGTTCCCTGGCGCTGGCCGTTAGACAAGGCAGTCACGGCGCTCCAGAAGACAACGGCCCGCTGGTCCGGCACCTAATACTTCGGCAGCTTTTCTGCTCCCGCCCCCTGAAACAACAGCTGATCCCGTCACAGGGCCTCCTGCATTCGGTGCGCGTCGAAGCACACGCGCTTATCGAATCACCTGTTTCAACCGGGGGTCAATACCCCCCTCCTCCGGTGGGAAGCGGGGTCAGGGTTCCGGGGCTCCGGCGGGCGAACCCGGGCGGGCACGGATCGTCGCTCCACGGGTCCGCCCGGTACCGGCTCAGAGGTTGGCGTCGGCGAAGGTCCGCAGCGCGTCGCGGACGAATCCGGCACCGGCGGCACCGCCGTAGACGGCGCTGAAACGGGGATCTGCGACGTACATCTCACCGAGGCCGATGACGTAATCCTTGGCCGGCATGCCACCCTCACGCGGAATGCCCGGCGCCTCCGCCAGCCACCGGTAGTGCTCGTCGGCGAGCGCCTGGGCGTGGACGCCGTCGGGCCGCTCCCCGGATGATGCAGCGGTGATCCATCGATCGGCGAGCCGCTTGGCCGCCGCGGAGTACTCCTTGCGTTCGGTATCGCTCTTGGCCCTCCACCAGGCATCGGCCGACGCGTAGGCGTCTGCACCCCACCGCTGCTCCACCTCCTCCTTGTACTGGGTGTGGTCGAAGCCCTCGAACATGTTCTCCGCCATGAGCGGTTCTCCTCTCTCTAGATTGCGCACGGTGCCAAGCACCGATTCGATCTGCTTGCCGATCCGCTGTTGTTCGCGGCGCAGCTGCCCGAGATGGGCACGCAGCGCCGCGGCGGGCTGTTCACCGCCATCGAGGATGTTCCTGATGGCGGGCAGCGCAAGCCCGAATCCGCGCAGGAGGAGGATACGTTGGAGGCGCACCAAGGCGTCGTCGTCGTAGTAGCGGTAACCGTTGGCGCCTACCCGTGAAGGATTGAGCAGGCCCATCGCGCCATAGTGGCGGAGGGTCCTGCTCGTCGTCCCTGCAAGGCGGGCGACATCGTGAATCGACCTTTCCACAGCGTTTCTCCCTGTTCCTTTTTCCTGCGGAATTCAGTCTAGGAATTGACGCTGCGTCAAGGTCAAACGCTCATTCAGGCCCTCCGGGCCTGCGGCGTCAGCTGTACCAGAACCAGTGCGGCGGCCGCCAGGTAGAGGGCACGGCGTGCGCGTTGAAGCTCCCGCACTCTGAGCAGGAGTATCCGGCGCTTGCGGAAAGGAAATTGCCGGCATCCGGCTGGCGCGCTGGAATGAACTCTTCGAAGATCAGGAACTGGTCGGTGTTGCAGACGGGGCACCACGGCATTTCGCCGGGATCGCCGGGCCGAACCGCTGGCCGTGCTGAGCCCAGCGCGGCACCATGATTGATTGTTGTCATTGTCTTCACCATTTCAAACCTTGGCGGAGCCTACGCTGGCTTCGCGCGACGGTAAGGGTACTTCCAATATCCAGAATAGGCCCGTCTATACCACGTGGAAACCCTGCTGCGTGCAAGTAGTCGGGCGCGGCGCGGATGTTTGGCACAATGTCCTCATGCCGCCGAACGCTCCACGCATAACCGGACCGCTGCCAACAAAGGAAGCGGGCGCCCTCAACCGAGCGCTGGCGGACAGTGCCGACGTCACCGTGTTCGTGGACGGGACGGCGTACCGGCTCCCGCCGGCGGCCCGCGACGGCGTCCTTGACCTGCTTCAGCGGCTGGCCGCCGGAAGCACGGTGCAGTGCTCGTCGGTGGCCGATTTCCTCACCACCTCCCAGGCCGCCGAGCTTGCGGGCATTTCGCCGACCTACCTCCGCAACCTGACCGACGCCGGGGACATCCCCGTCGAATACCGGGGCTCCCACCGGCGCTTCCGGCGCGGGGATATCGAGGAGTGGCTGCGGCACCAGGGCAGGAGCGCCGCGGGCAGCTAGAAGCGGGGCCGGAGCATCCAGCGGCGGGCCTTCAGCGCCAGGTGCAGCTCAAGGCGCACTCCACCGGCCAGCGGATCGGCTCCGATGATCGAGCGCATCCGGGCCAGCCGGTTGTAGACACTGCTGCGGTGAAGGTGCAGCTGGGTTGCAACGTCCTGGACTGATCCGTTCTTGTCGTAAAGCAGTTCAAGGACGGGCAGCAGTTCGCCGTCGCCGTCCTGCTCCTCGAGTTCGGTGAAGTAGACGCTGTGCGCCGCCGAGAGCTGCCATCCCATCGCCGCCAGGAACTGGTAGGCGCCGATTGCCCGGTATTCGACAACTTCGCCCAGTTGCTGGTCGACCGCGCCGGCCTGGGCCGCCTGCCCGGCCTGGGAGTATGCACCGGGCAGTCCGCGGAGGTCGGTGAAGGTCTCACTGATGCCCAGCACGAGCCTCCCGGGGTGCCTGCCGGTGCGCTGGGCAAGGCCCTGGCGGTAGCGCTCCAATACCGTCGCATGGGTGGCCCGGCCGATTCCCGTTGCGAGGAACACCGCGTGGGAGGCGGCACCCGCGCTGAAGAGGACCGGCACCACGCCCACCGTCGCCTGGAGTGCGACGGTGCTGTGCTTCAGGGTGTCGGCCTGCGGGTCGGGATCGACCCGGCGCAGGCCGCCGGTCTCGACCACGACGGCGAGATGCCAGGGGCCCGCGGCGTCGTCGATATCCCGCCAGCCGCGCAGCTCCTCGACGGCGGGGACGACGCCGCTGCAGGCGGCGAGAAAGGTCGCCTCGCGTCCGCTGCGGTGCTGGGAGTCGGCGGTGTTGCCTTCAAGGAGCAGCTCGGCGAGCCGGTCGAGGCCTGGACGGACAGTGCGCAGCGCTGCGAGGATCGCTCCGGCCGAATCCTCCTCGGCATCCTGCTGGACCCAAAGGTAACCCACCCGGAACCCGCGCACGAGCAGCGGGACGCACACCCGCCCAAGCATGCCGAGCTCGGCATTGGCCGGAACGGCGACGGGCCGGACGGCGCTTCCGACCCCGTGCCGCATCTGCCATGCGTGAACGTCCGCCGGGACCTTCTTGCTCAGGAGGAAGTTCACCCTCACCCGGTCCGCGGCACCCTGGTGCCGACTGTAGGCGATCAACACTCCGTCCAGGTCCTCAAGGGAGAGCCCCCTGCCGAGGGCGGTCGCGATGTCCTCGACGGCGTCTTCAATGGCGGGGGTCTGCACCGATCCAGCTTAGGGTGTGGGTGCGGGGACGGCGACAATTGCCGTCCCCGGACTCGACACCTGTCGATTGCAACAGGGGGGCGGCACTGCTAGTGAGCGCGGTCACAACAGCGGACCGCAGAATCCGGATCCGGGGAAACGTCCCCGGCTGCCCCGGCGCTGCGCATCCAAGGTGGCGGCCACGCGCGTTCCCGGCTCCGCGGGGGACCAGCAGCCCTCTCCGCGTGCCGCCGCCGGCGTTGTTCCACCGGAGACAGCACCGCCATTGAGCGGCCATACTGTGGAGAAGCCTGATCGGCGCCTTTCCCTTATGTGCTCTGGAGAACCCCATGATCATCGGTGTCCCTAAAGAAGTTAAGAACAACGAGTTCCGCGTGGCCATCACCGCCTCCGGTGTTCACGAATTCAAGGCACACGGCCACACCGTGCTGGTGGAGCGCGGCGCCGGTGCCGGCTCGAATATCACTGATGTGGAATATGGATCCGCTGGCGCGGAGATCGTTGATGCAGCCGACGAGGTGTGGGCCCGCGCGGACATGGTGATGAAGGTGAAGGAGCCGATCGCACAGGAGTACCCGCGCTTCCGCAGCGGGCTCATCCTTTTCACCTACCTTCACCTTGCTGCAGAGCCCGCGCTCACGAGGGCCCTCCTGGAATCGGGAGTGACGGCCATCGCCTACGAGACCGTCCAGGACGGGCGTTCCCTCCCCTTGCTCGCCCCCATGTCGGAGGTCGCGGGCCGGCTCTCCGTGCAGGTCGGAGCGCAGGTCATGACCGCGCCCGCCGGCGGCCCGGGCCTGCTCCTGGGAGGAGTCGCGGGCGTGCGCCCGGCGAAGGTCACCGTGTTGGGCGCCGGCGTTGCCGGGACGAACGCCACGGCGATGGCAGTGGGAACCGGCGCCGACGTGACGATCCTCGACATCAACATTGCACGTCTGCGCGAGCTCGACGCCCTCTACTCCGGGCGGGTCAAGACCGTCGCCTCGAACGCCTTCGAGATCGAGAAATCGGTGCTTGAGGCCGACCTCGTGATCGGATCGGTCCTGATCCCGGGCGCGAAGGCACCCAAGCTTGTCACCAACGACCTCGTGGCGCGGATGAAGCCCGGGAGCGTGCTGGTGGACATCGCAGTCGACCAGGGCGGCTGCTTCGAGGACTCCCGGGTCACAACCCACGAAGACCCAACCTTCCGGGTGCACAACTCCCTGTTCTACTGCGTCGGCAACATGCCCGGGGCCGTGCCCAACACGTCGACCTACGCATTGACCAACGTCACCCTGCGCTACGCAGCGGCGCTTGCCAACAAGGGCGTGCGCGCGGCCTTCGAGGCGGATCCCGCCCTGGCGCGCGGACTCAACATCGCCGCCGGGCAGGTGGCACACTCGTCGATCTCCGAGGCGCACGGGCTTGAGCTGGCCGAGGACTGGCGCGAGCTGGTTTAGGGACGGGTGTCCTTCGGCGGGATGCTAGGGGTTCGCCCTAGAACCGCGAGGCAACCCGGTGGGCCCGCTCGATGAGCCGCAGGCCCGCCAGCGATTCCTGGGGATCGACCGGCGCTGGGCCGCCCTCGAGCAGGGCGGCCGCCAGCCCCCGGTAGAACTCCGCGTAGTCGCCTTTTTCGGTGGTGACGGGGACCGTTGCGCCGTCATGGCCAAGACGTCCCTCCCGGCCCTGCGGCTCCACCCCGTAGTCGGCATCCGTGGGGCGGGCACCGGAAACGATTGAGGCCTCCTGCGGATCCATCCCCCACTTCGTGAAAGATGAGCTTGTCCCGGTTACCCGGAAACGGGGACCAGCCTGCGGCGCCAGCGAGTTCATGGCCAGATGGGAAACCACTCCCTCCCCGTGGAGCAGGACAAGGAACGCATCGTCGTCGGGGCCGCCCCCTGCCCTGCCCGTGGAAATTTCGGCGTGCAGCAGGTCGGCCGGCCCAAACAGCCGCAGCGCCTGATCGATGAGGTGGGGGCCGAGGTCATAGAGGATGCCGCCGCCCTCGGCGGCCCCTGCACTGGCCTTCCAGGGTTTGGAAACGGCCGGCTTGAAAGACTCGATGCGGGATTCAAACCGCCGAATCCGCCCAAGGGCGCCGTCGCGCACCAGCTTTTCGACGGTGAGGAAGTCACCGTCCCAGCGCCGGTTCTGGAACACGCTCAGGGCCTGCCCCTTGGAGGCGGCAAGGGCGACGAGCCGCTCACCGGCCGCGCTTTCGACGACGAAGGGCTTGTCGACGACGACATGGTGCGATGCAAGGAGTGCCCCCTCCGCCAGTTCCGCGTGGGTGGCCGGCGGAGTGCTGATCACGGCGAGGTCGGCCTGGCCCGCGGTCAGCGCCTCCCCCGCGGAGGAAATGACCGAGGCCCCCGGATGGTCCCGGCGGGCGGCCGCGGCCCGCTCCGGATCGGCGGTGACGATCGCGGTGAGTTCGTAGCGCGGGTCGGCGGCAATGAATGGGGCATGGAAGACCCTGCCGCCCAGACCGTACCCCAGGAGGACCACTCGGATTTTCTGCATTGCCCCAGCCTACCGGGCGGGGTCAGCGTGCCGGCGGCGCCCGGTCAGGAGTGGTCGAAGTGGGTGTCGGGGGTTGACCCGTTCAGGGTCCGGACGATGTCCGCCGCGAGGCTGCGCACCTTGATGTTCCGATCGTTCGATTGCTTGCGCAGCAGGTCGAATGCCTCCTCTTGGGAACAGTTGTTGCGTCCCATGAGGATGCCGACGGCGAGGTCGATTTCGGTGCGGGTTTCGAGGACCGCCCGCAGGTCTTCGGCGGCGGCCGCGTGGTGGGCGACGCGCACTGTCATGCGCAGGGCCTGCGACGCCTGGAGGGCGAAGGAGCGCGCCAGAACCTTGAAGGGGCCGGTGAACACCGCGGCGTCGTCAGCGTAGAGGTTCAGCGCAGCGCGGGCGGAGCCCTCGAGCCGCAGCGGAAGGCAGAACATCGCACCAACACCGTGCTGGGCGATGTGGGTCATGAATTCGGGCCAGCGCCCGTCCCGGGTCACGTCGGCGATGAAGACTTCGCGGTCGGTCCGCAGGGCGCTGAGGCAGGGGCCGTCGTCGTGGTCGTACTGCACCTCGTCCATGTGCCGGGCCAGATCGTCGCTGCTGGCCACGGTGAACTGCTGGCTGCGGTTGCGCTGCAGCGTTATTCCGCAGTAGGTGGTGCCGTAGGCACTCAGCGTTGACCCGGCCAGCTCGGCGAGTTCCTGGAGGAAGGTGCGCACGTCCGGCTGGTCCACCAGCAGATCCTGCAGCTGCGCCGCGGTTTCCGGATCGCTCCGCGACCCGTCATCGTCCGCAGAGCCCAAGGAGCGGGCGGGGTGCCGCGCTGACCCGTGCCCTGTTTGAACTACTTCCCGCATTCCTGCACTTTCCCGAGATATCCGACCGGGCGGCGCACCCGGATTCTCGCAAAAGTCTACCGGGGCGGGAAGTCTCCGCCGCGCTTGTCGGGCCGGGCCTGCGGGCCTAGTGCCAGAGGTTGTCGGCCCACGCCGCATCCCGAAGGTAGTCCCGGGCAGGGCCGACCTCCCAGAGTTCGCCATGGCGCGCAAGGACCCCCCGGTCGTGAAGATCCTCGATCACCGCCGGCGTGCAGCCCAGCGCGATGGAGAGCTCATCGCTATCAGAAGCAAGCACGATGTCCTTACGAGTGCTCATGATGTTCCTCATCCTGGTGTTGAAGGAACGCCGTGGGATGGCGCATTCCAGTCAGATCGAGCTTCGGCTTCGGACGCCGCGGCTGGGGGGCTGCCAGGTGCGTGCGTAAAGCCCGAGGGCGGCTTCCTCCCGCGGCAGGAAGCCAAGGCGGTTGATGGTGCCGTGCGCCTGATGGACGGTCAGGTGCTGGGCGGTGCGGCTGACTCTGGCCTTTTCCGCCCTTTCCAAATAGGAGTCGAGGCCGCGGAACCACCGGCGCCGCCACGCTTGGACGGCGGCCTCGGCGGTCGTTGCGCCCATCAAGGCGTGGAAAGGCGGGGTTTTCACGCTCACCTGCTGCCGCATTGCTTCACGCACCGAACCGGCCCGTGGCCCCACCTCGGTTGTGCAGATCTCGAGATGGTTGTCCCAGTAGGCTTCCCACGTCTGCCTGCGCCGCTGCGGCCACGAACCGGAGCGGGGGCCGCGCATCATGCTCTGGGCCGCGTCGAAAAGCAGCAGCGCTCCAAGTGCGGACCGGCTCTGTGTCTTGGTGAACCGCTGGGTGGCCCACGCAGCGAGTTCGGAGCTCAACTCGAAGACCTCTTCGGCAAGTTCGAGTCCTTCGATTCCCCCGTAACGGAGGACATCGGATTCAAGCTGGGGATCGGTGGGCAGCGGGCTGCCAAAGGAATAGAGGGTGCTGACCGGGCTTGAGAGGTGCTGCACGACCGTGATTTTCGGGAGCACGCCGCCCCTCCGTGACTGGAGGGCGCGTTGGAACATGCGCAGGCGCTCAATGACGCGGGGATGGGCCTGGATGTTCAGGCGGACCTGGTCACCGCTTTGGGTTTTGGCGCGCGTGAAGTACCACCGCTTCGCTCCGAGAGCGTGCGCCTGCGCCACCAGGGGGGTAACCAGCTCATCAACGATGCCGTCCGCTACGTCGAAGCCACCCGTTGAGAGGGAGAGATGCCACCATTGAGTGCTTCCGACCGTTCGTGAGGCGGTTCGAACGGCGGTCAGCTGACTCATTGGCCCTCTCCTTCAGGGTTTGTGGTTACCCCCACTGGGGGCGGGATCTGGGGGAGCAGCGCCGGCGCTTCCTGCCGGGCCGCTCCGTTTTGTGGAGAACGGCCCTACTTGGGCCAGTCCCAACTGCTTGTCACGACCCGACCGGTGGAGTCCGCGCCTGCCGCTGCCATCGCCGGCGTTGCCGGTGCGGCCATTGCGAGCAGTACAAGTGCTCCGGCGGTCGCGCCCAATATTCTCTTCATGAATGTCACCTCTCGAACTCAGCCAGTCCCCCACAGGAGCGGCGGGCATTGGATCGTGTCTATCAACGGGGCCGCCTGCGCTCTCCCACTGCGGCTCCGGCTCTCTTAGAATGGACGCCCCGGAGATTCGGTGTCCACTCCCTCGGATGACCGCTTCAGGACATGGCCGTTTACTGACGTGGCGCCCTGAAGCGATAGGCGTGGGGCCGGTGGGCATTACCCTCCCCGCCGCGTGATCGCGCTTTTTCCAGCCGTTTTCGATGCTCAAGATTGCTCATTTGCGGGCCGTGTCATTAACTGGACATGTCCTATTTTTCCCGAGGCTGCGGCATTACGCCTCTATTTTTTTCAGAGGTGCCGAAGGTCGGGTCGGAGGCTCTGTAGTCTGTGGAGGAGTGCTGTCCGGTATGCACCTACAAGGAGGCCCAATGCTCGACGGCACGTGTCTGGAGCTGTACCGCTTCGCCGTGGAGAACCCGGGATGGACACGCAGCCAGGCATCGGAGGCGCTGGGCTACACCCTGCGGGATATCGACGAGGCGGTGCTTGAACTGTCGAGCCGGAGGCTGATCAGCCCCCGCACCTTCGGAAGCGACGGCTATGTCGCGGTCTCCCCCGATGTCGCCCTCGCCGACCTCGTCGATGCGGATGAGCGTGCGCTGCAGGAGCTCAAGACCAGGATCAGTGCCCGGCGCAGGGAACTCTCGAGCCTTGTCCCCACCTTCCTCGAAGCACGGAAGCACAGCGCATCGAGCACCTCGGTCGAGACCCTTGAGGATCCGCACCTGATCCACCGTGTCCTGATCGACTACGGCCGTGACGTTTCGGAGAAGGTCCTCATCGCCCAGCCGGGCCAGGGGTCGACGGCCGACGTGCACGAGGAGAGCATCCGCAAGGACCTCGAACTGCTGGCCCGGGGCGTGCGCCGCAAGACCCTCTACGACGTGAGCACGCGCGACCATGTGCCCACCCGGAAGGCGGTGGTGGCGATCCAGGCCGGGGGCGGGGAATTCGGCGCCCTGCCGTTCGTGCCGCTGCGGATGATGATCTTCGACCAGAAGCTCGCGCTTGTGGCGCGGCAGCTCGACGCCAAGGACAAAGCGGCACTGGTCATCCGCGACCCCAACCTGATCCACATCTTCACGCTGCTGTTCGATGTGGCGTGGGAGCTGAGCACCCCGTTCCTCGACGCGGAGCCGAGCCCCTCGCCCCTGAACAGCATCCAGCGCTCCATCCTCCAGGGCCTCGCCGCCGGACTCTCCGACGAGTCGATCGCACGGCGGCTGGACATCAACGTGCGCACCTGCCGGCGGCACATCGCTTGGATGCTCGAGACGCTGCATGCGGAAAGCCGCTTCCAGGCGGGCCTCAAGGCTCGCGACGCTGGGTGGCTTTAGGCAACAATTGTTGCCTACCGGTGAACGCGCCGCCTACACTCGGGATGTGACGTTTTCAAGTGATCCAGCCCACGAAGTAATCCCGGCCGAGACCGAAGCCGCGCTGGAGCGCGTTGCCGAGTACGCCGCGCGCCACGATGTCCTGTATTCGGCCCGCGCCGCGAACATCAAGCAGTCGGCCGTCCGCGACGTCTTCGACATCTCGATCCGCCCCGGCCTCGTCTCCCTGGCCGGAGGGAGTCCCTACCTCCGTTCCCTGCCCCTTGAGGACCTCGGCCGGACCGCGCAGAAGATCATTGCCGAGCACGGCCTCGAAGCCCTCCAGTACGGCGGCGGCCAGGGCATGGAGGAGCTGCGGGAACTGATCTGCGAGGTGATGGCCGCCGAGGGCATCACCGATGCGGATCCGGCCGACATCGTCGTCACCACCGGCTCCCAGTCGGCGCAGGACGTCGCGGCCAAGGTCTTCTGCAATCCCGGTGACGTGATCCTGTGTGAGGACCCGACCTATGTCGGCGCCCTCAATACCTTCGAGGCGTATGAGGTCGACGTCGTCACGGTCCCCATGGACGAGCAGGGCCTGATTCCCGACGAACTTGAACGCACCATCCTCCGGCTGAAGGAGGAGGGACGGGCTATCAAGCTGCTCTATACGATCCCCAGCTTCAACAACCCCAGCGGGATCACCATGGAGGCGGGCCGGCGCCAGCGGGTCGTTGACCTCTGCAGGGAACACAACATCCTGGTGCTCGAGGACAACCCCTACGGCATGCTCCGGTTCGACGGCCACCCGCTCGCCCCGATGCGTGCCGGGAACCCCAACGACGTGATCTACCTCGGCTCCTTCTCCAAGATCTTCGCCCCGGGCGTGCGCCTGGGCTGGGCGCTGGTTCCGCGCCACCTGCACCGCCGGTTCTACCTCGCCTGCGAGGCCGTTGTCCTGTGCCCATCGCCGCTGACCCAGATGCTGGTGAGCGCCTACCTGACCGAGTACGACTGGCGCGGACACCTGGACACCATGCGGGTGCTGTACCGGGAGCGGTGCGAGGCGATGCTTGCCGCGCTCGCCGAGCACCTTCCGGAAGGCGCGCACTGGACCACCCCGGACGGCGGGTTCTTCGTCTGGGTCACGCTCCCCGAGGGGATCGACACCTATCCCCTGCTCTATGAAGCGATCGACGCCGGTGTTGTGTTCATCCCGGGGGCGGCCTTCACCCCGTCGGACGACGCGTCGAACAAGCTCCGGCTGGCTTTCAGCGCGGTGTCGCCCGAGGACATCGCCGAAGGCGTGCGCAGGCTCGCGCCGATCCTGCAGCGCGCCATCGGTGCCGCGGATCTGGCCAGCACGGTCAACCAGTAACTGCATCTATCACCGTTGTTAACGGTGATAGATGCTGCCGGCCGGTTCATCCCCGCCGGCTGATGCTTTGACCGGTTAGTCCTCGAAGTGGAAATGCGGAGGTGCCGGGCCCGTTGCGGGCCCGGCACCTCCGCGTTTTGTCTGCTCAGTGCCGCGGTGCTGCTATTGGGCTGCGATGTCGGCTCCGGTCAGGAGCGCCACGAGTTCCCTCCCTGAGGTTTCTGTTGCCTTGCGGCTGGCGATGGCGCGCCCCTGCCGCATGACCCAGATGAGGTCGGCCAGGCCCATCACTTCCTCGAAGTTGTGGCTGATGAGGATGACCGTGATGCCCTGGTCCCGCAGGGAGGAGATGAGCCGATGGACTTCGGCGCTCTCATTGGGTCCGAGTGCCGCGGTGGGCTCATCGAAGATGACAGTCTTGGCGCCCCAGGCAACGGCGCGGCAGATCGCCACTGCCTGCCGTTGTCCCCCCGACATGCCGCCTACTTCCTGGGTGAGGGACAGCGTTGTGTTGCCGATACGGGCGAGCATCTCCCTGGCTCCGCTCTTCATCTTTCGCCGATTGAGCAGCCGGAACGGCCACGGCCCCATGCGGAGTTCACGCGACAGGTAAAGGTTCTGCATCACGTTGAGTGTGTCGATGACGGCGAGGTCCTGGTACACGGTCTCGATGCCGAGTTCGCGCGATGCGTGTGGTGAGGGAATTTCCGCAGGAACCCCGTCAACGAGGATCCTGCCGCTTGTGGGCTGGTGGATCCCGGACAGGCATTTGATCAGGGTGCTCTTGCCGGCACCGTTGTCACCGATGATCGCGGTGACCTGCCCGGCAGGAATGTGCATTGAGACGCCGCGGAGGGCGTGGACTCCGCCGAAATACTTCTCGACGTCGATGAGTTCGATCATGTTCTCAGCCATGAGTTGATTCCGATACTTTCGAGGTGGAAGAGGGACGCCGTTGGGGAACGGCGGTGAGGTGTTCAAGTTCCTGACGGTCCGAGTCCGTCAGGTAGGAGGACGCTTTGCCGCAGACGATCCGCCCCGCGGCGTCGGCGTAGGCCAGTGCGTCATGGAAGCCGCGTCCTGATGCAAGGGCGGCAACGAGACCGCCGAGGAAGGTGTCGCCCGCCCCGATGGTGTTGACGACCGGAGCCGGCTTGCCGGAAATCAGGCCCGCCCTGCCCTCATCGTCGATGTAGGCGGCACCATCTGGGCCGAGCGTCAACACGGTAGCTGCGGCCCCCGCCTCCCTCAGTCCCGCAAGGAGGGAATCCGGATCCTGCGGGTGCGGCCGTCCCAGCACAAGCTGGGCTTCCTCCTGGTTGAGGACGACCACGTCCACGAGGGGGAGCAGTTCCTTCGCCCCGTCCTGTACTGGTGAGAGGTTCAGGACCACCGTCGTGCCGAGTGCCCGGAACCGCCGGGCCGCATGGAGTGTTGCGGGAAGCGGCACCTCGAGGTTGAGCACCGCATAGTCGGGCGCGCCGCCGGTCTCAAGGAACCGGTCGACGTCAACAGGGGAGAAGTTGCCGTTCGCACCCGGGATGACGACGGTGTCGTACTCTCCCGCCGCACTGACCCTGACATGTCCGACGCCGGTTCCGGCTTCCTGGTCAACCACAAGCCCCGCTGCGTCGATCCCCGCAGCAGTGAGGGTGCGGGAGATGAAGGCACCGAAGTCATCATTCCCGACCCTGCCCAGCAGCTGGACTGGTCCGAGGGCGGCGATGGTCATTGCGGTGTTGAGGCTTTTCCCGCCGGCTGACATTTGGAAGCCGCGGCCGCCTCCGTATCTAGCGGCATCCTGGGATGCGTTGAGATAGGCGACCAGGTCGACGTTGATCGAGCCGGCTACGCAGATACGGTGTGGACGCACTTGTCCCCCAGAACTGTCTCCCACAGGATGGGAGCGGAATCCATGGCGTGTCCGGTCGGCAGGTCGGGGTGGTCCCTGACCAGCTGGCGGGCCATGTCGATGATGGCACCCATGCGCGTGATGTTCATGCCGCATTCCTGGACCGGGTTCTCGCGCACTGGGTCGGTATCGAAATAGTACGTGCCGGCGTAGCCTTCGCGGACGAGGTAGTAGGCCAGTTCGACGGTTTCGGCGAGATGGATGCTTCCCACCATGAGGCCGTCGTCGGCCGCCCCGTGGGAGTCGTTGAGCTGCAGGCCGAACAGTTTGCCGCCGCGCAGGCACATCGCTGCCGACTGTGCCGGGTTCTCTCTTGCCATGAGCAGGTGTCCGAAGTCGAGGGTCACGCCCAGGTTCGCCCTGTCGCAGTCATTGATGAGGTTCATGACCGCGCCGGTCGTATTAAGGATCGTGCGCCCCCGGGGATCGGCTGGCTTGTATTCGATCGATACCCGCACCTCGGGATTGAAGTCGGCCACAGCCTGCAGGCTTTCGACCATCCAGGACCAGGACTTGGTGTAGTCCATCTGCAGGGGGTATTCGTAGCCGTCGTGTGCAGGCCAGAGCAGGACGTGGTCCGCTCCGAACACCGAGCACAGCTCGATCGCTTCGATGACCATCTGCACTGCTTCGGCCCGGATCTCGGGGTCGGCGTTGGTGAAGGCCCCGTTGGCGAAGCGGGGTGAGGGCCAGCGCAGCTGAATGGCCGGCACGTCCAGCCCTGCCTGGGCGAGGGCGTCCTTGATGTCTTCAATGGAGTCCCGCTTGAAGTGCTCCGGGTAGTTCAGTTCAAGCGAGGTGAGGCCGGGAACGGTGCCGGCCGTGGCAATGAGATCCAGGACGGGCTCGTCTCCGGTAGGCAGTTTCCTTCCCTGGCCAAGGGCGAAGGAGTTCAGGCGGGTTGAGAATTTGATCGGGGGCATTAGCGTTTCGCTTTCGTTCGTGAGGCGAACCGGTCCACAAGGACTGCGAGCAGGATGATGAGGCCGGTAATGAGGAGCTGGAAGAAGGGGTTCACGTTGAGCAGGGTGAGTCCGGTCCGGATGGAGCCCAGGAGGAGGGCTCCGAGGACGGTGCCGATGATTGAGGCCCGGCCGCCCATGAGGCTCGTGCCGCCCACCACCACGGCGGCGATCACCGTCAGTTCGTAGCCGGTGCCGGAGATGGGTTCGGCGGCGCCGATGCGGCTGATCAGGAGGATCGCTGCGAGACCGGCGAGCCCACCGGAGATGACGAAAGCAGTCACCTTCGTGCGTTTGACCGCAATACCGCTCTTCAGTGAGGCGTCAGCGTTCGTGCCGACCGCCTTCAGGTGCACGCCAAGGCGGGATCGGTTGAGGAGGAGGTAGCAGAGGACGGTAACGATGACGAGCAGGATGATTGGGTTGGGAATCGGCCCGAGGGTGCCGCTGAGGATGTTCCGGAAGCCCTGGTCCAATCCGAAGATGGGCAGTCCGTCGGTGTAGAGGAAGGCAAGCCCCCGGTACACGTTCAAGGTCGCCAGGGTCACCACGAACGACTCGAGGGAAAACACCGCGGAGAACGAACCATTGATCAGTCCCAAGAACGCGCCGAGGAGGATTCCAATGATGATCGTGGGGATGGCCCCCCAGGTGTCGAGGTTTGCCGCGCAGACCACGCTTACCAGGCCAACGATGGACCCGACGGAGAGATCGATGCCGCCGGTCACGATCACAAGGGTCATACCCAGGGCGATGATCGCGATGATGGCCGACTGGACTCCCATTTCGAGAAGGTTCGTGATGCTCAGGAAGGAGGGAACAAGTGCTGTGAAGACTGCGAAGGTCACTACCAGGGCGCCGATGACGCCCAGGATCCGGTGGTTCGCGAAATCGGGAAGGGATGGGGAACGCCGCTTGGCAGGAACCGCACCGCTGGGACTATCCGCAGTGACGGGCGGGGGTTGCTTGATCGGAAGAGTCACGCCGGGAACTTTCTGCTGGGAATGGGCGGGGGGCATGGAATGCATCAGTCAAGGGTCGGCGGAGCATCGTCGACGTTCTCCGACGTGATCAGCGCCTGCGGGGTGTAGACGGCCCGCGGCACGTCCTGCCCGCCGAGGAGGCGCAGGGCAACGTTCACCGACACCTGGCCGGTGAGGTAGGGGTAGGAGTCGACCGTCGCGGTGAGGTCGCCGGCACGGATGGCGTCGTAGGCGGCTTCGATGCCGTCGGTGCCAATGACAAGGATCTCGCCCTTCTTGCCGGCCGCGTTGACTGCTTCTGCAACGCCGAGGGCCATGCCGTCATTGTTCGCGTAGATGGCCGTCAGGTCTGGATACTGATCGATGATCGTTGTGGCGGCGTCGCGGGCCTTGGCGATGTCCCAGTCCCCGGGGACGCTGGCAACCACCTCAAGTCCGCCCTTTTCCGCGGTATCGGTGAAGCCGGCGGTGCGCTGCTTGGCCGCGTAGACACCGGCCTGCCCTTCGATGACGGCGACCTGCGCACCTTCATCGGCGGATTCGAGGACGAACTCCGCCGCGCTGACGCCGTTCTGGATCTGGTTCGGCCCCACCCACTGCCGGGCTCCCGGAAGGACCGCGTCATTGACGTTGATGACCAGAAGATCGGACTGCTCGGCCTTCTCGACGGCGGGGCACAGGTTCGTGTCCGTCTGCGGCGATACAAGCATCGTGTACTTTTTCTGCAGCATGGTCTCTGCAGCGTTCAACTGGCCTACCTGGTCGGACTCGGTGGCGGCAGCCTGAACTTCCACCTTCACGCCGTAGGTTTCCGCGGCAGCGCTCTGGCCTTCGGAGAGGGCAAGCCAGTACTGGTTGCCGAGGAACTTCATGATGGAGCCGATCTGCGTTCCCTCAGCCGGCTCAGGAACGGCTCCAAGGGTACTTTCGAGCTCGGTGTACTCGACGCTGTCTTCGGCATCGTCGGTGCTGAACGGCTCGCCGTCCACTGAACATGATGTGCCTTCCGCTCCGCCCGCGGAGGAACCACCCGCGGAGGGTGGAGCTGCCGGGCCACAGCCTGAAACACCAAGTGTGAGAGCAAGGAGGGATAGGACGCCTGCGAGCTTGGGCGCGGATGCTGCTGTCTTCGTTGACTTCATTTTCTCTCCCAGGATCGGGTTGATCAGCCGAGGAAGTTCTATGCGGAACTTCGGCGCTGAAGTTGGATGAGTGCTTGGAGTCTAGGAGCCGAAACGCCCAAAAATGGGCGTGAAAGAAAATATTGATAACGATTAGTCGGGCCTGAATCTCCATTCAAAAGCCGTAAATCGGCGTAGAGTCGAGGTGCCGCGCGGCACCGTTGGCATCCTGCGCCTTCGGCGAAGCGGCTGGAAAAACGCCGTTCAATCAGCCTTGGATATATATTCAGTAGGACGACGCCCGTATGGAAAGGTAATGGTCTATGACACCTTCTGTGGACCCCGTATCACTCTCCACAGCGAGCCCGGATCAGCTTCGCCTGCTGACGAAGATTGCTGTCCTGTACCACGAGGAAGGACTCGCGCAGTCGGAGATTTCCGGCCGGTTGAATCTTTCACAGGCCCGGGTGTCCCGCTGCCTGAAGCTTGCAGCCGATCTCGGCATCGTGCGGACCTCCGTCGTGCAGCCGCCGGGTATCTATGTCGGTCTTGAGAAGGCTCTGGAGGAGAAGTACGGGCTGCAGGAGGTTGTCGTGGCCGACATGGTGGACGACGCCTCCCTGGGTATGCGGTTGGGATCGTGTGCCGCAACCTACCTTGAAACGACGATCGAGGTGAACGACGTCGTGGGGATCTCATCGTGGAGCACCACCCTGCTGCAGACCGTTGAGGCGATGCGCTCGCGGCCCCGGAAAATCCTCAGCGAGGTGATCCAGATGATCGGAGGAGTCGGCAGCCCCCAGGCGCAGATCCAGGCAACCCGGCTGGTGTCGCACCTCGCTGAGCTCACTTCGGCAAAGCCGTTCTACATGGCGGCACCGGGACTGGTGGCCAACCATGGGATCCGACAGGCGTTCCTCGATGACCCAGCCGTGGCCAGCACCGCGGAAGCGTGGCAGCGGGTGAACACCTCCCTTGTCGGCATCGGTACCTTTCCCGCCTCCCCGCTCTGGCAGGCCAGCGGGAACGCCCTGACCCGGGCGGAGGAAAAAGCCCTGCTCGATTCCGGGGCTGTGGGCGAGATCTGCCTCCGCTACTTCGACATCGACGGTGCACCGATGAATTCGGAGATCGAGGAACGGATGATCTCCATCGACTCGGAGGCGATGCTGCGCATTCCGAGAAGGATCGGGGTGGCCGGCGGCATGCGCAAGTTGGCAGCCATACGAGGAGCGATCAACGGTGGCTGGATCAACGTCCTCATCACCGATTCCGAGGTGGCCCGCCAGCTCCTCGAACCTCCCCGGCTTGGCGCTCTGGGCTGAGGGCGGTCAGAAGGCAGGTCAGGTGACGGGCTTGTTGCGGTATCGGCCGACGAGTTCGGGGGCTGCTGCCTGAAGCCGGACCGGGGCCAGCCCCCGGGCCATCAGCGCCAGGTCATCGACGACCATCTCTCCGATCGAGTGGAACGCTTGGGCAATTCCGCCCGCCCTGTGGGGCGAAAGCACGGTATTGCCGAGGGTCCGGAACGGACTGTCGTGGGGCAGGGGTTCAGTCGGCCAGACATCGATGGCCGCGAAGAATCTGCCCTGTGAAAGCCGCTCGAGGAGCGCATCGTAGTCTACGACCGCTGCCCTGCTCACGAGGATCAACCGGGCGCCGTGCGGCAGGAGGTCGAGCGCCCGGCCGTCGAGAAGGTGGGCACTGTCAGCGGTTGCCGTCGCGAAAACGAAGACGAACTGGCTGGAGGACAGGGTCTCTTCAAGTCCGGCAGCCCTACCGCCTGTGTCTTCGATGACGGCGGCGGGCAGCCAGGGATCGTAGATCCGTACCGTGTTGTGGAAGGGCTGGAGCAGCCGGTGCATGCTTCGCCCCAGATTCCCGTACCCGAGGATTCCTACAGATGCGCGGTGCAGCAGCACCGCGTCGGTGTTGGACTCGCTGACGTACTTCTCGTTTCCGGCGCGCATCGCGCCGTCCTGATTGCTGATGCCGCGGGCGAGGTCGATCGCCAGCCCCAGAGAGTACTCGGCGACCGCCTGTGAGTAGGCGGATCCGCTGCCCAGCACGCGCACGCCCTGGGCGAAGGCGGCGGGATAGTCCACGTTCGGGAAGAAATTGCCCTCCACGTTGATCAGCGCCTTGAGCCGCCGTGCCTTGCCCAGCCTTCCCGCGTCCAGGTCGGGCTGCCCGATGATCGCGAAGGCGTCCGGCAGGTACTTCTCGAATGCCTCGTCATCCGGTGCGTCTTCAAGATCGATCACGGTGAACAGGTCATTGAGGGCGGCGAGGGCTTCGGCGGTGAAGATGCGGTCGCGCTTTTGGGGCGCGGGTCGAAGCAGTACAACCGGTTTCGTCAAGGGCGCCATCAACATGTCCTCGCTAGGAGCTGCCGGATTCGGTCACAGGTGTGTGGTCAGGTCTGCGTCAAGTGCGGCCCGGGGATTATGGGAGTGGCGGACCCCCACCGTGAAAGCACCCAGCTCCTTGCCAAGCTCGAGGTAGGTGTCGCTGTCCTCAAGCACGACGCACGGCGGTATGCACGCCGCCCGAAACAGCGCTTCCTTGTCCCGGCCGGGGGCCCTCCGTGCAACGCTGACGAAGGAGTCGAGCTTCCACGAGGCCAGGAGCGCCGTGATCAAGTCCGGGTCCCCGTTGGAGACGACGACCTGCTCGACGGCGACGCCCGCCAATTCCGGCATGAGGCGGGCTGCGAGCCATGAGGGCTGCAGGCTGCGCAGGGCAACCGCTGAAACAACTTCTCCCCGCTCGCGGTGCAGGTCCTGAATGTCGGCCACCGTCGAGGGAAACCCCTGGGAGATGAGGCGCTCCCAGATCCACTTCTCGGTGTGCCCCACAAGATCGTCGAAGAAGCCCTCGCCCAGACCGTAGCTGCGACGCTCCGCCAGCTCGCGGTAACTGGCCTCGTGAAGTGGTTCGGTGTGCCCGACAACGCCGTCAAAATCCCAGATGACCCGCGCTCCCGCTGCTTCCTGAAGCAGCCGGGCGGACACCCGGGCTGATTCTTCCTCGCCATCAACCATGTTTTCCCCTCGTTCCGGTGTCGGTCCCGCGGTCAAAGGCACGTGCGCCCGGTTTCAGTCGAGCAACAGTGCTGGTTCCTCAAGGATCGACGCGACGTCGGCCATGAAGCGCGCGCTGAGGTCGCCGTCGACGACGCGGTGGTCGAACGACCCACCAAGGGTTGTGATCCAGCGGGGAATGACCTCGCCGTCAAGGACCCAGGGCTTCTGCTTGATCGTGCCGAAGGCAACGATCGCCACCTCGCCCGGATTGATGATCGGCGTTCCCGTATCGATGCCCAGGGCGCCGATGTTGGTGATGGTGAGGGTTCCGCCCTGCATTTCGGCCGGCTGTGTGCGCCCGGCCCGCGCCGTGGTTGCGAGCTCGTTCAAGGCGACAGCCAGCTCCTTCAGCGAAAGGTTCTGGGCGTCCTTGATGTTGGGCACCATCAGTCCGCGCGGCGTCGCCGCGGCGATGCCGAGGTTCATGAAGTGTTTGACGAGGATCTCCTCATCGGTCCAGGTGGCGTTGACCGAGGGGTTGCGGGCCGCGGCCCAGATGACGGCCTTGGCAAGGATCAGCAGCGGGGACACCTTGATGCCCTCGAAGTCCCGCGATGCCTTGAGCCGCTTGACGAATTCCATGGTGCGGGAGGCATCGACGTCAACGAAGATGCTCACGTGCGGCGCCGAGAACGCGCTCTGAACCATCGCCTTGGCGGTGGCCTTGCGCACTCCCTTGACGGGGATCCGCTCGATCCGGCCCGCGCCGTACTTTTTCTTGTCGGACCAGAACGTGTCGGCGCCGTCCTGCTCGGCGTCGCGCTGGGCCTGGTAGCTGATCAGGTCCTGTTTGGTCACTTCGCCGGAGGAACCCGTTGCGGGAACGTCGGCGAGGTTGATCCCGAGGTCGCGCGCCGCCTTGCGCACCGGCGGTTTGGCAAGGACCCGGTGGAGCAGCTGGTTGAGGGTGCCCGGCCGGGCTCCTGCGGCCCCCGCTGCCCCCGGCGCGGGGCTGCCGGACACTCCATCGTCCTGATGGGCGCGCACCGGTCCGGGCGCGGCCGCGGGCTGTGCGGGGGCTGCTGCCTGGGCCGGCGCTTGCGGCCGGACGGGCGCGGCGGCGCCGTTCGAGCCCGGCCCGGTTTCCACGGTGCGGCGCTGCCTGCGTTTGACGGCATCGGGCTTGGGGCCGGTGCCGACGAGCGGGCCCCCGGCCTCCGGACCGGCGGCCGGCGCGTTGGGCCGGGGCGGGGTCGAGAGCTCTCCGGGCATGTCGGGTGCCGGGACTTCGCCGTCGGCACCGGCGGGCGGCTCGGTCCCCGGCGCCGTTGCCGCATCGGCGACCGCGTCTTCGACCGAGATGATCGGGGTTCCCACCTCGACGGTCTCGCCCTCCTTCACCAGCAGCGCCGAGACGACGCCCGCGAAGGGTGAGGGCAGCTCCACGAGGGATTTCGCCGTCTCGATTTCGACGATCGTGTCATTGAGGGCAACAGTCTCGCCGGGCTTGACCTTCCACTCGACGATCTCGGCTTCGGTGAGACCTTCGCCGACGTCGGGAAGATGGAAAGTATTGAGGGTCATTCGAATTCCTTAGTAGGCGAGGGACCGGTCGAGGGCCTCAAGGACGCGGTCGATGTCTGGCAGGTAGTGCTCCTCGACCTTCGCCACGGGATAGGGCATGTGAAACCCGCCTACGCGGATCACCGGCGCCTCAAGGGAAAGGAAGGCCCGCTCCGAGATCCGGGCCGCGATTTCCCCGCCGATGCCGCCGAACGTCGGGGCTTCGTGGGCCACGATGAGGCGGCCGGTCTTCGCCACGGAGGTGGTGACGGTGTCGAAGTCGATCGGCGAGATCGAGCGCAGGTCGATCACCTCGACACTGTGTCCGTCCTCTTCGGCCGCATTGGCCGCGGCAAGGGCGACGGGCACGAGGGGACCGTAGGCGACGATTGTCGCGTCGGTTCCGGCGCGCACCACCTGGGCCGTGAAGGGATCGGCCGACGGCGCCGTCGTGTCCACCTCGCCCTTGAGCCAGTAGCGGCGCTTGGGCTCGAAAACGATGACCGGGTCCTGGCTGTCGATGGCCTGCTGGATCATCCAGTAGGCGTCCTGCGGGTTGGACGGGGTGATGATGCGCAGGCCCGCGGTGTGCGCGAACAGCGCTTCCGGGGACTCGGAGTGGTGTTCGACGCTGCCGATGCCGCCCCCGTAGGGGATGCGGATGACAACAGGGGCGCTGAGCATTCCATCGCTGCGGGTGTGAAGCTTGGCGAGCTGGGTGGTGATCTGGTTGAACCCGGGGAAGACGAATCCGTCGAACTGGATCTCGCAGACGGGCCGGTACCCGCGCAGCGCCAGCCCGATGGCGGTGCCGATGATTCCCGACTCCGCCAGGGGCGAGTCGACAACCCGGTCTTCGCCGAAGTCGCGCTTGAGCCCGTCGGTGACCCGGTACACGCCGCCGAGGTCGCCGATGTCCTCACCCATGAGCAGGGTCTTGGGGTTATTGGTGAGCGCGGCGCGCAGGCCCTCATTGATCGCCTTGGCGATTGTCATAACGGCCATCAGAGTGCTTCTCCGTTCCCGGCGAAGCCGGCTTCATAATCCCGCCAGGCCTGGAGTTCCTCCTGCACGAGCGGGTGCGGCTCGGCGTACACAGTGTTGAAGCGCGACTCCATGCCGGGTGACTGCATTGCCTTGACGTCGCGGCGCAGATCGGCCGCCATCGCGTTCCCCGCACTCGTCAGTTCCTCGAAGAAGGTGTCGTCGGCCTTGCCCGTGTCGCGCAGGTGCCGTTCGAGGCGCGCCAGGGGATCCCGCGGATGCCAGTCCTCCTCCTCCCGGGCGAGCCGGTATTTGGTGGGATCGTCGGCGGTGGTGTGGGCGCTCATCCGGTAGGTGAACGCCTCGATCAGCACCGGGCCCTTGCCGCTGCGGGCGTGTTCGAGCGCCCAGTTGGTCACCGCTTCGACGGCGACGACGTCGTTTCCATCAACCCGGATGCCCGGGAAGCCGTAGCCCTCGGCGCGCTTGGCGAGGGGGATGCGGGTCTGCACCGAGGAGGGAACGGAGATGGCCCAGTGGTTGTTCTGGCAGAAGAAGACAACGGGCGCGTTGAAGGACGATGCGAACACCATTGCTTCATGCACATCGCCCTCGGAGCTCGCACCGTCTCCGAAGTAGGCAACGGATGCGGCGCCCGGGAGCTCGGGATCCGCGGCGCGGTCGCGCTGGATGCCCATCGCGTACCCGACCGCGTGCAGGGTCTGGGCCGCGAGCACGAGCGTGTAGAGGTGGAAGTTCCGCTCCCGCGGATCCCATCCGCCGTTGGTGATGCCGCGGAACAGGCCCATGATCTGTGAGAGTTCGACGCCGCGGGTCAGGGCTACCCCGTGTTCCCGGTAGGTGGGGAAGGCGTAGTCCTGCGGCTGCATGGCACGTCCCGAGCCGATTTGTGCCGCCTCCTGGCCGGTCAGCGGCACCCACAGTGCCAGCTGTCCTTGGCGCTGGAGGGCGGTTCCCTCCTGATCCAGGCGGCGGACCAGGAACATATCGCGGTACAGGGTCTTCAGGTGGGCCGCATCGGTGCCGCCGGAAAAGGCGGAATACTCGGAGTTGTCGGTCAGGACGCCGTCCTCGTTGAGGAACTGCACCATCGCCGGCCCTGGTGAAGGGTCGGGCTGCTGAAGGGACAGCGCGATTTCCTCCGACTCGAACTCGGCTGCGGGCAAACGGGCGCCACTCATGTCCACTCCTAATTCGACGCATGCTCCCTTCGGCATATTTCGAGGAGGCATACACCGGGATACATATGTTCGTTAAACGTTCGCTCCCCAGCGTAGCCAGTGGTACCGCTCGAACCTATTTAAGTCTTCCTAGCAGGGGCCGGGCGCGTGCCGGTATCCTGCGCACAACTCAAGGAACCGGCTGTTGGCCTCGGGCTCGCCGATGCTCACCCGTACCCCCTCGGACCCGAAGGCCCGGACTGAAAGCGCCTGCTGTTCGGCCAGCAGGGCGAACTCCCCCGACTGTTCTCCGAGGGAGAGCCAGATGAAGTTTCCTGCAGGTTCGGGGACGGTCCAGCCGAGCCCGCGCAGGCCCGTGAGCACCCGCTCACGCTCGGCCACGATGTTCTCCACGCGGTCCGCCACCTCGTCGAAGTGCTGCAGGGAGGTCACTGCGGCCGCCTCGGCGATCTGGGAAACAGCGAACGGCACGGCACTGACCCGCAGGTGCTCCGTGAGCACCGGGTTCGACACCGAGTAGCCGACGCGCAGGCCGGCGAGCCCGTGGGCTTTGGAGAACGTCCGCAGCACGATGACGTTGTCGTGGCGCCGGTAGACCGAGATGCCGTCCACCGCCCCGGGCGTCCGCACGAACTCCTGGTAGGCCTCGTCAATGACGACCACAACCGATGCCGGCACGCGATCGAGGAACCGCTCGACCTCCTCCTCGGTGAGGGCCGGCCCGGTCGGGTTGTTGGGGGTGCAGAGCAGGATGACGCGGGTCTTGTCGGTCACGGCATCGGCCATCGCGTCGAGGTCGTGGGTGCCATCCTCCTTCACGGGGATCTGGCGGCCCACTGCGCCGGCGAGCCCGACGCAGATCGGGTACGCCTCGAAGGAGCGCCAGGCGTAAATCACCTCGTCGGGGGCGTCGAAGTCGTTCTGGCCCGCGAAGGCCGCGAGGATCTGATTGAGCGCGCCGAGGCTGCCGGCGCCCGTGACGATGTCCGCCGCCGGCACAGCGAGGAAGCCTGCGAGCTCCGTGCGGAGGGCGGTGGACAGTGGATCCGGGTACCGGTTGACGTTGATTTGTCCGCTGATCGCCTCGAGCACGGCGGGCAGCGGCGGAAGCGGGTTCTCGTTCGAGGACAGCTTGTAGCTGCGCAGGCCCTCGACGACCACCGGGGGCTTGCCGGCGGCATAGCGGGGAAGCCGTCCGAGCACTGCTCGGGGGTGGACTGTCGGTTCGGTTTCCGCGGCGGGAGCCTCAACGCTTTCGTTCTCAATGGACGTCATGGCCCTAGCCTAGTGCCGGGTACTGGAACTCCTACAGGTCCGCCGCGGTTCTCACTGCGGCTTTTGCCGCCTTCCCCGCCCGACCTCAATCGGCAGCGAGTCCCGTGACAGGGGACTGGCGCGCCGCCCGCCGTGCAGGGAGAACGGAGGCCAGGAGGGCCGCCATCAGTACGCCGAGGACCTGGAGCCAGGGAACCAAAGGGACGACGTCGGCGATCGAGCCGATTGCCGCCTGCGTTCCGAGCCAGCCGTAGGGGAGGCCAAGCACAATGCCGAGTACTGCTGCGACTCCCGCGATGAGCACCGCCTCAACGGCGAGCATCGCGCGCAGTTGCCGGCGGGTCAGTCCAAGCGCCCTCAGGAGGGCCGACTCCCGGGTACGTTCAAGCACCGAAAGCGAGAGGGTGTTTGCCACGCCAATGAGGGCGATCAGCGCGGCAACGGCAAGCATCGCCGTCACCACGAGCAGCAGTACATCGATCACCCTGTCGTAGGCGGCCCGCTCCAGGGCGGCACCCGGGTGTAGGCCAGGTCGACCTTCCCCGGGTTGCCCTGTGCCCACCCGGCGAGGCGGTGGTGAATATCCATGGGTACCAACTCTAGGGCTGGGCATCGCCGTGGGCTCAGTCCACGGGTGGAGATTGGCGCTCGGAAGCCCCGGGATGCGGGCTGGTTCATCGCCTGCCGCGCTCTGTCCGCGGCGGGTTGCCCGAAGGGCCTCCCCGCCGGCGGACGGGGTCCGACGCCGCGTCGGGCGGAGGCTGGGGAGGAGGAAGCTGGGGAACCCGCACGGCCTGGTAGAGGTACCGCCGTGCGGCTCCCGATGTGCCCGCCGCCGCGAGAATGGCGGCCGAGGGCGCAAGTGATGCGAGGGAACTCGCGTCGACGAACCGGGCGCCGTCCTCATAAGCGGCCAGCTTATGGGCCGTCCCAAGGCCCTTGCCCTCGGTGCGGCCTTCTGCGTCGGTGCCGCGCGCGGGCACCGCCGAGTCGAGGGTGACCGTGACCCGCTGTGTTTCGTCGGGGTTGGCGGCGGCGTCGACAAGCGGCACCGCGTCCTTCCGGTGTTCGAGGTGGAGATATTCGGCCTCCGTGGACCCTTCCCACCCCGTGGGGGAACCGGCTGTGACAACCAGCTGCACGTCGTACTCGCCGCCGAGGGCTGTTTCCGCCGCAAGATTCATTGCGTGAAGGCCGCCCTGGCTGTACCCGGCAATCACCACCTGATCGCCGGTGGACGCCCCTGATGCCTCCAACGCTCGGGCCACCGCTGCCGCAACGAATCGGCTGTCCTGGTTCACCGCTTCCGCATTCCCGGAAAGGTCGAAGGGGTTGAGGGAGTCCGTCTCGGTCCCCTGGGTGCCGGGGAGCACCACGATGTAGACGGGGCCCTCGTCCGGCCCGGTGCGCAGGATTTCGAAGGATCCCGGGGCTTCTGCCTCGACTGCTTCGATCCGGGTGATCAGCGCTCCGACCGTTCCGGCGAACGGTACGTCCCCCGGCGGGCCAGGGTGTGGGCGCAGCTCAAGGGGCCGGGGAACCAGCAAACCTTGCCGCCTTGAGGCCTCGGCCGCCGCCCGGGCAACACCCTCGGCGCTTCGTGAGGCAGAGAGGACCGCCGCCGCCGCGAGCGCCTCCGCGATCTCGTAGGCGGTGCGGCTTGCCCGCAGCCTGTCGGCCGCCGTTTCGAGTTCCCGCGCGGTGTAGGCCACCGACGCCGAAGCCTCGGTCACCGCGGCAGCCGCCGCGTAACCGGCACGCATGGGGTCGACGCAGCCGGCGCCCGGCCCGGCCAGGAGATCCACTGGTATGCCGGCCGGTGATAAGGCCCCGAACCGTTGCCGATCAAGGTCTGCCGCAATGTAGAGCAGGGAGCTGCACACAGCGCCGGCGGCCTCGGCAAGGATCCTCAGAGTTCCCTCGGCCCGCTCGAGTTCCTCCCATTGGAAGTGGATGCCCCCAATGCCGCCGCGCACGCTGAACCACCGGTCGGTCTGGGGCACCGGCGCCAGGTCCGGCTCCGTCCCGGCCGCCGGCCCCGTCCCGGGTGCAAGCCATGCACCGCCGACATCGCGGGCCTGTGCAGCAGAGTTGGTCGACGGGCGCCTCACTGGAAGCTGAACCCGCCGGCGTCAGGGGTCGGCTTCGATGAAAGCAGGGCGTGTTCGTAGAGTTCGGCCAGCCGTGCGGCAGTGCGCAACAGCTCCACCGACTCCGCCAGGGCGCGGCTGCGGCGCCCGAGGTAGTCCCGGAAATTCCTGCCGGCCGGCGACTCCCACTCGAGGAAGGCAACCCGGGTGGCTGCCGCCTGGACCTCCTCGAGTTGAAGAGCCTGTTCCCGCAGGCGGGCGGCGGTTGATGAACCGGTCGACCTGGGGAACGGGCCGACACTGGGCGCAGTGGATGCGGACGAGTCGAACCCATACTCAAGGAACTCCCCTCGCACCACGGGCACCTCCTCGGCTGCGCACCTGCCGGGCCGCCGGTGTTGGACCGGCTTGCCTCGGACCTGCTTCCTCAACGGTATTGGGCCGCTGTGGCCGGGCACGCCGGCGGCCCTGCATGTGGATATCCGCCGTGGCACGGCCCGCCGATGCCGCGTGGAATGATTGAGCCATGGCTGATATTTCACCGTCCCGGGTTGACCTTGCATCCATTCCCCAAGGAGAAACGCCATCGTTGGCGTTGGGGCCGCTTGACGGAAGGTACAGGGAAAGCGTTGTCCCCCTCGTCAACTACCTCTCCGAAGGCGCGCTGAACCGCGACCGCATCCATGTGGAAGTCGAGTGGTTCATCCACCTCACCCATTCGTCGGTGCTGCCCGGAGCCGGACCGCTTGAGGCGGACAAGGAAGACGCCCTCCGGGAGATGGTGCGCACCTTCGATGCCTCCTCCGCGGCGGAGCTCGCCGACATCGAGAAGGTCACGGTGCACGACGTGAAAGCCGTCGAGTATTTCATCGGCCGCCGCCTTCCCGCCCTGGGCCTTGAGCGGCTCAAGCCGCTCATCCATTTCGGGTGCACCTCCGAGGACATCAACAATCTTGCCTACGCGCTCGGCATCAAAGGCGCGGTCCAGGACGTCTGGCTTCCCGCGGCGCGCAGGCTCGTCGGGGCAATTGAAGACCTCGCCCGCGGCTCGCGGTCGGTGGCGATGCTCTCCCGCACCCACGGACAACCGGCGACGCCGACAACCCTGGGCAAGGAACTCGCCGTCACGGCACACCGGCTGAGCCGCCAGCTCCGGCGCATAGAAGCCACCGAATTCCTTGGGAAGATCAACGGGGCAACGGGCACCTACGCGGCGCATTACGCGTCGGTTCCCTCGGCGGACTGGCAGGACGTGGCGAAGTCCTTCGTCGAAGGACTCGGACTGACGTGGAACCCGCTGACCACCCAGATCGAGTCGCACGACTGGCAGGCCGAGCTGTATTCCGACGTCGCACGGTTCAACCGGATCCTCCACAACTTCTGCACCGATGTGTGGAGCTACATCTCAATCGGATATTTCGCGCAGGTCCCCGTTGCCGGGGCCACCGGTTCCTCGACCATGCCGCACAAGGTGAACCCCATCCGCTTTGAGAACGCTGAAGCGAACCTCGAGATCTCCTCATCGTTCCTTGATGTCCTGGCGTCTACGCTCGTCACCTCCCGGTGGCAGCGCGACCTCACCGATTCATCGAGCCAGCGCAACATCGGGGTGGCTTTCGGGCATTCCCTCCTTGCCCTGTCGAACGTGGAGAAGGGCCTTGGCCGTCTCGATGTCGCCGAAGGCGCGATCGCCGCGGACCTCGAGCACAACTGGGAGGTCCTCGGAGAGGCCGTCCAGATGGTGATGCGCGCCGAGGCCATTGCCGGGGTCCCCGGCCTCGACGACCCGTACGAGCGGCTCAAGGACCTCACGCGCGGTCAGCGTGTTGACGCCGGCCGCATGCGGGAGTTCGTCTCGGGGCTGGGCTTGAGCAGCGAAGCAGAAGAACGGCTCCTGAAACTCACCCCCGGAGGGTACACGGGTATCGCCCGGGACCTGGTCGACCACCTGGGCTGACGCCAGCCGCTCCGCTCCGCCGGCCGCGGAGCGAGCACGCGGGTGAATCCCTTCGGAAAGGACCGCGGTCAGCCCGGACCCAGGTGGACGGTGCGCTTTGCGGCACTGTCCCAGCGCCGGGCCTCAACCGCGCGGGGCGTTCCGGCGGCGCCGTGGACTGCCGGTATGGCGGTCCCAAGCTGCTCCTGCGTCACACCGCGGGCGAGGGTCACGTGCGGGCTCCACTGCCCGGGCCGGGTTGTGGCAAACGCGGTGTCGAGGTCGGCAAGCACGCGCCAGACCCTGCGGTGGAGTTCCGCCAGCGCCTCCGAAAGCACCACCTGGCGTGTCAGCACGTATTTCCCCTGGTGCCCGCCGAAAAGCAGCAGCCCCCCAAAGCACAGCTTCAGAGGGAGGCCTGCGACGGCTTCCTCAAGGGCGTCGTCGTACTGGCCGCCGATGGCCGGTGCCGCCACAAGGGTGATGTGGGGACGGTTGCTGGGCGCGGTGTGCCGCGACTGGCTCGGAAGGCCAAGGCCCTCGAGCCGGAGCCAGTCGCCGCGCACCGCGTCCTCGGCCCCGGCGTCGAGCAGGAGTTCAACGCTGTCGGCCATCCGGTCAGCGCGGCGGCCGCCGCGGTCCGCCGATCCCCTCCGAGCCGTCCCGCTCGGTGGCACCCGTCCGCGGATTGCGCTGCGGCCGCTGGTAGGCGAATTCGCCGCCGCTCCGCCCGCCGAAGGGCCGCCCGTGGTCCGCATACTCCTCCCGGAAGAATGCAAGGCACCACCCGCCGAGCTGGATTCTTGCCCCGGTGCGCAGGACCGACGACCCGGTGCCGTTGACGCTGCCACTCACCTTTGCGTGCGGCACGAGGACGTATTCGTCGTTGGCGTCGTGCACAACCTCGGCGTGGAGGCCCTCGATTCCGTCGAGCCGCAACGAGGCGTCCTCGGCGCTGCCGATGGTCGTCCTCTCGGCGGAAAGCTCGAACTGGCGTGGAATCTGGCCCTCCCACCGCTCGGTGTCCCGCACGAAGATCAGGCGCGGACGCCCGCCGCCCGGAGCGTAGTGCGTGGTGGTGATTTTGCGCCGGATGCGCCGGTTGACGGTGGGGACGAGGGGAAGCGGCGTCGACGGGGGCACCAGCGCAACCGCGCCGCCGCTCTCCACAACACGCCGGCCGACGTGCCACAGGGGCGCGAGCGCCGAGGCGGATCCCAGCCGGATGTGAGGCGAGCGGGTCAGCAGGCGCTGCGCCATCGAGGTTTCGACGGCACCGAGACTGAAAAGGTCGCCCTTGGGCCCGCTCACTGCCACCGACAGACCGAGTCCGGCCAGTGTTTTCGCGAACGCGCGCACGCCGCCAACCGAGGGAAGGGCGGCACCCCTGAAGGCCCCCGGGTTGTCGCAGTAGATTTCCACCCTGGACCCCGCGGCGCGGACGGTTCCGCTGAGACGGGCCGGCGGCCCGTCGGCGGTGCCCGGTTCGGTCAGTGAGAAATCGAGCTCGATGTCGAGCCGAAGACGCTGCTCCATCTCGGGCCGTCAGCCGCGGTGGGAGTCGGAGCCCGGTGCATCGTTGTCGCTTGTGGTGATGCGCAAAGTGCCATTGAACTTCCAGGTGGCGCGCGGCGCATCGGGCCCGATATCCCGGGGAACTTCGACCGTCATGTCGATGAGGCTGTAGTTGACGGCGGCACCCTTGCCGGTGAGGTAGGACCACATTTCCTCGGCGAGGTCGGCCCAGTCCCGGATCGAGTGGCTGTCACGCCCAGCGGCGGAAAGATTGGAGGTTGATTCAGTCATGGTCGATTCCTTAAATGGATGATTCAACAATGACAGACGCCCTCTAACACCGTCTGACTTAGGTGCATTCAACCTTAGCCGAGGGGCCGGGATACCGGAACCCTGCCGAAGGACCTCTTACCAGCGCGGGTGGATGGCCGCCCTGAGCCGCTCGTCGTAAATGTCCTGGACTCCGCCCTGGAGTGCTGCGCCGAGATCGGCGAGGTCGGCCGCTGCCGCGTTGTCCCGGGCCTGCTGCGGGGTGCGGGCACCGGGGATGACGGTGCTGACGCCGTCCTGGGCCAGAATCCAGGCCAGCGCCGCCTGCGGGGTGCTAACGCCGTTCGGCACGAGCCGCGCGAACTCCTGCGCAGCCGCGACCCCGGTCTCGAAGTCGACGCCGGAAAACGTCTCCCCGACGTCGAAGGCCGCGCCGTTCCGGTTGTAGGTGCGGTGGTCGTTTTCAGCGAAAACTGTGTCTTTGCTGTACCTGCCTGACAACAGGCCCGACGCCAGCGGAACCCTCGCAATGATGCCGACCCCGGCCGCCCGGGCAGCCGGGAGCACCTCGTCGAGGGGTTTGAGGCGGAAGGCGTTGAGGATAATCTGCACCGTTGCCGTGCCCTCCCGTGCGATCGCGGCGAGTGCCTCGTCGGTGCGCTCCACGCTGACGCCGTAGTGCCGGATCGCCCCGTCCTCGACGAGGGTGTCGAGCGCGTCGTACACGGCATCGGTGCTGTAGACCTCCGAGGGAGGACAGTGAAGCTGGACGAGGTCGAGAACATCGACCCCAAGGTTGGAGCGGGACCGGTCCACCCACCTCCGGAAGTTGTCCAGGTGGTACTGCCCGGGCTCCTGCTCCACCCGGCGGCCCATTTTCGTGGCGACGGTCATCTCGAGCCCCGGATTCGCCGCAAGGAACGCTCCGATGGTCTTTTCGCTCCGGCCGTCACCGTAGACGTCGGCCGTGTCGAAAAAGGTTGTTCCGGCGGAGGCGGCGGCGTCGAGGACCGCCATGGCCTGCGCATCGGTGACGTTGCCCCAGTCCGCTCCGAGCTGCCAGGTTCCCAGCCCCACTACGGAAACGGCGCGTCCGGTCCTGCCCAAGATTCGTTGTTCCATAGACCGACTATAGGCGCGCGGGGGCGCGAAACGCCGCTGCGGGCGGGGCGGCACGCCTTGACTGTAAGCATGATTAGTAGTGGGGTGGGATTCACCTACGGAGGGAACACTATGAAGTCACTGTGGCTTGACACCGCCCCGGGAATTCCAGCCGCGCCTTTCACCCCGGGCGCCGAGTACGACTCCGTTGTGGTGGGTGGCGGGCTGACCGGCATCACCACGGGCCTGCTGCTGGCACGGGCCGGGCACCGGGTGGCGGTGCTTGAGGCACGCACGGCGGGAGCGGTCACCACGGGCAACACAACCGCGAAGCTCTCCCTCCTGCAGGGCACCTCGCTTTCCCGAATCCTTTCCCACCACGACGCTGACCTTGCCCGCGCCTACGTCACCGGCAATCAGGAAGGGCAGAGCTGGCTGCTGCGGTTCTGCGAGGAGAACGGTGTCGGCTACGAACGGCGCGACGCCGTCAACTACGCCACCACGGACAGCGGCGCGAAGAGCCTCGACGCCGAGCACAAGGCCTGCACCGCGGCCGGGCTTGAGACCGAGTTGGGCCGGGCGGCGTCCCTTCCGTTTCCCGTGCGCCGGACGCTGCGGCTCAAGGACCAGGCCCAGTTCCATCCCCTGGAGGTGCTCGCGGCGCTTGCCTCCGAGCTGCGCCGGCACGGCGGCAGCCTGATCGAGGGCGTGCGCGTCCAAGGGGTCGCGAAGACAGGCGCCGGAGGGGTGGAGCTGAAGACCGACGGCGGCGCGGTGTCGGCACGCAATGTGGTGCTGGCGACCGGCATCCCCATTCTCGACCGGGGCGGGTACTTCGCCGTACTCAAGCCGATGCGCTCCTACTGCATTGCGCTTGAGGTCTCCGACGCAGTGCCCCAGGAGATGTACCTGTCGGTTGATTCGCCGACACGCTCATTGCGGACCGCCCGCGCGAACGGCAAGGACTATCTGATCGTTGGCGGCAATGGCCACCAGGTGGGCCACCACTCCAACACGCAGGGCCTTGTCGATGACCTGACGCGCTGGGCCGCCGAATATTTTCCCACCGCCCGTCCCGCCTACGCCTGGTCGGCCCAGGATTACCAGCCCGCGGCCGCCGTGCCGTACGTCGGGAAGGTCGCAGCAGGCGGCGGACACATCTATGCTGCCACCGGATACAACAAGTGGGGCATGACGAACGCCGTCGCGGCCTCGCTCGCCCTCGCCAGCGAGATTCTTGGCGGAAACATGCCCTGGGCGGACACCCTGTACAAGACCCGGGTGAGCCCGGTGGACGTCCTTGCCACCGCGCAGACCAACGCCAAGGTGGGCCTTGAGATGGTCTCCGGGTGGCTGTCCGGCCTGGCGAAGACCGGCGCCCCGGCCCCTGCGGAGGGGCAGGGAGCGGTGGCAAGGGAGGGCGGCGGCCCAGTGGGCGTGTGCAGGGTCGACGGCGTGGAGCACCGCGTGTCGGCGGTGTGTACGCACCTGCGCGGGATCGTGAGCTGGAACAATGCCGAGCGGACGTGGGACTGCCCCCTGCACGGCTCCCGCTTCACCCCGGCGGGTGAGGTGCTTGAGGGACCGGCGACATCGCCCCTGGGCACCGCGGTGCGGGGAGGCGCGCCCGCGGCGAATAGCTGAGCCCGGGGGACGGCGCTGTTTCGCCGTCCCCCTGCCCGCTAGCTCCGGCTTGTTGCCCTGCGGTGCAGCCCGGCTGCGCCAGCCAGCCCGGCCATTCCAGCCAGCACAGAGGTGATCACCAGGGCGGCGCCTCCGGATGGCTCGGAATCGGCGGCGGTCTGGACGTTCAGCCCCCGGTTCACGGCCGGTGCGGGCGCAAGCGGCAAGGCAGCCGGTGCCGCGCTGACCGGGGCGGCGTCAGGCCCGCACGCCGCGAGGAACGCCTGGAAGAGCCTTGTGAGTTCCTGCGCCGCCGCATCGTCGAGCTTCACGGTTTCCATAAGCGCGAACAGCCTCATTGAGGCAGCCTGCCAGGCCGCCTCTGTCTCGCGGATGGCGGGCGTATCCAGTGCTGCTTCCCAGGCTTCCTGCGCCTTTTCCACTGCGGCTTCGGCCTCGTCGAACACGATTTTTGCCTTGCCAGCGGCCTCGTCAGCGGCCGGCACGGCGTCAGCGACAACCTTCAGTGCCGCTTCAGCGGTGGCTTCTTCATCCCGTGCACGCTTGAGCATCCCGGTCGACAGATCCACAGCCTCCTTTGCTGCTTGGATGGCGTCGGGATCTTGAGGAGATGCAGCGACAAGCTCGTCGTAGGCCGCTTGGGCCCCCTTCAGGGCATCGTCCGCACCCTTCACGAGGTCCCGCTTTACTGTGAGCGCTGAACCGAGTTCCTCCTTCTTGCGCAGCAGGCCCACGAGGGCATCATCTGCCGTGGTGTACGCGATGTCGGCGGCCTCGTAGGGAATCATGGCCCGCTCGAAGGCGAGTCTCAAGTCGTTGGTTTCTGCGTAAAGGCCGGCAAGGCGGGCGTCGAGCCTGGTCAGCTCGGCAATCGCGGCGTCGAATTCGGCGACGAGCCCGGCCGTGATCCCTGCCCGGTTCAGCGCGCCGGTGAACTGTGCCGTTGCCTGGGTGCACGCACCGTCACCCGGTGCGGCGGCGGCCACCGGCGCGCCAAGGAACATACCTCCCGCGAGAAGCACCGCGGTGGTTCCGCTCGCCAGCAGTTTTGCAGCATTCATTAGGTTTCCCCCAAGCCAGATCGGACCTCCAAGCGGTCGTTGGAGGGCGCAGCACGGAGTCGTGATTTTCCCCGCGCTTTTCCAACGGTCCAATGCTCCGACTGGGAAGAGAGGTGATTGCCACACCGCCGGCACGCCAACGGCTTAGGAAGCCCGCGGTCCGCGGGCGCCTGGAAGCCTCAAAGTGCTGCAACAACCCAAAATTACAACAGAAACTCCTGTTAACAAAGGGGCGCATGAGGAATGGGCCGACGCCGGACCCGGGCGGACTCGTAGTTGCCCAACCGGTGCTCCTACTTGGCTCCTGAGCCCTGCGGTTCGTCCTCCACCGCCCTTGGCCGGACGGCGAACTCTTCGAACACAGCGCGGGGCGTTTGGAGCCCTCGCAGACCGATGATGTCCCGGCCCAGCCAGAGGTTGTGCCACCAGCCCCACAGCACCCTCCATTTGCGCTCCCAGGTGGGAATGGCGAGGGCGTGGTAGCCGCGGTGCATGACCCAGGCGGGGAACCCTTTGACGACGATTCTTCCCGACTGGAAAACCCCGGTTCCGAGTCCGAGGGTCGCGACCGCGCCAAGGTTCCTGTGGAAGTACCGTTTCACTGGGCGCCCGCGCAGGTCCGCGACGAGGTTCTTTGCCAGCAGCTTTCCCTGCCGGACGGCATGCTGGGCGTTCGGCACCGTGTAGCCACCGACCCCTCCTCCGGAAAGGTCGGGGACCGCGGCATTGTCTCCACCTCCCCAGGCATCAGGGACCGCCGCCTCCTCCGTACCGACGCGTAGGTCGGCCCGGACAACCAAGCGGCCGCGCTCCTCGATCGGGAGGTCGGTATGGCGCGTGATGCTCGGGTTGGCCATCACGCCGGCGGTCCAGATGATAATTGCCGATTCGAAGGTCTCCCCGGTGGAAAGCTTGATGACGCCGTCGACCGCGGACATCAATTGCGTGTTGAGGTGCACCTGGGCCCTGCGCGCCGCGAGCTGCTGCAGCACCCACTGGCTGGTTTCGACCGAGACCTCCGGAAGGATCCGCCCCGTGGCCTCGATGAGGTGAAAATGTGTGTCCTCGAGAGTGAGCTCCGGATAGGAGCGCAGCAGCGCCGTGGCGAGTGCCCGCAGCTCTCCAAGGCCCTCGATGCCCGCATACCCGCCTCCAATGAACGTAACCGTCAGCAGGCGGTCCCGCTCCGGGCCGGCGGGAAGTCCTGCCGCTACATCGAAGTTGTTGAGGAGCCGGTCACGGATTGCCACCGCCTCCTCGATGTTCTTCAACCCGATCGCCTGCTCGGCGATCCCGGGGATCGGGAAGGTTCGGGACACTGCGCCCGCAGTGACGACCACGGTGTCGTACGTGAGCTGGGAGGTCATTCCGGTGTGGCGCCTGATCGTGACCGTCTTCTTGGCGTGGTCGATGTAGGTGACCCTCGCCGTCACGATCTGCGTCTTCTTGAGGTGCCGCCGGAACGAAACGACGCTGTGCCGGGCCTCGATCGAGCCGGCTATGACCTCCGGCAGGAAAGGCTGGTAGGTCATGTACGGGAGTGGGTCTATGAGGATGACCTCGGCTTCCTTCGGCCTGAGGCGCTTCTCCAGCTTCCACGCCGTATAGAAGCCCGTGTAACCGCCACCCACAATGAGAATCCTGCCCATTTCGTTGCCTCCGTCGCTGTCGGAAATGACGATGAATCAAGTAATGCGCCGTGACGGGCGGTCCGGTACAGCTGATGGTGCTGGTGCATCCCAGTGCGAAACCCGTCGGAATTAAGTTTCTGCGCATTCAGAACCGGTGCCCAGTGGGTGGGACGAATCGATGCCGATTGTTTCACCCGTCCACGGCGCAGCCGGGATAGCTCCGGTTAAATGCCTGAAGCCCGGTCCGTGGACCGGGCTTCACTCGCGGGATGCCGTGGAGCTCGCCGCGTCGCCTGCCCGCCGCAGGAGCGGCGGGCAGGTGCGAAGCGTCTGCTGGTGTGGCGTAGTGGGAACGCGCTACGTTTCCTAATTCCAGCCTTGAGCCATCGCGTGTGCGGTCAGGCTCTGCCGATCATCGGCCGAACTGCCGAAAGCACTTAGGCGACGGCGACCGCGGCGCGCAGCGGCTCGAGTGCCTTCGCCCACGCTTCGAGCTGCGTGAACATGTTCTCAAGTGCCTGGAGCTGGTGGGGGCCGGGCTTTAGGGTCGAGAAGTTCTCGAAGTCGGTGTACAGCGACAGCGCTGCCTGGTCCCGGACGGTTGCGAGCTGCAGTTCGGCGGCCACGAGGCGGAGGTGCTCTACCGCGCGCACGCCGCCGGTGGCTCCGTAGCTGACGAAGCCGGCGGCCTTGTTGTTCCACTCCGCGGACAGGAAGTCGATTGCGTTCTTGAGGACGCCGGAGGTCGAGTGGTTGTACTCAGGGGTGACGAAGACATAGCCGTCGAATTCGGAGATCTTCGCCGCCCAATCCTTGGTGTGGTCCTGCGAGTACTGGCCCATCAGCGGGGGCATCGGCTCGTCGAAGTGCGGCAGCGGGTAGTCCCGGAGGTCGATGATCTCGTAGCTGGCATCGTCGCGGCCCGCAGCCTTCTCGAATACCCAGTTAGCGACGGCTTCCCCGTTGCGCCCGGGGCGCGTGCTTCCAAGAATAATGGCGATCTTAGTCATGATGTTCCCTTCCAGGACCAGTTGTTACGTGCGCTTATCAGCAACGTCTACAACTCGCGTGAAGTGGGTAATATTTCCGCCTGCCATACGCACTTTAAAGTGCGCTACGCACCTTTAAATAACCAAGGGATCGACCTTCCGGCCCTGCCGACGAGGTTCACCAGGAGTTCCCGGACGGTGCAGGATGCCCGGAAAACCAGCTATCTGGGGCGGTCGAGCCGCTGGGAAAGCACAGCACCTAAAGGCTGGTGAACTGTTCGGAAGAGAGAAAAGACGCTTTCGAATTTGCGCGCATGCCGTCCCGCACTATTCCGCCCCCCCGCTGAGCCGCAATTCGACTGAAGACACAATTTGTTTTCAATATACGGTTCAGGATTTATTCGAATTCCCGCAGTGCCAGCCGCACTGCGGGAGTGCGTGACGGGCAGGCCGTTCGATGTGCCGATCAACCTGCAGCCCACGCCGGAGCAACCTGTGCTTTGGACCACACCCTCGGTTAATGCACAGGTTAATCCCGCATAATTGATAAGCGCGTCCTTCGGACGGCCCCGGCCGTTTCCGGGCCACGGGGCGGCTCCAGCACCCCGCGGCGGCAGGTCATCACCGGCCCGTGTTCCCCTGCCGCGGCGGCCGGCGCGCAACGGTCAACAGGAGAAATCCGGAAAGTCGGCGGCCATGGAACAAACAATCGAGAAGACACCTTCCCAGCACACTCATGTTCTCTGCGACCGGGACGGAGACACCATCTCTTTCGTCCGCGAACTGGTGAGCCGCTTGGGTGACAAATGGTCGATGCCCGCCCTCGATGAGCTCTCAGCCGGCCCGCTGAGGTTCACGGCGCTGCAGGCTGCCCTGGCCCCCATCTCCCACCGGGTGCTTACCGCAACGCTCCGCACGCTCGAGAAGGACGGCATGGTCACCCGCACCTCGTACCCGGAGGTTCCGCCGCGCGTTGAGTACGCCCTGACGCCGCTGGGTGCGGGCTTCCTGCAGCAGGCCATGCCGCTCGTCAGCTGGGCGCAGGACCACAAGGCGGAAATCGAGGGGAACCGGAGCAGCAACGACGCCGCGCCCAGTGCGGCGAGCTGACCGAATCTGCAGGACCGCCTCGCGCACCGGCCCGAACCCTTAGCGGCGGTCGCTGTCCTGGGCGATCTGACGCAAGAGGTCGCGCATCTCGGTCAGCAGTGCCGTGTCGACCGGCACCGGATTTTCAGCGGCCTCGACGGCGGCCCTCGCCACCGACCGCGCATTGATCCTGTTCATGGGCAGGACGAAGACGAAGTAGACCACGGCCGCCGTAATGAGGAACGTGATCACCGCGGTTATTACGGCCCCGACATTCACGAAGGTCGCGGGGTTGCCGGGCCAGATTCGGAAACCAAGCCCGTCGGCGTCAACTCCCCCGGCGGCCGCAATCACCGGATTCACGACATTTTCGGTGAAGGAGCCGACAAGGGCCGTGAAGGCGGCGCCGACCACGACGGCGATCGACAACTCAATGACGTTGCCGCGAAGGATGAAGTTCCGGAAGCCCTTAAACACGCGGCCGCCCGACTTGGCCGGTGCAGTACTGCTCGACGATGAGATCCACAACCGAAAGGATCTGTTCCAGGTCACTTTCGGTCCTGCCCGAAGTTCCGTCTCCGGAGAAGAATGCGGCGTCATAGTAAAGGCCGTCACCCAGCAGTTTGACCGCCATGGCGGCCGTGCGGCTTCCCAGCCGGTCCTCAAGCGTGCTGAGCCACAGTTCCTGGATGCGGGAAAGGGTAAGGCGCGCGGTGGGGTGGCCCTGCTGGGCCAGGCGGGCCATCGACACAAGCGCACGGTCAAGAGCGCTGTCCTCGTAGACCGACGTGCGCACGTAATACCGGGCCGGGCCATCGGGGTCGCCGGACATCTGCTCGCGATCCCGTTCGACAAGCGCGAGGAGCCTTTCGGCGAGCGCCTCAACGAGGGCCTCCTTGGAGGGGAAATGGTAGAGCAACCCGCCCTTGGAGACGTCTGCAGCGGCGGCAACAGCCTCCATGGTTGCAGCGCGTTCTCCGTCGCGGATCAGGATGTCCTCGAAGCTGTCGAGGATGCGTTCTCGTGAACTTGCCATGCACTTATGATAGCCGTCACGGAAGTTGCACTGTACCGGCTGGACGGTATAGTCTCCCGGTTATGACATTGCTTTCCCGGCCCTCTGTTGCCCTGCCAGGGGCAAAGAACCTTGGATCATCAACTCCGCGCGCCGGCATCAGGGACTGGATCTCACTCGCCGTGCTGATGCTGCCGGTCTTGCTGGTGGCCGTTGACAATACGGTGCTGAGCTTTGCCCTGCCCGCAATCTCCCTTCAGTTCTCCACCAGCGGGACCACCCTGCTGTGGATCATCGACAGCTACCCCCTCGTGCTGGCCGGGCTCCTCGTCGCCATGGGAAGCCTCGGTGACCGCTTCGGACGGCGTCGCCTGCTGATGATCGGCGCCTCCGGCTTCGCCGTGTTCTCGGTCGCAGCGGCCTTCGCCCCTACTGCGGGATTCCTGGTGGGCGCCCGTGTGGGCCTCGGCGTCTTCGGAGCCATGCTGATGCCCTCGACCCTGTCCCTGATCCGCAACATCTTCACCGACCGCGACCAGCGGCGCGTTGCCATTGCGGTGTGGGCTGCAGGTTTTTCCGCCGGAGCCGCGCTCGGCCCGCTGCTCGGGGGCGTCCTGCTTGAACACTTCTGGTGGGGTTCGGTGTTCCTGCTCGCCGTCCCCGTCCTCGTGCTGATGCTCGTCCTGACCCCCTTCCTCGTGCCCGAGTCACGCGACCCGAGCCCCGGCCGGGTGGACATCCTCAGCATCGCCCTGTCGATCACGACGATGCTTCCGGTGGTGTTTGCCATCAAGAACTTCGCCAAGGGCGACAGCCCTGTTGTGACCGTGGCGGCCGTCGTCGTCGGGCTCGTCGCGGGAGCTGTGTTCGTCTCCCGCCAGCTTCGGCGCAGCAATCCGATGCTGGACGTGCGTCTGTTCACGGTGCGCGCCTTCACCGGCGCGGTGCTGGTGAACCTGCTGGCGATCTTCTCCCTGGTCGGGTTCCTGTTCTTCGTCTCGCAGCACCTGCAGCTCGTCCTGGGCTACAGCCCGCTTGAGGCCGGAGTGATCCTCCTTCCGGGGCTGCTGATGACGATCATCGCCGGCTTCGCTGTGGTGCCCGTGGTCAAGCGCGTCCCGCCGCACATTGTGGTTCCCGTGTCCCTGCTGTTCTCGGCGGCCGCCTACGCGTTCGTGGCGCTGACCGGGCAGACAGGTTCCGCCATGGACCTCCTTGTCGCGTTCGTGCTGCTCGGCGTGGGCGTCGGCGCTTCGGAAACCGTGTCGAACGACCTGATCCTCACGACGGTTCCCCCGGCCAAGGCCGGATCCGCATCGGCAGTGTCGGAGACGGCGTACGAAGTCGGGTCGGTCTTCGGCACGGCCATGCTCGGCAGTATCCTGCTCGCCTCCTACCAGCAGCACCTCGTGCTGCCCGCCGGACTGACAGCTGACCAGGTGACGACGGCCACCGAGACGCTCGGCGGTGCGGTGAGCACGGCCGGCCAGCTTCCCGCGGCAGGCGCCGCCCAGCTGCTCGAGTCAGCGTTCAGCGCGTTCGACAGCGGTGTTGTCCTGACCTCCGGGATCGCTGCCCTGCTGATGCTCGCCGCTGCGGGGCTTGCCCTGTGGAGCCTGCGGCCCATCAGGACCCGATAACCGAAGTTACGGCCCGGCAGGCCTGCGTGTCTGCCGGGCCCGCGCCATCGGAGACAATGGAAGAGTGCCCCTGATTACCGATCTGCCAGTCACCGACCCCCAGACAATCCGCCGGGAGGCCGGGCGCCGCCGCACCTTTGCCGTCATTTCCCACCCCGACGCGGGAAAATCGACCCTCACCGAGGCCCTGGCGCTGCTGGCCCGCGCCATCCAGGACGCAGGGGTGACGCACGGCAAATCCAGCCGGCACGCGACGGTGTCCGACTGGATGGGCATCGAGCAGGAGCGCGGGATCTCGATCAGCTCCGCCGCCCTGCAGCTGACCTACAAGGACACCATCCTCAACGTCGTCGACACCCCCGGGCACGCCGACTTCTCGGAGGACACCTACCGGGTGCTGGCCGCCGTCGACTCGGCGGTCATGCTGATCGACGCGGCGAAGGGCTTCGAGCCGCAGACGGTAAAGCTGCTCGCTGTCTGCAAGCAGCGCAATATTCCAATCGTCACCGTCATCAACAAGTGGGACAGGCCCGGCCTTGACGCGCTCGGCCTGATCGACGATGTCGGGGAACGCACCGGCATGGTGCCCGTGCCGCTGACCTGGCCCGCCGGCATCGCCGGAAACTTCAAGGGGCTGCTGGACATGCGCGAGGGCAAGGCATTCCGCCTCGAGGCGGTTGACGGCGGAGCCCAGGCCGCCACGCAGACGGAAGTCTCGGTTGAGACCCTTCCCCCGCTCGACGCGGCAATCTGGGAGGAGGCCCAGGAGGAATCCGGCCTCGTTGAATCCTCGCACGGCGCCTTCGACGCCGTGGAGTTCGCGGCAGCCCGGCAGACGCCGGTGTTGTTCGCGGCGGCGGCGAAGAACTTCGGGGTTTCGCAGCTGCTCGACATCCTTGTCGAACTGGGGCCGTCGCCGACGCCCCGCGAGACGGTTTCCGCCGATCGCCGGCCGCTTGAGGCCCCGTTCTCCGGTTTCGTCTTCAAGGTTCAGGCGGGCCAGGACAGCTCGCACCGCGACCATATCGCCTATCTGCGGATCTGCTCCGGTGCTTTTGAACGAGGCATGGTGATCACCAACCAGCGCACCGGCAAGCCGTTCGCCACCAAGTACGCGCACCGCGTGCTCGGGCGCAGCCGCGAGGTGGTGGACACCGCGTGGCCGGGTGACGTCGTTGGCCTGGTCAACGCCACCAGCCTCCGGGTGGGCGACAGCCTCTACGCCGACGAACCGGTGCAGTTTCCGGAAATTCCGCGCTTCTCCCCCGAACTGTTTGCCGTGGCCCGGGCGAAGGATCCGGGACGCTACAAGCAGTTCCGGCGCGGCATCGAGCAGCTTGAGCATGAAGGTGTGGTGCAGGTGCTCCGCTCGGACCTCCGCGGAGACCAGGCACCGGTTCTTGCCGCGGTGGGCGCCCTGCAGTTCGAGGTCGCGGTCCAGCGGCTCGGCACCGAATTCAACGCGCCGACCGCACTCGATAACCTTTCGTACACCCTCGCAATGGCGGTGGGACCCGGGAGCACCGGGGTCCCCGAAACATTCCGCGGGGGCGAGATCCTCCGCCGGGCCGACGGCGAGGCGGTCGCCGTGTTTGGCGACAAGTGGAAGGTAGGGCACTTCCGCAAGGACTTCCCCGGCGTCGTGCTTGAAACCATCGGCGCGACCCCAGAGTAACCCCTTCAGAGCGACGGCCGGCCCGCTGTCCAACGTCCGCTTTACCAACGATGACGGACAGCAACACACGAGGGGCACCCACCGCTGCTGCGGAGGGTGCCCCTCGTGTGTTGGTTGGCTTGGAGCCGTCAGGCCTCCGGAGCCGGCTCGACGGGGGCCGGCTCGACGGGGGGCTCAACGGGCTCGGGAGCCGGTGCGGGCTCCGGAGCGGGTGCGGGCTCGGGCTCCGGAGCGGGTGCGGGCTCGGGAGCCGGTGCGGGTGCGGGCTCGGGAGCCGGTGCCGGAACGGGCTCCGGAGCGGGAACGGGTTCCGGAGCGGGAACGGGCTCCGGCGCCGGAACGACAACGACGGGTGGCTTCACGGGCTTGTCCAGGTGCTTCTGGTAGCCCTTGGAGTTCTCGTGCGCTGCGGCGGAATTGGACGTGCCCGGCGCCTTGGCCTTGGCTGCTGCGGCAACCGGGTTGGTCTTCGCGGCGGCGGGCGCCTTGGCCGCGGTGGCCTTGGCGGCAGCCGGTGCCTTGGCCTTGGCTGCTGCGGCGACCGGATTGGCCTTCGCTACGGTGGAGTTGGACGTGCCCGGGGCCTTGGCCTTGGCTGCTGCCGCGACGGGGTTGGTCTTCGCGGTGGCTGACGGAGCAGCGCTGGCAGCACCCGCACCGACACTCAGTGCGAGCATGCCGGCGAGGCCGGCAGCGGCGATTTTCTGTACAACGTTCACAATTACCTCAATTCGACGGAACCGGCCCAGCGCCGGCTCCTGATCCGACGGTACAAGCCGGTTTCCGGCAGGTCAGCGGTCTGCGTGAATCCTGTGCAGTTACTCGGGCAATCTTTCCGAACCTGCGTTTTTCCTGCGCTTGGGGGCTGCACTGAAGCACCTTTAGGCGGGAGGAATGCGGTCCGACCGTCGGCACCCTCAGTCGGAGTCCAGTTCCACGCGCAGGATCCGGTCGTCCCCGGACCGGCGCTCACCCCATGAGCCATCGGTATTGGACGTCGTGATCCACAGCGCACCATCCGGGGCTACCTCGACGGTGCGGATCCGCCCGTATTGGCCAACGAAATGGGCCACCGGCTCTCCTGCCGCGCTTCCGTCCTCGACGGGAAGTTGCCACAGCCTTTCACCCCTGAGCGCGGCCATCCACAGGTGACCGTCCGCGTAGGCGATTCCCGACGGCGAGGCGTCCTCGGGGCGGAAGGTGAACAGGGAAGGTTCCCCAGTGGATCCTTCGATGCCTTCGGTCTCGGGCCAGCCGTAGTCCCGCCCCGGGCGCAGCGCGTTGACCTCATCCCAGGTTCGGTGGCCCAGTTCCGATGCGTACATCGTGCCGTCCGGTCCGAAGGCCAGCCCCTGCACATTGCGGTGGCCGCTCGAATAAACCGCGGTCCCCGACGGGTTGTCTTGGGGGATCGTGCCGTCCGGGCGCACCCGCAGGATCTTTCCGTTGAGGGAGTCGTCGTCAGCGGCGTTTTCGGGAACGAAGGCGTCGCCGGTGCCGATCCACAGATTGTCATCGGGTCCGAAGCGCAGCCTGCCCCCGTGATGGCGCTCGGCCGTGTCGATGCCGTCGATGACAACGCGCCGCTGCCGCAGCGACCCCAGATCCTCGGCGATCGAAAGCGCGACCACTCGGTTTGTGGGGGAGGAGGAAACATAGGCATACACCTGGCGGTCTTCGGCGAAGTTCGGTGACGCCGCGAGTCCGAGGAGGCCGCCTTCGGCGCTCTGCTCGACGCCGGGAACAACACCCACCAGGGCGGTGTCTCCACCGGCGGCCGGGACGTGGCGGATCTCGCCGGTGTCACGGCTTGAGACGAGCGCCGATCCGTCGGGGAGGAAGGTCAGTCCCCACGGCGTGGTGAGCCCCCGAGCAATTTCCGTCACCTCACCGAGCGGAGGCGCGGGGTCTCCGGCAGGAGGTGCTGAAACTGTTGGAGTCGGCGGAGACGTGCACCCGGCAAGGCTCAGGGCCGCAGCAACAGCGAGAACCGCGCGGCATCGGACGGTCGGCCTTTTCATCTCTGCCTCCCCTGCTTGAACCGGTATCAGCACTACCGGTTTGGGCTTTGAGGCTAGGGTAGCGCCTCGTCAGGATCCGGGGCGTGCTGGCGGGCCCCCGGATCCTGAATAGAGCGCCCTGCTCCGGTACCGGAGCGCAGTACCGGAGCAGTACCGCTTAGGCGTTGGGGTCGAGCCCGCCCGTGCAGGGGGCGCCTGGCTCGGGGGTCTGTTCGCCTTCGATGTACTTCTCGAGGAACGCGGCGAGGCGGGCGTCGTCCGGTGCGTCGACCTTCAGCTGAAGGCCCCACGCGTTGGCGGCGATGGGAGTGTCCTGGCCCTTGTAGGGGCTGAGCACCACGTAGCTGCGGTCACCGACGAGCTCGGTGAGCTGGTCGATCTGGGCCTGCGGGAGGTCGGGCTGGTAGGTGATCCACACTGCGCCATGCTCCATCGAGTGGACCGTGTTCGTGGCGGGAATCTCTTCGGTGTAGATACCGCAGTTCGTCCATACCGGGCTGTGATCTCCCCCGACGGGCGGGGACTGCTCGTAGGTCACCGGATCTTCGGTGTGTTCCTGGCTGGCGATTTCGTAGGTCTGGACGCCTTCGATCGGCCGTGCCGCGGCGTCTTCCACGGCCTGGTTGGTCTGGATCTGGTTCACGATGACGAGCGTGACCGCGATGATGATGGCAAGAATCACAGCACCGATACCGCCGAAGATCAGCGCATTGCGCTTGCGCTCGCTCGCCCGCTGCTGCGCCTGTATCGCGGCGAGCCGCGCCTGACGGTCCGTGTTCTGCTGAGCGTTCTGCTGAGCTCTTTTCTTATTCAACGATCGATTCCTTCGTAGCGGTTCTGGAGAAATGCTCCGCTGTGCTGCGCGGCATACACCAATCTACCGGCGGCGGGCGCTATCGCTGCTCAAGCAGTTTCTGCAGCGCGCTGATTTCGGAACGCTGCGCAGCGACCATCTTCGACGCAAGCTCACGCACCTTGGCCGTGTCGGCCAGTTCCATTCCGGCCTGGGCCATCTCGGCACCGGCCTCATGGTGGTCGATCATGAGCGTCAGGTAGAGCCGCTCCGCCTCGACACCCGAGGCGTCGGTAAGTTTGGAGATCTGGTCGGCGGTGGCCATTCCCGGCATCAGCGCACCGGCGGAGCCGGACGAGTGGGTGCCTGAGTCTCCTCCGTGGTGGTCGGCTCCCCCGGCTGCCATCCACGCCATCCTCGGCCCGGCCGGGCTCTGGGGCAGGTTCCACTCCTCGAGCCATGCATACATCTGGCCGATCTGCTGCTGCTGGGTAAGGGCGATGTCGTAGGCGATCAGCCGCACCGCCTCGTCCTTCGAGCGGTCACGGATCAGCAGCGACATCTCAACCGCCTGCGCATGGTGCACCTGCATGTCCCGGGCAAACCCGGCGTCGGCGCTTGCGGTGTCCGGATGGTCGGGGCCGGCGGAAACCCGCCCGGCGGTGAAGGCGAGTCCGAACAGGGCAAGAACCGCCACGCCGGCCAAAACCAGGAGCAGCCGCTTTTGCCAGACGGTGAGGGTGGTGATCATTGGGTTCCTCTGGGCAGGTGGGCTTTCAGCTATCCACGGTAGGGCATTGTGCTGAACGTTTCCTCAAGGGCACCGTCTCCTGCGTCCAAGGCCACATCCAACGCCGCAGGCCCCTGCATCCAGCTGTGAACGGAACCGACGTGCGGGAGCCCCGGGCTCCCGCCTGCCCGGGGCTCCCCGCACGCGCCGCCTGCGGGGGAGCCGGCCGTGGGTTGCCGGGGCGGCGTCAGGGCTGCCGGCGGACCAGGTGCAGGGTCCGCTCGGCCAGTTCCTCGATGGTCACGCGGTCGAAGTCCCGGACGTCGCTGCGCACGTGAACATGTGTGGTTCCCACCAGCCGTGCCGGAACGGCTTCCGCCCCGTAGAGCGCCCCATAGGCGCTGCCCACCGTTGCGGCGGTGGAGTCGGTGTCCCGTCCTCCCGAAACCGCGGTCGCCACGGCACTGGTGAAGTCACTCCCCCACAGCAGGCCGATCGCGATCAGCGCCGCGTTGTTGACGGTGTGGACCCAGCTGTAGTGCCCCAGCTCGGCGTCAACCCAGTCGAGCGCCGCTTCCGCGCTTGCACCGCCGTCGAAGAGCACAAGCACGTGCGAAAGCGCGTCGGCCAGGCGGGAGCGTTCGGGGATGACCCGCTGGGCCAGGCGCAGGGCGTCGGCCGGTGAATCCGAGACGAGGGCGGCGGAAAGCAGGGCCGCCGCCCACATCTCGCCGTAGAGGCCGTTCCCCACGTGGCTCAGGCGCGCATCGACGAGCGCCAGTCGTGCGGCCTCCGCCGGATCGCCGGGATTGGTCATGCCGAAGATGTCGCCGCGGATGAGCGCACCGATCCACTCCCGGTAGGGGTTGCCCTCGGTGGCGGTCTCTGGTGCCTTGAGCCCGCGGATGAGGTTGCGGTAGGCCGCCCGTTCAGCCGTGTATATCTGGGTGAACGGCAGCCTGCTCAGCCACTCGGCAGCGATCTGCTCGGTGGTCAGCTGCGGGCCGTAGGTTTCGAGCAGCTCAAGCCCGAGGATTGTCCAGTCGATGTCGTCGTCGCGGGGGACATCGGTGAAGCGGCCGGCGGACGCATACGCCGAGGAGGGGTGGAGCCGTTCCACCCCTTCCGGGAGGGGGTCGAGGAGCGGAACGTAACCGGTCTGCGGCCACTGCCCGGCGGCCCGGAGATACGTCTCGACCTCGCGCCGGCTCAGGCCCTCGATGGGTTTGCCCATGGTGTTCCCGACGGCGCGCCCCAGCCAGGCGCCGCGGATCCGCTCCGGCAAGCCGGAGGCGTCGTAACCGACCGGCTCAACCCGGCGGGCAATGGCTAGAAGCTCCGCCTCGTCGGAGGGCTCCTCATGCACCCAGGCCGGACCACGGTCCAGCCCGGCCAGCGCCTCTTCAATGCGGGCGAGGCGCGGCAGGTCGGAGGCGGCGGCCGCTTCGCGGGCCTCGGCTTCGAGGGAGCCGACATCGTAGCCGCTGTGGGAAAGCTGTTCTGCTTCATCGGGAATCAGGTCGCGGGGGTCCAGAACGTCGTGCATCGTGTTTTTCCTTGGTGCTTGTGGGGGGTGGGGGGGCCGTGCTGTCGGGGATGCCGGGGCCCGGGCGGCAATTCGCCGCCCGGCCCCGGCGTCCCCTCGGGGTGCTACTGCTTCGCCGCCTTCTGGAGATCCGCGGCGACGTCGGCCGCGCCCTTCTGGTTGGTCAGCAGACCCTGGAAGCCGTTCCACATTGCGTCATTGAAGACGTCGGTGGCCAGCACGTCGATGTTTGATCCGAACTCTCCGGTGCCTTCCGAGATCTGCGCTGCGTCCTCAACGACCTGGGCGAACAGCGGTGACGCCTCGAGCCCTTCGGTGTCGACGGGGAACGGAGGAATGGTGTTGAAGTTTTCAACGGTCCAGCGCCCGTGTTCGGGGGTGAGCATGTAGTCGACGAATTTGACTGCGGCATCTGTCTTCTTCGAGGTGGCGGAGATGAAGGGGCCCGAGCCCAGGCCGCCGCTGAAGATTCCCGGTCCGTCCTCGCCGGGGAATGGAATGTAGCCGACCTCGAAGTCGGCGTTGTCCTGCATGTCCTGGGTGATCCAGCTGCCGGTGGGAAGGATCGCCGCCTTCCCGGAGTAGAAGAGTGCGTTGGCGCCGTCGTAGGTCAGGGACGTGGGGAAGTCGGGCAGGTAGCCGTCCGAACTGAACTTCGTCCAGGTGTCGAGTGCCGCAATGACGTCCGGGGAGTCCCACGGCGTCTCACCGTCGAGCAGGCTCTTCATGCCCTCGGATCCCACGCGGCTGGACAGCGCCATGCTGAACAGGTGGCCGCCCTGCCACCCCTCCTTGTCGCTTGCCGCGATCGGCACGAGACCCGCCTTCTTGATTTTCGCGGCGGCGGCGTCGAGGTCGTCGAGGTTAGTCGGTTCGGCGATGCCGAGTTCCTTGAAGATGTCCTTGTTGTAGAAGAGGCCGACCGTCTCGATGTCTCCGGGAATACCGAAGACCTTGCCGTCGAAGGTCACGCGCTCCTTGGCGAAGTCGTAGACGGGCCAGTCGTATTTCTCGTAGTCATCGGTCAGGTCGTAGAGGAGCCCGGCCTTTGCCAGGGCGCCGGCGTACCCGGGGCCCGAACCCCAGCTGAAGATGTCGGGGCCTTCGCCGGAGCGGAGCTGGGTCTGCAGCACCGTCCGCATGTTGTCGGTGGGCATGACCTCGAGCTCGACGTCGATGCCCTTGTTTTTCTCCTCGAAGGTGGCGATGTCCTCTTTGATGAGTTCGGTGGTTGCCGGGTCTTCGGGCTGCTCGATGAGGTAACGGATCGACTGGTTGGCGCCGTCCTCGGGGGCCGCCGCCGACGTTCCGGTGCATCCGGTCACGGCGAGTGCAAGGACTCCGCCGACTGCCGATAGTTTCAGAGCTGCGCGGTGTTTCATCTTTTCTTCCTGGTTGCGATCTATGTGGCTGTGGGGGTGGTGCTGCGCGGTCGCGCAGGTCGCTCCTGCTGGAGCTTCAGATGCGGCTTGGCTCGTACCAGCCGCGGGCCGGATTCGCCACCGCCGGCTCTACGCGCAGCGGTGAGGCGGGAGCGGCCCACCGCACGGCGTTGGCGAGCACCTTGCGGATCTGCAGGTTGTGGTACACCGGGTACATCTGGTCGCCGGGGCTGAAGTAGAAGATCCGCCCCCGCCCTCTGGTGAACGTGACGCCGGAACGGAACACCTCTCCGCCCGCGAAGGAGCTGATGAACACCAGGTCGTCGGGCGTCGGGATGTCGAAGAACTCTCCGTACATCTCCTGCTGGTCGAGCACGATCGGGGTGTCGATGCCCTCGCTGATCGGATGCGTCGGGTTGACGTTCCACACCAGTTCCCGCTCGGCGTCGTTGCGCCACAGCAGGGAGCACGTGGTTCCCATGAGCCGGATGAAGATCTTGGAGAAGTGCCCCGAGTGCAGCACGATCAGGCCCATGCCGCCCAGGACGTGCCGGCGCACCCGCTCCACCACCTCGTCGCTGACCTGGTCGTGGGCGATATGGCCCCACCACAGGAGAACGTCCGTCGCGTCGAGAACCTCCTCGGTCAATCCGTGCTCCGGGTCGGCCAGCACTGCGGTGCGGATGACGGCGGTGCTGCCGAGCAATGGTCGCAGCCCCTCGGCAATCGCCGAATGTATTCCCTGCGGGTAATGGATGGCGACCTCGGGCTCAGTCTGTTCATGGATGCCCTCATTCCATACGGTGACGCGGAGCGGGGCGGAGTGCGGGTGCGGCATGGGGGATTCCGTTCTGTGGTGCAGGGCTAGTGTTTGAGCAGTGCCGAAACCTTCGGCAGCACGTCCCGGGACGGTCCGCTGAGGCCGCACTCCATCGCCAGCCAGCCGTCATAGCCGATCTCCGACAGCGCGGCGAGGGTGCCCGGCCAGTCGTAGTGCCCGGCCCCGGGTTCGAGCCGGTTGCTGTCACCGAGCTGCACGTGGCGGATGTGCCTGCCGGCCGCCCGGATCGCCGCGGGGATGTCCGATTCCTCGATCGACATATGGAAGGTGTCGGCGATGACCGCGACGCCCGGGGATGCGACTTCCTCGACGAGGGACACGGCGTCGGCGAGGGTGTTGACCATGAAGTCCTCGTACCGGTTCAGCGGCTCGAGCAGGACGACTGCGCCCTCCCTTGCCGCATGGTCCCCGAGTTCGGCGAGGGATTCGAGAAGCACTGCCCGCGACTCCTCGTCGCTGCGGGGCGGCGCAAAGGGTGGAAGCCGCCGGCTGAACAGCGCGAAGGCGTTGGGCGTGACGGCGCCGAATCCGCCGGCGGCGGCGATACCGGAGAGCAGGTGCTTCATCTGCTCCCGGGCGTCCTTGCTCCTGGCCGGGTCGAAGTCACCGATGAAGTGATCCATCTGCACGCAGACACTCGGCATGACGACGCCGGCCTCGCGGGCCGCCCGGAGTTCCTCGGCGCGTTCCGCGAAGATTCCGTCACCGCGGCCGAGCAGCTCGATGCCGTCAAATCCGCGGTCCTGGGCGAACTGGAACTTCTCAAGGAGTGTTTCTCCTTCGAGCATGTGTTCCTGTGCTGCAAGCTTGATGCTCATGAGGCCTCCTCGAATTTCAGGACGACCTGGAGGGCATCCTGCGGGTTTGTGTCGAGCATGCTGAACGCGGCACCGGCGTCTTCAAGCGGCACGGTGTGCGAGATCAGGTCGATCAGGTTCAGCCGGCCGGCAACGGCGAGGTCGATGGCCGTGCTTGCCAGCCGGTACTGGTCCCAGCGGTGCTGGAGTGTCGGGGATACACCCGAGATCTGGGTTGAGATCACCTGGACACGGTTGGGGTGGAATTCCTCGCCGAGGCGCAGCCCCATTCCCTCGCCTTGGAGGAAGCCGGCGGCGCAGACCCGGGAGCTGTAGGCCACGGCCCGGATCGCCTCGTGGAGGGCGCGGTAGTTGCCGGTCACCTCGAGGCATGCATCGGCGCCCCTGCCGCCGGTGAGTTCCCGGATGCGCTCTGCGACGTTCCCTTCGGCAGGATCGATCAGGACGTCGGCGCCGAGCTTGCCGGCCAGTTCGCGCCGCTCGGCGATCCCGTCGACCGCGATGACCCGTGCCCCGTTCAGGCGGGCAAGCTGCGCCACGATCTGCCCGGGAACACCGAGCCCGAACACCGCGACCGTTTCACCGATGTGGATGTCGGCGTCGAGGACCACGTTGAGGGCGATCGCACCGATCTGCGAAAAGATGCCGATCCGCGGGTCGGCGGCGGGATCCAGGATGCGGGCGGCCGCGTATTCCTCGGTCTGCACCGTATCGGAGCGGTGGCCCCAGGTGCCCCAGATCCGGTCGCCGACGGCCACGGAGGTTACCGCGTCCCCTACCTCGACGACTTCTCCGACCTCCTCGTAGCCCCAGCCGTTGACCGGGTAGCTGAGGGTGGAGGCGCCGTCGACGAAGAGCCGGCGTTCCTGGTTCCACTGCTTCTGCAGGTAGGGGTTGCTTCCGCGGTAGGCGGTGAGCTCCGTCCCGGCCGAGATGCCCGAGTAGAGGGTGCGGATCCGCACGTCGGTGGCGCCCACCGTTGGTACCGGTTCGCTGACGACCTCCGCGACGCGCGGAGAGGTGAAACTTACAACAGAAGCCATGAAGCTGTTTTCCTTTGATCGACGGTGCTGATGGGAACGGGCCGGGTCAGCCCTTCACTGCCCCCGAGATGAACCCTTCGGCCACCTGGCGCTGCATGAGCACGAAGAGGACGACGACGGGAATGATGGTGATGAGCGTTCCGGCGGCAAGCGGACCGATGTCGAGTGAGCGGCCGCCGGTGAACTGGTAGAGCCCGGTGGTGAGCGGGCGGAATTCCCCGCCCGGCAGGTACAGCAGGGGAACGAGGAAGTTGTTCCAGTTCTGGATGAACGTGAAGACTCCGAGGGCTCCTGCTCCCGAGGTGACAAGGGGCAGCATGACCCGCACGAAGATCTGCCACTCCGAGCACCCGTCGACCCGGGCCGCCTGCTCGAGCTCCTGCGGGAGGTCGGCGAAGAACGCCCTCATGAAGAAGGTTCCGAAGGACACTCCCGTGGAGGTCAGCACCAGGATGGCCCCGGGCAGCGTGTCGAGCAGGCCCAGTCCGCGCAGCTGGAAGTAGAGGGGGATCATGTAGGCGAAGAAGGGAACGAGCAGTCCCAGCACCACGAGGTAGAACGCGAACGACCGGCCCGGGAAGGGCAGCCGGGCGAAGGTGTAGCCGGCCATCGTCGAGAGCACGACGACCAGCAGGGTGCTCGGCACCGACAGCAGGACGCTGTTCAGCAGGTAGCTGCTGAAGTCGCCGACGGTCCACGCGTTGGTGAGGTTCTCAAGGGAGAACGATGAGAAGAGTCCGAACGGGTTCGTCCGCACGTCCGTCTCGGTCTTGAGCGCCGTCGAGACGACCAGGATGACCGGAAACAGGGAGATGGCCGAGAGCACGATCAGGATGAGGTGCTTCCCGGTGAGGGCGCCCCTGCGTCGTGCCGAGAGGTGGTTCTGCCGGACCGGCGGGGCCTTCCTGTCGAGTGCGGGCCGGCCGCTTGGATGCTTTACTGCGGTTGTGTTTGTCATACGCCTGTTCCTTGGAGAGAGAGCCGCCGCTGCAGTCGGTTGAGCGCCACGGCGCAGGGGATCGACAGGGCCGTGATCAACAGCGCCAGGGTGGTTCCGTAGCTGATCTGGCTGAGCTGGAACGCGCTGGAGTAGGCATAGGTGCCGATCACGTTTGTGGCGTTGGCCGGGCCGCCGCCGGTCATGATGAAGATGATGTCGAAGACGCTGAATCCGCCCACCAGGGTGATGGTGGTGACCATCAGGAAGACCGGCATGATCTGCGGCAGGATGATGTGCTGCAGGCGCTGCACGCCGTTGGCGCCGTCGAGCCGCGCTGCGTCGACGAGTTCGACGTCAACGTTCTGCAGGGCGGAGAGGAAGATGATCAGCACGAACCCGGCGGTGGCCCAGATCGCGGTCACCAGCACCGCGTAGAGGGCCGTGTTGGGGTTGCCCAGCCAGCCGGTGGTGAGCCCGCCGAGGCCCATCGCCTGGAGCGCCTTGTTCACCCACCCGTTGACCGGGTCATAGATCCATCCCCAGACGATGCCGATCGCGACCTGGGGCAGGACGTACGGGAGGAAGAAGGCAAGCCGGTAGAAGATTCCGACATGGCGGACCTTCCAGAGCAGCAGCGCCTGGGTGAGGCCGATGAGCAGCGGGGCCGCTGTGCCGATCACGATCCAGATCGCGTTGTTGCCCAGGGCATGCCACACCTCGGGGTCGGTGAACATCCGCGTGTAGTTGTCCAGGCCCACGAACGCCGGGGCGGGGGTGATGCCGTCGAAGTCCACGAACGAGTAGTAGATCGCGTTTCCGAGCGGGAAGAGGAAGAAAAAGGTGACGACCAGCATCAGGGGCAGGATGAGTGCGATGCCGAGGCGGGCCTGCGCCTTTCGCGTGACCGTGGGGGTTGTCGAGCGGATTTCAGTGCTCATTTCACTTCTTTTCGGGAGCTTGTGCGGCGGCGTCAAGGTCTTGGGCAACCTGCTCGGGGGTCTTTTGTCCCGTCAGGATTCCCTGGAACCCGTCCCACATCGCATTGTTGAAGACGTCGGTCGTGAGGACGTCGATGTTGTAGCCGAAGTCGCCGGACCCTTCGGCGATGCGCGCCGTGTCGTCGATCACCTGGGAGAAGAGCTCGGAGACTTCGAGCCCTTCCGTGTCCACCGGGTAGGCGGGGATCGTGCCAAGGTTTTCGACCTGCCAGCGCCCGCGTTCCTCGGTCTGCATGTAGTCGAGGAGCTTCACTGCGGCGTCGGGATTCTTTGTCGCAGACGAGATGAAGGTTCCGGCGCCGAGGCCTCCGCTGAAGATGCCTTCACCGTCTTCGGCGGGGAAGGGCATGAACCCGACCTCGAAGTCGGCCGACTCCTTCAGGGATGAGACGAGCCAGCTTCCGGTGGGATCCATCGCTGCCTTGCCCGAGTAGAACAGGGCGTTGCCGTCGTCGTAGGTGAGGGCATTGGGAGTATCGGGAAGGTGTCCGGACGCCGCGAAGTCCGCCCAGGTTTCGAGGGCGGCGACGACGTCGGGCGAGGTCCACGGGGTCTTTCGATCGAGGAGGTCCTGGACGCCGTCGGCGCCGACCCGGCTTGAGAGGGCCATGCTCAGCAGGTGCCCGCCCTGCCATCCTTCCTTGTCGCTGACCGCGAAGGGGGTGACCCCGGCCTCGGCGAGGTCCGCCGCGGCGTCCTTGAGGTCTCCGAGGTTCTTCGGCTGGGCGACGTTGTGTTCCGCGAAAAGGTCCTTGTTGTAGAAGACGCCGATCTCCTCGAGCTGGGTCGGCACGCCGACCACCTTGTTGTCGAAGGTGACCCGCTCGCGGGCGAAGTCGTAGATGGTCCAGTCATTCTGCTCGTAGGCCTCGGTGAGGTCGTAGAGGAGTCCCGCCTCGGCGAGTGTCCCGGCGAAACCGGGACCGGTGTCGTAGTTGAACACGTCGGGGCCCTGACCGGAGCGCAGCTGGGTCTGGAGGACGGTCCTGATGTTGTCGGCCGGCAGGACGTCGAGCTTGACCTTGATGCCGGATTCCTCCTCGAACTTCTTGAGGTCGGCCTTGATCAGGTCAAGTTCCGCGGGGAGCTCCGGCTGGCCGATGAGGTAACGGATCTCGTTCTCCCCGGCGCCGCCCTGGCCTGAGGGTGCTGGTCCGGTGCAGCCGGTCGTCGCGAGCGTGAGGACGGCGACGGCGGCTGTTGCCGCAATCGTCGGGAATGGCTTCTTCATGGTTGACTTCCTTGTCGGTTCTTCTGTGGGGAAGCGTGCGCGCGAGAGCCCGGGTTCGCTTAGCGCGGGGGGAGCTGGTGGACCTCGTTGACGGCCACCTCGGCCCAGCCGCCGGTGGCGGCGGAGGCGAGCACCGCCTCTGTGATCGCCGCGGTGCGGACGCCGTCGTCGAAGCTGGGCATGCGCTCGACGTCGCCGGTGAGCACGCTGGCGTAGACGTCGGAGACGAAGGCCCTGAAGCAGTCGTGGTAGCCCTGGGGGTGACCGGCGGGAAGCGTTGAAAGTGACGCTGCCTCGGGGCTCAGGGTGCTTGGGTCGCGCACGACCGTCTGGCTGCCGGAGCGCTGGCCGACCCACAGGCCCTCCGGGTGTTCCTGGTCGAAGGAGACGCTTGCGCGCTCGGCGCTGATGTCGAACCAGAGGCGGTTCTTCCGCCCCGGGGAAACCTGGCTCACGACGAGCGAGCCGACGGCCCCGCGGTCGGTGCGGAAGTTGACGCACGCGATGTCCTCGGTCGTGCCGGACCCGCTGCTGGCAGGCAGGGCGCGCTTGGCGAACGCCGTGGAGGTGAGAGCCGACACTTCGGTGATCCTGTGTCCGCTGACCCATTCCACGAGGTCGCACCAGTGGGAGCCGATGTCGGCGAATGCCCGCGACGCGCCGCCCCGTGCCGGGTCGACACGCCAGTCGGTGTCTTCGGGGGTGGAAAGCCAGTCCTGGAGGTACGAGCCGTGCATGAGGTGGATGCTGCCGCTGGAGCGGGCCGTGATGCGCACCCGGGCCTCCGCAACCAGTGCGTGGTAGCGGTAGACGAAGGGAACGGCGGCCACCAGGTCCGACTCCCTGGCGAGCTCGGCGAGGCGCCGGGCTCCCGCGGCGTCGAGGGCCAGCGGCTTTTCGCAGACAACATGTTTCCCGGCGTGAAGCACCTTCGCCGCCAGCTCCTCGTGCAGGTGGTTCGGCACGCAGATGTGGACGACTTCGATGAGTGGATGGGCAATCAGGTCGTCGACCTCAAGGGCAAGGCTTTCCGGTGCCCATGACTCGGTGGCGGCCTTCGCCGTCGCAAGGCTCGATCCGCTGACAGCAACGATCTGCGCGCCGACCCTGCGCGCCGCGTCGCCATGGACGCGGCCCATCATGCCTGTACCAACAATTCCAACACCGATATGTGCCACTGAACTCCTTGGGGTGTCACCTGAATCACACAAGCCATGAGCATATGGTGCAGTTCTTATGTTGGCAATCGCAAAAAGTTATGAGAATTTTGGCATAACTCTCGGAGAAGTTTGGGATGCTTGTGAGATGGTCATCACTCCAACAGAACAGCGCAGATCTCCTTCACCCTCCGGCGGGGACCTCAGCGCCGTGCTTCAGGCGATCGCCCGGGAACCCCGATGCACCCGCACCCGCCTCGCCGCCGTCACCGGCCTTTCCCGCGGCACCGTGGCGACCCGGAGCGATGAGCTGATCGGGCTTGGACTTGTGCTTGAGGAGGTGGGGACGTCGAAGGGCGGGCGGCCTCCCGGCGAACTGCGGCTCAACGGCTCAGCGGGGGTCATCCTCGGCGCCGACGTGGGCGTGACGCAGTGCGCGCTCTCGGTGAGCGACCTCGCCGGAACGACGCTTGCCCAGGTTTCCTACTCGATCCGCATCGCCGACGGCCCGCAGCCGGTCCTCGAGGGGATCGACAAGGCCTTCCAGGCCCTGCTGCGTTCGGCCTCGAGGGAGATCCCGGAGGTCTGCGCCATTGGCATCGGCGTTCCCGGACCGGTTGAGCATTCAACCGGGACGGTCGTTCGGCCTCCGATCATGCCGGGGTGGGACGGATGCGTGGTCCCCGGGTTCTTTGCCGAGCGGTACGGCGTTGCAACCCTCGTGGACAACGACGCGAACCTCGCGGCCCTGGGCGAGTACTGGGCCCGCAACGAGGACACCGAACACATCCTTTACGTGAAGGTCAGCACCGGGATCGGGTGCGGCATTGTCAGCGCGGGCCGGCTGCACCGCGGCGCGGAGGGCGCGGCGGGGGACATCGGGCATATCCAGGTACCCGGGCACGACGGCGAGATCTGCTCCTGCGGCAACATCGGCTGTCTCGAAGCCGTCGCCGGAGGCGAAGCGCTCGCGAGGAAGCTCCGCGCCCAGGGCGTCGAAGCCGCGCGCACCGGCCGCGACGTCACCCGCCTTGCCGCCGAGGGGAATCTCTACGCGAGGAGGGCGGTGCGCGAGGCCTCCGAGAGCATCGGCAAGGTCCTCTCAATGATCGTGAGCTTTTACAACCCGACCGCCATCGTGGTCGGCGGCCCCTTCGCTGAACTCAGCGAGGAGCTGCTTGCCGGCATCCGCTCCGCGATCTACCACCGCGCCCTGCCTCTTGCCACACGGTCCCTGCGCGTTGAACCGAGCACGCAGCAGGACACCGTCGGACTGCTCGGCGCCGTGGTCCTGGCCCATGAGCACGTGCTCTCCCCCGCAGGGATCGAAGCGCTCCTCGCGGCCCGCACTGCCGCGGTTCGGGCACCCGCTCCGCGGTAGCCCGCCCGGTGCCCGCCGGGGCGCACCGGTCCGAGGAGGCCTGACCGTCAGGAGTCCGCCTTTCACTGCATACCCCCTTGGGGTATCATGAAAGGGATCCGAAGGAGGACCCCATGAGCGAAGCTCCAACTACCGAGCCTTCCGCCTACGGCTACAGTGCGGACAAGGACGCCTACCTGAAGCGCCTGAAGCGCATTGAGGGACAGGTGCGCGGCATTGCGCGGATGGTCGACGAGGACAAGTACTGCATTGACATCCTCACCCAGGTGGCGGCGGTGAACAAGGCACTCCACGCCGTCAGCCTTGGCCTGCTTGAGGACCACATCACCCACTGTGTCGTTGGCGCCGCTCAGGATGCCCAGGCGTCGGGGGATCCGCAGGGCGTCCAGGGCAAGGTCCAGGAAGCCTCCGCCGCCATCGGCCGCCTCCTGCGCTGATTCCGCCGATCCGGCCAGTAACCCGCCAACCCGATTCAAGGAGCACATCATGGAAACAACAACCGTCAGCATCTCGGGAATGACCTGCGGCCACTGCGTCGATGCGGTGACCAGCGAGCTTGAGTCCCTGGAGGGGGTGACGGCGGTCGACATCGCGCTCAACAAGGAGGGCATCTCAACTGCCACCGTCACCTCGGACGCGCCGCTGGCCCCTGCCGAGGTTGGCGAGGCCGTGGCCGAGGCCGGGTACCTCGTGGTCGCGAACGACGCCTGAGCATGGACACAGACAGGCTCCCGGCGGTGGACGGCACCCGGGTGGTGGAGCTCGACATCTCGGGGATGACCTGCGCCTCCTGTGTGGCGCGGGTGGAACGCAAACTGGGCAAGCTCGAGGGTGTCGAAGCGAGCGTGAACCTGCCCCTGGAATCGGCCGTGGTGCGGGTGCCAGCGGCGATTTCGGACCAGGACCTGCTCAACACGGTCAAGGCGACCGGATATTCGGCAAGCGTCCGGCACACGGCCGCCCACCAGCGCCCCGACGACGGCCCCACCGCGGCGGCACGCCTGCGCCCCCGGCTGGTCACGGCCGCCCTGCTCACCGCGCCGGTGCTCCTGATCTCAATGCTCCCTGCGCTCCAGTTCCCCAACTGGGGCTGGGCCGTTTTCGCCCTGTCGACCCCGGTGGTCACCTGGTCCGCCTGGCCCTTCCACCGCGCCGCGGCCGTCAACGCCCGCCACCTCTCCTCGACCATGGACACCCTCGTTTCGATCGGGGTCACCGCGGCGTATCTCTACTCGGCGTGGCAGCTCTTCACCGATCCGTCGATCACCGCCCATACCGGGATGGACATGGGTGGCCACGCCCTGTACTTCGAGGTGGCCGCCGTCGTCGTCACCTTCCTGCTGCTCGGCCGGTACCTAGAGGCGAACGCCAAGGAGCGCGCCGGTTCGGCCCTCACGGCCCTGCTCAGCCTCGGAGCGAAGGAGGCACGCGTCCTGCGCGGCGCCGACGGCGACCGGCGGGAGATCAGCATCCCGGCCGAAACGCTCATCCCCGGCGACGTTTTCGTCACCCGGCCCGGGGAAAAGATAGCAACGGACGGCATAGTGCTCGAGGGGCACAGCGCCGTGGACGCCTCGCTGCTGACCGGCGAATCGGTGCCCGTTGAAGTCTCCCCCGGCGATCCAGTCACCGGGGCGACGATCAACGCCTCCGGACGCCTCGTCGTGACGGCGACAAGGGTGGGAAGCGATACAACGCTGGCGCACATGGGCCGCCTCGTAAGCCAGGCCCAGAGCGGCAAGGCCCGCGTTGCCCGCCTCGCCGACCGCATCAGCGCAGTGTTCGTCCCGGTGGTCCTGGTTATCGCCATCGGCACCTTCGCCGCCTGGGCCCTTATCACCGGAGACCTGCAGAGCGCGTTCACCTCCGCCGTCGCCGTGCTCGTGATTGCCTGCCCGTGCGCCCTGGGGCTCGCCACGCCCACCGCCCTGCTCACCGGTTCCGGCAGGGGCGCCCAGCTCGGCATCCTGATCCGCGGCCCCCAGGTGCTCGAGGACACCCGGACCGTCGACACCATCGTTTTGGACAAGACCGGCACGGTCACCACCGGCCGGCTCGCGGTCAGCGGCACGGCCGTGCTGCACGGAGCCCTGCAGCCCCCCGAGCTGCTGCGCCTCGCCGGCGCCGTCGAATCCGCGAGCGAACACCCCATCGCCCGGGCGATCGCGGCCGCCGCCGGCGCCCCGCCCCCGGTGACCGGCTTCTCGAGCGCCCCCGGCGGTGGCGTCCGGGGCACGGTCGAGGGCTCCACCGTCATTGCCGGCCGGCAGAGCTGGCTGCGGGAAAACGGCATCGAGCTCTCCGACAACGACATTGAGGCAATGCGCCTTGCCGAGGATCAGGGGGCGACGGCGGTCTGGATCGCCGTCGACGGCAGGGCCGTCGGCCTGATCACCTTGACGGACACGGTCAAGGAGGGCTCGGCACGTGCCATCCAGCGCCTGAAGAGTCTTGGGCTGCGCCCCATCCTGCTGACCGGGGACAACGCTTCGGTTGCCGCGCGCGTCGCCGAGGCAGTCGGCATTGCGCCCGAAGACGTACGGGCCGGGGTCCTGCCCGCGGGGAAGGTCGCTGCCGTGCGCGAGCTGCAGGCGCGCGGCGCAATCGTCGCGATGGCCGGCGACGGGGTCAACGATGCTCCGGCACTGGCCCAGGCGGATCTTGGGATCGCCATGGGATCGGGCACCGACGTGGCCATCGAAGCCGCCGACCTGACCGTGATGGGCAACAGCCTGGAGCAGGTGGCCTCGGCGATCGAGCTCTCGCGCAGAACCCTCTCCACCATCAAGACCAACCTGTTCTGGGCGTTCTTCTACAACACGATCGGCATTCCGGTGGCCGCCCTCGGCCTGCTCAACCCGATGGTTGCTGGAGCCGCAATGGCAGCCAGCTCCGTGCTTGTTGTAGCGAATTCGCTGCGGCTGCGCAGGTTCGGTAAGTGAGCCCGGCCCCGCTCCCCCCACGGCGGGTTGATTTCAGGGCCGGGGAACGGGCTCCACGCTGTTGGGTAGATCCGCGGTTCCCGGACGGGCTTCAGCGGCCCGGGTGCGTCCGGCGGAGCGCAGTTCGTCGACCCGCACGCACACCACTCCGGCCATGATCAGGACCCCGCCGAGAAGCTGGACGATCTTCGGAAGCTCCCCGAGCATCAGCCAGGCCGCCAGCACGGCGAACAGGACCTCGGTCAGCGCCGCGAACGAGGCAACCTTCGGGCCCAGCCGCTGCGCGGCGATGATTCCAGTAACGTACGCCGCGACCGTCGACACCAGCACCAGCCCCGCGACCGGCACCACCCAGCTGGTCTGCCACCCGGCCAGCACCACATCGCTGAAGACGAAGTGGAGGGGCATGACGCCGGCCACTCCCAGGGCGCCGATGGTCAGCGCGCCGGTCACCATGCCGCCCGCCGCCATGACCAGCGGAGGGAGGCTGTCGTTGATGCGGGCAGACATCAGGAAGAACACCACAAGGCACACCGCCGCGCCAAGGCCGTAGAGCACCCCGACCGGATCCAGCCGCTCCTCGGCCCCGAGGTCGAGCACGAACAGCAGCCCAAGGACAGCCAGGACGGCGCCCGCAAGCGTGAGCCGGTGCGGCGGCTTCCCCGAGCGCATCCAGAACCAGCCGACGATCAGCACCGGTGCGAGATACTCGAGCAGCAGTGAGACACCCACCGACATGCGGGAAACGGCATTGAAGTAGAAGAGCTGGCAGAGCGCAATGGCTGTGACACCGTAGACCGTCACGGTCAGCACGTTGCCGCGCAGGGTCGACCAGCGGCCATGGAGCACAAATAACGCGGGGACGACCAGTACGAGGGCGGCACCGGCGATCCGGATCCCCACGGCCGCGCCGGGGCTCCACCCGGTTTCGAGGAGGGACTTGGCGAACCCGCCGGAGAGTCCGAACGTTGCCGCCGACAACAGGGCAATCCAGATGCCCGACGCAGGACGCCGCTCCATCCGCTCACCGCCTTTCATACCCACCCGATTGATGCCATGATCTTGGTGTCATGATCAAAACCTACTAATGGTCGTGACACTATCCGCGGGCAATGTCAGGAGTCAAGATGTCTTTTACCTATGACACCGAGGTAGCGCTGGTCTCGGCGGCAGCGCTGATCAACACGGGCAAGGAAGACCGCGACCAGCTCAGCACGCAGGAGGACCTTGATGCATTCCTGGCGGCGCAGCAGTTCTCCGGGTCGCGGACGCACTCGCCGGCGGAACTTGAGGCGGTGCGCGGGCTGCGGGCCGAACTGGAGGTGATCTGGCACTCCGCGGAGGACGACGCCGTGGCCAGGGTGAACCGGATCCTGCGCTCGGCGAACGCGCTGCCGCAGCTTGTCCGGCACGACCACTGGGACTGGCACCTCCACGCGACAGGACCCGAGGCCCCGCTGGTGGACCGGATGGCAACCGAGGCCGCCATGGCAATCGTCGACGTCATTCGGGCTCACGAACTGGGGCGGCTGGGCACCTGCGCGGCCGAGGACTGCAGCGCGGTGGTCCTTGATCTTTCACGCAACCGCTCAAAGCGGTTCTGCGATACGGGCAACTGCGCCAACCGCACGCACGTCAAGGCGTACCGGGCCCGCAAGGCCGGCGCCTGATCGTCACCGCCCTGCCGGCAGTGCCGGGCTCAGGCGTCGGGCCGCCGCTGGCCGTAGCGCGGCTCGGCGTCATCGGGTCCTGACCCGGTGGATCCCGGGACTGACGAACCGCCGGGCCCCTGCGTCCCGCGCTGTCCCTGCGAAGGCGCCGATGACCGGTTCACTCCCGAGCCCTTGCCCAGGTGTTCGGGGTTCGGTGCTTCAACCATCATCAGCATTGCGCAGATCATCAGCGAGACGATGAAGGCGATGCCGGCCGCTGTGAGACCAAGATCGACGCGGAGTGCCCTGCCCGCTCCGCCCGTGGCGAAGATGGTTGTGGCAAAGCCGGCCACGACGCCCAGGACCGCCGAAAAGACGAGGGGCCCCTTGACGCCGTGGCGCATCCTGCCCTGGCTGGGTTTCCCCGGTTGGCTCTTAGCCACTGAAAATCCTTCCGGTGGTGCATCAAAAGCTTCTACGTGGCGTAGAAGTGCATTGTCCTAGTTTACGGCGGAATCGGCGGTGCCCGCACCCGCTTCCTCCCGCGGCCCCTAGCCGCGCGGGGCCGTCGCTCCGGTGACCATCCAGCGGTCGTTGCGCACTCGCCAGCCCAGGGTTCCGGCGCGCGCCGCCATGTATCCAAGGCCGAAGGCGGTCCACAGCCAGACGAGGCCGGAGGATCCGGCAAGCCCGGCGGCATGGACGGCTGCCAGCAGCGGGAGGTAGAGCGCCAGGTTGAGCACGCCCGCGAGCGCGAGGTACCGCGCATCGCTTGCGCCGATCAGCACGCCGTCAAGGACGAACACCAGCCCGCACACGGGCTGGGCCGCGGCGAGGACCCACAGGCCGGCGGCAAAGGCGGCCTGCACCTGCTCGTCGGGGGTGAAAAGCTGCCCCAGGAAAGGAGCGGCGGCGGCCAATGCGCCCCCAGTGAGGGCGCCGAACCCGAGCCCCCACACCACCATGCGGCGGGTGAGCGCACCAGCGAGCGCCTTGTTTCCGGCACCGAGCTCCTTGCCGATCAGCGCCTGCGCGGCGATGGCGAGGGCGTCGAGGGCGAACGCGAGGAAGGTGAAGATCGTCATGACGAGCTGGTGGGCGGCGAGGGTGACCGGCCCCTGTGCGGTGGCAACGAACACAGTGGCCAGGATGGCAGCCCGAAGGCTGACCGTCCGCAGCATCAGCCACGACCCGACCCTGGCGGTGGAATGCACACCTCTCCAGCGCGGACGCAGCGGCACGGAGTTCCCGCGTGCCAGACGGAGGACGATCATGAGGTACACCGCCGCCATGCCCCACTGCGCGATGCTTGTGCCGAGGGCGGATCCCGCCACAGAGAGTCCCAGCCCGTAAACCAGCAGGAAGTTCAGGGCGATGTTCGCCCCGAACCCGACGCCGGCCACGATGAGCGGTGTTTTCGTGTCCTGCAGCCCCCGCAGCACGCCGGTGGCCGCGAGCACCACGAGCATGGCCGTGAGCCCGGGCATCGACCAGCGCAGGTAGTCAACGGCGAAGACGTGCACTTCGCCCCGCGCACCGAGACCTGCCACGAGGACGGGTGCATATACCCATCCGAGAATGGACAACAGCAGCCCGAGCAGCACCGCCAGGCCGAGCCCGTCGCGGCCCGCCGCGACCGCTTCGGCCCGGCGCCCGGCTCCCAGCAGCCGCGCTACGGCGGGCGTAGTTGAATATGCCAAGAAGACCATAAGTCCGACCGCGGTCTGCAGGACCGTCGATGCGAGCCCCACGCCGGCCAGTTCAGCAACGCCGAGATGGCCGACAATGGCCGAGTCGGCAAGGAGGAACAAGGGTTCGGCGATGAGCGCCCCGAGGGCGGGAACCGCAAGGCGGAGGATGCTGCGGCTGAGCTGACGGTTTCCGGGAAGGGTCTCACTCACTGGTTCAGCCTAGCCTCCGGGCGGCGGATCTCATCCGGCTTCCGTCAGCACCGCGGGTCCGCCGTCATGAATTTCTACAACGTGTAGAAATTCAATAGGGTGTGGAATGTGCCCCCACAGGCCGGCCCGCCTCGTTCAGCGCAGTTCTTCGGCGCAGGCGACCCGGCCGCGGGTGCGCCGCCCCGGGGTGTCCCAGCCCGCGGGTTGCTACTGCGTTGAAAGAAGCCGTAATGCTTTCTGATGTTTCCCGCCCCGTCATTGCCGCCACGCTTCCCGTTGTGGGCGAGCATATCGGGGAGATTGCGCGCCGGTTCTACGCGCACATGTTCGAGGCCCGGCCGGAGCTGCTCAATGGGCTCTTCAACCGGGGCAATCAGGCCGACGGCCGCCAGCAACAGGCATTGGCCGGCTCGATTGCCGCATTCGCCTCCTTCCTGGTGAACAACCCGAACGATCTGCCCGATCACCTGCTGGCGAGGATTTCCCACAAGCACGCGTCGCTCGGCCTGCGCGAGGAGCAGTACGAGGTAGTGCACGAGCACTTGATGTGGGCGATCGGGGACGTGCTTCAGCAGGCAGTGACCGCCGAGGTGGCCGCGGCCTGGGACGAGGTGTACTGGCTTATGGCCAATGCCCTCATCAACCAGGAGCGTGCCCTCTACCGCGACGCAGGGCTGACTCCCGAAACCCTCTGGCAGACCTGGAGGATCGTCCGTAAGATCCGGGAGAGCGAGGACGTGGCCACCTTCGTCCTCGAGCACCGCGATGGAAGCGCCGCGAGCCCCTCCCTTCCCGGGCAGTACGTCAGCCTCAAGGCGCTCATGCCCGACGGCGTGTGGCAGCCGCGGCAATACAGCCTTTCCCGGGCCGATGACGGAACGCACCGCCAGATCACCGTCAAGCGCGCCAACGGCCCGGCAACGCCCGACGGTGAAGTCTCAACGATGCTCCACGACAAACTCGAGGTCGGCGATGAAGTGCTGCTCTCGGCGCCTTTCGGCGACGTGATCCTTGAAGCGTCGGACCGGCCGATCGTTTTCGCGAGTGCAGGCATCGGAATCACTCCGCATGCGGGAATGATCTCCCACCTGGCCCGGACGGACGCCCGGCGGAACGTGACCTTCCTCCACGCCAACCGTGGCCCCGGCCCGATGGCCCTTCATGACCAGATCCAGACGGACCTGAGCCGGATGTCCGACGCACGGATGATCACCTGGAACACCGGCCTCACGGAATCCGGAAGCGGCGAGAATCAACTCGAGGGCAGGATGAGCCTGAGTTCCATCGAACTGCCCCCGGGTGCCGTCTACTACATCTGCGGCCCGCTGCCGTTCATGCAGTCCCTTCGAAGCACCCTCATCAACCGAGGCGTCTCCGCGAAGGCGATCCGCTACGAAGTCTTCGGACCGGACCTTTGGCTCGCAGCCCCCACCACCTGATCACCCAGGACATGCGGGGCGCCCGGAGTACCAGCCCCCGGCGTTCGAGGCAACCAATCTGCAGGACCCCCCGCTTTGAAGGGTCGATTACCGCAAGACGTGCACGTTCGACCAACGTACTGGGCGTTCCGACGGCCACTGGGAATAGGCCACGGGAAATAGTCGGTGTCCCGTGGACCGCCCCTTGACCCGCCGGATGAGAGCCCATAGGGTTCGTATACGATTTCATATTTGACGAGGAGCAGCGGGTGGAACTGGTTGACGGCGGCCTCTTGGCGAAGGCCCGCAAGGTGATCGCGGTGCACATCAACTACCCCAGCAGGGCCGCCCAACGGGGACGCACGCCTGGACAACCCTCCTACTTCCTGAAGCCCCCGTCGTCGCTGGCCCTCAGCGGTTCCGCGGTCGAGCGCCCGGCAGGCTGCGAGCTTCTCGGATTCGAGGGCGAAATTGCCCTGGTCATCGGCAGGCCTGCTCGCCGCGTGGGCATCGACGACGCGTGGAGCCACGTCGAATGGATCACCGCGAGCAATGACCTCGGGGTTTATGACCTGCGATACGCCGACAAAGGGTCCAACCTGCGGTCAAAGGGAGGCGACGGATTCACTCCCGTCGGTCCCGGGCTGATCATGGCGGACTCCGTGGATCCCGCCGCACTGCGTCTCCGCACCTGGCACAACGGCAAATTGGTTCAGGACGACACCACCAAGGACCTGCTGTTCCCCTTCAGCCGGCTCATCGCCGATCTGTCCCAGCTGCTCACCCTCGAGCGCGGCGACATCATCCTGACCGGCACTCCAGCCGGGGCCTCCGTTGCCGTCCCCGGCGATGTCATCGAGGTGGAGGTCAGCAGCGTCGGTTCAGAAGACAACGACGGAGGGATGAGCACCGGCCGTCTCACCACCAGGGTGGAGGAAGACACGACGGCGTTCGCGGACTTCGGTGCCCGCCCAAAGGTTGACGACCTCCAGCGGGAGGAGGCCTATGGCTCGCGTGAAGCCGCCGGTATCCCTGCCCCGGCGCCCGTGCTGACTCCGGCCCTCAAAACGAAGCTCGAAGGAGTGTCAACGGCTACACTTTCCTCGCAGCTCCGCAAGCGCGGCCTGAACAATGTCAGCATCGACGGCCTCACCTCGACCCGCCCGGAGAGGCGGATCGTGGGATTGGCCCGAACCCTGCGCTACGTTCCGAACAGGGAGGACCTCTTTGCCGCCCACGGCGCGGGCTACAACGCGCAGAAGCGGGCAATCGACTCGGTCAATGAGGGTGAAGTCCTCGTCATGGAGGCCCGGGGTGAGACGGGCACTGGAACCATCGGCGACATCCTCGCCCTCCGCGCCCAGGTCCGCGGCGCGGCGGCGGTCATTACCGACGGCGGCGTGCGGGATTTCTCCGCTGTCGCGGGCCTGGACATGCCCACCTACTACGCCAATCCGCACCCGGCGGTCCTTGGTCGCCGCCACATCCCGTGGGATACCGACATCACGATCGCCTGCGGCGGCACCACGGTCCAGCCCGGCGACATCATCGTTGCCGATGCTGACGGCATCCTGGTGATCCCACCGGCGCTTGCCGCGGAACTCGCCGAGGATTCAATTGCCCAGGAACGCGAGGAAGCCTTCATCGCCGAAATGGTTGAACAGGGCCACGGCGTTGATGGCCTCTATCCCATGAACGCCTCCTGGCGTGCGCTGTATGAGGAGTGGGAGGCGAAGGCCCGTGGCTGAGGCTGTCGCGGCTGCGGGTCCTGCCGCCCCCGGCAGCAAATCAGAGCAGGCCTACGCCCTGGTCAAGGCCCGGATCGTTGAGGGGACCTACTCCCCCGGTTACCGTCTCGTGCTCGCGAAAATCGCCGGGGACCTCGGGGTCAGCGTGGTGCCGGTCCGTGAAGCGATCCGCCGGCTGGAAGCCGAAGGCCTTGTGACCTTCGAACGCAACGTCGGGGCCACGGTGGCGGGGATCGATCCCACGGAGTACCTCTACACGATGCAGACCCTCAGCATCATCGAGGGTGCGGCCACCGCCCTGTCCTCTCCCCTTCTTGGGGCTGCGGACATCGCCCGGGCCCGCAGCATCAACGAAGAGATGCGGGCCTGCCTTCAGCATTTCGACCCGGTGCGCTTCACCCGGCTCAACCAGGACTTCCACAGTGTCCTCTTCGAACACTGCCCCAATCCGCACATCCTCGACCTCGTGCACCGTGGCTGGAACCGCCTGGCTTCGCTGCGCTCCTCCACCTTCCGTTTCGTCCCCGGCCGCGCGCGCCAGTCGGTTGACGAACACGAGGCCCTGCTGAAGCTCATTGAGTCCCAGGCGGGTGCCGACGACATTGAGAAAGCCGCACGTCTCCACCGCAGCGCCACCCTCGACGCCTACCTCGCGCAGTCCAGCGCCACCGACTCCCGTTAGGAACCCACGATGACGACTCCCAGCAGCACAGCGACAGAGCAGTACGTCCCGGAGGGACTCCCCTCGCACATCCAGCACTACATCAACGGCCGGTTCGTCGACTCGGTCAGTGGAAAGACCTTCGACGTCCTCGACCCGGTGTCCAACACCAACTACGCCACCGCGGCAGCCGGCCAGAAGGAGGACATCGACGCCGCCGTCGCCGCGGCGCGTGAAGCGTTCCTCAATGGTCCCTGGCCGACGATGAAGCCACGGGAACGCGCCCGGGTCCTGAACCGGATCGCCGACGCCGTCGAAGCGCAGGAGTCGCGCCTTGCCGAGCTCGAGACCTTCGACACCGGCCTGCCCATCACGCAGGCCAAGGGACAGGCGCTGCGCGCGGCGGAAAACTTCCGCTTCTTCGCGGACCTCATCGTGGCCCAGTTCGACGACGCCATGAAGGTCCCCGGCTCCCAGATCAACTACGTGAACCGCAAGCCGATCGGCGTCGCCGGGCTCATCACCCCGTGGAACACCCCCTTCATGCTCGAGTCCTGGAAGCTGGCCCCCGCCCTTGCCACCGGCAACACGGTGGTCCTCAAACCGGCCGAATTCACCCCGCTGTCGGCATCGTTGTGGGCGCAGATCTTCAAGGACGCAGGCCTGCCGGACGGCGTCTTCAACCTCGTCAACGGCCTCGGCGAGGAAGCCGGCGACGCCCTCGTGAAACACCCCGACGTGCCGCTGATCTCCTTCACCGGTGAGACCACTACCGGCCAGACGATCTTCCGCAACGCCGCGGAGAACCTCAAGGGCCTGTCAATGGAACTCGGCGGGAAGAGCCCCTGCGTGGTGTTCGCCGACGCCGACCTCGACGCCGCCATCGACTCCGCCCTGTTCGGGGTGTTCTCCCTCAACGGCGAACGCTGCACCGCCGGCTCGCGGATCCTCGTCGAACGCCCCGTCTATGACGAGTTCTGCAAGAAGTACGCCGCCAGGGCGAAGAACATCGTGGTCGGCAATCCCCACGACCCAGGGACCGAGGTCGGGGCCCTGGTCCACCCCGTGCACTTCGAGAAGGTCGCCTCCTACGTGGAGATCGGCAAGTCCGAAGGCCGGCTCCTGGCCGGCGGTGGACGGCCGGAGCACCTGCCGGAGGGCAACTACATCGCGCCCACCGTCTTCGCCGACGTTTCCCCCGATGCGCGGATCTTCCAGGAGGAGATCTTCGGCCCCGTCGTCGCGATCACCCCGTTCGACACCGACGCCGAAGCCCTCGCCCTTGCAAACAACACCCGGTACGGGCTCGCCGCGTACATCTGGACGCAGGACCTGACCCGGGCGCACACCTTCTCCCAGAACGTCGAAGCAGGCATGGTCTGGCTCAACAGCCACAACGTCCGCGACCTGCGCACCCCCTTCGGCGGGGTCAAGGCCTCCGGGCTGGGCCACGAGGGCGGCTACCGGTCCATCGACTTCTACACCGACCAGCAGGCCGTGCACATCAGCCTCGGCCCGGTCCACACCCCGAAGTTCGGCAGCGTCGAAGCGTCGGCCCTCAACGAGGGCTAACACCGCCCCCGCACTTCCTCCCCGCTTTCAACGAAGAGAGATTCCCATGAGCAATGCCGTCCCCAAGCCCTCGGTCCCCGCTCCGGACATCGTCCGCTGCGCCTACATGGACATCGTCGTCACCGACCTGGCGCGTTCCCGCCAGTTCTACGTCGACGTCCTCGGCCTGCACGTCACCGAGGAGACCGACACCGAGATCTACCTGCGCTCCCTCGAGGAGTTCATCCACCACAACCTGGTGCTGCGGCTGGGACCCGTCGCAGCCGTCGCCGCCTTCGCCTACCGGGTGCGGACACCGCAGGACGTCGACGCCGCCGAGGCCTACTACAAGGAGCTCGGCTGCCGCACGGAGCGCCGCACGGAGGGATTCACCAAGGGAATCGGCGATTCGGTCCGCGTCGAGGACCCCCTGGGCTTCCCGTACGAATTCTTCTACGAAACCGAACACGTCGAGCGCCTCACCCAGCGCTACGACCTCTACTCCGCCGGGGAACTGGTGCGCCTCGACCACTTCAACCAGGTCACCCCCGACGTCCCGCGGGGACGTGCGTACCTCGAGGACCTGGGCTTCCGTGTCTCGGAGGACATCAAGGACTCCGACGGCGTCACCTATGCCGCCTGGATGCACCGCAAGCAGACGGTCCACGACACCGCCCTGACCGGCGGCGACGGTCCGCGGATGCACCACGTCGCCTTCGCCACCCACGAAAAGCACAACATCATCCAGATCTGCGACAAGATGGGCGCCCTGCGCATCAGCGACCGTATTGAACGGGGGCCCGGACGCCACGGCGTCTCCAACGCGTTCTACCTCTACATCCTCGACCCGGACGGGCACCGCATCGAGATCTACACCCAGGACTACTACACGGGGGACCCCGACAACCCCACGGTCACCTGGGACGTGCACGACAACCAGCGCCGCGACTGGTGGGGCAACCCCGTCGTCCCGAGCTGGTACACCGAAGCCTCCCTGGTCCTTGACCTCGACGGCAATCCGCAGCCCGTGGTGGCCCGCGAGGACAAGAGCGAGATGGCCGTGACCGTCGGCGCCGACGGCTTCTCCTACACCCGCCAGCCCGACGGTGGGGAAAAGGGCTTCAAGGTGGGCGCGCAGCTCTGATCCGCAGGTTGTCCACACCGCCTTCGCCCTCTTCCAAACGCTGAACGGAGCCTGCCATGCTCGACCCATCCACAGTAGAAACGATCGCCGACGAACTCCTTGACGCTGCCCGGACCCGCACCCCTGTCCCTCTGCTGACCGCCCGCTACCCCGACATGACCGTTGAGGACTCCTACGCCGTCCAGCGGCTGTGGCGGCAACGCAACGAGGACGCCGGCCGCGTCCTGGTGGGGCGCAAGATCGGGCTCACCTCGAGGGCGATGCAGGCCGCAACCGGCATCACCGAACCCGATTACGGCGCCATCTTCGACGACATGGTGCTCGAGACCGGCTGCTCGGTGGAGTGGGCCCGCTACACGCACCCCCGGGTGGAAGTGGAGCTCGCGTTCGTGTTGAAGAAAGACCTTGCGGGTCCGGGCTGCACCATCTTCGACGTGCTGAATGCGACGGACTACGTTGTCCCCGCACTCGAAATCCTCGATTCCCGGATCGAGATGGAGGGACGCACAATCGTTGACACCATCTCCGACAACGCCGCGATGGGGGCAATGGTGATCGGAGGCAACCCGGTGCGCCCCGACGCCGTCGACCTGCGCTGGGTCTCGGCGATCCTCTACAAGAACCAGACCGTCGAGGAGACGGGCGTCGCCGCAGGGGTCCTCGACCACCCGGCCGCAGGGGTGCATTGGCTCGCCAACAAGATCGCGGGGCACGGCGACGGGCTGAAGGCCGGGGACATCATCCTCGCCGGGTCCTTCACCCGCCCCATGTGGGTTCATCAGGGCGACACCGTCCACGCCGACTTCGGACCGCTTGGGGTTGTGACATGCCGCTTCCACTAGACCATACGTTCAGGGACGCCCTCGCGGAGGCCCACGGTCCACTCGCCGGGATGTGGGTGTGCTCCGGAAGCCCGCTGGCCGCGGAGATCTGTGCGGGGTCGGGGCTTGACTGGCTCCTTGTGGATGCCGAACACAGCCCCAACGGACTTGAATCCATCCTTGCCCAGCTGCAGGCCGTTCACGGGTATCCGGTTACCACCCTGGTCCGCCCGCCGGTCAATGACCCAGTGGTCATCAAGCAGTACCTTGACCTCGGGGTCCAGAACCTGCTCATTCCGATGGTGAATTCCGCGGCGGAGGCCGAGGCCGCAGTGGCCGCGACCCGCTATCCGCCGGAGGGCGTGCGAGGCGTCGGCTCAGCCCTGGCCCGGGCCGCCCGATGGAACCGGATCCCGGACTACCTGGCCCGCGCCGGAGAAACCCTCAGCGTCACCGTCCAGATCGAATCGACGGCGGCCGTCGACGCCGTTGAGGAGATCCTGAACGTTGACGGGGTCGACGCCATCTTCCTGGGCCCCTCCGACCTCGCAGCTTCAATGGGCCTCCTCGGACAGCAGGAGCATGCCGACGTGCGCGGCGCCGTCGAGCGCTGCCTGGCCGCCGCCGGGCGGGCCGGCAAACCCGCCGGCGTCAACGCCTTCACTCCGGCGACGGCACACAGCTACCTCGATGCCGGCGCGAAGTTCATCCTCGTCGGCGCCGACGTCGCCCTGCTGGCCCGCGGCTCCGAGGCCCTCGCCGCTGAATACACCGCGCCCAGGCGTGGCTCGGCCGACGCCGGCGACCCGTCCGCAAGCTACTGACACCGGGCGTCGAGGCGCACACGTGCTCTTGTGGCGTCCGTCTCAGGGCGCGTACAGTAACATCCGATCCTCGTTCGCTTATCGAACGAAAAGTTCTATTATCGAACACGGTATGGCCGATCGGCCGTCACGATGAAGTGAGGAAACCCCGTGCAATTCCACCATCACGGATATGTGTCAGGCGATCCACGCGTCCGTCCGGCGGCCGGCGTCGGGCTTGACCGGCCCAGGGAGCTTCCGGACGAGGTCGACGTCCTGATCGTAGGGACTGGCCCTGCCGGCATGACCACCGCCGCCCAGCTCTCCCAGTTCCCGGGCATCACCACGCGCATCGTTGAGCGCCGCCCGGGCCGGCTGGCAATCGGCCAGGCGGACGGCATCCAGGCCCGCAGCGTCGAGACCTTCCAGGCCTTCGGCTTCGCGCAGCGGATCATCGACGAGGCGTACCGGATCACCGAGATGGCGTTCTGGAAGCCGGATCCCGAGGATCCGTCACGCATCATCCGCACCGCCCGTCCGGAGGACGACCCCACCGGCATCAGCGAATTCCCGCACCTCATCGTCAACCAGGCCCGCGTGCTCGATTACTTCGCGGAGTTCATGAAGAACTCCCCCACCCGGATGGAGCCCGACTACGGCTACGAGTTCGCCGGACTCGAGATAACCGGGAACGGCGAGTATCCGGTGACAGTGACGTTGGTGCACACCTCCGGCGAACATCAGGGCAGGGAGCGCACCGTGCGGGCGAAATACGTTGTGGGCGCCGACGGCGCGCGCAGCAAGGTGCGGCAGGCAATCGGCTGCACGCTGGCCGGCGACCAGGCCCGGCACGCCTGGGGGGTCATGGACGCCCTGGCGGTCACGGATTTCCCGGACATCCGCCTGAAATGCGCCATCCAGTCCGGTGAAGGTGGAAGCATCCTGCTGATCCCCCGCGAGGGCGGCCACCTGTTCCGCATGTACGTCGACCTGGGCGAGGTCGGGCCGGACGACAACGGCGCCGTGCGCGCCACCACTCTCGACCAGATCATCGCGAAGGCGAACCAGATCCTCAGCCCCTACACGCTGGATGTGCGGAACGTCGCGTGGCACAGCGTCTACGAGGTGGGCCACCGCCTCACCGACCGGTTCGACGACGTCCTCCCGGACGAGGTGGGAAGCCGCACCCCGCGCGTATTCATTACCGGGGATGCCTGCCACACCCACAGCGCCAAGGCGGGCCAGGGCATGAACGTCTCGATGCAGGACGGGTTCAACCTCGGATGGAAGCTCGGCCACGTCCTCGACGGGCGCAGCCCCGAGAGCCTGCTGGCAACCTATTCGGCGGAGCGGCAGGTCGTGGCGAAGGACCTGATCGAGTTCGACAAGGAGTGGTCAACGCTCATGGCCAAGAAGCCGGAGGAGTTTTCCGACCCTTCCGAACTCGAGGACTTCTATGTGCGCACGGGCGAGTTCCCCATGGGCTTCATGACCCAGTACGCACCCTCACTCCTCATCGCCGACCCCGTGCACCAGGACCTCGCCACGGGGTTCCCGATCGGGAAGCGATTCAAGTCGGCGCCCGTGGTGCGGGTCTGCGACGGCGTCCCCATGCACCTCGGCCACCACGCGACGGCCGACGGCCGCTGGCGGATCTACGTCTTCGCCGATGCGGCCGAGGCGGGCAGCGGCTCGGGTGTGGCCGACTTCGCCGCGTGGATTCAGAACGCTCCCGACTCTCCGCTTGCTGCCACCCCCGAGGATGCGGGGGCTGACGCGTGGTTCGACGTGAAGGTGATCTACCAACAAAACCACAGGCAGGTCGACATCGGAGGCGTACCGGCAGCGTTCAAGCCCGCGGTGGGACCGTTCGGGCTCACCGACTACGAACTGGTGTACGCCGCCGATCCGGCGTCCGACATTTTCGAACTGCGCGGCCTCGACCGCTCCGGCGTGATCGTCGTCGTCCGTCCCGACCAGTACGTGGCAAACGTCCTGCCCCTGGCGTCGATGGCCGAACTCGCGGGCTTCTTCGAGCCGCTGCTCGCACCTGTGCGCTCAGCGCGGCAGCCGGGACGGACCTTCGCCTAGCAGCGGCCCGCCGGACTGCGGGAAGCGTTTGCTACCGCAGCTGGCTCGCGATGCGTTCGGCGCCCGCGCTGAGCTCGGCGCCGATTTTCGCCGCATCCTGGTCGGACCGGATATAGACCACGGCGACGGCCGCCGGTTTTCCACCGGGCACGGTTATGGGTGCGGCAATCGAGGAAACTCCCGCTATCACTTCATCGTGGCTCTCGGCGTAGCCGCGGTTCCGGGCCAGGGCGGCTTGGGTGCGGTAGGGGATTGTCGGCGCAGCGGCCTGCCACTCCTCCTCACTCATTGCCGACTGGATGGCAATCCCAGGGGCTCCGGAGTGGACCGGGTGGCGGGAGCCGGGATGCTGGGCCACTGCCGCTCCGGAGTGGCGGGGTTCAACGGAAACCAGGGTCACGCATTCCTGGCGGTCCCACACCGCCACGAAGGCGGTCATGTTCAGGGAGTTGGCCAGCGAGGTAAGTTCAGGCAGTGCCGCTGTCTGGAGGCTGCGGGAGACATTCCGTGCCAGGACCGCCAGCCCGGGTCCCGGCTCGAACCGCCCTGTGTCGTCGCGGATCAGCAGTGAGTGGTCCTCCAAGGTGCGCAGGATCCGATAGGCGACGGAGCGGTGGACCTTCATCGCTCCAGCAAGTTCGCCGATCGTCAGCGGCCCCGGCGCTTCAGCAAGGATCTCGAGGGCGCGGATACCGCGAGACAGGGTCTGCGAGGGTGACGGCCGGGTCAGTGCGGCGTCAGCTTCCTCGCGAATGTTTGCTTCCACCGTTTCATCGTAGGCGCTGATGGGAATGCGCCCACCGCTTGTCAGGATACGGCCGCGCTCGCCGCCTCGATGGATTCGGGCGAGAGGACGTGGGTGATCGCCAGCACGGCCGCCCCCAGCACTCCGGCGCGCTGTCCGGCGACGGAGGGTACCACGCGCAGATGCTCGGTTGCCAGCGGCAGGGAGCGCCGGTAGACAACCTCGCGGATCCCGGCCAGAAGGTGTTCCCCGGCCTGGGCAAGGCTGCCGCCGATGACGATCACCGACGGGTTGGTGAGGTTCACGCAGGTCGCCAGCACGTCGCCGATGTCCCGCCCCGCCTGGCGGATCACCTGGATGGCCGCGCTGTCCCCCGACCGGACAAGCCGAATCACGTCCCCGCTGGAGGAGAGCGGCATGCCGGTCACCGCGGTGAGCGCCGCCGCGAGGGCCGGCCAGCCGGCCAGCGCCTCGAGGCATCCGGAGTTGCCACAGCGGCACATCACCTCGCCGGCCCGCGGCACCCGGACGTGGCCGAGGTCGCCCGCAGTGCCCTGGGCACCGCGTTGGAGGGTGCCGCTCGAGATGATCCCCGCACCGATCCCGGTTGCGACCTTGATAAACATCAGCTCGGTGACCTCCGGCCAGTGGAAGCTCTGTTCCCCAAGCGCCATGATGTTCACGTCGTTGTCGACAAGCACGGGGACGTCGAAGCTCGCCTGGACCCGCGCCGGAACGTCGAAACGGTCCCAGCCGGGCATGATTGGCGGATTCATCGGCCGGCCCGTCTCGTGCTCGACCGGCCCGGGGAGGCCGATCCCTATTGCCGCGAGCTCGTCCCGCCGGCGCCCCGCCTGCGCCAGCAGCGAGTCAACGGCCGCAACCAGCCACCCGAGCACAGCTTCCGGACCGTCCGCTATCTCCATCGCCGTGCTCTCGCTGGCAAGTTCGGTTCCGGAGAGATCGGCAAGGACCACCAGTGCGTGGGTGGCTCCAATGTCGGCACCAATGACGACGCGCGCTCCGGGGTTCAGCGCAAACAGCGACGGCGGCCTGCCGCCGGTCGAGACGGCGCCGCCGTAGGGCGAGACCAGACCGAGTTTCATCAGCGTCTCAACCCGGGAGGCGACGGTTGAGCGGGCCAGGCCGGTGAGCTGCGCGAGCTCCGCCCGGGTGCGCGGCTGTCCGTCGCGCAGGAGCTGGAAAACCTCGCTCGCGCCCGCCGCCGGGAGGACCGAGGTTCGCGCCGAGGTGGCGTAGGACGCTGGGCTTCGAACCACGCTTTCAGTAAAGCACGGCACACTTTCGTGAGTCACGCCACATGCATTTTTACGAGTACTACCTGTCTTTTGCATGGCTATCGACAAAAGATATGGCGTCTGTCACAGTTTTCGCATGAACGGACCTGTGTCCCCGCCGGTGCTCCGGGTGACCGGATTGTCGAAAGCCTTCTTCGGCATCCCGGTGCTCGAAGATGTGTCCCTTGAACTGAAGGCCGGTGAAGTGCACGGCCTCGTGGGGGAGAACGGTGCCGGCAAATCCACCCTCATGAAAATCCTCGCGGGCGTATACCAGCGTGATGCCGGGACGATCGAACTCGACGGCGGCCCGGTGGAATTCCACCACCCCACCCAGGCCCACCTCGCCGGCCTCTCCACCGTGTTCCAGGAATTCAACCTGCTGCCCGACCGCACTGTGGCGGAGAACATCTACCTGGGCCGTGAGCCGCGCAAAGGGCTGCTCGTCAACACGAAGGCAATGAACTCCCGCACCGCCGAACTTTTCGACCAGCTGGGCATTGGCAACATCCGCCCCACCGCCGCGGTGAGCTCACTGTCGGTGGCGCAGCAGCAGATCGTCGAGATCGCCAAGGCAGTCAGCTACGACGCCCGCATCATCTCCATGGACGAGCCGACGGCCGCCCTCGCCGGGGCCGAGGTCGACCTCCTTTACGCGATCGTCCGCCGGCTCAAGGAGCGCGGCACGGCAATCCTTTACGTCTCGCACCGGCTCAAGGAGATCTTCGACCTCTGCGACACGATCACCGTCCTGAAGGACGGACGAATCGTCGGTACAAGCCCGGCGTCGGAGCTGAACGACGCCGCCCTGGTGCGGATGATGGTCGGCCGGCCCATCGCGGCCTACTACCCCGACGAACACCCGGGCACCACGCTCGGCAAGACTCTGTTGAGCGTGGAGGGCGGAGGCAACCACCAGCTCGACTCAATCGACCTCGCACTGCGGGCCGGTGAGATCGTCGGGGTGGCCGGGCTGCAGGGCTCGGGCCGCACCGAACTCGTCGAGGCGATCTTCGGCGCCGCGCCCTTCACCCGGGGCCGGATGGTGCTGGACGGCCGGCCCTTCACCGCCACCTCCCCCCGCCAGGCGATCCGCCAGCGCATCGCCCTGATCACCGAAGACCGCAAGGCGCAGGGCCTCAGCCTCAACCAATCAATCCTCAACAACGCCCTCGGCGTGATCCGGTCGGTGTTCCCATCGCGCACGCCCGCGGCGCGGGCCGGCACCCCCGGCATCCTTTCCTCCCTCGAGGTCGTCGCACGGGACCTCGACCAGGAGGTGCAGTACCTCTCGGGCGGCAACCAGCAGAAGGTCGTGCTGGCGAAATGGCTCGCCATCGACCCGCTGGTTGTCCTGCTCGACGAGCCGACGCGCGGCATCGACGTCGGCGCGAAGCTCGCCGTCTACAGCCTGATGCGGTCCCTGGCTGCCGAAGGAAAGGCGCTGCTCATGGTTTCCAGCGAGCTGCCCGAACTACTGGGGATGAGCAGCCGGATCGTCGTCATGCGCGACGGCCGGATCGCCGGTGAACTGCCGGCGGGCTCGAGCGAAGAGCAGGTCCTGCAGCTGGCAACCGGGGCCCGAAGCGAAACGGTCCTCCCATGAAAATCACCTCGCGGCTCACCTCGACCCACATCGTCTACCTCGTCGTCCTGCTCACAATCGTCGCCGGCACCATCCTGGTCGCCGCAGCCGGGCGCAGCTTCTTCAGCGCCGGCAACATCTCATCGATCCTCACGGGAACCAGCGTCCTGGGCTTCATCGCCATCGGCCAGACCCTGGTGATCCTCGTGGGAAGCCTGGACCTCTCCGTTCCGTACGTCGTGAGCCTCACCAGCCTCCTGGCGGCCGTGATCATGGCCAACCAGGCCGGCAACATCCTTCCCGGCGTCCTTGTGGCACTGGCGGTGGCTGCGGCCATCGGCCTGGTCAACGGCCTCGTCGTCTCAGGGCTCAAGGTCCACGGCTTCATCGCCACGCTGGGCACGGGCCTGATCATCAGCGGCTACCTCGCCACCAACTACAAGGGCAGTTCCGGGCAGGCCCCGCTGGCCTTCCGGCTTGTGGGGGCGACCGGGCTTGGACCGGTGCCGATCTCCACCCTGCTCATGCTTGCCTGCGCCGCCGTCGTCCTGCTCCTGCTGGAGCGCACCCGCCTCGGACACTCGATGTACGCCGTGGGAGGGGACCTCAACGTGGCCCGCATGTCGGGCATCCACACCAACACCCCCATCATCGCCGCCCACGTGATCTGCTCCGTACTCGCCGGAATGGCCGGACTGCTGCTTGCGGCGCGGCTGGGCGTCGGCAGCCCCACCATCGGCAGCCAGGGCGGCTACGACCTGCTATCGATCGCAGCCGTCGTCCTTGGCGGAACCCTGCTCGCCGGGGGGAAGGGCTCCCTCGTCGGAACCCTCGGCGGGGTCCTGATCTTCGCGATGATCGACAACATCATGAGCGTGATGCAGATCAATCCGTTCCTCAAGGACGTCGTCCGCGGCATCGTCATCGTCGCCGCCGTCGCCGTCTACGCGGGGCGCCGCGTCATCAGCCGGCCGGCCCGCTTCGACGACACCCCGCGGGAGACCACTTCGACACGGCAGGAGGTGGGCGCGTGAGCACCCTCGCTTCGGACCGGAACGTGGAACTCAAGCGCGACCGCTCCCCTCGCAAGGACCGCCTGCTGCGCGCACTGCGCACCCCGGGAGGCGCGGTCTTTCTCCTGCTGCTGCTCCTGCTCGCCGCCGTCATCGCCGTCAATCCATCCTTCGGCGAACCGGGTTCGCTCATCCGCTTCATCGGCCGCACCGCACCGATCGCCATCGCGGCGATCGGACAGTACTTCGTCATCGTCTCGGGTGAGTTCGACCTCTCGATGGGCTCGGTGGTGACCGCCCAGGTCTTCATCGCGGGAAACCTCATCGGCCAGGACGAGGGGAGGGTCCTGCCGGTCCTGCTCCTGATGCTGGTCTTCGGTGCGTTCATCGGACTGGTCAACGGGCTCGTGACAACGCTGCTGAAGATCCCGAGCTTCATCGTGACCCTTGGCATGATGCTCGCCCTGCTGGGCCTGGTGCTCTACTGGACCGGCGGGGCCGCCACCGGGAACCCTGCCGACACGTTCCGGCAGATCGGACGCGGGGGCATCAAGGACGTTCCGGTGCTCGAGATCCTGCCCTATCCGGTGCTGATCCTCCTGGCGGTGGCCGCAGGGGCCTTCTGGCTGATGCGCCGGCCCTACGGCCGCACGCTGGTCGCCGTCGGGGACAACGCCCGCGCCGCTGCGCTCACCGGAGCACGGGTGTGGTGGATCCGCACCCGGGCATTCATGCTCTCCTCGCTCGCGGCAACAGTCTCCGGCATCATCCTCGTCGGATACGCCGGGGTACACCCCTCGGTGGGCCGCGGCTACGAGTTCACGGCCATCACAGCCGTCGTCCTGGGCGGCGTGGTGCTCGGCGGCGGGCGGGGCTGGGTGCTCTCCGCCGCAGCGGGGGCCTTCGCCCTCGAAACGCTCTTTGCCCTGCTGAATTTCGCCGGGGTCCAGTCAACGTGGCGGGACACGGTGCAGGGCGCGATCATCATCCTCGCCGTCGCCGCCAGCGCGAAGACGTGGCAGCGGCGCAGGAGCGGCGCCACCAGGTCAACCCATGAGAAGCAGCACCCAATTGCACAGCAGCCCACCGTGGGCGCCAATGAGGGAGGAACATGATGCAGCGAAGCATCTATTCGAAGGCGACAGTTGTGGCAGCCACGGCGCTGCTCGCACTGACCGCCTGTACAACCGATTCATCAGTCGAGAACCCGCCAGCCAGCGAAAGCGCGGCGGCCGGCGGCCCGACTCCGGCCGAGGACAGCGGTGACGAGTGGTTCGTCCAGGAGGTGTATGACCGGCAGTCGGAGCAGCGCTCGGCGAGCTTCGAAGGAGACCCCGAGCAGCCCTGGCTGCAGTACATCGACGGGAAAATGAAGAACACCTCCGGCCTCGCGGCGGAGGGCGCGCAGAAAGTCTGCTTCTCCAATGCCTCGATCTCCAACCCGTGGCGGCAGACCGGCTGGATCACCATGAATGAGCAGCTCAAGGTCCTCGAGGAGGACGGCGTGATCTCAGAAATGGAGACACGTGACGCCCAGGACGACGACAACACCCAGATCGCCGACATCGATTACTTCATCGCCGAAGGCAACTGCGATGCGTTCATCATCTCGCCAAACTCCACCGCCGCACTGACGCCGGCGGTCGAGCGTGCCTGCGAGACCGGCAAACCGGTTGTTGTCTTCGACCGCGGCGTCGAGACCGACTGCTACACAACGTTCATCCACCCCATCGGCGGCTACGCATGGGGCATCGACACGGCCGAATTCCTCGTCGACAACCTTCAGGAGGGCGACAAGGTCGTGGCCCTGCGGATCCTCCCAGGCGTCGACGTCCTCGAGCAGCGCTGGGCGGCTGCCGAGAAGATCTTCGAGGAGAACGGGATCGAGGCGGTCGACTACTTCACCGGAGCCGACCCCACCGAGATCAAGAAGATCATCTCCGATGAACTGGCCACCGGCGACGTGCAGGGGGTCTGGATGGACGCCGGCGACGGCGCCGTCGCGGCGATCGAGGCCTTCGAGGACGCCGGCAAGGACTACCCGGTCATGACGGGCGAAGACGAAATGAGCTTCCTGCGCAAGTGGGAGGAGACCGGGCTGACCGGCCTCGCCCCCGTCTACTCGAACTTCCAGTGGCGCACCCCGCTCCTGGCGCTCGAGAAGATCTTCGCCGGCGAGGAGATTCCCAGCGAATGGGTGCTCCCGCAGACGCCGATCCCTGAAGAGGACCGCGCCGCGTTCCTCGAAGCCAACGAGGGAATGCCTGATGGCCACTACGCCAAGTTCGGCGGCGAGGACCTTCCCGGCTACCCCGACGTGTGGCAGGAACGCACCATCCCGTGAGCATCGGGACCAGCAGGGAGGCAGGGCATGTGCGCCGCCTGATCGGGGTCAACACCTGGGTGTGGGAATCCCCGCTCACCGACGCCAACCTGCCTCCCCTGCTGGAGAAAATCGCCGGAATGGGCTTCGATGCCGTTGAACTTCCCCTTGAGAAGGCCGGGGATTTCACCGCCGGGACGGTGCGTAGCTCCCTTGCGGGGCTGCGCCCGTTCATCGTCGGTGCAATGGCGCCCGGAAGGGACCTCGTTTTCGCCGACGACACCGTGGTCAGGGAGACCCAGCGATACCTCAGCGCCTGCATCGCGCTGGCGCAGGACGTCGGCGCCCCGGCCGTCTGCGGACCGTTCTACGCCTCGACGGGGCGGCTGTGGCGGATGGACGCCGCGGAGCGTGCGGAAGCCTACGGCCAGCTGCGCCGCAACTTGGCGCCGCTGGCCGCTGAGGCCGAGTCCGCCGGCGTCGTGCTGGGCATCGAACCCCTCAACCGCTACGAGACTTCGCTGCTCAACACCACCGCCCAGGCGCTCGAAGCGCTTGAACCGCTTCTGGGCCGGGGCGTCGGACTCGCCCTTGATACCTACCATCTGGGGATCGAGGAACGCTCCTCGGCCGCAGCGGTCCGGGCTGCCGGAAGCTCTCTGGTCCACCTCCAGGTGTGCGGGAACGACCGCGGCTCCCCCGGCGGCGATCAGACGGACTGGCCCGGAATCTTCGCCGCCCTCGACGACGTCGGCTACAGCGGCCCGCTGAACATCGAAAGCTTCACCTCATCCAATGCAAGCATCGCCACCGCAGCCTCGATCTGGCGCCCGCTTGCACCCTCGCAGGACCAGCTCGCGCAGGACGGCCTGGCCTTCCTGCGCTCGGCCGCCACCGCACCCTAAGGAGAGAGCAGATGACCACCACCGCCCCTGCCGCTGCAGCCGGCCTCACCCCGGGCTCCGGACCGCGAGCGCTGGGGGTCGCGGTGCTCGGTTACTCCTTCATGGGGAAGGCCCACTCCAACGCGTGGCGCAACGTCAACGCCTTCTACCCGACCGCCAGGGTCACCCAGCAGGTCCTTGTGGGCAGGGACCGGGACCAGGTCGCCGAAGCCGCGCGCCAGTTGGGCTGGAGTGAAAGCGCAACGGACTGGCGCTCGGTGCTCGAGCGCGACGACATCGCAATCGTCGACATCTGCACCCCCGGCCATCTCCACGCCGAGCTGGCCATTGCCGCCCTGGAGGCCGGCAAGCACGTGATCGTGGAGAAGCCGCTGGCCAACTCGGTTGAGGAAGCGGAACGGATGGCCGCCGCGGCGGCGGACGCCCGCGCGAAGGGCGTCCACTCAATGGTTGCCTTCAACTACCGCCGTCTCCCTGCGCTCGCCCAGGCCCGCACGCTCATCGCCGAGGGCCGCCTCGGGGAGATCCGGCAGGTCAGGGTCAGCTACCTCCAGGACTGGCTCCGCGACGAGAACGCCCCGATGACCTGGCGGCTCCGCCGGGAGACCGCGGGCTCGGGAGCGGTCGGCGACCTCGCCTCACACGCCGTGGACCAGGTGCAGTTCCTCCTCGGGTCCGCCGTCACGGCCGTCTCCGGGACCGTCAAGACGTTCGTTGAGACCCGCGCCGGCGCGGCCGGCATAGAACAGGTCACTGTCGACGACGCCGCCTGGGCGACGCTGCACCTCGCGTCGGGCGCGGTGGCAAGCCTCGAGGTGTCGCGGTTCGCCACCGGGCGGAAGAACGCGCTGCAGATCGAGGTGTACGGTTCGCGCGGAGGCCTGGCGTTCGACCTTGAGCGGCTGAACGAGCTCCGGTACTTCGACGCCGAAGCCCCCGGACAGGTGCAGGGGTATTCGCGGATCCTCGTCACCGAGCCGTTCCACCCCTACGCGGGCAAGTGGTGGCCTCCAGGGCATATCCTCGGTTGGGACTCAACTTTCACCAGCCAGGCCGCGGACTTCCTTTCCGCGATCGACGCTGGGACGGCGCCGTCGCCGTCATTTGAGGAAGGGCTCGCGGTGCAGAGAGTGCTTGCCGCCCTCGAGGCAAGTGCTGAACGCTCAAGCGCCGTCGTCGAGCTCTGAGTTCACCCGCCAGCGGCAACCCGCGCTGACGCTTGTCCGAGACGAAGGAGCATTGAGATGGGACGAAAGTACACGCTGTTCACCGGCCAGTGGGCCGACCTGCCGTTCGAGAAAGTAGCGGAACTCGCAGGACAGTGGGGCTATGACGGGTTGGAGATCGCGGTATCCGGTGACCACCTCGACGCGTGGCGGTGGGACGATGACGCCTACATCCAGGACCGGCTGGACATCCTCGAACGCAACGGCCTGAAGGTCTGGGCCATCTCGAACCACCTCAAGGGCCAGGCTGTGTGCGACGACCCGATCGACTTCCGCCACGAGTCGATTGTGGGGCCGCGGGTCTGGGGCGACGGCACGCCCGAAGGAGTGCGTTCCCGGGCCGCGGAGGAGATGAAGCTGACGGCACGCCTGGCCCAGAAGCTGGGAGTGAAGACGGTTGTCGGCTTCACGGGTTCCTCAATCTGGCAGTACGTGGCAATGTTCCCGCCCGTGTCCCCCGAGGTCATCGAGGCCGGGTACCAGGACTTCGCCGACCGGTGGAATCCGATCCTCGACGTCTTCGACGAGTGCGGGGTCCGTTTCGCGCACGAGGTCCACCCCTCGGAGATCGCCTACGACTACTGGTCCACCCACCGTGCCCTCGAGGCGATCGGGCACCGGGAAGCCTTCGGGCTGAACTGGGACCCCAGCCACTTTATGTGGCAGCAGATCGACCCGGTCGCCTTCATCTCCGACTTCGCCGACCGCATCTACCATGTGGACTGCAAGGACACGAAGATGCGGATGGGCGGCGGACGCAACGGCATCCTCTCCTCCCACCTGCCCTGGGGCGACCAGCGGCGGGGCTGGGACTTCGTCTCGACGGGCCGCGGGGATGTGCCGTGGGAGTCAAGCTTCCGCGCGCTGACCGCGATCGGCTACGACGGGCCCATTTCCGTGGAATGGGAAGACGCAGGCATGGACCGGCTGCAGGGCGCACCGGAGGCGCTTGCCTTCCTCAAGTCCTTCGACTTCGCTCCCCCCACCGCTTCGTTCGACGCGGCCTTCAAGCAGTAGGCGCAAGGGCGCCCTGCGCACCAGGGCGCCCTGGCAGGTCACGGTTGGCGGGGGGATGGCCGAATCCAGGACCAGCCCCCGCACCCGGGCCCCGGCTCTCAGTGCGAGGGAGTTTCCCACAGCGTCGAGGAGGCCGTCTGCCCCGTGGCGGTATCGACGATGTCCTGGGCGAGGTCGGCGACCCTGCGGTTCACGGCCTGGCTCCGGGCGCTGAGCGCCTCGAAGGCCTCATCGGCGCTGAACTTATGTCGGCCCATGAGGATTCCTTTAGCCTGTTCGATCACGGCCCGGTTCCTGGCCGAATCGGCCACGGCCTGGGCCGTGGCCCGTCGGGTGTTGCGGTCCACGGGCTCGGTGAGGTCGGTGACCATCCCACGCACTCCCACAACGGATCCGGCGTCGACGATGAGGTCCCCCACGCTGAGCACCCGGTGGCGGCGGCCCCGACGGTCAATGACCGTGTGGTATCCGGCAATCGGTCCTCCGTCTGTGAGCAGACGTCCCCACAGGGCGCGCACGCCTTCCTGTTCTTCGGCCGGAACGTAGGGGAATCCCGATTCAAGGCTCGGAACCATTTCTCCCCGCCGGTACCCGTGAATCCGGTACATCTCATCGGACCATCGCAGTTCGCCGGTGTCGAAGTAGTACTCATAGGAGCCGGTGGGACAGTTCAGCAGCTGTTCAGGCCTGCGGTCCCCTTCGACGGAGGGACCGGATCCGCTGACGGAAGACACAGGGGTTACACCATTTCTGCATAGGAAGGAGGCGGGCCGCCCGCTTGGCCCGCAACACACATTAGAGCACCGGCGGCACTGCAGGCACTTAGTGAAGAAGGTGAAGCTGGTGTCCATGATTGTTCGGGGCGGCCTACTTCAGGACGACTGTCCTGTTCCCATTCAGGATGATGCGGCCTTCGCAGTGCCAGCGGACGGCGTTGCTCAATGCCTTGCACTCCGTGTCGCGGCCGGCGGCCACGAGGTCCTCCGGGCCGTAGGTGTGGTCAACCTCCACCACCTGCTGCGAGATGATCGGGCCTTCGTCCAGTTCGGCGTTCACATAGTGCGCGGTTGCGCCAACAGTCTTCACCCCGCGCGCGTAGGCCTGGTGGTACGGCTTGGCGCCCTTGAAGCTGGGCAGGAACGAGTGGTGGATATTGATCGCCCGCCCGTCCAGCCTGCGGGTCAGCCCGTCGCTGAGGACCTGCATGTACCTGGCCAGGACAACGAGTTCGACGTCGAAGTCGTCAATCAGGTCAAGCAGCCGTGCCTCGGCGGCGGGCTTGGTTGCGGCCGTGACCGGCACGTGGAAGAACGGGATCCCGTGCCACTCGACAAGCGCCTGGTGGTCGGTGTGGTTCGACACGACGGCCACCACGTCGATGGGGAGCTCCCCGATCCTGGCGCGGAACAGCAGGTCATTGAGGCAGTGGCCGAACTTCGAGACCATGATGAGGACCCGGCGGCGGGAGAGGTGCTCTTCCAGCTGCCAGCGCATGCCGTACTTGTCGGCGAGGGGAGCAAAAGCGGAGCGCAGCTGATCCACGGTTGTTGTGTCGCCGGGGGAGGCGAAGTGGACCCGCATGAAGAAGTGGCCTTCGATGCGGTCACCGAACTGTTTGTTGTCGATGATGTCGCAGCCGTGTTCGAGCAGGAAGCCGGACACGGCGTGGACGATGCCCGGCTCCTCGCGGCAGTCAAGCGTCAGGACGTGTTCCACGGTGGTGGCCGGATTCGGAGCCGGCACTTCGGATTGGATTGTCGTCATTTGTTCAGCACTCGATCACGTTCACGGCGAGGCCTCCTCTTGAGGTTTCCTTGTACTTGGATTTCATGTCTGCTCCAGTCTCGCGCATCGTCTTGATGGCCTTGTCGAGGGAGACCACGTGGCTGCCGTCCCCGTGCAGCGCAAGGCGCGCGGCGTTGATGGCCTTGACGCTGGCGATGGCGTTACGTTCGATGCACGGAATCTGCACGAGCCCGCCGACCGGGTCGCAGGTGAGCCCAAGATTGTGTTCAATGCCGACCTCGGCGGCGTTTTCGACCTGCGCGGGGGTGCCGCCGAGCACTTCGCACAGCCCCGCGGCCGCCATGGAGCAGGCGGAGCCCACCTCCCCCTGGCAGCCCACCTCCGCTCCGGAAATCGACGCGTTGATCTTGAAGAGGATTCCGACGGCGCCTGCGGCGAGCAGGAACCGGACGACGCCGTCGTCGTTGGCGCCCGGGACGAACTTGACGTAGTAGTGAAGCACCGCCGGGATGATTCCGGCGGCGCCGTTGGTGGGTGCGGTGACGATCCGGCCGCCGGCGGCGTTTTCCTCATTCACGGCGAGGGCGAAAAGGTTCACCCATTCCATGGCGAGCAGGGGGTCGGCAGGTGCCTGTGCCGGGGATGGATTCCCCGGTCCGGCGTCGGGCGCGGCTGCCGCAAGGGTCCGGAACAGGGCCGGGGCGCGCCGCTTCACCTTCAGCCCTCCGGGCAGGATGCCCTCCGCGGCGCAGCCGTTTTCGACACATTCGCGCATGACGGCCCAGAGATCCAGCAGTTTCTTCCGGAGTTCCGCTTCACTGTGCCAGGTGAGCTCGTTGGCGAGCATCACGTCGGAGATCGACATGCCTTCGCGCCGGCAGATGTCCAAGAGCTGATCCGCCATGGTGAATTGGTGCGGCAGCGCGGTGTCATCGGGAACTACGCGGTCGCCTGCATCGGATTCCCCGTCGACGACGAACCCGCCCCCGATCGAGTAAAAGCTCCGTTCGCTGAGCACGGTGCCGGCGTGGTCAAGGGCGCGGAACGTCATGCCGTTGGGATGGGCCGGCAGGGACTTCCGGCGGTGCAGCACCACGTCTTCATCCCAGTTGAAATCCACCCGGTGGTCCCCGCCGATCCAGAGTTCGGCGTCGAGCGCGGCGGCGGCCACCTGATCATCGGCGGTGGCGGTGTCGACGGTTTCAGGGTCCAGGCCCTTAAAGCCCAGGACCACCGCTTTATCCGAGCCGTGCCCCCGCCCCGTTGCGCCGAGGGAGCCGAACAGTTCGGCCTGCACCCGCTTGGTGGAGCTCAGGTGTCCGGCTTCCTTCAACCCGTCGGCGAACAACTTCGCTGCACGCATCGGGCCGACCGTGTGCGACGACGACGGTCCGATGCCGACCGAGAAAAGGTCGAGGACACTCAGAGCCATTACGGGACCTCGGGGGAGGCATACTCGCGCATTGCATCGAGGAGCCAGCGTCCCAGGAAGTCGGCGAACGAGGCCCGGGGGAAGATCCTGTAGCTTTCGCCGCCGGTCTTCCACAGGACCGCGGGGATGCCGGCGATCTCCGTTGACAGCGCGGTTCCGGCGGTGAACACCCGGGGGTGGAGGTCCAGCGAGCAGCCCTTCTCAAGGACGGCCCGGGCCCTCGGCCCCGTCAGTTCGAACGTCGTCCGGTTGGCGGAGAGGTCAACCACCTGGCCTTCGCCGTCGGCGAGCGCTTCCTTGAGTACCTGGAGGAGGTTGCCCCCGAGGGACTCGTGGGACTCGGCGGCAGCAACGACAAGGAATTCGGCGGGGCCGAGCCACAGCACGGCGGTGTCGCCGGTTCCGCTGACACCGCCCGAGGCTGCGGGCAGGCCGCCCGTGACCGAAGTGATCCGCAGTCCGGCCTCACTGGCAGGTGCAACCCTGATTCCCACCATCGTCAGGAAGGCGATTTCACCCAGTTCCACGGTGCCCCGGACGGAGCCGGTCTCAAACGCTTCGCCCAGGTGCTCGGCCGGGCTGTGGCGGGAAGCCTTGATTCTGCTCAGATTTTCGGGTGCTGCTGTTTCAGCCATCTTTACGGGTCCCTTCGGGGTCAAAAAGCACGGTTTCGGCGACGACGACGTCGACGAGCTGGTCGCCGGCGGCGGCGGTGAGGGTTTCACCGATCCGGTTGCGGCCGTTGGTGATCAGGGCCAGGGCGAAAGACCTGCCCAGGGCGGCGCTGTGGTAGCTGGAGGTCACGAACCCCTGCATCGGCACCGGCCCGTTGGCGGGGTCGGTCGGAATGCCCTTTTCGATGAGCTGGGTGCCCTCCGGAAGCCGCAGGGCGCGGTCAGCCGGCAGTACGCTGACCAGGTGCCTGCGGTCGGGGCGTGCGGCATCGGCCCTGGAGTAGGAGCGTTTGCCGATGAAGTCCTTGACCTTGGAGACCACCCATTCCATGCCCGCGTCCTGCGGGGTGACAGTGCCGTCGGTGTCCTGGCCGACGATGGGGTAACCCTTCTCCGCCCGAAGCACGTGCATGGTTTCGGTGCCGTACGGGGTGATGTCGTATTCGGCACCGGCCGCCGCGACGGCTTCCCACGTGTTCAGCCCGTACCAGGCGGGGACGTTGATTTCGTACGCCAGTTCCCCGGAGAACGAGATGCGGCAGACCCGGGCCCGTACGCCTGAGGCGAGGGTGGTCTCCCGGAAGGTCATGAACGGGAAGGCTTCGGCTTCCAGCCCTCCATCGGCGGCGAGTTCCGGTGCCACCTTGGCCAGGACCGCACGGGACCTGGGGCCGACGACGGCGATGGTGGTCCACTGCTCGGTTACCGACGTGCAGTGCACGTCGAGGTCCGGCCACTCGGTCTGCAGCCATTCCTCAAGCCAGTCCAGCACCTTCGCTGCGCCTCCGGTGGTGGTGGTCATGAAGTAGCGGTCCTCGTCCAGGCGCAGGGTCACCCCGTCGTCGAAGATCATCCCGTCCGCCATGCACATCACCCCGTAACGGGCCGAACCCGGGGCGAGCTTCTTGAACGCGTTGGTGTAGACCCGGTTCAGGAATTCACCGGCGTCCTTGCCCCGGATTTCAATCTTGCCCAGGGTTGTGGCGTCCATGAAGCCCACGGAGTTCCGGACGGCGGCGCATTCACGCAGCACCGCGGCGTCCATATCCTCCGCGTCCTGGGGGTAGTACCAGGGGCGCTTCCACTGTCCGACATCTTCGAACCGGGCTCCGTGGGCCACGTGCCACGGATGGATTGAGGTCCTGCGGGCCGGGTCGAAAAGGTCCCCGCGCTGGCGGCCGGCCAGGGCGGCGAAGGCCACCGGGGTGAACGGGGCCCGGTAGGTGGTGGTGCCGATGTCGCCGATGCCCCGGGAGGCCTCCCCTGCCTGCCGGAGCGCGGCGGCGATGACGCCGATCGCGTTCACCCCGGAGGTCTTGCCCTGATCGTTGGCGGTGCTGATCGAGGTGTAACGCTTGATGTGCTCCACCGAGCGCATGCCCGCGCCGGTGGAGCGCAGGACGTCGGCCACGGACTGATCCCGCTGGAAGTCAACGAAGTGGTGGTGCCAGTCGTCCGGGGTGCCGGTCTGCCCGGGCACCAGCCACAGTTGCCGGGTCGGGGCGGACGCCTTCGGCTCTCCGATCGGTGCAGGCCCCGGCCCGGAACCGTCGGCGGAGCCGAAGCCCGCGGCGATGGCGGCCGCGGCTCCGGCGGAGACGCCTTCGGCGAGGCAGTCGACGAGTTCGAAACTGCCGCGGCCGGAGCCCACCACCTGCTGGTTGGGAACCTTGGTGCTCGGCACGAACGCCGCCAGGTCCTCGTCCCAGCGCAGCTTGCCCTGGCGCTGGGAGTGGAGGTGGACCAGGGGGCTCCACCCGCCGGAGACTGCCAGCAGGTCGCAGGCGATCTCTTCGCTGGTGGAGGTGATCCCGCCGTCGTCGTTGATGCCGCGGACGGTGACGGACGTCAGGCGGCCGTCACCGGAGCCGGCGGCAGTAGTGTCGGCCACCGCGCTGCCGGTCAGTACCCGGGTTCCGGCGTCGACGGCGGCAGCGGCCGCGGCCGCGGCCGTGAGTCCCGGACGGGCGTCGACCACGGCAACGAGGCGGACGCCGGCGGCCCGCAGGTCGGCGGCGAGGGCGTAGGCGCTGTCGTTGGTGGTGCTGATGACCACGCGCTGTCCGGCTGCTACGGCGTAGCGGTTGAGGTAGGTGCGGACGGCCGAGGCGAGCATGATGCCGGGGCGGTCGTTGTTCTCGAAGACCAGCGGCCGTTCGTGGGCGCCGGGGGCCAGCACAACCTGGGCGGCGCGGATGTGCCAGATCCGCTGGCGGGAGACTCCCGGGGCGGCCGGGCTGGAAAGGTGGTCGGTGCGGTTCTGGACAGCGATGACGTAGTTGGCGTCGTAGGCGCCGAAGGCCGTGGTGCGGTTCATGACAGTGGATTCGGCGCCGGAAACGAGCTCGGCTTCGACGTCCGCCACCCATTCCAGGGCCGGCTTGCCTTCGATGGTTTCTGCGAGTTCAGGAGCCGTGGAGCCGGACAGGAGCGATCCTCCCAGTTCGGGCTGGTCATCGAGGAGCATCACCCGCGCACCGGTGCGGACTGCCTCGCGGGCCGCGGCGAGGCCGGCCGGTCCGCCGCCGACGACGAGGACGTCGGTGTGGACGTACTTCTTGTCGTACTCCGCGCGGTCGTCCCCGGGGTCGAGCCGGCCGAGGCCGTTGAGCAGCTCCGCCTGCAGGCCGTCCACCAGGGACACCGTGGTGGCAGGAAGCATCGACTCGGCAACATGGCCCGGGAACCGGGGCGCAATCCGCACGAGCGCGTTGGGCTCCTCAACGCCGGCGGCCAGGATGCCGCGGGGCCGGTCCTCGTAGAGCGAGTTGCCTGCCGCAATGCGGCCGTTGGCGAGCAGGGCCGAGGCGAGCGTGTCGCCGGGGTGGCCGGTGTATTCCTCCCCGTCCACGGTGAAACGCCACGAGATGGTGCGGTCGATGCGTCCCCCGGCGGTGAGGCGGGCGTTGTGGGAGGTCACTGGGTTGCTCCTTGCGGTGCGGTGCTGGTCGTGGAGAGGTCGGGCGCGGCGTTTCCGGTTGTTGTGCTGTCGGCTGCGGTGCTGGCGGTGCCGGATTCGGCGGCCGGGGCGACGGCGTCGGGCCGGGGTTCGCCCATGCGGTAGATGGCCTGGATGTCGTAGGTGACCGTATCGCGGAGCATGTTGAACCACTGCCGGCAGCCGGTGCTGTGCAGCCAGCGTTCGGCGAAGGCACCCTTGGTGTTGTCCCGGTAGAACAGGAACTCCGCCCACTGGCGGTCGTCGAGCTCGGCAGGGTTGTGGGGGTAGGGCACGTGGGCCTGGCCGCCGTAGTGGAACTCGGTCTCGTCGCGGGGCCCGCAGTTGGGGCAGGGAATCAGAAGCATGGCGGGGCTGCTTTCTAGTGCGCCACGGCGGCGGCGCCGTGCTCATCGATCAGGGCACCGGTTTCGAAGCGTTCCAGTGCGAAGGGCTTGTTGAGGTGATGGGGGGCGCCGGTGGCGATGGTGTGGGCGAAGGTGAGCCCGGCCCCGGGGGTGCCCTTGAATCCGCCGGTGCCCCAGCCGCAGTTGACGAACATGTTCTCAACCGGGGTGGTGCCGACGATCGGCGAGGCGTCGAGGGTTGTGTCGACGATCCCGCCCCAGGTGCGCAGCACATGGGCCCGGGCGAAGATGGGGAAGAGTTCCACGGCGGCGGCCATCTGGTGTTCGATCACGTGGAAGGACCCGCGCTGGCCGTACCCGTTGTAGGAGTCGACGCCGGCACCCATGACGAGCTCGCCCTTGTGTGCCTGGGAGACGTAGACGTGGACGTGGTTGGACATCACCACCGTGGGGTGGACCGGTTCGTGCAGTTCCGAGACAAGCGCCTGGAGCGGATGCGACTGGATGGGCAACCGGAAGCCTGCCATCTCCGCCAGGACGCTGCTGTGCCCGGCGGCGCAAAGGCCCACCTTTTCGGTGTGGATGGTGCCCTGGTTCGTTTGAACGCCCACCACGCGGTTGCCGTCCTTGAGGAAGCCGGTTACCTCGCAGTTCTGGATGATGTCCACCCCGAGCTCATCGCACTTGCGGGCGAAGGCCCAGGCCACGTGGTCGTGCTTGGCGATTCCGGCGCGCGGCTGGTACGTGGCGCCCATGACCGGGTAGCGGATGTTGTCGCTGATGTTGAGGATCGGGCACAGCTCCTTGACCTGCTGGGGGTCGAGCCACTCGGCGTCGACCCCGTTGAGCCGGTTCGCCCCGACCCGGCGGACGCTCTCGCGCACGTCCCCGAGGGTATGGGCGAGGTTCATGACCCCGCGCTGGCTGAAAAGGAAGTCGTAGTCGAGTTCCTCGGGCAGGATTTCCCAGAGCTTCAGGGACGCCTCGTAGATCGCCGCGCTCTCATCCCAGAGGTAGTTCGAGCGGATGATCGTGGTGTTCCGTGCCATGTTGCCACCGGCCAGCCACCCCTTCTCGAGGACGGCGATGTTCGTCATGCCGTGGTTCTTGGCCAGGTAGTAGGCGGTGGCAAGTCCGTGTCCGCCGCCGCCGACGATCACTGCGTCGTATGAGGATTTCGGCTCCGGGTTGCGCCAGAGGAAATCCGGGTGCTCCGGAAGCTGGTCAGCGCTCACAGGGCCGCTCCAATCATGTCTGTGTTCGGCTCGGTGGCTGGTTCCTCGTCGGAGCGGCCGTCACCGAGGTGGGGGTAGAGGGGGAATTTTGCTGCAAGGGTGCTGACGCGCCGCCGGAGTTCGGCGACGGTGTCTTCGCCGAGCTCGTTGTTGGTGGCCGGTGCGGTGAGCGCCGAGGCGATGATGTCCGCGACCTCGGTGAACTCGGAGGCGCCGAATCCGCGGGTGGCGAGGGCCGGGGTGCCGATCCGCAGCCCCGAGGACACCATCGGGGGGCGGGGATCGAACGGAACCGCGTTGCGGTTCACCGTGATGCCGATCCGGTGGAGGCGGTCTTCGGCCTGCTGCCCGTCGAGTTCCGAGTTGCGCAGGTCCACCAGGACAAGGTGCACATCGGTTCCGCCGTTGACTACGGAGATGCCTGCTGCTGCGACATCGTCGCTGAGGAGCCGGGAGGCCAGCGTCCGGGCGCCTTCGAGAGTGCGCTCCTGCCGCTCCTTGAATTGAGGTGAGGCCGCGATCTTGAAGGCCACAGCCTTGGCGGCGATCACGTGTTCCAGCGGCCCGCCCTGCTGGCCCGGGAACACCGCGCTGTTGATCTTGCGGGCGTATTCCTCCTTGGCGAGGATGACTCCGCCGCGTGGGCCGCCCAGGGTCTTGTGCGTGGTGGTGGTGACGACGTCGGCGTACGGCACGGGATTCGGGTGCAGGCCTGCGGCGACGAGCCCTGCGAAATGGGCCATATCCACCATCAGGTACGCGCCCACGAGGTCGGCGATCCGGCGGAACTCGGCGAAGTCCAGCTGCCGGGAGTAGGCGGACCACCCGGCCACGATCAGCTTCGGCCGGTGCTCAAGGGCGAGGGCCTCGACTTCGGCCATATCCACCATGAGATCGTGCTCGCTCACGTGGTAGGGAACCACGTTGTAAAGCTTCCCCGAGAAGTTGATACGCATCCCGTGGGTCAGATGGCCGCCGTGCGCCAAGGAGAGCCCCATGATGGTGTCGCCGGGCTCGAGCAGGGCAGACATGGCCGCGGCGTTGGCCTGCGCGCCCGAGTGCGGCTGCACGTTCGCGAACTGGGCGCCGAACAGGGCCTTCACCCGATCGATGGCAAGCTGTTCGATCACGTCGACGTGCTCACAGCCGCCGTAGTAGCGCTTGGCGGGATATCCCTCGGCGTACTTGTTGGTCAGGACCGAGCCCTGGGCCTCCATAACGGCCGCCGGGGCGAAGTTCTCAGATGCAATCATCTCCAGCGTTGACTGCTGCCGGTCCAACTCGGCGGCAATGGCCCGTTGCACTTCGACATCGACCTGCTCCAGCGAGTGGCTCAGTTGCTCCATGAGTGGTATTCCTTCTGCACGACGGCGGGTAGTCTGAAATACTTGTGATACACCACTGATATATCAGTGATGGTGTAATAGTATGTCGGACATCACTCTCGGTCAATAGGAGACAGCACCATGGCGCGGACACCGTTACTGCATCAGGAATGGCAGTGAGCATCCTCATCGAAGCGGAAGCCCCGGCCGGGCCCCAGCCGGGCGGTCTTTCTCTTGCCGAACAGGCCTACCGGCTGCTGCGGGACCGGCTGATCATGTTGGAGATTCGTCCCGGGGACATCCTTAACGAGGCGAGCATCGCCGCCGAAATGGGCATCGGCCGCACCCCCGTGCGGGAGGCGATCAAGCGCCTCGAAGGGGACCACCTCCTCGTCTCCTATCCCCGCAGGGGCACCTTCGCAACGAGTGTGGACATCACTGAACTGGCTGAAGTATCGGAAATACGGGAGCTTCTTGAGCCGCTCGCCGCGCGTCGTGCGGCCGCTGCGGCAAACGAAGAACTGCGGGCCGAACTCCGCGGCCTCGCCGAAACCATCGCCGGGCTGGACAACGCTGCAGCAGACCAGCGGACGATGATGCGCTACGACATTGCTGTCCACCGCTCGATCTACCGCGCCGCAGGAAACAAGCACCTGGAGGACGTGCTGATTCGGTACGACAACCTGGCCACGCGCATCTGGTGCCTTGTTTTAGACAGGGTGCCTTCGGTCGCGGGCCACGTGGGTGAGCACATCGGCCTCCTGAACGCCATTGCCGACGGCGACGCCGAGCTTGCCGCGGAGCTCGCCCTCAACCACGTCGTCGATTTCCAGCGCGCGATACGAAAGATCCTGTAGCACCTAAAGGCACGGTTCCTCGGGGCGGGCCCGAGGAGCCGCCCTGCTACTTCCTTCCGAACTCCACCCTGTCGGTCGTCCATGCGCGGGCCTGGTCGCTGAGGGTGAACCCGAGTCCGGGCCGGTTCGGAACGGTCATCCTGCCGTCCTTCGTCTCAAGCCGTTCGTTGAACAGGGGATTCAGCCACTCGAAGTGCTCAACCCAAGGCTCCCGGGGGTAGGCCGCGGCGAGGTGCAGGTGGATCTCCATCGCGAAGTGCGGAGCAAGCTGCAGTCCCGCCTGGTCGGCCAGGGTGGCAAGCCGCAGGAACGGCGTGATTCCGCCGATCCGTGGCGCGTCGGGTTGGATGATGTCCACCGAACGGTTCTCGATGAGGCTCACATGCTCACCGACGCTGGAAAGCATCTCCCCGGTCGCGATTGACGTGTCGAGGCGTGCGGCGAGCTGCGCGTGCCCCTCGGCGTCGTAGGCGTCGAGCGGCTCTTCGATCCAGACAAGGTTGTACTCTTCGAGCGCCCGGCCCATCCGCATCGCCGTCGGCCGGTCCCACTGCTGGTTCGCGTCGACCATGAAGGGCACGTCGGGACCGAGATGTTCGCGCAGTGCTGTGACGCGCGCGAGATCGACCTTGGAGTCCGGGTGTCCCACCTTGATTTTGATTCCGCCGATCCCCTCGGCCAGTGACTGTGATGCCCGTTCCTTGATTTCCTCGACCGGAGCCTGGAGGAACCCACCCGAGGTGTTGTAGGTCCGGACGGAGTCGCGGTATGCGCCGAGCAGCTTCGCGAGCGGCAGGCCGGCCCGCTTCGCCTTGAGGTCATAGAGCGCTATATCGAAGGCGGCGATGGCCTGGGTGGCGACGCCGCTGCGGCCCACCGACGCGCCGGCCCACAGCAGCTTCTGGTAGATGCGCCCAATGTCGCTTGGGTCCTCGCCGAGCAGGCGGTCGGCGATCTCGCGGGCGTGGGCGTACTGCGCGGGGCCACCGGCGCGCTTGGAGTAGCTGAAGCCGATCCCGGACACCCCGTTCTCGGTCAGGATCTCCGCGACGAGGAACACGATCTCCGTCATTGGCTCCTGCCGGCCGGTGAGCACCTTCGCGTCGCTGATGGGCACCGCCAGGGGTAGGACGAGCGTGGAGAGCTCAACGTGGCGGATGCGGTCGGTCGTGGCTTCGCCCCCCGATACCGCGGACAGCAGGGTCGAGGCGGGTGTTGCACTGCTCATTGGATCTCCCGGGGTTGGTTGGGTGACAAACTGAAACTGTGGCCGTGGAACGGCGGGCAAGCGGACCGAGGGCGGGACTTCAGGCGAGGAGCCATGCCGCTCCTACAAGGACCGGAACCGCTGCTGCCGACGACAGGAGGACGACGTCGCGGGCCAGCGCCGTGCCCCTGCCGTAGCGGCTGGCGAACATGAACACGTTCTGCGCCGTCGGCAGGGCCGCCATGAGGACTGCGCCGAACACGAGCTCCCGGCTCAGGCCGAAGACGTACGTGGCCGCGGCATAGGACACTGCAGGCATGACAAGTGCTTTCAGTGCCACGGCGGTGATCACCTCCGCCCTGCTGTTCCTGTCCTTCAGCGGGGTGCTGCCGTTCAGTGACATTCCAAAGGCCATGAGGACCAGGGGAACCGCGGCCCCGCCCAGCAGCATCAGTGGTTCCCAGAGAACGCCCGGCACCCTCAGCCCCGTCCAGGAGATGAGGACTCCCAGCAGGGAGGCGATGATCATTGGATTGCGGAACGGCTGGGTGAAGATCCGCCGCACGGACGGCGTCCGGCCGGAGGTCAGGTCGAGGATGGTCAGGTATGTGGGTGCGAGCACGAGCAGCTGCATCAACAGCACCGGGGCCACGGGGGTTGCGTTGCCCAGCGCGTAGACCGCGATGGGTATGCCGATGTTGTTCGCGTTGACGTAGGAGCTGGACATCGCTCCTACTGCGGTCTCCGCCGCGGGCCGGCGGAACCAGATCAGGCTGATCGCCAGGTACAGGAGTGCCGTCGTTACCGCCGCGAGGAGCGCGATCGGCACATAGGCGGAGAACACCTGCGCGAGATCGGCCTGGGCGAGGACCGTGAAGAGCAGGGCTGGATTGGTGATGAAGAATGCCGTCTGCGTCAACGCCTGGCCGGCCGACGGACCGCCGATTCCGAGGCGGCCGGCGAGGTACCCGACGACGATGACAATCGCCACGATGGTGAACCCCGCAAGAACCCCGCCCACCCCCGACCCCCTTCGTTGATGCTGCGGTTCCCCTCCGGCATTGCCGGGGGGCGGTTTCATTCGGCATCGGCTGCTTACCGCACGAGGCAGGGGCGCTTTGGATCGAACTGCCACTGGGGAACGAGGTACTGCATTGCTGCGGCATCATCGCGCGCACCGAGCCCATGCTGAAGGTAGAGCTCATGGGCCCGCTGAAGAGCCTCCCGGTCCAGTTCAATGCCCAGTCCGGGGCGGTCCGGGACCTCGATGTACCCGTTGGTGATCGTCAGAGGGTCCCGGGTGAGGGGCTGCCCGTCCTGCCAGATCCAGTGAGTGTCAAGCGCCGTGACCTTTCCGGGCGCGGCGGCACCCACATGGGTGAACATGGCAAGGGAGATGTCGAAGTGATTGTTCGAATGCGATCCCCACGTCAGACCGAAGTCGCTGCACAGCTGGGCCACCCTGACCGATCCCTGCATGGTCCAGAAGTGCGGGTCGGCAAGAGGGATGTCAACGGCGTGGGTGCGCACGGCATGGGCCATCTGGCGCCAGTCGGTGGCGATCATGTTCGTCGCCGTCGGCAGGCCGGTCGCCCGCTTGAATTCGGCCATCGTCTCCCGTCCAGAGAAACCGTTTTCGGGGCCGCAGGGATCCTCGGCGTAGGCGAGCACCCCACGCAGGTCGGAACACAGCTCGATGGCTTCCTTGAGCGGCCACCCGCCGTTCGGGTCGAGGGTGATCCTCGCGTCTGGGAACCGGGCCGCGAGCGCCTTGACGGCTTTGACCTCCTCCGCGCCGGAGAGGACGCCGCCCTTAAGCTTGAAGTCCTGGAAGCCGTAGCGCCGCTGGGCTGCCTCGGCGAGGGCCACGATGGCCTCCGGGGTCATTGCCTCCTGCCGCCGCAGCCGCTCCCAGTCATCGCGTGGGTTCTCCTCGATGAGGTAGGGAAGGTCGGTCCTGTTGCTGTCGGCGATGTAGAAGAGGTAGCCGAGCATCTGCACCTTGTCCCGCTGTTGCCCTTCACCAAGAAGTTCGGCGACAGGCACTTCGAGGTGCTGGCCCAGAAGGTCGAGCATGCCCGACTCCAGTGCGGTGACGGCGTGGATTGTGGTGCGCAGGTCGAAGGTCTGGGCTCCCCGCCCGCCGGCATCCCGGTCGGCGAATTCCTCGGCCACACGCCGGAGCAGCTGGCGGTACCGGGGAAGGGGCTGTCCAATCAGGAGGTTCCCCGCGTCCTCGATGGTGGCGCGGATCGCCTCCCCACCGGGAACTTCCCCCAGCCCGGTATTGCCGTTGCTGTCGGTGAGGATGGCGATGTTCCGGGTGAAGAACGGGCCGTGGGCACCGCTGAGGTTCAGGAGCATACTGTCGTGGCCGGCGACAGGCACTGCTTCGACCGACACGATGACCGGGGTGTTGACCGTCATGGTTCAGCCTTCCCAATTTCGAACGGTGCCGTCGACGCGTCGGTTCAGGTGCCAGGGGTTGGCCTCCTGCAGGGGTTCGGGCAGCAGCGCGTCGGGGATGTTCTGGTAGCTCACCGGGCGCTGGAACCGCTGGATGGCGAGGGTTCCCACGGAGGTCGACCGCGGGTCCGAGGTTGCAGGGAACGGCCCCCCGTGGACCATCGCATGCCCCACCTCGACGCCTGTGGGCCAGCTGTTGAAGAGGATCCGCCCCACCTTGCGCTCAAGGACCGGCAGCAGTTTCGCCGCGGCGCCGGAGTCGGCGGGGGCGGCGTGGACCGTTGCCGTGAGCTGGCCCTGGAGGATTTCTACCGCGTCAGTCAGGTCCTCGGGGCTGTCGTACCGGATGAAGACACCCGCTGCACCGAAGACCTCCTCCTGGAGTGCCGGACTGTCGATGAAGGTCCGGGTCGACGTACTGAAGAGCGCGGGGGCGGGTGCATTCTCGGTGCTGCCGGGCAGGCCTTCGGCTACCTGCTCCACGCCGGGGGCGGCCCGCAGGTCGTTGATGCCCACGCTGCACGCCGTGGCGATTCCGGCCGTCAGCATCGTCGCTCCGCGGATTTCGCCAAGTATTCCTGCTGCGGCATGGATGAAGGCGTCCCCCTCCGCGCCGGCGGGCACGAAGATCAGGCCGGGGTTTGTGCAGAACTGGCCCGAGCCCATGGTCAGCGAGCCGATGAAATCCGCCGCAAGCCTCGCGGTGTCGCCTTCTAGGCTTGCGGGCAGGACGAAGACGGGGTTGATCGAGGACATTTCGGCGTAGACGGGGATCGGTTCCGGCCGGGCCGCGGCGGTCTTCATCAGGGCGAGTCCTCCACTGCGTGAACCGGTGAAGCCGACGGCCTTGATCCGCGGGTCGGCAACAAGGGCCTGGCCGATGGTGGTGCCGGCTCCAAACACCAGGGAGAAGACCCCTCCGGGAAGGCCGCTGTCGAGGACCGCCTGCGTGATTGCCTGTCCGACGAGTTCGGCCGTGCCGGGGTGGGCGTTGTGGGCCTTCACGATGACGGGGCACCCGGCCGCAAGGGCCGAAGCGGTGTCGCCGCCCCCTGTTGAAAAAGCGAGGGGGAAGTTGCTTGCACCGAAGACGGCAACCGGGCCCAGCCCGATGTGGCGCAGGCGGATGTCGGCGCGCGGCAGGGGGCTTCTCTCCGGCTCGGCGGGATCAATGCGCGCCTGGAGATGGTCCCCCTGGCGGACGACTGCCGCGAACAGACGGAGCTGGCCGACCGTGCGGGCGCGCTCACCGTCGATCCGTCCCGCGGGAAGGCCCGTCTCCTGGACGGCGCGCTCGGTGAGGACCGGCCCGAGCGCGTCGATGTTGTCGGCGATGCGCCCGAGGAAGGCGCCGCGCTGCTCCGGTGTGGTCGCGCGGTAGGAGTCGAAGGCAGCGTCGGCGGCGGCGGCCGCCCGGGCGAGCTGTTCGGTGCTGACGAGCCCGATGGCGGGTTCGAGCTCGTCCCCGGTGGCCGGGTTGACGGCGCGGACGGTGCCGGCATCACCGAAGACGGCGGTGCCGGCGAGGATGGATTGTCCGGTGACAGCTGCGGCGGTGGTTGTGGTCATGGGTGCTCCTGGCCGATCTTCTGGATGAGGGCTGTGAGATCCGAAAGGTCGGTCTCGGTGAGGTTCTGCAGGGGCGGCCGGACCGGGCCGCCGTTGCGGCCCACGGCATCGAGCCCCGCCTTGATGATCGACACCCCGTACCCTTTCACCCGATCGCGGATATCGAGGTAGGGAATGACGAAGTCGTTGAGTTTGGCGTACACCGCGTCGCGGTCCTGGGCCACGACGTCCTTGTAGAAGGCGAGCGCGAACTCCGGCGCGAAGTTGAACATCGCCGACGAGTAGGTGCTGACCCCGAGCTGCAGAAGCGGAAGCGCGAAGGTTTCAGCCGTTGGCAGGCCGCCGATATACGCGAGGCGGTCCCCCACCCGCGCATAGATGCGGGTCATCTGCTCAATGTTCCCGATTCCATCCTTGAACCCGACGAGGTTGGGGTTGCGGTCTGCAAGGATGGCGACCGAACGGTCATTGAGGACGGCGTTGGCCCGGCTGTAGACAATGACGCCCAGGTCGGTGGAGCGGCACACCGCGCTCACATGCTCGATCAGGCCCTCCTGGTCCGCCTCGGTGAGGTAGGGCGGCATCAGCAGGATGCCGTCGGCGCCGGCCTCCTGTGCTGCGCGGGCCTGCTCGATGCCCGAGAAGGTGCCACCAGTCGCCGGTGCGATCACCGGGACCTTGCCCCCGATTTCGTCGACGGCGACCCGCACCACGCGGTCCAGTTCCCCGGTGGTCAGGGAGAAACCCTCACCGGTGCCGCCGGCCGCGAAGAGCCCGGCGACGTCGTAGCCGGCCTGCCAGGCCAGGTGGTCCCGGTAGCGATCCTCATCGAACTGGAGCTGGGCATCGAAGTGTGTGACGGGAAAGGAGAGCAGGCCTGACTTGACTTGGGTCGCCAGCTCGGCGGGATTCAGATGAGCCACAGAACAATGTCCTTAGGTGAGGGCGTCCGCGGGTTGCCACGCGGCGAAGGAATATGAATATGACGCCAGCCTAGGGAGCCGATCAATGCCTGTCTAAGATTGTTTTTGTATGGATTGATACCCTCGGGGCATAGCAGCAGCCTCGCCGGGGTTACTCCAGGTGGTCGGAGATTGCCTCAAGGACGCGGCGCAGGGCGGGGTTGCGCGACTCCTTGAGCCAGATGGCGTAAAGCTCCACCGGATCGGCGCCGAAACCGCTCGTCTCCAGGTACTCAATCCCCTCGATGCCGAGCACGGAGGCGGAGTGCGGCACGAGGGCGATGCCGCGCCCCGCTGCGACAAGGGAGATCATGGTCAGGATTTGGGCGACGGTGTGGACGTAGGTGAGGCCGCCGGCCGGCGCCAGGCCAACGATGAGGTCGTAGAAGTACTTGGCCTCGGTCGGCGAGTGCATGATGATCCGCTCCGACCGCAGGTCCTGCGCAGTGACCGGACGCCCGACCGCGGCGAGGCTGTGCCCACTCGGGACGGCAACGACAAGGGGCTCGCGGTACAGCAGGCGGGATCCGAAGAGCCCCTCATCGAAGGGCGGGCGTGCCAGCCCGAGGTCGATCTCTCCTTCAACGAGGGCCCCAACCTGCTCCCGGGTGACCATTTCCTGCAGGTCGATCTCGATTTCCGGCAGCTGGCTGGAGATCTCGTTGAGCAGCGCCCCGAGGATGCCGAAGGTGGAGGCTGCAGTAAAGCCGATCCTGACGGTGCCCGCCGAGCCGGCGGAGATGCGGCGCGCAAGATCGGGGGCGCTTTCAACGAGGGCAAGAAGCCGGCGGGCTTCGTGGAGGAAGGCCTCTCCAGCCGCGGTGAGGGTGACCCCGCGGTTGTCACGGTCGAAGAGCCGGACGTCGATGGCGCGCTCAAGCTTCTGGATCTGGCGGCTCAAGGGGGGCTGGGTCATGCGGAGACGTTCGGCCGCCCGGCCGAAGTGCAGTTCCTCTGCGACGGCGACGAATCCACGGAGCTGGTCGAGGGAGTACATAATGCCCTGAGGGTATCACTTTATACTTTATGGGGCTTAGACATGCATGGCGGCGCTTCCTATGCTTCATATGTCGGATGCGAAGTGACTCCAATCACACGATCCGGACCGCCTACGGCGACGCACTTCTCATCTAAGGAGAATTTCATGAAGAATCCCAAGCCCGGCCTCAGGTCGGCAGCAGCCGCCGGCGCCGCCGTCGTTCTCGCCGTATCGCTCTCAGCCTGTGGTGGCAACGTGGCCAATCCCGGCGCCGATTCCGAAGGCAGCGACTTTCCCTCTGGCCCGGTGACCCTGACGATCGGCCAGGATCCGGGTGGAAGCACCGACCTCATTGGACGCGCTGTCGCAGAGCACGCGGCGGAAAGCCTCGGAGTGGCGATGCCCGTGGTCAACAAGCCAGGAGCAAACGGGGCGCTCGCGACTCAGGAAGTGGCCAACTCCGAGCCGGACGGCCACACCCTGGTCCTGCTCAACGCGTCGTTGATCGCCATCACCCCACTCGCCGTGGGAGAGGACGAGGCAGTGAACCTCGATGACCTCGAGATCGTCAGCGGCATCTCCCAGGACGACTACGTGCTGGTGGCGAACGCGAAGTCGGGGCTCAAGACGATTGAGGACATCGTGGCCGCGGACAAGAGCTTCAACTTCGCGACGACCGGCGTTGGCACCGGCAGCCAGCTCGCACAGGCACTGTTGTTCAAGCAGGCAGGCGTCGAGGGAACCGATGTGCCGTTCGACGGGGGCTCGCCCGCCATGACCGCCCTGCTGGGCAATCAGGTGGACCTCGCCACCATCCAGCTCGGCGAGGCAATGCCGCAGATCGAGGCCGGGACGCTCACGCCGATCATCACCTTCTCCGAGGAGCGCAACCAGTACCTTCCCGACACCCCGACGGCCGTTGAAGCCGGCTATGACGTGCCGGTGTCACAGTACCGGGCCGTTGCCGCACCCAAGGGAACCCCCGAGCCGGTCCTCGAGAAGCTGCGTGAATCGATCACCACGGCCTTCGATTCCGAGGAGTACAAGAAATTCAACGAGGAGAACCTCTTCACCCCCCACGAGGTCGACGGCAGCCAGGTCACCGAGGAGTGGACGGCGAACGCCGCGAAGTACAAGGAACTCGTTGAGAAATACGAGATCGACCTCGGCGGCGGACAGTGACTTCCCTCTCCAAAGGTGGCAGCTCCCGCGTGGACGGCGCAAAGCCGGCCGTCCACGCGGAGGGCATGGCCGGGGAACTGGCCGAAGATCTTGTGCCGGAGGACCGCGCCGCCGAGTGGGAAGAGGAGAAGCCCCCGGCGGCGGGCCCGCTCGCCAATGTGGCCTCCGCCCTGGTGGTGGCGGCCGTTGGAACCGCGGGCATCATCGGCGCCGTGGGGATGGGCCTTGGCACACCCGCCGACCCTCGGCCGGGGATGTGGCCATTCATCATCAGCGTCGTGCTCGTGGCGCTGGCGGCCGCCCTTGCGCTTTTCGGCCGCAAGGCGGTCGACGCCGAAAAATTCTCGGGCTCAAGCCTCCAGGTGATCGCGGGGCTGGCGACCCTCATCGGTTTCGCTTCCCTGATCGACACGATCGGCTTTGAGATCCCCGCGCTGGTGCTGACACTGATCTGGCTCCGCTTCCTGGGGAAAGAGACCTGGCGCATGTCGGTCTTGCTCAGCGTGGTCATCACCGCCTGCTTCTACCTGCTCTTCGTCTTCGCACTCAACGTGCCCATCCCGCATCTTTTCTAGGGAAAACCCATGGACATTCTTGAACCGGTCGTCAACGGATTCGGCGTCGTGCTCGAACCCGTCAACCTCCTGTACTGCCTGCTCGGCGTCGTCATCGGCATGCTCATCGGCGTCCTGCCCGGGCTTGGCCCCGCAGCGACAATCGCCATCCTGCTGCCGCTGACCTATGGCGTTGAACCCGTCACGGCAATCATCATGCTCTCGGGCATCTTCTACGGAGCCCAGTACGGCGGGACGATCACCTCCGTCCTGCTGCGCCTGCCGGGTGAGGCGTCCTCGGTCGTTACGGTTTTCGACGGGTATGCGCTGGCCAGACAGGGAAAGGCCGGCACCGCCCTCGGAATCGCCGCTATCGGCTCGTTCGTCGGCGGCACCATTTCGATCATCGGACTCACCCTCCTGGCGCCCCTCGTCGCCGGATTCGCCCTCGATTTTGGACCGCCGGAGTACACAGCCCTCGCCCTGCTCGGCATCCTGCTTGTCGCAACGGTCAGCAACGGCGGCAAACTGAAAGCCCTTATTGCAGCGGCCATCGGCCTCCTCCTGGCCACCGTGGGCCGCGACGGGTTCACCGGCGGCTCCCGCTTCACCTTTGGCAGCCTCTCCCTCGCCGACGGGCTCGACTTCGTTCCCATCGCCATGGGTATCTTCGGCCTCGGCGAAATCCTCTACAACCTCGAGCAGCGCCACAACAAGGTCCAGGCTCCCTCGAAGGTCGCCAACGTCTGGCCCTCGCGAAAAGACCTCCAGCAGTCCTCCGGAGCCATCGGCCGCGGGTCGGTTCTCGGGTTCTTCCTCGGGATCCTGCCCGGCGGTGGAGCCACCCTGTCCTCGATGGCGGCGTACGCGATGGAGAAAAAGCGGGCCAAGGATCCCTCCCGGTTCGGCCGTGGAGCGATCGAGGGGGTCGCGGCCCCGGAATCGGCGAACAACGCTGCGGCAACGTCTTCGTTCATTCCGCTGCTCACTCTGGGCATCCCCGCCAACGCAACAATGGCAATCATCTTCGGGGCCCTGCTGATCCAAGGGGTCACGCCCGGCCCCCAGTTGGTCCAGAACGAACCGGAACTGTTCTGGGGCGTCGTCAACTCCATGTACATCGGCAATATCCTGCTGCTGATCATGAGCATCCCGCTCGTGGGGATTTTCGTGAAGGTCCTGCGGGTGCGCCCGGCGATCCTGGCCCCGGTGACGGTGCTCATCACACTGATCGGCGTCTACACGATCAACAACAGCATCTTCGATATCTGGCTCGTGATTGTCTTCGGCGTCCTGGGCTACCTCATGAAGAAGTTCGGCTTCGAACCGGGGCCCCTCGTTCTTGCCTTCGTTCTCGGAGCGCTGCTTGAGGAGAGCCTGCGCCGTTCGCTGCTGCTCTTTGGCGGCGACCCCACCGGGTTCATCACCCGGCCGATCTCCGGGGTCCTGCTCCTGGTCTTCGTCCTGGTGGTGCTGCTGCCCGTCGTCCAGAGCGGCTTGAAGAAGGCACGGGCCAAGAAAACCGCAAACGCGACGATTCACGACAAGGAGTCAGTATGAGCATTCTCATTGGATATGTCCCCACCCCTGAGGGAGAGGCAGCCCTGGAGGCCGGCCTTGAGGAGGCCCGGCTGAGGAACACCGGCATCGTGATCCTCAACTCCCCGCGGAAGGGAGCACCCGTAGATGCGGCGCTCGCTTCCGACGAGCAGGTCGCGGGCCTGCTCGCACGGGCGAAAGCAGTGAATATCGAAGCGGTGGTGCGCCAGCCCGGGCACACCGATGACCTGACCGAGGAATTCATGGAGATCGCCGAGGAAACCGGTGCCTCACTGATCGTTATCGGGCTGCGCCGCCGATCGCAGGTGGGCAAGTTCATCATGGGCAGCCACGCCCAGCGGATCCTCCTCCAAGCCGACCGCCCCGTCCTCGCCGTCAAAGCCCCGGACAACTCCTAGGTCCCTTTCGGTGAGGCCGGCGGCAGGCCCTGGCTTCCGCCGGCCTCACCCCGGGGACCCGGAGGAAGCCCTGCGTCCCAGGATTCCCGCCGCCTCGGCGAGGGCGTCGGCGGGCGTGGTCACATGGGGTGAAAGGCGGATCCGTCCGCTTCCGTGCTGCGTGGCGGTCATGCCGGCGTCGGCGAGGTCCGCGAGGGCGGCCGCCGCCATCCCCCCGGGGATCTCTGCGACGACGATGCCGGCCCGGCGGGCGGGCTCCACCGCTGAAACGACATGCACCCCCGCCGCATCGAGGTCGGCAAGCAGCCGTTCGACGGTCTGGCCCACCTGCGCTTCAATCCACAGGACGGTCGCCGTTTCGATGAGCTCAAGGGCTGCCGCGAAGGGCCCGACGGCGGTCGGCGAGAGGTTGGACATGGAGAACCGGAGTGCGCCCGGAAGGGGCGCATGGAGCGCGCCGTCGTAGTCGCCGGCCTCCTGAACTCCGGACCAGCCACCGAGAACGGGCCGGATGCGGTCGAGGCCCGCCTCGGACAACGCAAGCGCCCCGGCGCCCCAGCCGCCCCGGATCCATTTCTGGCCGCCGACGATGAGGGCATCGGCCACTGTCCAGTCCTGGTCCAGCACGCCGAACCCCTGAATCCCGTCGACAACCAGCAGCCGGTCCGGGCCCAGCACCTCCCGGATGGCGGCGAGATCCGCACGGTACCCGGTCCGGAAGTCGACGGCGCTCACGGCGAGCGCCACGGTGTCAGGGGTCAGCGACCGCTCCACTGTCTCGGCCGTCATGAAATCCCCGGGCGTGCCCACCCGAAGCACTTCACCGCCGCCCCTCCCCTCGGCCTTGTGCCAGGGGTACAGATTGGCGGGGAACTCTCCCGATCCGACGAGCACCGGGCCCCCGGTGATACCGAAGGCCACCTGGAACAGTCCAAAGGAGGTGTGCGGAACGAGGGTCACCCGCTCGAGCGGGAACCCGCTGAGCCGTGAGAAAGCGCTCCGGGCGCGCAGTTCGTGCCCCTGCAGCACGTCCCTCGCTCCCACCGCTCCACCTGCCGCCACATGAAGCAGCTCCACCGCGGTTTCGATAACGGTCCGCGAGGGAGGCCCGTAGCTGGCGAAGTTGAGATAGCCGCGCTCCTCGGTGAACTCGGCCCGGTAGGAGGTTCCAGGGTGTCCACTCATTTTCTTCCCCTTCAGATGTGCGGGCGGCCCGCCGGCCCGCATCGGTTCAGCCTCGTGACGCCGGCGCTGCGCGGGAAACCGGCGGGCTACCGGCTGGTTTCTCCCGCCCCGGCCCGCCCGGCGGCACCGGCCAGGGCGGCGAGCTCGGTCGAGAGGTTGGCGCGGGCCCGCCCGGACCAGAGGCGTGAACCCTCCGCCGTCGAGAACAGGGGCTCGATCGCAAGCAGGCGCTGGAGGACCTTGGCCCTGCCTGCCGCGAAGTCGGCCTCGGGCACCGAAGCGTATTCGGCCCGGACGGCCCGCAGGTACTCGCTGTACCGTGCGGGCGGGCTGCCCAGCACCGAAAGGTCGGCGTCGCACAGGAGCGCACCGGCCCGGTCCCCGGGGGCCGGCGCGTGAGTGACGGTCAGCAGCACAAGCCGGGAAACCTCGTCGATGTCATGCCGGGGAAGGCCCGCTCCGGCGAGGGCACGTTCGGCGAGCGCCGCGGAGTCGGCCTCATCCCCGCCCGCCACGCCCCGGTATACGGCGTCGTGGAACCAGGCGGCAAGCAGCACGGGACGGCGCAGGGAGGAGTCCTGGGCCGTCATCAGTGCGTCGAGCGCCTCAAGGACGGCCAGCAGATGCTCCGGCGTGTGGTATTTCCGGTGCGGTTCGCTCCACCGCTGCAGCAGTTCCGCACCGATTCCGGGCGTCCCGGGCAGGACGGCGTTCCACCTGCTCTGGAGCGTCGAGCGCAGCCGCCCCGGCCGCTTCCGGGCCGGCACCCGCAGCCCGCTGCCGATCAGGATGCGCACCAGCTCGCCGCCGCTGACCTCCACCGCGCCGAGGCGGACCAGCTCCGGGTACCGGTGTGAGGGTACGTCGTAGTGGTCCTGGTCGAAGGCCCGGGCCGGCACCCCGGCCAAGGCGGCGAAATCATGGAGTTCCGCGAGGGAGGCGTCGGAGATGAGGTGCGAGAAGACAGTGCCGTGCGCCGGCCAGAGCGGCGGATCGATGAAAACGGCCATGGGGCAAGTCTAGGCGGGGCGGCGCAGCCTATCCGGGCCCGTCTATGTACAGATGGGCGGGGCTGTGCCATTCTCGCAGTGGCATCACAAGCACCGCTCATCGTCCTTGGAAAAACACCGTGGGGGAGTTATGACGGATCAGAACAGTGCTGTTCTGGCGATTGGCACGAAAAAGGGACTGTGGCTGGCCACCAGCCCCGACCGGCGTTCCTGGACCTTGTCCGAACCCATGTTCCTCATGCAGGAAGTCCCGAGCGTTGGTATCGATACCCGGGGCGGAGGCACCCGGATCCTCGTCGGCACCCGTTCCGAGCACTGGGGACCCTCGGTGGTCCACTCGGACGACCTCGGCGCCAGCTGGACCGAGCCGGAACGAGGTGGCATCGGTTTCGACGCCGCCGACGGCACCGCGCTGGAGCGCATCTGGCAGCTTCAACCGGACTCCGAGAACAGGCCCGGGGTCGTCTGGGCCGGTTGTGAACCGATCTCCGTGTGGAAATCCACCGACGGCGGGGAGCACTTCGAGCTCAACCGGGCACTGTGGGACCACCCGCACCGGCAGGACTGGGGCGCGGGTTACGGTGGCGCCGCCGCCCACACCGTGCTGCCCAGCCCGGCCGATGACACGGTGCACGTGGCGATGAGCACCGGAGGGGTGTACCGCTCGCGGGACGGCGGTGCGTCCTGGGAGGCCCGCAACCGTGGAATCTCCGCCTATTTCCTGCCCGACCCGCAGCCCGAGTTCGGCCAGTGCGTCCACAAGATCGCGCGCGATGCACAGGACCCGGAGCGCCTTTTCGCCCAGAACCACCATGGTGTCTATGTGAGCGAGGACGGAGCGGAATCGTGGGACTCGATCGCCGATGGCCTGCCTTCCGACTTCGGGTTCGTCATGCTCGCCCATCCCCGCCGGTCCGGGACGGCCTGGGTGATTCCGCTGAAGGCCGACGGGGAGAGGATTCCCCCCGACGGCAAACTCGCGGTCCACCGCACCGACGATGCGGGCGGCTCCTGGACCCGGCTCGATACAGGCCTTCCCCGCCGCGAGTTCAACGCTGTCCTGCGCGACGCGGCGTCGGTGGACACCGCCGAACCGGCCGGTGTGTATTTCGGCACCCGCGGCGGAAGCGTCTACGCCAGTGCCGACGAGGGTGCCACCTTCACCGAGGTCGCGGCCAACCTTCCCGACGTCCTCTGCGTCCGCGCCGCCGTCATCGGCTGACCCCGAACACGCCATGGGCAACTCCGTCACCGTCCTGCTTCCCACCCTCCTGCGGCCCTACGCGGAAGGGCGCAGCGAGGTCGACGTACCACTGCGCTCCCCTGCCACCGTTGCCGGGGTCCTCGAGGAACTGTGCAACGGGCGTCCCCTTCTCGCACGCCGCCTGCGCGATGAAACAGGTGAACTGCGCCGATACGTCAACGTGTACGTCGACGGCGAGGATGTGCGCCGGCTCCAGCTCCTCCAGACCCCGGTTGAGCCGGGCGGCACGGTGATGGTCATGCAGTCGGTGGCCGGCGGCTGAACTTCCGGGCGCCCGCGCTGCGTGCGTAACGTGGAGCTGAGCTGTATACCGGGCACACGGCGCAGAGTACGATCGCCGCCATGGAATCCACAGAAGCCCCGGGCTGGTTTGAGGGTTTTGAAGCCCGCTCCTTCGACGTCGAAGGCGCCTCCATCTTCGCCCGGTACGGCGGCAACGAAGCCGGCCCCACCCTGCTTCTGGTCCACGGCTCACCGCAGACTCACGTCATGTGGCGGCGTGTGGCGGAGGAGCTGCGCCGGGAGTACTTCATCGTTCTGCCCGACCTGCGCGGGTACGGTGATTCGTCGAAAGCACCGGGGATGCCCGACCACAGCAATTACAGCAAACGCGCGATGGCCCAGGACCTCGTGGATGTCGTCGATGCCCTTGGGCGCGGGAGTTTCCTTCTCTGCGGGCACGACCGCGGGGGGCGCGTCGGCCACCGGCTCGCCGTCGACCATCCGAACCGCCTCGACAAGCTCTGCGTGATCGACATCGCCCCCACTTTGGACATGTACAACGCGACGGACATGGCCTTCGCGACCGCGTACTACCACTGGTTCCACCTCATCCAGCCGAAGCCGCTGCCGGAGCAGATGATCACGGGCAGCGCCCTGCCCTACCTTCACGCCACCCTCGGCGGCCTGGGCGGCGGCGGGCTGGGGTTCATCGAACCTGCAGCGCTCGCCGAGTATGAACGCTGCTTCGAGCCCGGCACCATCCACGCCATCTGCGAGGACTACCGGGCGAGCGCAGGCATCGACCTCGAGCACGACCGCGAGAGCAGGGCGAACGGCGGGAAAATCCGCTGTGACACCCAGGTGCTCTGGGGCGAACGTGCCGTGGTCAACCGGCTCTTCCAGCCCATTGACCTGTGGCAGGCGCAGTGCGGGGGAAAGGTCAGCGGCCAGTCCCTGCCGTCCGGGCACTTCATCCCCGAAGAACTGCCGGGTGAAACCGCCAAGGTCCTCGCCTCCTTCTTCGGTGCGGAGCAAACCGTCGCCGGCTAGCCGATGAAGGCCCGCCGGCATCTCCAGGGCACCGGCGAGTGCTCTGAAGAATGGGAGAGCCCGGCGTAACGCACAGGGAATTTCGGGGATTCGCTTGCCTTCGGGAAGGCCGCCGCTATGTTTGGTTATCTGGTAGAGAGCCGATCAAGGCATCTCAATTCCCTGCTGAACCGCTTCCGGAAGCGTCGATTCGGCAGGGCGACAGGCCGTGCCAGCAGCCGGATCTGAACGCCGTTTTCCGCACCTCCGGACGGCACTCCGGCCGGGCGGCCTGGCCTCTCTTCAAGCAGGACCTCAATCCAATCGAAGGGAAGAACAATGAGTGATTCATCAAGGCCGCTGGCGGTACTCATCCACGGCGCGTACGCCGAGTCGGCAAGCTGGAACGGCGTCATCGAACGCCTGCAGCGTGAAGGCTACACGGCCCTGGCCGTGGCCAACCCGCTGCGCGGAGTTGCGGTCGACACTGAATACCTCGCCAGTGTGGTCGCCGGCCTGAACCGCCCTGTCGTGCTTGTGGGCCACTCGTACGGCGGCATGCTCATCTCCCGGGCCGGGGCGGACAACCCTAACGTGCGCGCACTGGTCTTCGTCGGCGCCTACGCCCCTGAGGACGGCGAAAGCGCAGCGGACCTTTCGGGCAAGTTCCCCGGCGGCAGCCTCGGGCCGACCCTGGTGACCTACCCGCTTCCCGACGGCTCCAACGACACCTACATTGACGTGAAGAAGTACCACCACCAGTTCGCCGAAGACGTGCCCGACGACGTCGCATTCCTCATGGCCGCCACCCAGCGCCCCATCCCCGACAAGGCCCTTGGGGAGGCCTTCTCCGGCGAGCCGGCGTGGAAGTCCGTCCCTTCCTGGTTCGTCTTCGGCGACCAGGACCTCAACATCCCCGCCGCGGCGCACCGCTTCATGGCAGAGCGGGCAGGATCCCGGCGCACGGAGGACGTCGCCGGGGCCTCCCACGCCGTCGGTGTCTCCCAGCCCGACGTGGTCACCAGCGTCATCCTCGACGCCCTCAAGGCCAGCAACGGCGGCTGACGAGCCCGCGCGCCATCAGGGGGCAGGGACCGTCCGGGCGGTCCCTGCCCCCTGATGCGTCAAGGGCCTGCGGCGGGTGCCTGACGCGTGTTAGTTCGCTCACCCGCGCCCAGTCCCGGACCGCCCAGCGCTCATGGGTGCGGCCCCATGCTGACCTGTTCGGGGAATTTCTCCGTATAGTTGAACAGTTGGACAAAAAGCTACCTGACTGCCCTCCTGCCACCCGCGGACGCGGAGTGCTGGGCCGCCAGGGGCCCGCGCCAACCGCAGTGCCAGTGATTCGCCCGTACGGGGCCGAAGCGATACGCGGTAACCAGGCCTTTTCCCGGACCTACCGTTCTCCCCCGCGCCGGTGACCGCTCCGGCGGCAAGACACCGGCCCGCACCGCACCTCCGTCTTACCCGTGAAAGGCCTCCCCCATGGCAGAAATTTCAGTACACCAGCTCAACGAGCTGCGAACCCTTATCTCAGGACCGGTGTTCGCACGCGGCGATGAAGGCCTCCCAGCGGAAGCGGCAGCGTACAACCTGTTTGTGGAGCACCGCCCTGATCTGGTGGTGGGCGCCGAGTCCGAGGCCGATGTGGCAGCCGCCGTGCGCTTCGCGGGGGATAACTCCCTTCCGCTGACCGTTCTGGCCACGGGCCACGGATCCTACGCCAACGTCACCGACGGCCTCCTGCTGACCACGTCCCGGCTGGCGGGGGACGTGCAGATCGACCCCTCGAGCCGCACCGCCACAGTGCTGGCCGGGCACCGCGTCAGTGACGTCGTCGCAGCCGCGGCCAAGCACGGCCTGGCACCCGTTGTGGGTTCCTCGACGAATGTCGGAGCCGTCGGCTACCTGCTCGGCGGCGGGGTGGGCCCGCTGGTGCGCACCTTCGGCATGTCCTCCGACTGGGTCCGCAGCTTCCGGGTCGTCACCGGTGACGGCGACCTCCTCCACGCCGATTCAATGACCAACCCCGACCTGTTCTGGGCGCTGCGTGGCGGAAAAGGCGGCCTCGGCGTGATCACCTCCCTTGAGCTCGAACTTGTGCCACTGGAGACGCTGTATGGCGGTTCCCTGTTCTTCGACCCCGAACACGTCGGACGTGTCTTCACCGCCTGGCTCGAGTGGACGAAGACGGTACCCGAAACGCTCACCTCATCGGCGGCGATCGTCCGGTTCCCGCCGCTCGACTTCATCCCTGAGCCGCTTCGCGGCAAGACGGCGCTGCACCTGCGCGTGGCGTACGTGGGCGACGCGGGAGAGGGCGAGCGGCTCCTGGCACCCCTGCGTGGGGCCGCCCCGGCGCTCATCGATGCGGTCGGTGAGATGGCGGCAGCCGACATCGGAACAATCCACAACGACCCATCGGATCCGATTCCCCTATGGGACGGCAGCGTCCAGCGGCTCCTGACCCACGCCGATGCCGGCTTCGCGGCCGCACTCCTTGGAGCCGTTGGCCCCGAGGTCAACGTTCCCGTCGTGGCAGCGGAAGTGCGCCACCTTGGAGGTGCGGCCGGCCGCGATGTCCCCGAGGGAAGCGCCGTCGGTGGGCGAAGCGCCGACTACTCGGTCCTGCTGGTCGGCGTGCCCGATCCGAGCCTTTTCGAGACGGTCCTGCCGCAGGTCATGGAAAACGTCACGGCCCAGCTGGACCCGTGGCTCTCGGACGGGACTCTGATCAACTTCCAGACCCGACCCGCGGACGAGGCGGCCCTCAGCTCCTGGCCCGCCGAGACGCGCACCCGGCTGGCGGAGGTCCGTGCGGCGTACGATCCCCGCGGCATCCTCTAACGGAATACCTGCAGCGGGGCGGCACCAAACCGGTGCCGCCCCGCTGCCGGTGCCGCAGCATTGAGCACTCAGGATTCGCTGCCGAGGATCTCCCGGACCAGGGGGATCACCTTGGTGCCGTACAGCTCGATGTTGTTCATCACCGCGGTGTGCGCCAGGCCCGTCATGCCGAACTTGAGCTGGAACCGGGACGCGTTGAGGACCCTGAGGTTGGCGGCGATCTTGCGGGCCACCGTCTCGGGGGAACCGACATAGATGGCGCCGTGCGGGCCGATTTCGTGCCTGAACGATTCCGGGGTTGGAATGGCGAACCCACGGGTCTTGCTCACATGCTTCATCACCGCGAGGTACCGGGGCCAGAACTCCTTCTGGGCCTGCTCGTCGGTCGCGGCCACGTGGCCCATCGAATGCACGCCGATCGGCTGGGCCGGGCGCTCGAAGTGCTCAAGCGCCTCGAGGTAGAGGCTGGAGAACGGCTGGAAGCGGGCGGGCGAGCCGCCGATGATGGCAAGGATGAGGTTGTACCCGTGGCGGGCGGCCCGGACAACCGACTGCGGGCTCCCCCCGACGCCGATCCAGGTGGGGAACGGCTCAGCCTCGAGGTGCGGGACGACGTCCTGGTCCTTGAGCGCCGCGCGGGTTGTGCCGGTCCAGGTGACGGGGCTTCCCTTGAGCAGCTCGGCGAACAGCTCCGACTTCTCCTCGAAGAGCACTTCATAGTCGCTGAGGTCGTAGCCGAAGAGCGGGAACGAATCGATGCTCGAACCACGGCCCAGGATCACCTCGGCCCGCCCCGAGGACAGCGCGTTCAGGGTGGAGTACCGCTGGAAGACGCGGACGGGATCGTCGGAGCTCAGCACGGTCACGGCGGAGCCGAGATGGATGTTCCTGGTCCGCGCTGCAATGGCACTGAGGACCAGGTCGCCGGCGGAGAGCGGGTAGTCGTAGGTGTGGTGCTCGCCGATGCCGAAGAAATCAATGCCCACGGAATCCGCAAGGACGCCCTGCTCGACGATGTTGCGGACCGTCTGGGCGTGCGAATTGAGGGTCCCGTTCTCGTCGGAATGGACATCACCGAAGGTGTCGAGTCCGAAGGTCAGGGGAAAGCCCGTCCGCAGGCTTGGTGAGTCGTTCACAATTGTTCCTTTTATCTGGGTGGTGGGTGCGGGCACTCCCGCAGGGTCCCTAGCGGTGTGACCGCGGACAGCGGTGCGGCCTAGGCCGCGGTCTTCTCGGTGAGGACCTGCGCGAACTGCTCCTCATTGAGCGAAGCGCCGAAGACCGGCCCGCCGGGTTCGAGGATCCGCCCCTCGCGGAGGCTGTCCAGCAGGACGGCGTCGTAGCCGATGTTCTCCACCAGGGCGGCGACCAGCTCCACCGCTTCCCGGTCGTCCCCCGCCACTCCGAGCGCCAGTCGATCCGCGGCGCCGGCCGGCCGGCGGTCGGCTTCGAGCTCGTGGTACCCGGCGTGGTTGAAGGACTTGACGACCCGCGCGCCGCTGAGGTGCCGCTGGACGATTTCGCTGCTGCCATAGCGCGGGTCCTCGAACAGCTGCTGCGTGCCGTCGATGGGTGCCCAGTAGTTCATCAGGTCGACGACGACCTTGCCGGCCACCAGGGACGGGTCGAAGGTACTGAACTTGTGCAGCGGGATCGCCAGGATCACGATGTCGGCCTCGGCCGCCACCTGCGCGGGCCAGTCGGCCTTCGCTCCCGGAACGAGGATCTGGGTGATGAGGGCGATCTTCGCCGGGTCGCCGGACCCGGCGATGGAGACCGGGTAGCCGGCCTCGATGGCAACCCGGCCGATGGCCGGGCCGACATGGCCTGCTCCGAGAACGCCGATGCGGGGGAGGTTGGAGGCGGAAGGAGTATTGCTCATCGTGGGTCCCCCTTGGAGGAATTGGCTTCGAAGTGCTGGTGGAGTGAATCAAGGATGTCGGCGAGGTTCTCCAGCTGAGATGGCGTCAAGGCGTCAGAGAAGTGCTCCTTCACCGCCTGGAGCTGCGGCACCGAGGCACGCCGGAAGGCGTCGGCTCCGGCGTCTGTCAGCTGGACGAAGGCGCCACGGTTGTCCGTCAGGCATTCTTCGCGGCGCACCAGGCCCCGCTTCTCCATCCGCCCGATGTGGTGGGAGAGCCGGCTGCGCTCCCAGTTGATGGCCCCCGCCAGTTCCGAGGACCGCAGCTCGCGCCCGTCCGCTTCGGTCAGGGCCAGCAGGACCTCATAGTCCTGGCCGGACAGATTCGAGCTGCTCAAGACAACGCCCATGCGCCGGCGAAGTTCGGCCGTCATGTCGAGAAGATCCCGCCAGATGGCCAGCTCGGCGGCCGTCGGGCTGCGGCGCGCTGGATTGTGCTGCCGGTTTTCCTTGGCGGTGCTGTAAGCAGCCATGACTTCCCCTCCACAATTGATTGACATGTCCACTATATGTTCGAGTAGTTGATATGTCAACATCATGAGGCGGTGGCTCGACTTTGTTGACATGTCCATTACATCGGTCCTAGGGTTCGCATAGTTGATACATCAACTACAAGCACCAGGCGTTGGAGATGAAATGGCTGAAATCCTCGAGCAGTACCCGATCATGATCGGCGTCGACAGTTTTGGCGACGTGACAAGAGGCAGCGACGGGGAGCTGCTCAGCCAGCCCCGCAGCATCCACGCCCTGGTGCGTGAAGGTGTTGTCGCCGAGGAATCGGGCCTCGATTTCTTCGGCCTCGGCGAGCACCACGTTGAGGAAATGCCCCTCTCTGCGCCCGACATCGTCCTGGCGGCCGTCGCCGGCCAGACCTCCCGCATCCGGCTCGGTTCGGCCGTCACCGTCCTGAGCTCGGATGACCCGGTCCGGGTCTTCCAGCGGTATGCGACCCTCGATGCGGTCTCGCAGGGGCGGGCCGAAGTGATTCTCGGCCGCGGCTCCAGCAAGGAATCCTTCCCCCTGTTCGGCTTCGACCTCGAGGACTATGGCCGCCTGTTCGAGGAGAAGCTTGAACTGTTCTCCCGGCTCCGGTCCGAGAAGCCGGTCACGTGGTCCGGCACCACCCGCCCCGCTCTGGACGGCCTCGATGTCTTCCCGCGGACCACGGACGGCGCCTTGCCCACCTGGATCGGAGTCGGCGGGAACCCGGCGTCGGTTGTGCGCGCGGCGCAGTACGGCTTCCCCCTGATGCTCGCCGTGATCGGCGGCAATCCGGCACGCTTCGCCAAGCTGAGCGAGCTGTACCGGCAGGCGACCGCTGAGGCGGGCTTCGGTGAGCTCCCCATCGGGCTGCACTCCACCGGCCATGTCGCGGCCACCGACGAGCAGGCCATCGAGGGGTACTGGCCGACGTACGAGACCTTCCAGCTGGAGGCGCGCTACGAGCGGGGGTTCCCGCCCATCACCCGGGAATTCTACGAAAAGGAGATCGCCGTCGGCTCGCTTTATGTGGGATCCCCCGAGACGGTGGCACGGCGGATTGTCCGGAGCATGAAGGCACTGGGAGTGAACCGGTTCGACCTCAAGTACGGGCTGGGTCCGATGCCGAACGCCGTCCTCCTTGAGAACCTGCGCCTCTTCGGCACCGAAGTGGCCCCTCGCGTCCGGGATGAACTGTCCCGTTCCTGAACCCCTCAATGGCGGCCAGCGCCGTCCGCCATTGAGGCCCCGGGCATTCTAGGAACCGGGGCTGAGGTTGTCGACGCCGGGCGGCCGTGGAAAAATCCCTGCCCCGGCGTAGCTCCCTTTATACAATTTCCGCACGGGCATCCGGCGTCCGGCCGCTGCCTTCGGAGCCGAAGGTGGGATCGCCATGGCAACCGGCGTGAAGAGAACGGCCAATCCGCAGCGGGGCGCGCTTCTCGGCGCGATGTTCCTCATGGCCACCAGCGCTGTCGGCCCGGGCTTCATCACCCAGACGACTGCCTTCACTGTGACGCTGGGGGCGGCCTTCGCGTTCGCGATCCTTGTGTCGATCTGCGTCGACATCGCCGTCCAAATGAATGTGTGGCGGGTGATCGGAGTCACCGGCCGCCGCGCGCAGGAACTGGGAAATCTCGTGCTTCCGGGTGTCGGCTGGTTGCTCGCGGTCCTGATCTTCCTCGGTGGGATGGTTTTCAACATCGGCAATACCGCCGGTGCCGGTCTCGGAATCAACGCCATGCTCGGCGTCGACCCCAAAATCGGCGGAATTGTCTCGGCGTGCATCGCGATCGCCGTGTTCCTCGTCAAGCGTGCCGGCGCCGCACTCGACCGGGTGGTTGTTGTGCTGGGTGCCGTGATGATCCTGTTGACCGCCTACGTGGCTATCGTTTCCGGTCCGCCGGTGGGGCTCGCCCTCCGCAACGCGGTGCTGCCCGAGCGGATCGAGTTCCTCGTTATCACCACGCTCATCGGCGGGACAATCGGCGGCTACATCACGTATGCCGGAGCCCACAGGATGCTCGACTCCGGAGTGACCGGGCCCGGAAATGTCGGGCAGATCACCAAGAGCTCAATCCTTGGCATCATTGTCACAGGCGTCATCCGGGTGCTGCTCTTCCTCGCCATCCTCGGGGTGGTGGCCGGAGGCGCCGAACTGGCAAGCGAAAACCAGGCGGCGGAGGCCTTCCAGATAGCTGCCGGGGAGGTGGGGCTGAGGCTTTTCGGGGTAATCCTGTGGTCGGCCGCGATCACCTCGGTCATCGGCTCCGCCTACACGTCTGTTTCCTTCATCACCAGCTCACGGACGAGCCCGCGGCGGCGGAACCTCTACACGTGCGGCTTCATCGCCGTTTCGGCAGTCATCTACCTATTCCTGGGGCAGGCGCCGACGACGCTGCTGATCATGGCGGGCGCGGTGAACGGGTTGATCCTCCCGGTCGGGTTCGCGGTGATCCTCTGGGTGGCCTGGCGCCGCCGGGATCTCCTCGGCGGTTACCGCTACCCCAAGTGGCTGCTCATTGTGGGAGTGGCTGCGTGGCTGCTGACCCTCTTCCTCGGCTACCAGTCGCTGAGCGGCCTCGCCCAGCTCTGGGAGTAGCGCGGCTCAGAGCGTCGGTGCACCCTCCGGTACAGCGGAGAACCGGACAACCGAGCCGGGAGGCAGCTGGGCCACCCGGTCCAGGTCCTCGGCGATGACGACGGCGATCACCGGGTAGCCGCCGGTCACCGGGTGGTCAGCAAGGAACAGAACGGGAAGGCCCGACGGCGGCACCTGCAGGGACCCGGTGACCACACCCTCACTGGCAAGCTCACCGCTGTCACGACGGGTGAGTGGAGGACCGTCGAGGCGCACGCCGATCCGGTTCGATTGCACCGTAACCGACCAGGAGGCCTCGCACAGGCGTTGGAGCTCTCCTTCGGCGAACCAGTCGGCGCGTGGACCCGGGACGATTCTCAGCAATGCCTCGGTATCAAACTCGCGGGGCAGTTCGGCGGTTCCGACAGGGGAGCCCGCGTGGGCCTCCCCCACCGCAAGGAGCGTTCCGGCGGCCAACGGCGGAGGCCCCAGCCCGGACAGGGTGTCGGAGCTCCGGCTGCCCAGGCTGGGGGCGAGATCCACCCCACCACGGACGGCGGTGTAGGAGCGCAGCCCCTTCGAGGGGAAGCCAACCTGAAGGGCCTCCCCCGCACGCAGCACGAAGGGAGCGCAGAGTTCGGCATTCCGCTCGGTGCCGTCGACGCCGCTGATCGTCAGCGGCACCAGCGCACCGGTCACGGCGATCACCTGGTCGGCCCGGGCTTCGAGGGTTAGTCCGCCGAAGACGGATTCGACGGCCGCGGCGCCCGGCGGGTTTCCCACAAGCCGGTTGGCCTGGCGGAACGATGCCCTGTCGAGCGCTCCGGAGCCCGGGACGCCGATTGCCGCCAGTCCCGGCCTGCCCAGATCCTGGATCGTACTGGAAAGGCCCGGACTCGCGACGGTCAGCCCGCCGGCCGCCCCCGGTCCGGCAGCAGCCCCCGGCCGGTACCGGGGAGAGCCCGCCCCGCCCGCGGTCCTGATTGATCCCCGGACCGCGCGGAACCGCACGCGGTTTCCCGGCCGGACCAACGCCGGATTTTCCCGGGCGAGGTCCCACAGCACCGCGTCGGTGCGCCCGATGAGCTGCCAGCCGCCGGGAGATTCCCGTGGATAGACCGCCGAGAAATTGCCGGCAAGGGCAACCGTCCCGGCGGGCACGCTGGTTCTCGGGGAAGCACGCCGCGCCACCTCGAGGCTTTCATTCTCGCCCACGAGGTAGGCGAAGCCCGGGGAGAACCCCCCGAAGGCAGCGGTCCAGGTCTGGGCGGTGTGCGCTTCGACCACCCCCTGCTCGCTGAGCCCCGTGGCGCTTGCCACATCGGCAAGGTCTGCCCCGTCGTAAACCACCTCGATTTCAACGAGCGCGTCGTCAACCTCCGGGGAGGCCGAGAGGTCAAAGCCGCGGATGCGCCCGGCGATCCGCTCCGCTCCCCTGCGGCTTCCGGCGGTCACCAGGACCGTGCGGGCGGCGGCCACCACGTCGATCTGGTCGGGGTCCGGGTCGGCGTCCAGCTGCGCCTGAAGGCTCAGCACCTCGGGCAGCCCTTCGAGTTCGACGAGCACCGCGCGGTCGCCGACCGGGAGAAGGTTGGGAAACGGCGCCATCTCAGACAAAACCCGCTATTTCAACACCCGCATCGAGGAGCGCGTGCCGGACGGCGAAGGCCATCTCCACCGCCCCCGGGGTGTCGCCGTGGACGCAGATGCTCTCCGCCGCGACCGGGACAAGGGTCCCGTCGATCGCGCGCAGCCGCCCCTCGGTTGCGATGCGCAGGACGTGCTCAAGTACTTCGGCGTGGGTTGACAGCACGGCGCCTGGTTCCGTGCGCGGAACCAGCGTCCCGGCCGGGGTGTACGCCCTGTCCGCGAACGCTTCGACGACGGTGCGAAGGCCTGCCGCCCGGGCGGTGCGTTCGATCTCCGAATCCGGCAGCACGAGCAGGGGCAGGGAGGGGTCGACGTCCTTCACGGCCTCGACGACGGCGCGGGCCTGTCCCTGGTGGTGGACGATGGTGTTGTACAGCGCCCCGTGCGGTTTAACGTAGGCCACCTCCGTTCCGGCGGCCCGCGCGATGGCCTGGAGGGCGCCGATCTGGTACACCACGTCGTTCGTCAGTTCAGCCGGGGCCACGTCGAGGAAGCGGCGTCCGAAACCGGCAAGGTCGCGGTAAGCGGGATGGGCGCCGACCTTCACTCCGGCGCCGGCTGCCGCTGCACAGGTGGCCCGAATGCCCGAGGGGTCGCCGGCGTGGAACCCGCAGGCCACGTTCGCGCTTGAGACGGACCGGATGATCGACGCGTCGTCACCGAAGGTCCAGTTGCCGAACGACTCGCCGACATCGCTGTTCAGGTCAATCGTCGTCATGCTGGCCGCCCTTCCCCCGTCGATGCATCAAGCTTGACGGAGGAGTGCCCGCGGTTCAATTAATTCCCGTCCGGGTCGACTCAGACGTCGGTCTTGAAGCCGATCAGCTTATGCGTTCCGTCGCAGTACGGCTTGAGCACCGACGCTCCACAGCGGCACAGGGCAACTGTCCGGCGGGTGCGGGGAAGCGGTTCGCCGTCGGCGCCAAGGATTTCAAATTCCCCCCGGACGAGCAGGGGCCCGTCGGGGCAGGCAACGATCGAGGCCTCGCCGCCGGCTGCCGCGGCGGGCCGCTCTCCGGGAAGCCCCGGCTCCTGGGTGTCGTTCATGCGGCGAAGGTCGGATCTGCCTGGAGGGATGAGCGTCCTGCCTTCCATGACTCCATGATGTGCAGGGTCATCCAGGAGTCGACAAGCAGTGCCGCCGCCGCACCAAAGATGACGTCCTCGAGCAGCCGGGGATCCGACTCAACAAGCCCGCCGGCAAGGTCGCGGCCGGCGATCTGCTCGTGGACGGCGTCGGCCTCAACGTGCTCGTCGAAGTATTCGGCGGCCTCCTGGGAGTAACCGAGGCGGCTGAGGCCGCGGGAGTAGAGGCGGTTGGGCTGGGAGGACGTCATTTCGTAGGCGGCCAGGTGGCCAACGATGGCTCCCCGGAGACGGCGGTTCAGGCCGAACAACGACATCATGTTGTTGGCGGCGAGCGTGATCGCAGGCGCCGCGTCAAGGTATGCGCCGTAGCTGTCGTCGAGGTCAAGGGCGCGCAGGGTGCGGGCGAACAGCGCGGAGTGCATCCGGGCGGGTCTTCCGCCGCCGTACTCGTCGGCCTGGATTTCAACCATGGCGGCCTTGGCCCTCCCCGTGAGCCGGGGGATCGACCAGGTATGCGGGTCGGCTTCCTTGAGCTGGTAGATCGATTTGTGGATGAGGAATTCGCGCAGCTGGGCATCCGTCGCCTCCTTCGCGACGAAGCGGGACATGCTCGGGCCGGAGTCTTCACCCGTCATGCGGAACAGCTCGGCGGCCACCGCCTCACTGGTGGGCTCGGGCAGGTCCGCCGCGTGTACCGCCGCGCGGAGGCGGTCCTCGAACGCCTGCTGGAGTTGGGCGCGCACTCCGAGCAGCCCGGGGTTCCACTCCCATTCCTCATCGGCGCCGTCGATACCGCTGTAGTGAAGTTCATAGAGGCAGAAGAGGCTCAGCTGCAGGTCGTCGTCGTAGACGATGTCCGATACCTCGGCCAGCGCTTTCTCCACCAGCACGGACAGCTGACGCAGGCGTTCATCGGCACCGGCCGGTCCGCCGGCAAGTATGTCGGAGAGGAGCGCGCTCACATCTCCGCGCGCGGTGGGCTGCTTCATCTAACACCCTTTCCTGTTTCGCCCAGATGGGCCTCGGCACAACACCAACACTAAGCGTACTTCGCTTTTTACGGCGAGCCGAAGCCGGTAACGCATCTCAGGGAGCCGCCTGTGGCGGCCCCCTGAGAAAAGCGGCGTCGGCGGAAGCCCGCCCGGCGCTAGAGACGGTTGGCACTCCTGCTGCCCGAGGTGCGCGTGCTCTTCTTCCCCAGCAGCAGGGCGAGCGCAATCATCCCTACTCCGAGGAAGAGGTGGAGCCAGTCGTCCGCATTGTTGAGCGGGACGAAGTTGGCTGCCGTCTCGTGCCCGACGAACAGGCCGTAAAGCCAGAGGACAAGGTAGATTACCCCGCCATACAGCAGATAGCTGCGGGCGCCCGCGATTGTCTTCGCCAGCGCCAGCCCCGCAACACCGAACAATAGGTGGACGATGTTGTGGAGTACCGACACCTGGAAGAGTCCGAGCAGCAGGGCCTCCGACTGGTGACCGGCGAACCGCAGGGTGTCGTAGTTGGTGGTGACGCCGGGAATGAAACCGAGAACCCCGATGAGGAGGAAGACGGCGCCGACCGCCTGGGCCGCCTTCTGCACGCTCGTCTTGCGGTCCACCGCATTATTCCGTGCTGATGTCATTGCTCTCTCCTTTGCATAATTGGCGGAACGTTGAGTCATTCGCGGTTCAGTTTGTCTTGGACGGCCCCTGCGGCCTTTTCAAGCACATTTGGAACCTCTGTGGTTCCGTAGAACCGCGCGTCGGGCCGCGTCGGCGCAGGCAGCGGAGCGCTTGTCGTCGGCCCGTCGTGGTAGGAAAACTCCCCGTGCCCGTCCGGTGTCGGACCCGAGGTCCAGCTCCCCGTTGAAGCGGCTGCGCCGTCCGAGAAGTTGAGGTACTGGTAGGAGACGCTGCGCTCCTCCTTCGCGAGCGGAAAGTTGCTGGGGACCGGAAGCTCCTCGAACTTCTCCTCCTGCAACTCCCGGGCAGCAGCGATCCACTGGTTCTGATGCATCGTGTCGCGTGCCAAAAGGAAGGACAGCATGTCCCGCACGCCGTGGTCGTCAGTCATGTGGTAGAGCCGGGCCACCTGCAGGCGGCCCTGCATCTCCGCGTTTGCATTGGCAGTGAAATCGGCGAGGAGGTTGCCGCTCGCCGTGACATAACTGCCCTGCCAGGGGTTGCCGTTGCTGTCCACCGGACGCGCTCCGGCGCCGGCCACGATGGCCTGCTGCATGTCGGTTCCGCCGATGACCGCGGCCACCGCCGGATCGGACTGGACGGCGTCGCTGGTGATGCCGAGGGGCGCCTTTTCGAGCAGCTGCGCAATCATTGTCGCAAGCATCTCAACGTGTCCGAATTCCTCTGCACCGATACCAAAGAGCAGGTCGCGGTATTTTCCGGGGATGTGGGCGTTCCATGCCTGAAAGCTGTATTGCATGGCAACGGTTATCTCGCCGTACTGGCCCCCGAGAACCTCCTGGAGTTTCCGGGCGTAGACCGCATCGGGCCTGTCAGGACTGGCTTTGTACTGAAGCTCCTGCTTGTGAAAAAACACAGACTCGCACCTCCCCATCCCGGCCCGGTCCTATTTCGATGAACCCACCCCGGGCGGGGCGGCGCCCGGACCTCTTGATTCGAGGCTATGCCCTGAGTAGCATCTTCGAAAGATAATAAGCGTGCTTATTTTAAGCTTGCAATTATCGCCGAACGGCTTGCATGAGTAAACTAAGCATGCTTAGCTTTAGGAAGTAAGTCTGGTGGGCAACCGTCGGACGAACAGATCAGAACACGATGGAGCATCCGTTTTACCGGCAATATCAACGTAAGGAATGAACATGACTACGCAGAATTGGCCGCAGGATCCCTTGGTTCCGTCAACAACCGGCACGGATTTCGAGGGCAGCGGGACACAGTCCGGCCAGTCGACCACTTCGACAGCGAAGGATCAGGCGAAAGAGGTCGGCCAGGAAAGCGCCGGCGCCGCACAGCATGTCGCACAGACTGCTGCAGCCGAAGCGAAGAACGTTGCACAGGAGGCGGGCAGCCAGGCCAAGAGCCTCGTCAGCGGACTTGGATCCGACATCAAGAGCCAGGCCGGGGCACAGCAGCAGAAGGCAACCGAAGGCCTCCGCTCGATCAGCGACGAGCTCCGCTCAATGGCCGAGAAGTCCGATAATAAAGCAGTCTCAAGTATCGTTCAGCAGGCGTCGCAGCGCGCCGGTGCTGTCGCGGGCTGGCTTGAAGGACGCGACGCCACGGACCTCCTCGAGGACGTTAAGGGCTTCGCCCGTCGCCGCCCGGGAGCATTCCTGGCAATTTCCGCAGGCGCCGGCCTCCTCGTTGGCCGCCTCACCCGCGGGCTGACCGGAGCCGCCCAGTCCGGATCCGACGGTTCGCAGACCCGCCCATCGGGCACGTACGACACTGACTACACCGCCACGACGACCTACGACGCATCGACAACGCTCCCGCGGACATCCCGCGGTACCCACGTCGCTGAGTCGTCGCCGGCGTTCGTCGACCCGGCCGTCGAGTACCCCACTATCCCCCCGGGAACTCCGCCCGTGGGCACGCTTCCTGATGAAAGGGACCTGCGCTAATGAGCGAGGCATACTCGGGCGGAGCCCATTCCGCCTCTCCGCCGCCTCCCTCCGAGGCGGAACAGCGGGCCGCGAACAACTCCGTCGGTGAACTGCTTGCCGATGTGACCCGCAACCTCTCCACTCTGATGCGGCAGGAAGTCGCCCTCGCCAAGGCGGAACTGCGCGAGTCCGGGAAGAATGCAGGAAAGGGAGCCGGAATGTTTGCCGGCGCCGCCGTCGGCGGCCACTTCGTCCTGCTCTTCCTCTCGATTGCCCTGATGTGGGGCCTCGGTGCCATCATGCCGCTTGGCTGGGCCGCCGTCATCGTTGCAGTCATCTGGGGCATCATTGCCGCAGTTCTCGCCGCGATGGGCAAGAAGGAAATGAAGCAGATCCGCGGCCTACCCGACACCGCTGAAACCATCAAAGAAATCCCGCCAACACTGAAACCAGGTGAGGAAACCCCATGAGCCAGACTCCAGAAGAAATCCGGGCCGACATCGAGCGCACCCGCCGTGAACTCGGCACCGACGTCGATGCGGTAGCCGACAAGGTGAACCCCTCGAACATCGCGCACCGCCAGACCGAGAAGGTCAAGAACACCTTCAGCAATGTGAAGGACACCGTCATGGGCAAGGCAGACGACGTGAAGGAGTCAGTGATGGGCAAGGCGGACGATATGAAAAGCGGAGTAGCCGGCACGGCCGGCGATACCAAGAGCTCAGCCAAGTCGGCCGCCCACACCGCGCAGGAGAAGGCGCACCAGGCGGGCCAGGCCGTGCAGGACGCTCCGCGGCAGATCAGCAACAAGACGGCCGGCAACCCGTTGGCTGCCGGACTCATCGCCTTCGGAACGGGGCTGCTCGCAGCTTCCCTGATTCCGGCAAGCCAGAAGGAGAAGCAAGCCGCTTCGGCTTTGAAGGAGCAGGCCGCTCCGCTGGCGACCGGGATTACCGATACCGCGAAGGAGGTCGTTGAGAACCTCAAGGAGCCGGCGCAGGAGGCAATGGCGTCCGTCAAGGAAACCGCCACGCAGTCGGCGCAGACCGTCAAGGAAGAAGGCCAGCAGGCCGCTTCCGACGTCAAGGACAAGGCGCAGGACGCCAAGAGCCAGGTTCAGGACTCCCGCTCGGGCGGCATGTAGGGTCCGTTCCGGCTCCGGCTTCAACGCTGACAGCTAGACGCAATAGACGGAAAGAGAGGGAGGGTGCGGATGTCCGCACCCTCCCTTATCTCTTGCCCCGTGCTACCCCCAGGCGGCCCGCAGGGTGCAGTCAGGCCACGGTGCGGTCGGCCGTCGATTGAAGCCGCTGCAGCGCCCGCTTGGTGGTCAGTACCGGTTGGCGGTACTCGTCACTGAGGATGGTGAGCATCGACTCGGCGTAAGTGGGGTTCGTACTTGCGATCGCATCCCGGACGAAGGCCACGCGGAAGTTGTTGGCGAAGGCATCGGCCGCCGTGTGGGCAACGCAGTTGTGGGTGGATACCCCGGCAAGCAGCAGGCCCTCAACCCCCCGCGCATGCAGGCGCTCGGCGAGGTCCGTCCCGAAAAAGGCGCTGTCCCTCGTCTTGACGACCCGCTCGAACCCGTCGGCGCGAAGGCCGGGCACGTAGGCCGCCTGGTCGCTGCCGGCGAAGATGAACCCCTGGTCGTCGTCAAGCATGCTCACGGTCCAGGTCGATTTGTCCCTCAGGTGCTCGGTGGCGACGAACAACACCTCGGCCCCGGCTGCCACCGCCTGGGTTACCAGCTGGTTGCACTCACGGACGAGGGTGTCCCGCTCCCGCCTGAGCGTCTCGTCCTCGAAGTACGCATTCTGCATGTCGATGACCAGAAGCGCCTGCTTCACTGTTTTCCTCCGTTGCTACGTTCCCTGCCGACCGGCATGCTGCCCTAGGACTCGACTGCCCGAAGCTCATCGGCGGGCGTTATCTCCTGCGTGCCCGTCTCGGGAGCGCCGGAGAGGATCGGCACCACGTCGTCGGCCCGCGGCGCTCCAAGCAGCCGTGCGAGGTCGGACTCGGGGATACCCGCAGCCGCGGCGACCTCGGCGGGGGGAACTTCGTCGCGCAGCGCACTCTCGACCGCTTCCCGGCACACGACCGCAAGGCGGTCGCGTTCGAATTCGGCGTTCTCCAGGTCAGCTGCGGCAACAAGGATGCGCTTCAGGTGCCGGTTGTCTTGCTCAAGCATGGATGCCCCTTCTAGTGATGACTCTGTCGTTGGAACGGCGTTGATTCACTGCGCGGAAGCTGCTTCACCGTGGACGAGCCCAACGGCCATCGAGGCCACATCGGGGCGGGGCTGCGGCGCGGCCCTTGGGTCCCCTGCCGCAGACGGTCACCAAAAAAAGGCTCGCGTCGGTGCTCCGAAGTGGAGTTTCCGAGGCCTTTGGCTGGACCTGTTCTCGATTCTACGAAGAACCCGGGCATTTTGCGAAGCTGCGGCTCACAAGGACTCCCGCCCGGGGGCTTCGGGCGAAATTATTTCAACTTGGAAGCTAAGCAGGCTTTCAATTAAGTACTAAGTGTGCTTACTCTATAGGCCGGTGGTCCCTTGAGGGGAGAAGATCCCATCACCGCTGACCTAAGAGCCAGGAAAGTCACGACCCCTCACATTGAGCTACATCGAGAAGGAGAACGACATGATTTCCCAGGAAAACATTGACACCATTCTGAGCCGCGGCGGCAACGTCGTCGGATCCGATGGCGACAAGATCGGGTCGATCGGTCAGATCTACCTTGACGATCAGACCGGCGAGCCCAGCTGGGTCACCGCAAAGACGGGCCTCTTTGGAACCTCGGAGTCATTTGTGCCGCTCCAGGGCGCAGACGTTGAAGGCCATGACGTCCGCGTGCCCTACACCAAGAGCCAGGTCAAGGATGCGCCGCGCATCGAATCCGACGGATCGCTCAGCCCGGAGGAGGAAGACCAGCTCTACCGCCACTATGAACTGGGCGGCGGCTACACCGGGACAACGACCGGCACCACCGGCACCGAGACCTACACCGGCACAACGACCGGCACCACCGGCACGATGCGCGACGACGTCGACATCGATGCCACCTCCGGCCGGCGTGACGCCGACTTCGTTGACAACGACCGCCGCGGCACAGTGGGACACGACACCTCGGGTCCCACCACCGACGACGCAATGACCCTCTCGGAGGAGCAGCTGCACGTTGGAACCGAGCGCCGCGAAGCCGGCAGGGCGCGCCTGCGCAAGTACATCGTAACCGAGAACGTCACGAAGACGGTGCCCGTGAGCCACGAAGAGGTCCGCATCGAGCGCGAGCCGATCACCGACGCGAACCGCGACGCCGCCTACGACGGCCCCGCCATCAGCGAGGAGGAGCACGAGGTGATCCTTCACGAGGAGCGCCCCGTGATTGAGAAGGAGGCCGTGCCGGTTGAACGCGTCCGCCTCGACAAGGAGACCGTCACCAGCGAGCACACCGTCAACGAAGAGGTCCGCAAGGAAGAAATCGACGTAGACGGCGACGAGCGCCGTGGCGGCCGCATCTAGGCTGCCCGTCCGCTGTGGAAGGCCTGGAGCCAGCGCTCCAGGCCTTCCGTCGTCCCGGGGGCATTCTGCCCCGCTGAGGCCCGCCTGCTCGTGCCCCTCCTATGACAGGGGCCAATATAATAAGCAGGCTTCCTATCGGGGTCCGAATTGTTTACAGTAGTAACTAGGACGACCGGGAACCATGAAGGGGAAGGAACCTCCAAAATGCCGGAGCTGAACGAATGGTCGACCAGCCGGCTGCTGACCACCGCGGCGCGCATCGTGGAACACTCCTGGAACGAAAAGCTGCTCAGCATTGGCATCACCCACGCGGGTCTGACGACCCTCGGGGTTCTTGCCCGTGAGGGCACAGTGACCGGGGTGCGCCTAGCCCAGCTGGTGCATGTTCAGGCCCAAACCATCGGCAGGACCCTTGATCGGCTTGAGAAGCGCGGGCTTGTGACGCGGCTGAGAAATACGGCTGACCGGCGGAGCCAACGCATCACCATCACATCGGCCGGGCTCAAGGCCCTTGAAAAGGCCAAGAACATCGAACACGAGCTGATGCCCGAAGACGGGCTCGCCTCGGAAGACCTGCGCACGCGCCTCAAGACCGTCATCGACGAACTGGGCCCGCGCAAGTAGCCGCGGATCAGGCGGGGGCTAGAAGCCCCCGCCGTCTGCGGCCATGTTGTTGAACCGCGAGTAGTGCCCCTGGAATCCGACAACCAGGGTCTTCGTTGGGCCGTTACGGTGCTTCGCCACAATGACGTCGGCCTCCCCGGCCCGAGGGGACTCCTTGTCGTACACATCGTCGCGGTGGAGCAGGATAACCATGTCGGCGTCCTGCTCGATCGAGCCGGACTCGCGGAGGTCGGAGACCTGGGGCCGCTTGTCGGTCCGCTGCTCCGAGCCACGGTTCAGCTGCGACAGCGCAACCACCGGAACATTGAGTTCCTTGGCAAGAAGCTTGAGCGCACGGGAGAATTCCGAGACCTCCTGCTGGCGCGACTCCACCCGCTTGCCTGAAGACATCAGCTGCAGGTAGTCGAGGACAACGAGCTTGAGGTCGTGCCGCTGCTTCAGGCGCCTGCACTTCGCCCGGATCTCCATGAGCGACATATTGGGGCTGTCATCGATGAACAGCGGAGCATCGTTCATGCGCCCCATGGTTGTTGCGATCTTTCCCCACTGTTCGTCCTTGATGGTGCCTTTCCTCAGGTCCTGGAGCCCGATTGTGGCCTCCGCCGAGAGCAGGCGCATCGCGATCTCGTTGCGGCCCATTTCCAGGGAGAAAAACACGGTCGTCATGTTGTGCTTGATCGCGGCGGAGCGCGCCCAGTCAAGGGCGAAGGTCGACTTACCCATAGCCGGACGGGCTGCGACGACGATCATCTGGCCGCCGTGCAGCCCCTGGGTCAGCTCGTCGAGCTCGTAGAAGCCCGTGGGCACGCCGGTCATCCCCTCGCCGCGGTGCCCCGCGGATTCGATCTCGTCGACCGTTCCCTCGATGATGTCCTTGAGCGCCACGTAGTCTTCGGCCGTGCGGCGTTCCGCCACGGCGTACACCTCGGCCTGGGCGGCGTTGACGAGGTCGTCGACCTCGCCGTCGTTGGAGTATCCAAGCTGCACGATCTTGGTCCCGGCATCGACAAGGCGCCGGAGCACGGCGCGCTCCCTCACGATTTCGGCGTAGAAGCCAGCGTTCGCGGCCGTCGGGACGGACTGGATCAGCGTGTGGAGGTAGGCAGGCCCGCCGATGCGCGAAATTTCGCCGCGCTTGGTGAGCTCGTCCGAAACCGTCACGGCATCGGCCGGCTCACCACGCCCGTACAGGTCGATGATCGCTTCGTAGATGCTCTCGTGTGCGGGCCGGTAGAAGTCGATGCCGCGGAGCACCTCGACGCAGTCGGCGATGGCGTCCTTCGACAGCATCATTCCGCCGAGCACCGACTGCTCGGCCACAAGGTCCTGCGGCGGTGTGCGTGAAAATTCGGGTGACCGGGTGTCCGGTGTTGAGTCTGCATGTGCCAAGGACACTGGCGCACCCTTTCTACTGAAAATCGTCCCTCCACGCAGCGGCGCAGCCGTCGGCTGAGGAGCTGGGCCGGGATCGCTTACGGAAGGTGTATCACCCGGCACTCCCATTCTCGATGGGACCTCCGCAACGCTAGCCCCAGCGGCCCGGCACACCAAGCGAGTTGCCAACAGGGCCTGTGGATTACTTGTGGATACTGCGGCGTGTCTTGTGCACAGGCTGGGGAGAACCCTGTGGACAAAAAGAAATCTTTCCACTGAAACCCGCTCTGACGTGGGAAAACTTTATCCAGTGCCTGTGGAGGAAAAGTAATTTGGCGGAAACCTTCATCCACAGGTTGTATGTTGACACCCCGGTTGAGGGAGCGTAGCCGGGTGCGCCGCCGGCGGCGGGCCCGGCGACGGAACGGCGTGGAAGGGCGCTGGAGAGGTGCCCGGCCCCGGAGCCGGGCGCAGGGATACCGCAGCACCCGTGCGCTCCTTCGTGGCCCTGGTGAGGATCCGCTGCCGAGGATCCTCGCCCCGGGTCCGGCCCGGGGCGTGAGCGCCCTTAACGGGCTCCTGACGCGGCCCATGGGGCATTGGCGGGGTCCGCAGGGCCCGGCCACCGGCGAAGGGCGGTACTGCTGCCCGGGAGGCGCGGAGGCCCTCACAGGCTTCCATGGCGCTTTCGGTTGAGGACGAAAAGGGACCCCCGCCGAGGCGGGGGTCCCTTTTCGGAGCGTCGTGCGAAAAGCGCTGGACTAGCCGGCGACGACGTCCAGGTCGATCACTGCGGCAACGTCTTCGTGAAGACGAACGTTGGCCTGGTAGGAGCCAACCGACTTGATGTGCGCAGGCAGTTCAACCTTGCGCTTGTCGATGCTGCCGAGGCCTGCGGCCTCGACGGCCTTTGCGACGTCGTCCGCCTTGACCGTGCCGAACAGGCGGCCGGAGTCGCCTGCCTTGACGGTGAGCTTGACAGGCTTGGCCGAAAGCGCCGCTGCCTGCTTCTGCGCGTCTTCGAGGCTTGCGTGCTCGCGTGCCGAGCGGGCGGCCTTGAGCGACTCAACCTGCTTCTCGCCACCCTTGGTCCACGTCAGGGCGAAGCCGCGGGGCAGAAGGTAGTTACGGGCGTAACCGTTCTTCACCTCGACGACGTCGCCTGATGCACCGAGACCGGTTACTTCCTGGGTCAAAATAAGCTTTGCCATGAAATAGGTTCCTTTCCTTTAGCCGCGGCCGGCGCCGGAGTAAGGCAGGAGCGCAACTTCGCGGGCATTCTTGATTGCCTGGGCGATCTTGCGCTGTTCCTGCACCGTCACACCGGTGACGCGGCGGGCGCGGATCTTTCCGCGGTCGGAAATGAACTTGCGCAGCAGTGCTACGTCCTTGTAGTCGATGACGGTGACGTCAGCGGCCTTCAGGGGATTGGACTTTGGTTTGGGCTTACGAAGTTCAGCCTTAGCCATCGTGGTGCTCCTTTTATCTGTTGGAGCCCGCAGAACGATTCTGCGGGATGGGACGTACTGGTGAATCTTGTGCAAACAGGGGCTTCGGGACCGAAGCCTGCCTGCGGTTAGAAGGGAGGCTCGGAATCCGGACCGTTGCCCCAGCCCTGGGAATTTCCGCCCGCGGGCGCACCCCAGGGATCGTCGGCGGGCTGCTGTGCCTGCTGGCCGCCGCCGCCCCAGTTCGAATTCGTACCGGAGCCGCCGCCGAAGCCACCGCTGTTTCCGCCGAACCCGCCGCCGCCACCGCCGGAGCGCTGGGTGCGGCTGATCTTGGCCGATGCGTAACGCAGGGAGGGGCCGATCTCGTCGACCTCAAGCTCCATGACGGTGCGCTTTTCGCCTTCTTTTGTTTCGTACGACCGTGACTTCAGTCGGCCCTGGGCCACGACCCGGGTCCCCTTTGTGAGGGTCTCGGCGACATTTTCGGCCGCCTCACGCCACACCGACGCGCGGAGGAACAGCGTTTCGCCGTCCTTCCACTCGTTTGACTGGCGGTCGAAGGTACGCGGCGTCGACGCGATGGTGAAGTTCGCCACCGCAGAGCCCGACGGCGTGAAACGAAGCTCAGGATCGTTGGTGAGATTGCCAACGACCGTAATTGTGGTTTCGCCTGCCATGGTGCCTCCTTGGGTCACGTCCCGCCGGAGCGGGCTTGTTGAGTAAGAAAGGGGTACGCCGAAACTACTCGGCGGAAACCTTCTGCTCCTCGGGGCGGATGATCTTGGTCCGCATGATGGTCTCATTGAGGCCAAGCTGGCGGTCGAGTTCAGCTGCTACTGCGGGAGTCGCGGTGAAGTTGACGACGGCGTAGATGCCTTCGGCCTTCTTCTGGATTTCGTAAGCCAGACGGCGACGTCCCCAGATGTCCACCTTGTCCACGCTGCCGCCGCCGTTGCGGACGACGTTCAGGAACTTCTCAAGTGTCGGTTCGACGGTACGTTCCTCGACATCGGGGTCGATGATTACCATCAATTCATATGCACGCATGTGTGAACCCACCTCCTTTGGGCTAAACGGTCACGGCCTTTCCGTAACAGGAGGTTCTTTAGCGTTGATCCGGCTGCCGCCGGCGGGATTTCCCGCCCACAGGACTCAGCACAGACTTGTCAATACTAGCGGATGAACGGGCGGCGGGAGAATCGGTCCGGTTCAGGGGTGGAGGGGGCGCACGAAGAAGCGCGACGCCACCTGTGCAAGGCGTACCGGGTCCTCAACACCGCACATTTCGCGCGCCGAATGCATCGACAGCAGCGGGGTTCCGACGTCGACGGTGCGGATGCCCAGACGGGTAGCGGTGAGTGGACCGATCGTTGAGCCGCACGGCACCGTGTTGTTTGAGACGAACTCCTGGTACGGGACACCGGCCTCGGCGCAGAGAGCGGCCCAGAGCGCGGCGCCGGGGGCGTCGGTGGTGTACCGCTGGTTGGCGTTGATCTTCAGCAGCGGGCCGCCGTTGAGCACCGGATGGTTCGCGGGGTCGTGGCGTTCGGCGTAGTTGGGGTGGATGGCGTGGCCGGCGTCGGCGGAAATGCAGAACGAGGAGGCCATGGCGCGCAGGCGGTCCTCCAGGCCGGCCCCGAGACCCGCCGAAATCCGCAGCAGGACGTCCTCGAGGAACGGCCCGCTCGCCCCTGAACGGGAGGCGCTTCCCACCTCCTCATGGTCGAAAGCCGCGAGCACCGCGATGGGCCGCCCTGGCCCGGCCGCGGACCCGGCGGTGTCGATGAGCGCGGAGAGTCCGGCGTGGACCGAGGTGAGGTTGTCCAGCCGTCCCGAGGCGAAGAACTCGCCGTTCGCGCCGAACACTGCCGGTTCCTGTGTGTCGGCTACGACGATGTCGAACCCGCCCACCGCTGCGGGGTCGAGGCCGGCGGAGTTCGCAAGCACGCCGAGGAGGTCCGCCGCCTGCGGCTCACCGAGACCCCAGACCGGGTTCATGTGCTGCTGTTTGTTGAGGCTCAGGCCGTCATTGGCTGAGCGGTCGAGGTGGATGGCGAGCTGCGGGAACCGAAGCAGCGGTCCGGTTGCGACAAGGTGTTCGCTTCCGTCACCGGTGACGAGCCGCCCCGCCAGGGCCAGCTCGCGGTCCAGCCACGAGTTGAGCAGCGGCCCGCCGTAGACTTCGACGCCGGCCTGGAGCCAGCCGTGCCGGCCGATGGTGGGCTTGGGCTTGAGCTTGAACGACGGCGAATCGGTGTGGGCGCCAAGGATGGCGAACCCCGTGGCGGCGGTCGCATCCTCCGGAACGGACCACGCAATGAGGGCGCCGTCGCGGATCACAAAATAGTTCCCGGGTCCGGAGGGCCACGCGTCGTTCTCCGAGAGTCGCTCGAACCCGGCCGCGGCAAGCCGCCGTCCGCCTTCTGCCGCCGCGTGGAAGCTGGAGGGGGAGGCACTGACATACGCGCCGAGGTCGTTGATGTGGGTTGAGGCTGAAGGCATGTTCCGATTCAACCAGATCCCGCGCGCTGCCGGTCCTAGACGTCCCGCTTCCGGGCGACCACAAGGGAGGCGACAAGCAGGACAACGGCCCAGGCTCCGAGGACGAGGCCGCCTTCCCACTGGGTCAGGGCACCCTCCTCCGCCGTGATGGCGACAAGCCGGTCTCCGGCATTGGTCGGCAGGAAGCGGGCCGCATCGGGAATCCAGTCGGCCAGCCCGGAGATCAGGTTGACCACGATCACGGGAACCACAAAGAACAGTCCCACGGCCGTGACCACCCCGCCTGCGGTGTTGCGCAGCAGTGTCCCGATCCCCATGGAGATCACGGCAATCAGCGCCAGATAGGTTCCGGTGTTGAGAATGCTGGCGCCCACACCCTCGTCGGTGAGGGCGAAGCCGAGGTCTTCGACGGCCAGGATGGGCTGGACGGCGAAATACGAGAGCAGGGCTGCAAGTGCGCCGACAAGGAACGATACGAAGGCGGCGATGACGTTCTTCGCGAGCAGGGCAGGCACGCGTTTGGGAACGGCAACCATCGTTGACCGGATCATGCCCGTGGCCCACTCGGAGGCGATCAGCACCACCGCGAGGGAGGCGATGAGGAGCTGCCCGAAGATGGTGCCCGACGAGGGAGCGGTGCGGGCAAGGTCTCCGATATCCGGCATCGGCTCCTCCGGCGGACCCATCTGGGGCGCGGGCCCGCCCGAATTCAGCTGGGCCTGGGCCGTCTGGAGGGACCACGCGAACAGGGCGGCAAGGCCCACCATCACCACAAGCGTGCAGACGAGGAGGATCACCGTCGACGGAACCGTTGTGATCTTGATCCACTCGGACCTCAGGACGCGGGCGAAGCTGAGGTGGGGTGCGTTTTTGCTGACGGTCCCCGCCCCGGCCGGGGCCGGCGGGGTGGAGGTTGAGGTGCTCATGAGCGGTCTCCTTCGGGGACACCCTGGACGCCCAGGGGCAGGTCGTGCGAGGCGTATTCGACTTCCGAGGCCGTGAGCTCCATGTAGGCCTCCTCGAGGGAAGCCTGAAGCGGCGTCAGTTCGTAGACGAGCACCTGGTGGCGCAGGGCCGTTTCGGCGATCCTGCGGGGATGGGGTCCGGATATTTCGAGGAGCTCGGCTTCGAGGAGTTTCGAGGTCGTTCCGTCGCCCGCGAGCGCCGCCAGCAGGTCGGCCGGGCGGTCGGTGCGGACCCGGGTCTTGAGCTGGCCCGCGCCCGCGAGAATCTCCGAGACCGGGGCATCGGCGATGATCCGGCCACGGCCGATCACGATGAGGTGGTCCGCCGTCATCGCCATCTCGGACATGAGGTGGGACGAAAGGAAGACGGTGCGGCCCTCGGCCGCGAGGCCGCGGGCGAGGTGCCGGACCCACTGGACGCCCTCAGGGTCCAGGCCGTTGACCGGCTCATCGAGAATGACCGTGTGAGGGTCGCCCAGCAGCGCGACGGCGATCCCGAGGCGCTGGCCCATCCCCATCGAGAATCCACCGACCCGCTTCTTGGCGACCGGCCCCAGCCCGGTCATTTCAATGACCTCCCGGACCCGGCTGTTGGGGATGCCGTGGGTTGCGGCCATGGCGCGCAGGTGGTTGTAGGCGCTGCGCTTTGTGTGGAACGCCTTCGCCTCGAGCAGCGCCCCCACCTCGCGCAGCGGCGCCCGGTGTTCGGAGTACCGGCGCCCGTTGACCCGCACCGAACCGGCGCTCGGCGTGTCAAGACCGACGATCATGCGCATGGTCGTGGATTTCCCCGCGCCGTTGGGACCGAGGAATCCTGTCACCTTGCCAGGCTGGACGGTGAAGGAGATGCCGTCGACGGCGGTTTTGGGGCCGTAGCGCTTGGAAAGGCCGTGTGCCTCGATCATGACGTGTCCTTTGGCTGGTTGGTCTGGAGGTGCCGCACGCGGCTGTTTCGCCCCACTCTAGGCTGCCGCCCCGCCGGCACCCCCGGTCCGCGGAGGTTTCCGTGGACCGGGGCGGCGCGGCGCGCGGACGGCCGGGTGCGTGGGCGTGGGCGGAGGCCCGTCAGCGGGAGCTGATCGAGGCGAATTTCCGGATGCACAGCGGGACGAAGATCAGCAGCATCAGGACCGCGCCGATCAGGACCGTGGGCACCGCGTTCTGCATGGGCCAGGAGTCCGGGGTGGGCACCGAGCCGACATTGCCGAAGAGCTCGCGCGCGGCCTGCACCAGCGCAGAAACGGGATTCCAGTTGGCGAACGCTTCAAGGGGTGCCGGGAGGTTCTGGCTCTGCACGAAGGCGTTCGAAATGAACGTCAGGGGAAACAGGATCATGAAGGAGGCGTTGTTGATGACTTCCGGCGACTTCACGCTCATGCCGAGCAGCGCCATCACCCAGCTGAAGGCGTAGGAGAACAGCAGCAGCAGTCCGATGCCCGCGAGGAAGCTTCCAAAGGAGGCGTTGATCCGCCACCCCACAACGAAGCCGGTGGCCATCATGATGATGACCGAGATCCCGTTGAGGACGAGGTCGCTGTTCGTGCGCCCGACCAGGACCGCCGATGAGCTCATCGGCAGGGTCCGGAAGCGGTCGATGATGCCGTCCTTGAGGTCCTGGGCCATGGCGGAGCCGGAGAAGGTCGACCCGAAGATCACCGTCTGGGCGAAGATCCCGGCCATGAGGTACTGGGTGTAGTCGGTGCCTTCGACCGCGATCGAACCGCCGTAGATCTGGCTGAAGAGCAGCACGAACATGATCGGCTGCAGGACGGCGAAGACCAGCATGTCGGGGGAGCGCTTCAGTTTGGTCAGGTTGCGCTTGGTGACGGTCCAGCCGTCCGACAACCACATCGAAGCGGCGCCGGGGTCGGCAGCCGGCCCGGCGTGCCGGTTCTCGGGAGCCAGGACGCTCATTTTGCGTTCTCCTTTGCTGGTGTCGCGGAGCTGTCTTCGGCCGCTTCAGCGTGCCGGCCGGTGAGTTTGAGGAAAACGTCGTCGAGGCTGGGCCGCCGCATGCCGGCGTCGTGGAGTTCGATTCCCGCCTGGCCCAGGTCGCCCAGGACGTACTGGAGGGCCCGCGGCCCGTTGATGACGCCGACTTCCACGGTGCGGCCGTCGTCGGCGACGGTCGGCAAACCGTCGCCGTGGCGCCCAAGGACCTCGCGTGCCGCCGCGGCGTCGGAGGCATCGACAAGGGTCACAACCACGCGGTGGCCGCCGATCTGTGCCTTGAGCTGGTCCGCTGTGCCTTCGGCGATGACCCGCCCGCCGTCGATCACGGCGATGTCATCCGAGAGCTGGTCCGCTTCCTCAAGGTACTGGGTGGTGAGCAGCAGCGTTGTACCGTCGTTGACAAGGTCCTTGATGATTCCCCAAAGCGACAGCCTGCTCCGCGGGTCGAGCCCCGTTGTCGGCTCGTCGAGGAACAGGATCTTCGGATTGATGACGAGGGCGCCGGCCAGGTCGATCCGGCGGCGCATGCCTCCCGAGAAGCCCTTGACGGGGCGGTTGCCCGCCTCCGTCAGTTCGAACTGGTCGATCAGTTCCTGCGCCCGGCGCTTGGCCTCGCGCGCTCCGAGGTGGTACAGCCTGCCGACCATCTCGAGGTTCTCGAAACCGGTGAGGTTCTCGTCGACCGCCGCGTACTGCCCCGAGACACCGATGATCCGGCGGGCTGCCTTGGGGTTGCTGAGGACGTCGATCCCATCGACGTGTGCCGTTCCCTCGGTGGGACGGATCAGGGTGGTCAGCACCTTCACCACCGTGGTTTTGCCGGCGCCGTTCGGCCCGAGCAGCGCCTTTACTGTGCCCTGGGGCACGGAGAGATCCATGCCGTCAAGGGCATGCACCGGTCCGCTCTTTGACTTATAGGTCTTTTTCAGACCGCGTGCCTCAATAATCGCCATTCCCACAGCGTAGGAGGAAAGCGCCCCGCAGACTAACCGATCAGGTCAAATGCTGTCCTTATCCAAAATTGCCGTGCGCTCGGTCTCCCGGCGCTCCCGGGCGGCGGGGGCAACGATGAAGGAAGCGAGGACGGCGACGCCGACGGCGAGCAGGGCCGTGCGGATGCCCACGATGTCGCCGAGGAACCCAAGCAGCGGCGGGCCCGCGAGGAAGGCCGAGTAGCCGATGGTCGACACCACCGACACCCGGGCGGCGGCGCGTGCCGGCTCGTCGGCTGCGGCAGACATTCCCATGGGGAACCCGAGGGCGGCCCCCACTCCCCACAGGACGGCGCCGGCCGCAGCCAGGAGCACGGTGGGCGCGAAGACGAAGAGCAGCAGGCCCAGCAGGGAAGCCCCGAGGCTGGCCTGGAGCACCCGCACTCGGCCGTAGCGGTCGATGAACGGGCCGCCGATGAACCGGAAGGCCGTCATTGCCGCAACGAAGAGGGCGAACATGACAGCCCCGGTGCTCTCGCTTGTGCCGAGCCCGTCAACGCTCGCCTTGGCCAGCCAGTCGTTGGCCGCGCCTTCAGTCAGCGCCGCACCCAGCACGACGAGGCCGATCAGCAGCGTGCGTGGTTCCCGCCAGACGGCGAACCGGCCTCCTGCCGCGGCCGACGGCACCTCGCTCTGGTGGGCGAGGGTGGGAAGGAAGTACCGGGGGATCCAGAGGGAGATGGCCAGGGCCACAACGGAAACCGCCAGCAGGTGGGCGGCAAGTTCCACGTCCAGCGCCGCGAGCGCCGCCCCCAGGAGCGCCCCGAGGAACGCTCCACCGCTGAACGCCGCGTGGAAGCGCGGCATGAGAGTGAAACGGAGCCGGCGTTCAACCTCTGCGCCCTCGATATTCTGCGCCACGTCCCAAAGCGCGACACCGGCGCCGAAGAGGAAAAGCCCGACGGCCGCCAGGGGCACCGAATGGGTCCAGAGCCCCGCGGCGACGGTTGCCGCTGCGACCGACGACGCCGTGCCGCCGGCCCGCACCGTGTTCGCTGTGCCGATCCGTGCCGCCACTGTTCCGGCGAGCGGCAGGGACAACACCGAGCCGATCGCGCCGACAAGCAGCAGCGCCCCCATCTGCCCGGAGCCGAGGCCGAGGGTGGCGGAGGCCGCCGGGATCCGCGCGGCCCAACTCGCAAACACCAGTCCGTTGAGGCCGAAAATGGCAAAGGTCGCCCACATTGCAGGCCGAAGTTTGGGGTTCACCTTGTCACCGTATGCGGTGCGGTCCACGCCTTCCAAACCTGTCAGTCATACGCTTGCGGGATGGACGAACCACTCAACTCGACAGACTCCGCGGGAAAGAAGGCCGGCCGGTGGGAGGAGCGTTTCGCCGGGGGCGGGTTGTCCGGCGAAGGCCGGTATGAGGACGGCGAGCGCTCGGGCCCGTGGACCTTCTACTTCCGCAACGGGCAGGTGAAGGCCAGCGTTTCCTATGTGAACGGACAGCTCGACGGCGAGTGCCTCTGGCACCGCGAGAACGGTGGCCTGCTCCAGCACGGCGCATTCAGCAACGGGCTGCAGCAGGGCCCGTGGAAGCGCTACCACGCCAGCGGCGCGGTCCTCGATGCCGGCCACTACGTCGATGGGAAGAAGACCGGCGAGTGGATCACCTACGATGCGGAAGGCAATGTGACCCGGACCAGGTCCTTCGGCTGACCGCGGCCGCTGCGGAAACCGGCCTCAGCGGACCCGCTCGACCCTCTTTTCGTCCCAGACGGGTTCCTCGGTCTCGTACACCTTCCCGTCGGAGCCGAACACCAGGAAGCGGTCGAAGCTGCGGGCGAACCAACGGTCGTGGGTGACGGCAAGGACGGTGCCCTCGAACCCGTCGATCGCATGCTCGAGCGCCTCGGCCGAGTGAAGGTCGAGGTTGTCGGTGGGTTCGTCGAGGAGCAGCAGGGTTGCCCCTGAGAGCTCGAGCAGCAGGATCTGCAGCCGCGCCTGCTGCCCGCCCGACAGCGAGTCGTACTGCTGCTCGGCCTGACCCGCCAGGCCGTAACGGTCAAGCACGGCCGATGCGGCTTCCCGCCCGAGCCCGGACCGGTGCTCGTCGCCGCGGTGCAGGATGTCCAGCAGGGTGCGCCCCAGGAGGTCGGGCCGCGAGTGGGTCTGGGCGAAGAACCCGGGCCGGATCCGCGCTCCCAGCTTGACCGAGCCCTCGTGCGGAACCTCGGCGATGTCGACGTCGGACACCGGCAGGTGTTCCTTGTCGGGATCCGTTCCGCCGCCCGCGAGGAGGCGGAGGAAGTGGGACTTGCCGGATCCGTTGGAGCCGAGCACTCCCACACGGTCGCCGAACCAGATCTCGGTGCTGAACGGCTTCATCAACCCGGTCAGCTCGAGCTTCTGCGCGACGACGGCCCGCTTGGCGGTCCGGCCGCCGTGGAGGCGCATCGAAACGTTCTGTTCCAGGGGGATCGCCTCGGGCGGACCGGCCTCAAGGAACTTCGCCAGACGGGTCTGCGCCGCGTGGTAGCGGTTGGCCATGTCGGAGCGGAAGGCAGCCTTGTTCTTGTACATGTTCACAAGCTCCTTGAGCTTGATGTGCTCCTCATCCCAGCGCCGCCGCAGCTCCTCGAACCGGGCATTGCGGTCGCGACGGGCCTGGAGGTAGGTTTCGAACCCCCCGCCGTGCACCCATGCCGAGGCGCCGAGCACACCGGGTTCGAGCGTGACGATCCGGGTTGCCGCGTTGGCCAGCAGTTCGCGGTCGTGGCTGACGAAGAGCACCGACTTGGTCGACTCCGCGAGCTTCTTCTCGAGCCAGCGCTTTCCCGGCACGTCGAGGTAGTTGTCGGGTTCGTCGAGCAGCAGCATCTCGTCGGGCCCGAAGAACAGCGCCTCGAGGATGAGCCGCTTCTGCTCGCCGCCCGACAGCGACGACGCGGCCCGGTGCTGGGCGCGCTCAAACGGTATGCCGAGGGCCGCCATCGTCACTTCGTCCCACATGGTTTCGAGCTCGTAGCCTCCCGCGTCGCCCCAGTCGGAGATCGCCTGGGCGTACCGCATCTGCGTCGGCTCGTCGTCGGTTTCCATCATGGCGAGTTCGGCGTCGTCGACCGCCCGCGCCGCGGCGGCAAGGACGGGAGGCGCCGCGGAGACCAGGAGGTCCCTGACGGTTGTGTCGTCACGGACCTGGCCGACGAACTGGCGCATGATGCCGAGGCTGCCGGAGCGCGTGACCGCTCCCTCGTCGGCGCTGATGTCCCCTGAGATGATGCGGAGCAGGGTCGTCTTGCCGGTGCCGTTGGGCCCGATCAGGGCGGTCTTGTGGCCCTCCCCCACCTTGAAGGAGACGGCGTTGAGCAGTTGCCTGCCGTCGGAGAGGAAATAGTCGATGTTGGAAACGTCAAGGTGTGCCACTCCTCAAGCTTAGCGACGCAAAGCCGGGCTGCCGCCGCGGGGCCTGTTCAGGTCCTTCCGCCGGACGTATCATCCCAAGGACGAGGGAGCTTCAAACCCCCGAAGCCCCATCACCCCAGCAGGGCCCACGGGAAGGAACCGCTTCAATGACCGCCGACGCCCCAGCGGATCAGCCGTACGCCTCAGTCCGCGTCGCAGACGCTCCGGAACGCAACCGGTACGAGCTGACCGGCGACGGCTCCACCCTTGGCTTCGTCCAGTACAGGCTCCGTCCCGAGCAGAACCAGATCGTGCTGATCCACACGGAAATCGATGAAGCCTACACGGGACGGGGCTTCGGCACGGTCCTGGTCAAGGGAATGCTCGACGACATCCGCGACGAAGGGCGCAGGATCGTGCCGCTGTGCCCGTACATCGTGTCGTACCTCAAGGACCACCACGAGTACGACGGGCTCATCGACCGCCCGCAGCGCCGGCGTCCCTGAGTTCCCCGCAGGGAAGTCCGCCGACGCGGGTTGCGGCGCCTAGCGTGCGCTCGTTGTCGTGGGCGTCATCCGGTAGCCCACTCCCCGCACGGTGCGGATGAAGCGGGGATTGCTTGTGTCCTCGCTGAGCTTCTTGCGCAGGTTCCGGATGTGCACCTCGACGAGGTGGTGGTCGAGCGCCCATGCCTCGCCCCACACCCGGGTGAGCAGGGCCTCCCTCGTCCAGACCCTGGAGGCGCCGTTGAGGAGCGTTTCGAGCAGGTCGAACTCGATGCGGGTCAGCGGGAGCTCGACGCCGTCGAGGCTGACGGTGCGTCCGTCGACGTCGAGGATGAGTCCGTCGTGGCGGAGGACCTCATGCGGAGCATCGGAGGCGGCGCTGGACGAAGGACCGGTGCGTGGCCGGCGGAACATGGCCGAGACGCGGGCGGTGAATTCCCGGGGGCTGAAGGGTTTGCCGATGAAATCGTCGGCGCCGGTTTCGAGGCCGATGAGGCGGTCGATCTCATCCTGTCGGGCGGTGACCATCACGATGTAGGCGTCACTGACCGCGCGCGACTGGCGGCACACCTCAACGCCGTCAAGGTCGGGCAGGTTCAGGTCGAGGGTGATCAGGTCGGGTTGGTGTTCCCGGACCTTTTGGAGACCTTCAGACCCGGTCGAGGCCTCAAGGATGGTGAAACCGTTCTTGCGCAGCGCTGTGCCCAGGAGCTGGCGGATGTCCTCGTCGTCCTCGACAATGAGGGCGGTGCGGGCGGGTTGAAGATCGGGCATATGAATACATTGCCAGATATTTGTCCTAGCCGCTGGCTGGTCTTGAGGCTGTCTTGAACTTTGTCCTGTAAACGGCCCCATATACTCGCCGAATGGTCTCAGCCACGGTCTCAACCTTTCACGCCCTCGGACAGCAGGTCCGTTTCCATTTTTCGCCGGGCCCCGCGGGGAACACGGAACCGCCGTTCGTGCTCGTTCACGGCATCGGCATGTCCTACCGCTACTTCAAGCGGCTGCATGAGGAGCTCTCCGCGACGGCGGACACGTATTCCGTCGACCTTCCCGGATTCGGCCCGAACCCCCGTCCCCCGGGAATCCTCTCCGTGCAGGATCACGGCGCGGTCCTCACCGATGCCCTGCGGGAGCTGGGCGTGGAAACCTGCGTGCTTGTGGGGCATTCGAAAGGCGCGCAGGTCGTTGTGGCCGCCGCGAGCGCTTCCCCGCTGCTCGCAGCCCGCGTCGTCCTGCTGGGACCGGTGGTTGACCGGGAGCGGCGCTCCGTGTGGCGGCAGTCCGCGGCTTTGGGCCACGATGCCCTCCGGGAGACGGCCTCGGCCAATTACCTGGTGCTGTCTGATTATGCACGTACAGGCATACGTTGGTACCTCAGGGAACTGGGCCCGATGATGGAGTACCGCATTGAGGATGAAGTGCGCCGGCTCTCCTGCCCGGTGCTCGTACTGAGGGGTTCCCGCGACCCCGTGGCGAGGGAACCCTGGTGCAGGGAACTGAGTGAGGCTGCCCCGTCGGGTGCCCTGCTGTCGATTCCTGGGCAGCCGCATGTCGTTCAGCATTCCGCGCCGCGCGAGGTTGCTGCGGCGGTCCGCGAATTCGTCGACCGCCCGTGGCTGGGCGGGCAGACCCGTCCGGATGCCGCATCGGGAGCCGCGCACCAGTAATCGGCGTCGAGCAGGACAATCCCCGCCGCGCCTGACGCATCTTGCCGAAAGCTTCGCCGGGATCACAGGGGAAACTTGAACATCACACTTCATAGTTGGTGTATTGCTGAAAGTCGATACCCGGAAGAAGACCAGTCATGCCCGATCTGAACGAGTGGTCAACGAGCCGCCTCCTCACCACCGCAGCCCGCCTTGTGGATCACGCCTGGAACGAGCGCCTCCTCGACATCGGGATCACCCATGCCGGCTACACCACGCTGGGAGTTCTCTCCCGCGAAGGAACGATGACCGGCTCCCGTCTTGCCCTCGCCGTCCATGTTCAGGCGCAGACCATCGGCAAGACCCTCGAGAAGCTTGAACGGCAGGGATTCATCTCCCGCATCCGGGACACCCGCGACCGCCGGAGCCAGCGGATCACCATCACCCCGTCGGGCCTCCAGGCCCTGACCATGGCGCAGGACATTGAGCGGACCCTGATGACCGGGGAAGGCCTGGAGTCGGCCGAACTGCGCAACCTGCTGCGCGGGATTATCGGTGAACTGGCACCGCAGCGCTCACGGCCGGTGGCCGCGGCGGTCTGACCGGAGCCCCGCAGGGCCCGCGGTCAGCACTCCACGACGTTGAGCGCGAGCCCACCCCGCGCCGTCTCCTTGTACTTGTCCATCATGTCGGCGCCGGTGTCGCGCATTGTCTTGATCGCGATGTCCAGCGAGACGTGATGCTGTCCGTCACCGCGGACCGCCATCCGCGCAGCGGTGATCGCCTTCATGGCGCCGACCGCGTTGCGCTCGATGCACGGAATCTGGACGAGGCCTCCCACGGGATCGCAGGTGAGCCCCAGATTGTGCTCAATGCCGATCTCCGCCGCGTTCTCGACCTGTTCCGGGGTGCCCCCGAGCACCTCGGCGAGGGCGCCGGCGGCCATCGCGCAGGCCGAGCCCACTTCGCCCTGGCAGCCGACCTCCGCACCGGAAATCGAGGCGTTCTTCTTGAAGAGCGAGCCGACGGCGGTAGCGGCGAGCAGGAACCGCACGACGCCGTCCTCGTTGGCTCCCGGGACGAAGTCGACGTAGTACTTCAGCACCGCGGGGATGATGCCGGCCGCCCCGTTCGTGGGGGCCGTGACCACGCGCCCTCCCGCTGCGTTCTCCTCGTTGACGGCGAGTGCGAAAAGGGTGACCCATTCCATTGTGCCGAGGCGGTCTTCGGGATCGTTGGCCTTTTCGAGGAGCTCAAGCTGGCGGGCCGCGCGGCGGCGCACGCCCAGGCCCCCCGGAAGGATTCCCCCGGTGGCCGTGCCGCGGCGGATGGTGTCCTGCATGACCTCCCAGATCTCAAGCAGCCCGCCCCGCACCTCCTGCTCGCTGCGCCAGCCGCATTCGTTGGCCAGGACGACGTCGGAGAAGGACATTCCGTTGGCCCGGCACAGCGCCAGGAGCTCATCCGCCGAGTCGAAGGGGTAGGCCACGGGCACGGCAGCAGCCGCCGCAGCCGCCGGCTCGGAGGCGACCTGGTCCTCGTCGAGCACGAACCCGCCGCCCACCGAGAAGTAGTCCCGGGCCTTCAGGAGAGCGCCGGAGCCGTCGAACGCCTGGAAACGCATTCCGTTGGTGTGGTAGTCAAGCCGCTTGCGCCGGTGCAGGATGAGGTCGACGTCCGGGTCGAAGGTGATGCTCCGGCCCCCGCCGAGCCGCAGCAAGCGGGACGTCGAAATACCCGCAACTCGCGCATCCGCCGTCGTCGGGTCGACGAGGTGGGGCTGGCTGCCCTCCAATCCGAGGAGGACCGCCTTCACGGTGCCGTGGCCGTGTCCCGTGACGCCGAGCGAGCCGAACAGCTCGACCTGCACCCGTTCCACCCGTACGGTCAGGTCCGCCGCCTCGAGCAGCTCGGTGTAGCGGAAGGCGGCGGTCATCGGGCCGCCGGTGTGGGAGCTCGACGGGCCGATGCCGATTTTGAAGAGGTCGAACGCGCTGACCGTCATCGCTACTTCTGCCGCTTGTAGAAAGGGGTTTCAACGACGGTGAAGACCTCGGGCTTGCCGCGCAGGTCCACGTGCAGCTCGGTGCCCGGCTCAGCCATCGAAGCCTGGACGTAGGCAAGGGCGATCGGGAATCCGAGGGTGGGGCTGGGGAGCCCGGAGGTGACGGTGCCGACCGTGGATCCGTCGCGGACCACGTCGTATCCGGCCCGCGCCGAGCGCCGTCCCGAGCCCTTCAGGCCCACGAGGCGGCGTTCCGGCTGTTCGGCCTTCAGCGGTTCAAGCACCGACCGCCCCACGAAGTCTTCGGTCTTCTTCAGGCTGACCACCGGCCCGAGTCCTGCCTCGAACGGGTTGGTGTCCAGCCGCAGTTCGTTGCCGTACAGGGGCATTCCGGCTTCGAGGCGCAGCGAATCCCGGGCGGCAAGTCCGCAGGGCATCAGCCCGTGCGGGGCGCCGGCCTCGATTGCGGCCTCCCACATCCGGACCGCGAAGGAATTGCCGACGAACAGTTCGAACCCGTCCTCGCCCGTGTATCCGGTGCGGGCGAGCAGAACCGGCACGCCGGCAAGCTCGACCTCGACCGCGGCGTAGTAGCGCAGCTCCCGGATGGTCCCTGCGGCTTCTTCGGGGGCCAGGGCGAGCACGACCGCTTCGGCGTTGGGTCCCTGCACGGCGATCAAGGCGGTGTTCTCCGACTGGTCCTCAACCGCGACGTCAAACGTCTCGGCGCGGCGCCGGAGTTCGGCGGCAACGGTGTCGGCGTTGCCGGCGTTGGGCACAACGAGGAAGCTGTCATCGGCCAGCCGGTACGTGATGAGGTCATCGATCACCCCGCCGTCGGCGTCGCAGATGAGGGAGTACTTCGCCTTCCCCACCGGGATCACCGCCAGGTTGCCGACGAGCGCGTAGTTGAGGAAGTCCGCTGCCTGCGCCCCGGTCACGAGAACCTCGCCCATGTGGGAGAGGTCGAAGAGACCGGCGGCCCGGCGCACCGTGTGGTGTTCTTCGAGCTCGCTGCGGTATTTCAGGGGCATCTGCCAGCCGCCGAAGTCGGTGAACGAGGCGCCGAGGGCTTCGTGCTGGGCGTAGAGCGCCGTCTGCTTGGGCATGGTTTAGTCCTCGAACTCTTCGATGGGCGGGCAGGAGCAGATCAGGTTCCGGTCGCCGTGGGCGCCGTCGATGCGGCGCACCGGGGCGAAGTACTTGTCGTGCCGCAGGGACCGCAGCGGGTAGGCCGCGGCCTCCCGGGGGTACGCCTGGTCCCAGGCGTCGCTGATCAGCATCTGGGCGGTGTGCGGGGCCTGACGGAGCGGGCTCTGCTCGACCGGAACGTCACCATTGGCCACGCTCTCGATTTCGCCGCGGATGGCGATCATCGCGTCGATGAAACGGTCGAGTTCCGCGATGTCTTCGGACTCGGTGGGCTCCACCATGAGCGTTCCGGCGACCGGGAAGGACAGCGTGGGCGCGTGGAACCCGTAGTCGATGAGCCGCTTGGCGACATCCTCGGCCGTTACTCCGGTCTTCGCGGTCAGCGGCCGCAGGTCCAGGATGCACTCGTGTGCAACAAGTCCCTGCGCCCCGGTGTAGAGCACGGGGAAGTGCTCGGTGAGCCGGGCGGCGACGTAGTTGGCGGCGAGCAGCGCGTGCGCCGTCGCGCTTGTGAGGCCTTCGGCGCCCATCAGGGCGACGTATGCCCAGGAGATCGGCAGCACACCGGCCGAGCCGTACATCGACGCGCTGACGGGAGCGCCGCCCTCGGCGGAGGGGGCGCCGTCGGTGGCGATGTCGCGGTTCGCGTCGCCGGGCAGGAAGGGAATGAGGTGCTCGGCTACCGCGACGGGGCCAACGCCGGGTCCGCCGCCGCCGTGGGGGATGCAGAAGGTTTTGTGGAGGTTCAGGTGGGACACGTCTCCCCCGAACTCACCGGGCTTGGCCAGCCCGACGAGGGCGTTGAGGTTGGCGCCGTCGATGTAGACCTGGCCGCCTGCAGCATGGACCTGCTCGCAGACCCAGCGGACGTCCTCCTCAAACACACCGTGCGTGGAGGGGTAGGTAATCATGATCGCGGAGAGGTTCTCGGCGTGCTGCTCGATCTTCGCCTTGAGGTCGTCGTGGTCGATATTGCCGTTGGCGGCTGTGGCGACGACAACCACCTTCATGCCGGCCAGGACGGCCGAGGCCGCGTTGGTGCCGTGCGCCGAAGAGGGGATGAGGCACACAGTACGGTTCTCGTCCCCGCGGGAGCGGTGGTAGCCCCGGATGGCGAGCAGGCCCGCGAGCTCGCCCTGGGAGCCGGCGTTGGGCTGCAGGGAGACCTTGGCGTAGCCGGTGATCTCGGCGAGCCGTTCCTCGAGGTCGGTGATCAGTTCCCGCCAGCCCTCGGTCTGGGACTCGGGGGCGAAGGGGTGGATCGAAGCGAACTCCGGCCAGGAGATGGATTCCATTTCCACAGTGGCGTTGAGCTTCATGGTGCACGAACCCAGCGGGATCATGGTGCGGTCCAGCGCCAGGTCCTTGTCGGAGAGCCGGCGCAGGTACCGCAGCATCGCCGTTTCGGAGCGGTGGAGGGAGAAGACCGGGTGGGTCATGAAGTCCGAGGTGCGGACAAGGTCCGCCGGAATCGCGCTCTGCGCTTCGGAATCCGCAGGGACTGCTCCGCCGAAGACCCCGGCGAGGGCTTTGATGTGCTCCTCGGTGGTTGTCTCGTCGCAGGAGATCCCCAGGTGGTCCGCGTCGATGCGGCGGAGGTTGTAGCCCTGGGCCTCGGCGGCGTCGGCCAGTTCAGCGGCTTTCCCGGGCACGCGGACCAGGAGCGTGTCGAAGTACTGCTCGTGGACGACCGTCGCTCCGGCGTCGGCGAGCACCGCGGCGAGCTGGACCGCACTCCGGTGGGTGCGCCGTGCGATTTCCTTGAGGCCCTCGGGTCCGTGGTAGACGGCGTACATGCTGGCGGTGATGGCCAGCAGGGCCTGCGCGGTGCAGATGTTGGAGGTGGCCTTCTCCCGGCGGATGTGCTGCTCGCGGGTCTGGAGGGCCAGCCGGTAGGCGGGGGCGCCGTCGGCGTCCTTGGAGACCCCGACGAGGCGTCCGGGCAGCATCCGCTCAAGCCCCTTGCGCACTGCCATGTAGGCGGCGTGCGGTCCGCCGAAGAACAGCGGCACCCCGAGGCGCTGGGCGGAGCCGACGGCGATGTCGGCGCCCTGCTCACCGGGAGCGGTGATCAGGGTCAGGGCGAGCAGGTCCGCAGCCACAGTGACAAGGGCGCCGCGTTCCTTGGCTGCCGCGATGACGGCTTCGTGGTTGTGCAGGGCCCCTGACGCCCCGGGCTGCTGCAGGACAATGCCGTTGATGTCGCCTTCGGGCAGGCCGCCCGACAGGTCGGCGATTTCGATTTCGAAGCCGAGCGCCTCGGCGCGGCCCCGGACGACGGCCACGGTCTGCGGCAGGCAGTCGGCGTCGATCACGGTGCGCCCGGACTTGTTCCTGCCCGAACGGCGCATGAGCAGCACGGCCTCGGCGACGGCGGAGGCTTCGTCGAGCAGCGATGCGTTGGCGATGTCCAGCGCAGTGAGGTCCTGCACCATTGTCTGGAAGTTGAGCAGCGCCTCGAGGCGGCCCTGGGAGATTTCCGGCTGGTAGGGGGTGTACGCGGTGTACCAGGCGGGTGATTCGAGAACGTTGCGGCGGATCACCGGCGGGGTGACCGTGTCGAAGTACCCCTGGCCGATCATCTGCACGGCGGTCTTGTTCCTGCCGGCGATGCGCCGCAGCTGCGCCAGGACCTCCGGTTCGCTGAGCGCGGGAGGAAGGTTGAGGGCGCGCGCGGAGCGGATGCTCGCCGGCACCGCCATGTCAACGAGCTTGTCGATGCTGGGGTATCCCAGCACGGAAAGCATCTGGGCGGCGTCGGTTGAACGCGGGCCGATATGTCGGTCGGCGAAGGTGGATGCCAAGGCGGGATGGGCGGTCATTGGGAACTCCGTACGTCAAAAAAGCGCTGGGGGCGCACCTGGTCGAGTTCCTCCCCGCTCTGTCTTGGACCTGAGAGATTCCGCAGGGCTCCGTGCCTGCTTGCACCGTCGGTGAGCCGGGCCGCCCCTGGCGGGGAGATCGAGCTGCTTTCCAGAGTTGCCTAACCGCAGCGGTACTAGGGCCTGAGAGATTCCTGGGGAGGATTTGCTCCTACGGCGCCTGCCGGTGTGAACGTCAACGGCAGAACTCTCCCGCTGCAGGTCAAGGGCATATGAAATTTTGTGGTGTGTTGCCACTCACAGACTACCGCGGCTGGGCGCCGCGGGCAAAGGACGGCCCGGCACCTCACTCGACCGCCGGCTCGGTCCTGCGCGGGAGCTCACCGGTGCTGGCAAGCAGTTCGGCGGTGCGGGCGAGTTTGATATTCCTGTCGGAACTTGCCTTGGCGAGCAGGACAAACGCCTGGTCCGCGGTGATCTTGTACCGTTCCATCAGGATGCCCTTGGCCTGCCCGATCAGGTCCCGCGACACCAGTGCGCTGCGCAGCTGCGCCGCCTTCTGCGCATCGGCCAGGGCGATCGCGGCATGGGCTGCGACAAGCAGCCCGGCATGCTCGGAATCCTCATCGAAGGCTTCGGGCTTCCTGCCGTAGAGATTCAGCGCTCCGAGGGTGTCTCCGTCGACGAAGAGCTGGAAGGAGAGCATGCTGGCCGCCCCCAGGGCGGAGGCGCCGCTGGCGAACTCGGGCCAGCGGTTTTCGGTTCGCATATCCGGAACGCTCACCACCCGGTCGTGATACACCGCGTCGAGGCACGGCCCCTGTCCGGTCTGCATCTGCAGTGCGTCAACCTGTCGGGGAAGATTCGACGACGGCGCACGGGACTCGATCTTCTTCCGCCCGGTGACCATACTGATTGACGCTTCGTCCGCTCCCGGCACAAGTGCGACGGCGGCCTCGACGAGCTGGAAAAGGATGTCCGCCTCGTCCTTCTCGGTCTGCATTGACCGCGCAAGGTCTCCAAGGCGCATTGCGAGGTCGTCCTCGGGGACGCCGCCCGCCCCGGGATCGAACCCGCTGTCGTGACGATCATTACCGGTCATTTCCTTGCCTCCCGGGCAATCCTCGCGCTCTAGAAAGAGGTTACGCCTCCGGCGCACCCCGTGCGCCACCCCCGCCCGGGTGATATACCGGCATCAGGGCAAAGCACTGGGCCGGGAGGAACGCCATGCAGTCAACCACAGCAGACCTCGCCGATGAGTTCGGCGACCGCATTGACAGCTGCGCCACCCAGTTCCGCCAGTTCGGCGGCCACCGCGTGTTCTCCGGCGTCATTCTGACCCTTCGTTGCGGGGACAGCGCGCTGGTGGAGCGCGTCCTCGATGAACCGGCGGACGGGCGGGTCCTTGTCGTCGACGGCGGCGGCTCCCTGGACGCCGCGCTTTTCGGCGAACGTGCTGCCCGCCGCGCTGTGGCCAACGGCTGGGCGGGCATGGTGGTTCACGGGGCCGTGCGCGACACGGGGGCACTCGCCGCCCTGGGCCTCGGCGTCAAGGCCCTTGGCACCAACCCGCGGCTGGCCCGGACGGCAGGCGCCGGCGAGCGGAACGTGCCGGTGTCGTTCGGCGGGATCATCTTCACCCCCGGCGCGTTCCTGTGGAGCGACGACGACGGCGTGCTGACCAAATCCCCCCAGTAGACCTTCCCCCGGCATCCCTCCCCGCGGAGCCCGGGCCGAACCGGCGGGGTTTTTCCGGGACCACGGGGCACGGCGGCACTGCCTTCTGCAGCGGGCGCGCCTAGATGCGCAGTTCAGTGGCGGGATCGGGGACGCCGTCGAAAAACACGTCGAGGATGCGGCCGAAGGCCTCCTCCTGGGGCGCGGCCCGGTGGAAGAGGGTGGCAGATGAGTGAAGCTTCTGCGCATCGATGTTCCCAAGGATGTCCCGGGCGCTCCTGCCCGGATGACCGGCGACCAGGGCGGCGCATTGGTGAAGCCGCGGGCCGAGCACGGGGTGGGAAAGATACGCCTGCGCCTCCTGAAGCGAGGAAAGCGCATACCTGCGCGCTGTCTCGCTTCTTCCCAGGCCCGCGATCTGCGGAAAGACGAACCACATCCAGTGGCTGCGCTTCTGGCCCCGCCGGAGCTCCTCCACGGCGCCGGCATAGGTGCCGCCGGCGTCCTGGGCGCGGACGAAGCGCTCGAGATCGTAAGGATCCTCCACGGGTCCTCCCGGGATAGGGGCGGCTGTTTCCTTTGTTCTTAGTACGGCGGCAGTACCGGCGCAACCCGGGCGGGGGTTGACCCGCCCAAACCCTCCCACTAGTGTTCAGGATATGAACTTCTGTTCGTATGTTGAACACGCAGAATGGCTGGCAGCCTCCCGGGCGGCCGGGTTCCCCGTCGTCATCTGAGGAGAAACCGAAAAATGCACGAAGCATTCCTTTACGATGCCGTCCGGACTCCCTTCGGCAAGTTCGGCGGAGCACTGGCCGGCGTGCGCCCTGATGACCTCGCCGCTGGGGTCGTCAAGACGGTGGTCGGCCGCGCCCCCGCGCTGGACCCCGCGCGGATCGATGAAGTGGTTTTCGGCAATGCGAACGGCGCCGGCGAGGACAACCGCAACGTGGCACGCATGGCCACACTGCTTGCGGGCCTGCCGACCTCGATCCCCGGCACCACGGTGAACCGGTTGTGCGGGTCGAGCCTTGACGCCGCGATGATTGCGTCGCGCTCGATCCAGACCGGTGACGCCGACATTGTCCTCGTCGGAGGAGTGGAGTCGATGAGCCGCGCCCCGTGGGTGCTGCCGAAGACGGAGAAGCCGTACCCCGCCGGAGACATGGCCCTTTCCTCGACCACCCTGGGCTGGCGGCTGGTTAATCCGGACATGCCCAGCGAGTGGACCGTGAGCCTCGGGGAGGCCACCGAGCAGCTGCGCGAACGCCACGGCATCTCCCGGGAGCGCCAGGACGAATTCGCTGCGGCCTCGCACCGGCTGGCCGGTGCGGCATGGGACCAGGGCAGGTACTCGGATCTTGTGGTGGCCGTGCCCGGCACAGGTCTGACGCGCGATGAAAGCATCAGGCCCGGGAGCACCGCCGAGGTTCTCGCCGGACTGCCGACCGTCTTCCGCCGCGCCGGCGGGCCCCGGAGCGGAACCGTCACGGCGGGCAACGCCTCACCGCTCAACGACGGCGCCTCGGCCGCCCTGCTCGGAAGCGGATCCGCCGGCCGGGAACTGGGCCTGGACCCGCTGGCACGCATCGCCGGGCGCGGCGCGTCAGCCCTCGACCCGCAGTTTTTCGGGTTCGCGCCGGTGGAGGCGGCGCACCAGGCGCTGAAGCGAGCAGGAATCAGCTGGTCGGACGTGGGTGCGGTGGAGCTCAATGAGGCGTTCGCCGCCCAGTCGCTGGCCTGCATCGACGCCTGGGGCATCGACCCGGACATCGTCAATGCCTGGGGCGGGGCGGTGGCGATCGGGCACCCGCTGGGCGCCTCGGGGCTGCGCATCCTCGGCACGCTCGCCCGCCGCCTCGAGGCAGGCGGGCAACGCTGGGGAGTGGCGGCCATCTGCATCGGAGTGGGTCAGGGCCTCGCCGTCGTCCTCGAAAACACGAAAGCCTAGGAGGACAGAAACGTGCCAGCATTTGCCAGTACCGTCGACGACGCGGTTGCGGGAGTCCGCGACGGAGACACGGTCCTCATCGGAGGCTTCGGAAACGCCGGCCAGCCGATGGAGCTGATCGATGCGCTGCTGCGGTGCGGGGCCAGCGGCCTGACCGTGGTCAACAACAACGCCGGGCAGGCCGACGCCGGCCTGGCGTTGCTGATCAAGGAGCGGCGGGTGCGCAGGATCATCTGCTCCTTCCCGCGCCAGAGCGACTCCTGGCACTTCGACGCCGCCTACCGCTCCGGGGAGATTGAACTCGAACTCGTTCCGCAGGGAACCCTGGCTGAACGCATCCGGGCCGGCGGGGCCGGCATCGGAGGATTCTTCACTCCCACCGGGTACGGGACGGTTCTCGCGGAAGGGAAGGAAACGCGGATGATCGACGGACGCGGGCACGTGCTCGAAGCACCGATCCGGGCCGAGGTTGCGCTCATCAAGGCGCTGGCCTCCGACCGCGCCGGCAATCTGGTCTACCGGAAGACGAGCAGGAATTTCGGCCCGGTCATGGCCACGGCGGCCCGGCGCACCGTGGCGCAGGTGGCGAAGGTCGTGGAGACCGGCCGTCTGGACCCGGAAAGCATCGTGACGCCCGGCATCTACGTCACCACAGTGGTCGAGGTTCCGGGCCCGGCCGAAACCTCCAATGGACAGGACCTCAGCGCGTGACCACCAGACTGAACCGCGACGACCTTGCCCGCAGGATCGCCGCCGACATCTCCCCTGGATCCTTCGTGAACCTGGGCATCGGGCAGCCGACGCTTGTTGCCGACTACCTCACGCCCGCCCAGAACATCACGCTCCATACCGAAAACGGCATGCTGGGCATGGGACCCCAGGCGCACGGCGCCGACGTCGACCCTGACCTGATCAATGCAGGAAAGATCCCGGTGACCGAGCTGCCGGGCGCCTCGTACTTCCACCACGCGGACTCGTTCGCGATGATGCGCGGCGGGCACCTCGACGTGTGCGTGCTGGGTGCCTTCCAGGTCTCCGCCTCCGGCGACCTCGCGAACTGGCACACCGGTGCACCCGATGCCATTCCCGCCGTCGGGGGCGCGATGGACCTCGCCTCGGGGGCAAAGGAGGTCTATGTGATGATGAACCTGTTTGCCAAGGACGGGGCCTCAAAGCTCGTGCCGGAATGCACCTATCCCCTCACCGGCATCGGGTGCGTGACCCGCGTCTACACCAACGACGCCGTCTTTCTGCTCTCCGGGGGCGGGGTCCGGGTGCAGGAGACCTTCGGTACGACACTCCAGGACCTGCAGCACCGCATGGACGTCGAACTCCTTCCGGCCCTGCCGCTGACCGGTGCGCCTAGCTGAGGCCCAGGTAGGGCACCTTAAGCCCGTACCCGCCCTGCAGCGCGGCCGCTGCGGCATGGAGTCCGGCCATGCCGTGGACGCCGGGGCCGGGCGGCGTCGACTGCGAGCACAGGTAGACCCCGGGAAGCGGTGTTGCCCACGGCCGGCGCGAAAGCACCGGCCGCGCAACCACCTGTCCGATTGTCACGGCTCCCGCACCAAAGTCTCCGCCCACGTAGTTGGCGTTGTACGCCTCCAGCCGGGCCGCCGTCGTTGCGCTTGAGCCGACGATGACATCGCGGAAGCCCGGGGCGAAGCGTTCGATCTGGGCGGTGACGGCCTCCGTCATGTCTTTTTCCGACCCGTTGGGAACGTGGCAGTAGGTCCAGAGGACCTGCCGGTCCCTGGGTGCGCGGGTGGGGTCGAACACCGACGGCTGCGACACAAGCACGTACGGGCTCTCCGGATGGCGTCCGGAGTTGACCGCCGCCTCCCCCGCGGCGATTTCCGCCCGCGTCCCGCCAAGGTGAACGGTTCCGGCACGGGCAACGTCGGGGTTGCTCCAGGGCACCGGACCGGAGAGGACGAAGTCCACCTTGCATGCCGCGTTGCCGAACCGGAACCGGCCCAGCGCGCGCCTATAGGCCGGCGGGAGCCGCCCCCCTGCCATGCGGACGAAAGCAGGCGGCGCCACATCGAGCAGGATGGTCCCCGCGCCGGACAGCTCGTCCAGCGATTCGATCCGGCTGCCCAGCTCGATCCGCCCGCCGTGGGCCTGGAGGTCCCGCGCCAGCGCGTCGGCAATCGACTGGGATCCGCCCACCGGGATCGGCCAGCCCACAGTATGGGCCAGCAGGCCGAGCGTCAGGCCGGCTCCGGCACTGCTGAGCGATGGAAGGGGCCCGACCGGGTGCGCCATCACCCCCGTCATCATCGCTGCGGCCTCCTCCGTGCGGAACCTGCGGCTCCACATGGGCGAACCTTGATCGAGGACCGAGAGCGCGAACCTCGCAGCAGCCGCGGGATGCCGGGGAACGCGCAGGAGGTGGTTGAGCGTCAGCGAGAGGATTTCGTCCTGCCGCTGAACGAGGGGCTGCATCAGCCGGCGGTAGGCCGGGCCGTCAACGCCGAGCCCTTCGACGGTCCGTTCAAGGCTGCGGTGGGCGACGCCGGCCCGGGCACCATCCAGGGGATGCGCGTAGGAAATGTCGGGCACGGCGAACTCCACCCGCCGGTCGAGTTCGAACGCCCGGAAGAACTCCGACGCAGCCGCCATGGGGTGGACGGCGGAGCATGCGTCGTGAAGGTGGCCCGGCTCGATCAGTTCAATGGTCCGGGTGCCGCCGCCGATCGTGGCTGCGGCCTCGTGCACCCGGACCTGGAGGCCCGCCCGGGCCATGACCACCGCAGCGGCCAGCCCGTTGGGGCCCGACCCTACAATCTCGACCTCGGCCATCGGCTACACCTTCCCAATCAACTGCGCTTGGCGCATCCATGAGTCCCGGGTGGGAGCCTCAGCCTTTGCCCGCCTCAGCCGGGCTCCCGACCGTTTTCCCGCGCAGCCGGGCCGTCAGGTTCCGAAGCCGTGCAACGCGGGCCGGCAGGGCTTTGCGGCCCGCCAGCGCTGCGGCAACGGCCCGATACCGGAGAGGTTTTGTCGGGATGTCGTAGGTGGTGGGAACCACAACGACGTTCTTGGAGAAGTTCCGCTTGAAGGTTGTCACGTTGGCGAGCTGGGGGTAGTTCTCACTCACAATTCCGGTGAGCCCACACGAGCGGTTCCCCGCTGCCTTCAATTCCCTGAAGGCCTCCCACAGGAGCAGATAGGGAGCGAAGGTGGTGCGCGCCTCCCGCGTGCTGCCCGCAAAGTAGTAAACGGAGTGGCCGCGGTACTCGGTGGTGATCAGCCAGCTCACCGGCCGCTCGTCAATGTATGCGACAAGGAGCCGCAGGCGGTCCCCGAGGCGCTCCAGCAGCCCCTCGTAGTAGCCGGCACCGAAGGTGGAGAAGTTATCGCGTTCCGCCGTCTCCTCCATGATCGGGAACAGATCCCGGCGGAACACCTCAACCCATTCCTCGCGCGGAATGCTTTGAACGGTGACGCCGACCTTCTGGGCCCTGCGGATGCTGTTGCGCGCGTTGGGCCTGAAGCTGCGAAGGATCGCGCCTTCGTCGGGGGTGAGGTCGACGACGATCTCCCGCTCGTACCACCCGTGTTCAAGCGGACCGGTGGCCGGGGGCTGCGGAGTGTGCACCTGCATCCGGACAAACAGCGGATCCATGGCGGGGTCACTGGAGAACTGGGCCTGGACGGTGCGCAGGAGCCGCCCCTCGGCCGCAGGAGTCCGCTCAACAAACCACGCCGGGCCGTTCACCACCACCAGCGACCGCCGGAAGCGGCGGGCGCTCTCGAGGTAGCTCGCGACGGCGACTAATATTCCATCGTCGTAATACGCCCATGAGCCGTGGTGGCTGCGGCCTTGGGAGGCCTCGAAGTCCGCCCACTCAAAGGTCTGCTCAAGCGAAATTGCGGCGTGGGGATGCGCCTCCGCGAGTGTGTCGAATTCTGCTCGGGTTAATTTTTTGGAGGAGTATAAAGCTGCGCTCACTGAGGTTCTTTCACTTGTCGGCCGGCCTCGCCCAAGCGTACCCGAGGTACCCTGCCCCGCGGCCGGCGGCTGCGCCGGCGCCGGCGGTCCCGGGCTCCGTCGAACGGGCCTCCCTGCGGGTCGTCGCCTCCCAACTGCCGCACCTTGTCCATCTCGGGATGCAGGATCTCCCAAACAACGCGGTAGCAAATATATGCAACGGCGAGCATATGAGCGGCGATGGAGAGGAGGTAGTACCCGGGCACTCCCGTCTGCTCCCCGCCGCCGGTGATCCGTGCGAGGTACATCCACACCGCCCACCAGTGGAGGGCCTCAACGAGCTGCCACGCAAGGAAGACCCGCCATCGGGGAAGGGCGAGCGCCACCAGCGGTACGAGCCACAGCATGTACTGCGGCGAGTAGACCTTATTGGTCAGGAGGAAGGCCGCCACGATCAGGAGGGCGAGTTGGGCGATCCGGGGTCTGCGGGGCGCGGCAAGGGCCAGAACGGCGATTGCGGCACACGCCAGCGCGAAGAGGACAAACGCCGCCTGGTTGATGAATCCAGCCGACGCCTCGGCCAGACCTGCCCGCTCGGCGAGGGCGTTGTAGGCGAACCACACCGAGGAGAATCCCGCCGGCCTGTCTCCTGTGAACCAAAGGAAGTAGCTCCAGGCGGGGTAATCGAGGAGCAGGAACGGGAGGTTCACGGCGCTCCAGCTCACGGCGAGGGCCGCACCGGCCAGGGCCGCGGGGCGGAGCCGGCCGGTGCGCAGGGCGAGCAGGAGGATGGCTCCGAAGATCAGGACCGGGTACACCTTCACGGCCGCTCCCAGCCCGAGCAGCACCCCTGCCAGCACGGGGCGGTGGCGGGCGAAGGCAAGCATGCCGAAGGCGGCGAGCATCACAGCCCACATGTCCCAGTTGATTGTTCCGGCGAGGATGATGCCCGGCGCCAACGCCACCATCGCGGCGTCCCAGGGGCGGCGATGCGCTGCCCGCATTGTGGCGCTGACGGTGAGGATCCAGACTCCCGCGACGAGGACCGCGTTGATGTCGAAGTACTGCACCGCACGCACAGTGGCGTCGTCGCCGGGCCCGCCGGGCACCAGGAGTGCCGTGAGCGCCGCGAGCAGCCCGAGGAGCACCGGGTACTCGAAGGGCGCTCCGTCCGGCAACAGCGGCAGTGCGCCGTCGGCAAAGCCGCGGCTCTGGAACAGTTCGGGCCAGTCCGAGTAGCACGCCATCGCGAAGTGGGCCGGGGCGGACCACCCATTGACACGGCAGGGGTTTTTGGCAAGCACCGAGACCAACGCCGCAATCGTGGTGAGGATGATGAGCACCCTGTGCACGGTGAAGAACCCCGGCGCGACGACGCCGGGGGCGCTCCGGCGCCCCAGCGGACCGCCGACGCCCTCAACGAGCCCGGCGAGCAGCGGGTCGCTGCGCGTGGGTACACTGATGCGGGCCGGTGCCGGCCGGTTGCTTCGCAGTGCCATGAGGGAGAGCCTAGCCCGGCCCCGGGGCGGAGAACTTCAGGCCCGCACGCCGGAATGGACGTAGACTGGGAACTCTCTGCCCGGGACTTCGAACGCAGGTCTGGCCGGGCCGACCAACTTCATCAGGCTTTTGAGGAGAACTGTGGGAACTAACCCTATCCGGGTCGCAATTATCGGCGTCGGCAATTGTGCCGCATCCCTGGTCCAGGGCGTGCACTATTACCGGGATGCCGACCCTTCGGGGAAGATCCCCGGCCTGATGCACGTCGAGTTCGGCAAGTACCACGTCAGCGACGTCAAGTTCGTCGCCGCCTTCGACGTCGACGGCAAGAAGGTGGGGCACGATCTCGCCGAGGCGATCGGGGCCAGCGAGAACAACACAATTAAGATCGCCGACGTCCCGCCGACCGGCGTGATCGTCCAGCGCGGACACACCCTCGACGGCCTGGGCAAGTACTACCGCGAGACAATCGTCGAATCCGACGAAGAGCCCGTCGACATCGTCGGCCAGCTCAAGGCGACCAAGGCCGACGTGCTCGTCTGCTACCTCCCCGTCGGCTCGGAGCACGCCGCGAAGTACTACGCCCAGTGCGCCATCGATGCCGGTGTCGCCTTCGTGAACGCCCTGCCCGTGTTCATCGCCGGCACCAAGGAGTGGGCCGACAAGTTCACGGCCGCCGGTGTTCCGATTGTCGGGGATGACATCAAGAGCCAGATCGGTGCCACGATCACCCACCGCGTCATGGCCAAGCTGTTCGAGGACCGCGGGGTCACGCTCGACCGCACGTACCAGCTCAATGTCGGCGGCAACATGGACTTCAAGAACATGCTTGAGCGGGACCGCCTGGAGTCGAAGAAGATCTCGAAGACCCAGGCCGTCACCTCCAACGTCAAGGCTGAACTTCATGCCGACGACGTCCACATCGGCCCCTCCGACTACGTCGCCTGGCTCGATGACCGTAAGTGGGCGTTCGTCCGGCTCGAAGGCCGCAACTTCGGCGATGCGCCGGTCTCGCTTGAATACAAGCTCGAGGTCTGGGATTCACCGAACTCGGCCGGTGTCATCATCGACGCGATCCGGGCTGCGAAGATCGCGATGGACCGCGGCATCGGCGGACCGATCCTCTCGGCATCGAGCTACTTCATGAAGTCCCCGCCGGTGCAGTTCGCCGACGATATCGCCCACGAGAAGGTCGAGGCGTTCATCCGCGGCGACCTCGACGCCTAGCCGCCGCCGTAGCGTCGGAATGCATGGCTGGCCTGCGCCAGTGCCAGCAGCTTCAGGAGCAGCTGGCCGTGCATGTGCATTCCGACGGCGGCGGTGAGGATCTGCTCGTCGAGCGATGACTTCGCGTCGGTCGCCGCCAGGTCGAGTTCCGCGACGGCGTCGACCGCCGCGGCATAGGTCCGAAGGGTTTCCGGACTGACCGTCACGCCGGCCGCGGACATCGCCGCGAGGTGGGCGTTGAACGCGTTGCGCGCGTCGCTTGGCTCGTCGGGCCAGCCCCGTTCGGCAAGCACCGCATCACCGGTGGCGGAACGCACCTCCGGGCCCCGGAGGCCGAGCACTATCGACTGGACCGTGCCCAGCAGGTTCAGGGTGTGCTCGGGTGAGCCGTCCGAGGCGTCCGCTGCCGCGACGATGACCGCGATCTCGTCAAGGCCAAGGCCCACGACGCGGCGCAGGCCCTGGATCAGCCGCAGCCGCACAAGATGCCGCTCGTCATAGCTGGCAAGGGTCGGACGGACCCGCTCCCCGGGCTGGAGCAGCCCGGTGCGCAGGTAGAACTTGATGCTCGCCGCGCTGACCCCCGAAGCGCTGCTGAGTTCACTGAGCTGCAATGATGCCTCCCTGCTGCGGTGCGGCCTGCCGGGATAGCGGAAAAGCCCCGGACTATCCTGATATACACGCAAGGATAGTGGAACTATCCTATCGGCATGGAATGGAATCCGCTCATTGCCAGTCACGCTCTTGCTGCGCTCTATGTGCTGCTGCTGGGACCGGTCAACATCTTTCGGCCGCGCCGCGACCGCACGCATCGGATCCTCGGCGGCACCTGGGTCGCCGGCATGTACTACGTGTGCCTGAGCAGTTTCTGGATAGTGTCCGAGGGGCACTTCACCTGGCTGCACGGGCTTTCCGCCTTCACCCTCGTCACGGTGACCCTCGGCGTCGTTGCCGCCCTCCGCCGCAACATGACGGCACACCGGTTCAATATGGTGGGCAGCTACCTCGGCATCCTCATCGCCTTCGTTTTCGCGGCAGCGGTTCCCGGGCGGCTGATTCCCCGGCTGCTCGTGTCCGACCCGGGAACCGCCGCCGCAGCCGTCGTCCTGGCCGGATGCGCCGTGGCCGCGGCGTATCTGTCGGTCCGGCCCGGCAGGACGCGCACACTCAGCGTGCAGCGGCGCTGAGCGCGGGCAGGCTCAGAAGAGACCGACGGCGTTGCCGCCTGCGTCGACGTCCATGCGCAGTGCCGCCGGCTCCCGGGGCAGGCCCGGCATCGTCATGATGGCTCCGGTCAACGCGACGATGAAACCGGCCCCCGTCTTGGGAATGAGGTCGCGCACATGCACCGTGAACCCGCTCGGCGCGCCGAGCTTCGCCGCATCGTCGGAGAAGGAATACTGGGTCTTCGCCATGCAGACCGGGAGGTCGCCCCACCCGTTCGCCTCGATCTCGGCGAGGCGGCGCAGCGCCGGGACGGAGAAATCGACGCCTGCCGCCCCGTACACCTCCCGGACGATGACGCGGATCTTCTCTTCAACCGGCAGGTCAAGCTCGTACAGGTGCTGGAAATCGGTCTTCCGGTCCAGTGCGGCAAGGACGGCCGCAGCAAGGTTGTCCCCGCCTGGACCGCCCCCTCCGGCACCCCACACGTCGGCGACCGCGGCGTCGATCCCCTCCGAGGCGCACCATTGCATCAACCAGTCGAGCTCGTCCTGGCTGTCCGTTCCGAACCGGTTGATGGCGACGACGGGCGAGATGCCGAACTTCTCGACGTTCCGCACGTGGCGCAGCAGGTTTGCGCTGCCCGCCGCCAGGGCGGCGGTGTCGGGCGAGCTGAGATTGTCCTTGGCGACACCGCCGTGCATCTTGAGCGCGCGGATCGTCGCGACGATCACGACGGCGGCGGGGGCGACGTCGGCGACGCGCGCCTTGATGTCCATGAATTTCTCGGCGCCAAGGTCGGCGCCGAATCCCGCCTCGGTGACGACGATGTCGGCAAGGTTCCGTGCCGTCTGCGTAGCGATGACGGAGTTGCAGCCATGCGCGATGTTGGCGAAGGGGCCGCCGTGGATCAGGGCGGGGGTGCCCGCGATGGTCTGCACGAGGTTCGGCTTGATTGCGTCCTTGAGGAGCAGGGTGAGCACTCCCTCGGCTCCCAGCTCACCGACGGTGACGGGGCGCCGGTCGTAGGTGTAACCGAAGGTGATGCGCGAGAGGCGGTCCTTGAGGTCGGCGATGTCGGTGGCGAGGCAGAATACGGCCATGACCTCCGAGGCGACGGTGATGTCGAAGCCGTCCTGCCGGGGGGTGCCCTCGGCCGGTCCGCCCAGACCGATGACGACGTCCCGGAGGGCCCTGTCGTTCATGTCGAGCACCCGGCGCAGGGTGATCCTGCGCGGATCAAGGTTGAGGGGGTTTCCCTGGTGAATCGAATTGTCGATCAGCGCCGCGAGCGCGTTGTTCGCCGAGGTGATGGCATGAAAGTCCCCGGTGAAGTGGAGGTTGATTTCATCCATCGGCAGGACCTGTGAATACCCGCCGCCGGTCGCTCCGCCCTTGCTTCCCAGAACCGGACCGAGGGAGGGCTCGCGCAGCGCGATCATCACCCGCTGTCCGGCACGCGCCAGCGAGTCGGCGAGGCCGACGGTGCACGTCGACTTCCCCTCGCCGGCCGGCGTGGGGCTCATTGCGCTGACGAGCACCACCCGCCCGGGGGTGCGGCCGGACCCTGGGCCCAGCCGGGCGGGATCGATCTTCGCCTTGTACCGGCCGTAGGGTTCAAGGGCGCTGCGTGGCACCCCTGCGGCGTCGGCTATTTCCTCTATGGGGCGGATCGCGGCGTTTCTCGCAATCTCCAGATCGCTCATAGGGTCAACGTATCAGCCGCCGGGTCGAACCTCAGGAAAGCCCGGCGTTCTCAAGGATGTACTGCGTCATCGGCGCGTAGAGGCCCGGCTGTACGTTGTCGTCGAGGGGAACGGCTACCTCGAGCTGCCCTTCGGCCTCGGAGATGAACAGGCCCGGGTCATTGCAGTCGGCGAAGCCCAGGGCCGGGATCCCCACGCTTGCCGCATGGCCGGCCCACCCGTGGTCGGCGACAACCAGGTCGGGGGCCGCGGCGCCGCTCGCCTCAAGCTGGGCCAGGCTCAGGCGCATCGGCTCGGGGAAGTGGGTGTGCATGAGCCCTCCGTGCTGGTGCCAGGCAAGCACCGAGCACACCTGGCGGATGTCTCCTTCCCGGAAGCGGGCGCCTCCGGGCAGCTGCACCACGTGGGCTCCGGACCGTTCCGCCGCGGCAGCGAGCGCGGCATGCACGGGAAGGAGGCCGGCGGGGTGGCCGGTGGCGAAAAGGATGCTTTCCTTCGCCTCGACCGCCTGGCCAAGGCGGTCGGCGAACCGGTCGAGGGCTGCCACGCACTTCGCGGCATCGATTGTGTCCTGGCCGACGGTGTGTTCGCGGTCCGCGCTCGTTCCGACCCGTTCATGCATCAGGTCGAAAACCTCGTCGAAGGTCCACTCCCGGGTGGTGCGCACCCCGAACTCGAGGTGCTCGTTGCCCTCGAGGAACAGGCGCATGTGGCGCAGGTTGTCCTGACGCGGGGTGGCTACTTCGCCGGTGATCCGGACGTCGTTGAGGTATTGGGCGAGCTCGAAAGAATCCACCGTCCCATCCTAGGGGCGCCGCGGCTCACCTCACTGACGCCGTCTCGAAATGCTCGATCGCGCTCCGGTAGGACTGCGCCGTGAGCAGCGCCGTGCGCTGCCAGCCGAAGGCAAGGGCGTGCACCGCCGCTGCCCGGCCGAGGGATTCCCTCAGCCCCCGGTCATCGAAGAGTCTCTCGAGCGCTCCCGACCATTCCCGTGCCGAGTGCCCTTCAAGGAGAAGGCCGGTCCGACCGTCGCTCACGGCCTTGGGCAGGCCGCCCACCCTGGCGGCGAGGACAGGTGTGCCGCAGGCCTGGGCCTCGAGGGCGACGAGGCCGAAGGATTCGCTGAAGGAAGGCATGGCAACCACGTCGGCGGAGCGGAACCAGTGGGCCAACTGCACCGCCGACACGGGCGGGTAGAGCCGCACGGTGTCGTGAAGGCATGCCTCATCGATCATCGGTTGGAGCTGCAGCGCTTCCGAGCCGCTGCCGGAGCCCAAAATGCTCACCACCAGGGGAATGTCCGGCCTGCGGGCGGCGAGGTCGCGCACGGCGGCCACGAGCACCTGCGGGCCCTTGAGTTTCTGGATGCGCCCAGCGAAGACCACGTGGAAGGCCCCTGGGGGGAAGGCGAGCAGTTCCCGCGAGCGGCCGCGTGCGGCGGAGTTGAAGATTTCCAGGTCCACGCCGGGGGCGACGACGTCGATCCGGTCCGGGGACGCCCCGTAAAGCGACTCGAGTTCCGACGCCTCAGTTGTGGTGTTGGCGATCAGCCGCGCAGCGCCGTCGACGACAGCCTGCTCGCCCCGCACCCGCACGAGGGGCTCCGGCGTGCCGAGGCTCTTCATATGAAGGTTTTTTACCTTCGCCATGGTGTGCATCGAGTGTACGAGCGGAAGGTTGAGGTTGCGGCCCACCGTCAGGCCCACGGCTCCCGAAACCCAGTAGTGGGAATGGAGGACATCGAAGTGCCCATCGGCGAGGAGGCCCGCCACCTCGGTCATGGCGCTGGCAAAATTGCCCGCAAGCCCTGGGAGGGCTTCCTTGGGGATTCGCCGGCTGGGCCCGGCCTTCAGGTGGTGAACGCTCACGCCGTCTGCAATGTGTTCACGCTCGGGGCGACCCTCGCCCGCCTCACGGGTGAAGATCTCCACCTCAACGCCGACCTCGGCCAACTGCAGGGCAACAGAGCGGACGTAGACGTTCATTCCCCCGGCGTCACCGGCCCCCGGCTGGGTCAACGGCGAGGTATGCAGGGACAACATTGCCACGCGTCTTACCGGGGGCATGCCATCTCCTCTCCCCGCGATCGGCACAGGCAGTGCGCTCAATCCGCTTGAAACCATATAACGCCGGGAGGCGGTGTCCCATTCCGCGTGGGTGCCAGGAGCACAGCGCGGGACGCGGCGAGTGCCCGATGCCGCTTATGCAGGGAGCCCGCACCGTGCGGCGGCGCGGGCTCCCTGGGCCGGACCTGAACCGGCCCGAGTCAGCGGTCGGCGAGGCGGAGGCAACGTGGATGAACCAGTCACTTGATGTACATGGTGTGCTGCGGGAGGACGAAGCGTTGCGCTCCATCCCATGCCTCGTCGACGCGCTGGGTCCGGACCCGGTGCCAGACGGAGATGCCGGTCCGCATCCGGAAAAGCAGCGACCGGACCTCCTTCCGCCGGTGGAACCCCGGCACCGCCCCGGGGCGGTCCTCGGGATTCGGGGGCCGGTTGTCCTCCCCGATGGCCGGAGCATCCGCCGATGGCGCCGGACGGCTTAGTGACCCCGCCATAAGGAATTCCCCGCAGGGGCTTTGAGGTGGTTTATCAAAAGGATCCGGTGATTTCACCGGAAAAGAATCAGCAAGGGGCTGGGAATTGGGCATGACTATCTTTCGGAACGCAGAATGGGAGCTATTTCGTCGAGATGCGACGAATGCCATAAAAGGAATAAGGCGGGTAAACCGGAGGCCGGCTCATCCGAAAGCACGGCGGGAGGGTTCAGCGGCGGGGCATCGCCCCGGGGCCGTCGGCTAAGCGCTGAGGCGCGGGCGGACGGCGACGGCGGGAAGGACGCCTCCGGCCATGATGCCGCTCAGAGTGATATACACAATCCCACCTCCTGTCCGGTCGTACAACAATAGATACGGCAGTCTGCATCCGCGGGCCGTTGCCCATTCGGAACGTTCAAGAACTACGGAATAAAAACTACAGCACCGCGGTGCCGCCCGCATAGTGCTTTAACGAAATTAGTCGGAAAAAAATCGGGGAATCAGGTTTACAGGTTCCAGTACACAATCGCCGGGGTCCGTTTGTCCCAGCCGAGCGCACACACGGCCGCCGTGCCGAGCACGAAGCGCCGCCCCTCAAGGGCCTGGAATTCCAGCCAGCGTGCTGCGACGACCCGAAGGAAATGCCCATGAGCCACGAGCAGCGCGTTCTGGACCGGCCGAGCCGTGGGGTCCGGGTCCGCCGGTGTCCCGCAGCCTGCCTGGACGCGGGCGATGATGCGGTCCGCCCGCTCTGCGACCTGTGCCAGCGACTCCCCGTTGGGCGCCCCGTCGTTCCAGATCAGGTAGTCGGGGTTTTCCCGGCGCACCTGGGCGCTGTTCCTGCCCTCGTTGTCTCCGTAGTCCCACTCGTGGGCATGAGGCACCACCTCGGCCTCGGGGAATCCGGCAAGTTCAGCAGTCCGCCGGGCCCGCTGGAGGGGCGAAGTCATCACCAGGTCGAAATCAATCCCCTTCAGGTGGCGGCTTGCCTCCCTGGCCTGGTCCTCGCCGCCGGAGGTCAGCGGAATGTCGGTCAGTCCGGTGTAGTTGCCGTCCCTCGACCATTCCGTCTCCCCATGCCGGAGGAGCCACAACCGCGGCAGCGGTGTGCCGGCGGCGGTGAGATCCGGGCTTGCTGCACCTGTGAGCGGGCTCATGCTGGGTCCTCCTGGGATTCGGGCTGCTGCGACCACCACAGCCGCAGCCTTGCTTCGGCGGCCCCGGCGCCAAGAGGGCCGTTTTCCATGCGTTCCTCCAAAAGATACCGGTATGCACGTCCAACCACCGGTCCGGGACGGATGCCAAGCAGGTCCATGATCTCCTGCCCGTCGAGGTCCGGGCGGATGGCAGCCAGTTCCTCCTGCTCCGCGAGGACCGCGATCCGGTCCTCGAGGTCGTCGTAGGCAAAGGCAAGCCGCTCGGCCTTGCGCCGATTCCTCGTCGTGACGTCCGAGCGCGTCAGCCGGTGGAGGCGCTCGAGCAGCGGCCCGGCGTCGTTGACGTACCGCCGTACCGCGGAATCCGTCCAGCCGGCCTCGCCGTAGCCGTAGAAGCGCATGTGGAGCTCGACCAGCCGTGACACGGCCTTGACGGTGTCGTTGTCGAAGCGCAGGGTGCGCATGCGCTTGGCCGTCAGTTTCGCCCCGACGGCATCGTGGTGGCGGAAGCTAACCACGCCGTTCGTCTCGAACCGGCGGGTGGCGGGCTTCCCGACGTCGTGCATCAGCGCCGCGAACCGCAGCACGAAGTCCGGTCTGGGAACGGGACCCTCAGCATCGGTCTCGAGGCCGCAGGCCTGTTCAAGGACCTTGAGCGAATGCTGGTAGACGTCCTTGTGGCGGTGGTGCTCGTCGACCTCAAGGCGCAGTGCGGCAACCTCGGGCAGGACATGGTCGGCGAGGCCGGTTTCGACAAGCAGATCGATTCCCCGGGCAGGCTCGGCGCCGTTGATGAGCTTCACCAGTTCATCGCGCACCCGCTCGGCGGAAATGATGCTGATCCGCTCGGCCATGTCCGACATCGCCGCCGCAACTTCGGGGGCCACCCTCACGCCGAGCTGGGAAGCGAACCGTGCGGCGCGCATCATGCGCAGCGGGTCATCGGAGAATGACGACGACGGGGCGCCGGGGGTGCGCAGCAGCCCCGCGTGGAGGTCTTTCACGCCTCCGGAGGGGTCCACAAGCTCCAGCGAGGGAAGCCGCAGGGCCATCGCGTTGATCGAGAAGTCACGCCGGAACAGGTCTTCTTCAAGGCTTGTGCCGAACGCCACCGTCGGCTTGCGGGAGTCAGGGTCGTAGGCTTCGGCGCGGTAGGTCGTAATTTCAATTTGGTGCTCACCCTTGCGCAGGCCGATCGTTCCGAAGGCGCGTCCGATCTCCCAGTAGGCGTCCGCCCACCGACGCACGACGGCGAGGGTCTGGTCGGGGTCGGCGTTGGTTGTGAAGTCGAGGTCGGGCGAGATCCTGCCGAGGAACAGGTCGCGGACCGGACCTCCAACGAGGGACAGTTCATAGCCGGCTCCGCTGAAAAGCTCCCCCAGGTCGGTTACCACCGCGGGCAGGGGGGCGGTCAGGGTCGAATTCTCCAACGGGTGCACCATAGTTCTTTAAGGGTGCCAGACGCAGGCCCAAACTCCACTTCCGGCCAGCCCAAATCTGTCTTGTGGGCGGCGGCAGCGGCGTCGCGACGCGCGCGGGCGCGACGGGCGCCGTCATTGTGGGTGCTGAAAGATCGTTAGAGTGGACTGCATGGACCGACCCGTTCCAAGTGCACCCAAACGCACCCCGTTGACTGTGTCAATGGGTAGTGCGGGCACGCCTGCGCCGCACCATCAGCTGCCCACGGTGGAGGAAGTCTCGGCGGGTGGAATCGTGGTCGACGCCTCTTCCGGGTCCCTGAACGTGGCGATCATCGCCCGCCTGAACCGTGGCGGACGCCTCGAGTGGTGTCTTCCAAAGGGGCACCCCGAGAATGAGGAAGACAGCGAGCAGGCCGCGGTCCGGGAAATCGAAGAGGAAACGGGAATCAAGGGCAACGTCGTCACGGCCCTTGGCAGCATCGACTACTGGTTCACTGTCAGCGGACACCGGGTACATAAGACCGTCCACCACTTCCTGCTGCTTGCCACCGGCGGCAACCTGACGATTGAGAACGACCCGGACCATGAGGCCGTTGACGTGGCGTGGGTGCCGCTCAACGAGCTGGGCCGGCGCCTCTCCTTCCCCAACGAGCGTCGCATCGCGGACCTCGCCCGCGAGGTCCTTCCCGACTACCTGGAACGCCCCTAACTCTTTGAAGTGAGACGATAGTTCTCGATGTCGGAAACAAACACAGCTTCAATTCCCCTCCAGGACACCGGTGTGACACCAGCCAGATCCCGGCCCGGCGCTGCCGCGGCACCCGAGGCGTCAGGACCGGCGGACCCGGACACCGAGCGTTCCGGACCCGCGGCGGACACTACCGCCCGCTCAAGCGCGATCATGGCCGCCGGCACCCTTGTCTCGCGGCTGCTCGGCCTGATCCGGGTGGCGCTGCTCGCTACGGCAATCGGCACCCTCGGGCAGGTCTCGGACCTCTTTCCTGCTGCGAACAACCTTCCGAACTTCATCTACCTGATGATTGCCGGCGGGGTCTTCAACGCAGTGCTCGTCCCACAGATCATCCGGGCGAGCCGCAATGAGGACCGCGGCGCCGACTACATCAGCAGGCTGTTGACGCTGGCGGTCTGTGCCCTCGCCGTTCTCACCGTGCTCGCCACGCTGGGCGCGCCCTTCATCGCGGATCTGGTCAGCAATGTGTCCGGGGACCGCCTCGCCCTTGTAACGACCTTCGCCTACTGGTGCCTGCCCCAGATTTTCTTCTACGGGCTCTACGCCATCATCGGCCAGGTCCTTAACGCGAACGGGTCGTTCGGGCCCTATATGTGGGCGCCCGTGGTGAACAACATCATCTCCATCGGGTTCCTCATTGCCTTTATAGTGCTCATGGGCACCGAGCACGCGGTCAGCCACACCCCCGAGTCCTGGACGTTGTCCCACACCCTCCTCCTGGCAGGGGGGACGACCCTCGGCATCGTCGCCCAGGCGCTCGTGCTGATCATTCCCCTCCGGAGGCTCGGCCTCGGGCTGACGCCCCGCTTCGGGTGGCGGGGGGTGGGCTTCGCACAGACAGGCAAACTGGCCTCGATCACCATCATCACGATGCTGATCGGCAACGGCCTCTACCTGGTCAACCAGTGGGTTGCGACGATCGCCACCGAGGCGCGGGAGGCATACCTCCAACGCACCCCGCCGCAGCCCATTGCCGGTCTGGCGAACCTTGAGGTCGGGTCGCTGGTGTACGTCCTTCCCCACTCGGTGATCGCCGTCTCCCTGGCCACGGTGATGTTCAACCAGCTTGCCGCCGCCCACGCCGACAACGATTTCGCAGCACTGAAGGAAACCCTTTCCCGCGGGCTGAGGACCATCGGCGTTGCAACAGTCTTCGGGGCCGCCGCCCTGCTCACCCTGGCCGGCCCGCTGGGCATGCTTTTCAGTGGCGGATCCGCCCAAAGCGGCGCCATCAACGCCGTCATCATCTCGATCCTGGCGCTTGGCGCACCATTCCTGAGCGCCAACTTCTTCCTCAACAGGGTCTTTTACGCGAGTGAGGACGTCGTCAGCCCGCTCAAGATCCAGCTGGTGCTTTCAGTCCTCGGGGTCGGCCTCGCGCTTGCTGCGGGCACGTTCATGCCGGAGCTCATCGTCCCGATGCTGGCGGTCGCCTACTCGGTCGGCAACGCCGTCGCAGTGGCGGTCAGCCACTGGTTCCTTGTCCGGAAGTTCGGTCCATACGGCGCCGGGCATATCTTCGATGTGCATGTGCGCCTGACGCTGGCCGGCATCGCCTCCGCCGTCGGGGGGTCCGTGGTGCTGTGGCTTTTCGGCGGCTACGACCCTGATGGTTTCGTCTGGCAATCCGTCGGCCACGCCGCGCTGGTCCTGGTAATTGGGGGTGCAGTGATGCTCCCCATCTACCTGGGCGCGCTGAAGGTGCTGAAGGTGACGGAGCTGAGTGAGTTCCTTGCCCCGCTGCTCGGGCGGTTTCGCCGCTCCGGGTAGTAATCCAGAGAAGTCAACGTAAAACCCGGGGTTCCACGGGCCGACCGGTAGCATGGGTAAAAATCAGCCAGCATTCCGCGGGAGGAACACGTGCCAGAAGCAGTAGACGTCGGTTCAGTACTAGGAGGCCGATACAAGGTCACCGGCTATGTGCTGGCATCTGCTGACAAGGACCTTGTGCTTGACGGTATTGATCAGGTACTCAACCGTCCGGTCAGTATCCTTGTGGCATCCCCAGCGAACGCCGGCCAGGTGGCCGCTAGCGCGCGCGAGGTGGCAACGGGTGAGCGCCCGGGAAACATCCAGGTGCTCGATCTGGGGATCACCGACGGCGGGACGTACCTGGTGACGAACCGCGCCTCGGCCCCCGATCTGCTGGACCTCATCGTCCAGCAGGACGCCCCGTACATTGAGCCTTTCTTCACCGATACGCTTGGGTCGGAAATTTTTGGTGTTGCCCGCTCCACGGAGCCGGAGAGCTTCGACAATGACGATCACTTCGACGAGGAGCACCGCCCCGAGCGCCGTTCCCGGTTCTCGAACATGTCGCGGAAGTTCGGCCGTTCCGGCGCAGCCACCGCAGGGGCCGTTGTCCCCGATACTGCCGGGCAGCAGATCACCGGCGTCCAGCAGGTCTCTCAGCAGTCGCGGAGCGTCCCGCCCCCTCCCCGCACGCCGCCCGCCTCCTCAGCCCCTGAAAAGGGCAGCTGGCCCGGCAATGCCAAGGTGACCCGCCTCGACGAGGAATCGAGCACCTCACCCTCCGGTCAGCGCGGCGGAGCAGCCGTCGGGCTGGCGGCAGGTGCAGCAGCTGCAGGTGCAGGTGCCTCCGCCGCGTCGGCATCGTCGGCACGCACTGCCACCCGCTTCCCTGCTGCCGCACGCACCAACGGCGACACGGTGGACTACGAAGCCGCGCAGGGTGGCGACGACGTCGACTACGGGAACGAAGATTACGACGAGCCACGGGAAGGCCACCGGAAGTACACCCGGGTGCTGGTCGGTCTGGTACTCGGCGTCCTCCTGATCACCGCCGTCGTCCTCGCCGCGACACAGCTCGGCAGCCTCCGCAACCCGGTTGCCGCTGATTCACCCTCCGCAGAAGCAACCCAGGACGCCGGCCAGGCGGCGCCAACGGAGGCGCCAAGCGCGACCGAGGCACCGGAGCCCACAAAGGTTCCCCCGGTCGCCACCGGAGTCACGCGCCTTGTACCCGGAAACCAGGAACTGGATGCTCCGAATGATCCAAGCCTCCCATTGATCATCGATGGAAACCCCGCGACATTCTGGGGAAGCTACGTTTACGCAAACGACGCTTTCGGTGGCCTCGCCCCGAACCTGGCGCTTGTGGTGGAGCTCGAGGAAGAGTCGACGATCTCCGAGGTGAAGATCGACCAGTTGAACGGGACCGGGGGAAGCTTCGCCCTGCTGCTCAACGACGAACCGACGCTCGAGGGCGCCGAACAGATCGCCCAGAGCGGGTTCACAGCACCATCGGTCACCATCCCCGTCCCCGATGGCGCCGAGGGGCCGGCCACCGCACGGTACGTGATTGTCAACTTCACCCAGCTACCGCGCCTCTCGAACATTCAGGCTCAGTTCCCTTGGGGCCTGCGGATCGCCGAGATCGCGGTCTCCTAGCGGGGAATAACGCTCGACCGAACGGTCAAGCCCGACCTGCGGCTGCCGGAGATCACCCCTGTTGTGCGTCGCGGACTCCTCCCTGGGGAGGTTCGCGGAATAAGCTGTGCCCATGTTCGGTTGGAATAGAAGCTCGCGGTGCCCCATGCCTACCGGCAGCCCGTGCGCACCCAGACAGGAAGGTTCACTGAAAACGTGACAAATCAAACGCAAACCGCATCGGTAGACGGAAACGTGGCCGGAGAGAAGGTCCACGATGTCATTATCGTCGGGTCTGGCCCGTCCGGTTACACAGCGGCGATCTACACTGCACGGGCCAACCTGAAGCCCCTGCTCATCGCCAGCTCTGTTACCGCAGGCGGGGAGCTGATGAATACGACCGAGGTCGAGAACTATCCGGGATTCCCCGAGGGAATCATGGGCCCCGAACTGATGGAGAACTTCGAGAAGCAGGCAGCCCGCTTCGGCACGGAGATCCTGTTCGAAGACGTGGTGTCTGTTGAATTGACCGGAGACATTAAGAAGGTGGTCATCGCGACCGGGGAAACCTTCCTCGCACGCTCGGTGATCATTTCCACCGGCTCCGCCTACCGCAAGCTGGGGATCGCGGATGAGGAGCGGCTCTCGGGCCGCGGAGTCAGCTGGTGTGCCACCTGCGACGGATTCTTCTTCGGGAACCAGGACATCGCCGTCGTCGGCGGCGGCGACTCCGCCCTCGAAGAGGCCCTGTTCCTGACCAAGTTTGCCCGAAGCGTCACGGTGGTCCACCGCCGCGACACCCTGCGTGCCTCCAAGATCATGCAGGACCGCGCCCTGGCACACGAAAAGATCCGCTTGATGTGGAACTTCGAAGTCACGGGAATCCATGGCCAGGACAAGGTTTCCGGGCTCCAGCTGAAGAGCACCGTCGATGGGTCCACCCAGGACCTCGACATCACCGGCCTCTTCGTCGCGATTGGAAACGACCCCAGGATCGAGCTGGTCAAGGATCAGCTCACGCTGACCCCCGAGGGCACGATTGCCGTCGCGGGGCGCACCTCCAAGACCTCGCTGCCGGGCGTCTTTGCTGCAGGCGACGTAATCGACCCTACTTACCGTCAGGCAATCACCGCCGCCGGCTCGGGCACAGTGGCCGCAATGGATGTTGAGCACTACCTCGCAGACCTTGGGGTCGCCTCAACTGCTGCAACAGTGCCCACGCCTCCGGCAGAAGCCGTTTCCGAAAAAGCTTCAGTCTAATTCCAATAGAGGAGAACCTATGAGTGCGAAAAATGTAAGCGACGCTTCCTTCGAAGCCGATGTCCTTCAGGCAACCAAACCGGTTATGGTTGATTTCTGGGCCGAGTGGTGTGGCCCCTGTCGGATGCTTTCACCCATCCTCGACTCGATCGCCAGCGAGCACGCCGAGAAGATCGACGTCGTAAAGCTCAACGTCGACGACAACCCGGCTATCGCCGCCAAGTACGGAATCACCTCCATTCCTGCCGTATACGTCTTCAAGGGCGGAGAGGTCGCGGCGACTTCAATCGGAGCCAAGCCGAAGCACGTCCTCGAGCAGGAGTTCGCCGAGTTCATCAAGTAGCACCCGCCGCGGGACACGTTCCCAGGTAGCAAAGGCCGGTCCTCCTCTGGAGGGCCGGCCTTTCTGTTGAGAAGGGGCTGAATGTCACCTACTCCGTATGGGGCGGCGAGCCGGCGGCCCGCACAAGGTACACCCGGTTCCACGTGAAACGCAGCGATGCGCTCACAGATTGTAAGCAACCCTCCGGGAGGTGCCGGCCGTCGGCTGGAACAATCCCGTCTGCCCTGACGACACAGGAGTGCCGCGGATAGGCAGGTGAGCGGACTACCCGTCCCAAGGTCGTAACGAACGGTCCGCTAACGCGATCCTCAAACGTCCCTGAACGACCGCCTGAGGCGCGGTTGGGGAGGGCGCCGGGTTCAGACCGCCCAGGATCGCGAATGACCGCCATACGCCTGCTGGAACCTCTGACGCAGGGGCGATCCCGGCCTGACGGCAGGGCGCCGCACCGCCGGACGACTTGGCAGGAAGCGCCCGCAAGACTGATGCCAACACCGACCTTCTTCGTCGACACCAGTGCGTCCTATGCAAACGGTGACCGTCTCGAAATGACCGCGGCAGGAGTGCTATCCGGCCAACAACGGGGCGGGGCGTGCCGGCCGCGGGTTCCGGTCGACGCCCGGTAGCGACACCGAAGCCTGCTGCTTCCGGTTCCGGATCTCGCGCAGCACCTCAAAGTGTCAAGGACGGTTCGAGGTGCTGTGCCATGCAGTGCGTGCCTCCTCTTTGCCCCAGCCACTCACACCGTCCTGTGAATCGCACGAGCTTGGAGGTCGTAGTCGCGCTCGTAGAGAATCGATGGACGGGAGGACCGGTTGCACGTCGTTTCACGTGAAACAGCAGGCCTGCTCGGGTCGGCCTCGTCACGTCCACGATGTCGTGCTCCAACACGCAATGAGAAGGCGATGAGCGGATCGGAACAAGCCGGAAGCACAAACATCTAAACGCCTACAGGTAGCTAAGGCCGTTGCGCGCCCGCCCTCCTGGCAGTGATCCACGTACCGCTTTCGTGAACGCATTCCCCGGCAGCGCGCACGAATCGTGCACGACATTCCCCACCACCACAGTAGGTCCTTGTGATGCGGCTCGGCGCCTATCCGGACCGGCATGGGCGGCCAAGGCCCCCAGGCTTTCCAACTCCGGGCGTCCGACCCATCTGATGGCAGTATGCGGTGAACCGCTGTCCGGGCAAGGCCGCGCAATGCACCCTCGGACGTTTCACGTGAAACCTTTGTCTGATCCACTAAACGCCCATTTGGTGCCCGTGGATGCTAGGACTGCGCGCCGGACCCTGTTTCACGTGAAACGGTCGGCGGCGCCACACGAACGCTCATCCGAGGTGGGAAGAATCGGTGCAATAGCAGTGGGCACCTTCGGCAGACGACCGTGGCAGCGGCTGTCCCCCTCGAGAGAACGAGCATTGCATCGGCCGGGAAGGGACTAGGAGAAGGCACGGGGCCTCCCAAGCTTCCCGATACGCGCGGCAAGCCGACCGTTCCCGCGGCTCCCGCAGGTCTTCTTCGGCAGTACTGCCCGCTAGGGACGCAGGAGCCAATCCGCCCCCGGGATACAGCGATCAGCGGGCCATCCCGAGATACAGGCTGCTTCCCTTGGAGTGGTTGCGCCTAGGAGCCCCCAACGCGGATGCCCGTCATCCGAGCCGCGAAACCAAAGGGCAGGGCGATGTGGGAGCGCGGACCATGCCCCAGCCCCACATATCCGCACATCGCGGTCCAATCCGCCCCGACGAGTTTCACGTGAAACACACGTCAGCACGTTGTCCTGCAGGTCGACGGCCAGTCTCGCCTTGATGGTTTCGAATCGTTCCAGTACGGCGGTGAAAAGTGCCTGCTGCAGGCGGTGGCATACACAGGGAGCGGTGCCTCCCTTGGTTGGCGAATCGAGGTGCGACCAGGGATCCGCTAGCCGCGCCCCCGCGCGCAGGCGCTCCGGGAATGGACCGCCGCGGACGGCTGGGCGTGCCGTCTGAGGGTGTCTATTCCCGCTCTAACCCCCCACGGAGCGCTCGGCGGCTGAGGTGGACAAGCGGCCCGGTCCGTTTCACGTGAAACACCGACTTGTCCTGGTCCTCAGGCCTACGTACCCGGGCACCTTTGCTTCACCTGAAACGTCCGCTGACCCGACTTCAGGTGGGGCAGAGCGCGAACCAGCGGCGTTTCACGTGAAACCCAGCGGGAGCTAGGACTGTCCCGGCGAGAGAACAGACATGATGCGGTTCAGGTCGTCAACGCTCGCGAATTCAATGCTGACCTTGCCCTTCCGCGCGCCCAGGGTGATCTTTACGTTGGTATCCAACCGATCGGATAGCGATGTCGCCAAGTAGTCAAGGCGCTCGTGCCGCGCAGGATTACGAGGGGAGGCCGGCTTTGCGGCTCGGCGCAGCCCATCGCTCATCGAGACGATCTCCTCGGTCGAGCGCACCGAGAGGCCCTCAGCCACGATGCGCTGCGCCAGCTTTTCAATCTCGGCCGGGTCGGACAGCGCCAACAGCGCCCGTGCATGTCCGGCGGAGAGCACACCGGCAGCGACACGCCGCTGCACGAGGGGTGGGAGCTTCATCAGCCTCAGAGTATTGGATATCTGGGGCCTGGACCGGCCGATGCGCTCCGCAAGCTCCTCGTGCGAGCAGCCGAAGTCCTCGAGCAGCTGCTGGTACGCTGCTGCCTCTTCGAGCGGATTCAGGGAGCTGCGGTGCAGGTTCTCGAGAAGCGCGTCGCGGAGGAGATCATCGTCGGCGGTGGAACGAATTATCGCGGGAACGGCAGCCAATCCGGCTTCACGGGTTGCGCGCCAACGCCGTTCGCCCATAACGAGCTCGTAAGGCGCACTCCCTTCTTCAGGGGAGGGGCGGACGACAATGGGCTGGAGGACCCCGATTTCGCGGATCGAGTGCACGAGCTCGGCCATTTCGTCCGCGTCGAACACGGATCGTGGCTGTTTCCGGTTGGCGTGGATGGCGTCGATGGGCAGTTCGGCGAACCGAGCCCCGGGCACCTCAACCAGTTCCGTGCCTCCGGAGCCGTTCGAAGCGGGGGTTGCCTGACCCGGTTCACGTGAAACGGCGGCCGTTTCTGGCGCGAGCGCAGCTGTTTCCGGAGGGAGATCCGAACCCGGGTCGGATTCTTCGACCGTCGACCGTTTGCCGTCCGACGGGATACCCGCGTTCGACGGATTCGCCTCCTCTTCGGGAGCTTCGACGGCAGGGGCAACACCGGACTCGCGCGCACCCTCCGTACCGCCCGGCCGGATGTCCTCAGTCGGCGCCTGTCCGCTCAGCTTGTCGGCTCCCGGTGCAGAAGACGCCGCTGCTGCGGCGGCGGGCGGAGCCATCTCGCTGTCATTGCCCCGGGCTCCAACCGCATGTAGTTGACCCCCGACGTTGTGCGCCAGCGCGGGCTGTACATCGTCGGTGGCGCCCACCCGAGTCTCCGGCGCCTTGTGCTCGGCCGGCGCGAATTCCGTTGCTTGAGCGGTTTCACGTGAAACAGTTTTCGGCTTCGCCGGGGTCTCGGATGTATTCCGTTTCCCCTTGGGGGCGGAGGCGGCGCCGTTCTGATCCCTGCCGGCCTCTGCATCCCTGGAGCTCGGCGCGGTGCGGGAGCTTGGAGCCTTGCTGGTCTTGCGGCGGGCGGGTGCTACCAGGGCATCCTTGTTGATGCCACCGCGGCTGGCGCTGCGCGCCTCCTCCGCCGAGTTGGCCGCTCCCGTCCCCGATTCAAAGAAGAGGTCGGCGGGACGTCCCGTCGAGCTCCTGGTCGCAACCTCCGGCGTCGCTTCCTCTACAGGTGCACTTGGAATGAGGGCGCCAAGCCCCCGGCCGAGGCCGCGGCGTTTTTCAGCCATTGGTGATCCTTTCAGGGTGCGCACACAGGAACTGCCCGCGACAACAATCAATAACGCCAGTCTACGGTGTAGGCTCCGCCCTCAAGTAAAGGACTAGCCGCGTTCCGCAATCTCCGCCGCAGCCTCGAGGTAGGAGAGAGCGCCACTTGAGGAAGGGTCGTAAGTCATAACCGTCTGCTGGTAGCTCGGGGCCTCGGAGATTCGCACCGAACGCGGAACCACCGCCTTGAGGACCTGCTTGGGGAAGTGCTCCCGCACCTCCGCCGCTACCTGGGCGGCAAGGTTGGTCCTGCCGTCGTACATGGTCAGCAGGATCGTTGAAACGACGAGGTCGGCGTTCAGGTGCTTTTGAATCATTTCGATGTTCTTCAGCAGCTGGCTGAGCCCCTCGAGCGCGTAGTACTCGCACTGGATCGGAATCAGCACCTCGCGCGCGGCGACGAAAGCATTGACCGTGAGGAGCCCGAGGCTGGGTGGGCAGTCAATGAACACGTAGTCCAGCCGCTCCTCGCCGTTCTCGGCGCGTTCCTTCGCATAGACGTCTATCGCCCGCCGCAGCCGCTGTTCGCGGGCCACGAGGGAAACAAGTTCGATCTCTGCGCCCGCGAGATGGATTGTGGCCGGTGCACAGATCAAGTTGTCGATGTCCGGGCACTGCGCCACCACCTGGCCAAGCGGCATGTCGTCAATAAGGACGTCATAGATGCTGTCTACCTCGGCGTGGTGCTCGATGCCCAAGGCGGTCGAGGCATTTCCCTGCGGGTCGATATCGATGACGAGCACGTTCAGCCCTGCCGATGCGAGGGCGGCAGCAATATTCACGGTCGTGGTGGTCTTTCCCACGCCGCCCTTCTGGTTGCTGATGGTGACAACCCGTGTCTGTTCAGGCCGGGGAAGTTTACGGCCCAGGAGCTTCTCCCGCCGCCGCGTCTCGCTTGCCAGCTCCCGGCCCAAAGGCGAGGAGTCGTCTATCGCTTCAATCACATTCTTGCCCTTGGTTACCTTTGCAGCTCCGTTGTCCGGGGGTGTGCCGTCCGTGAGGGAGAACGTTGTTTCACGTGAAACAATCCCGGTGTTCGCGGGGTCTGCAAACACTTCCGGTTGAATTTGTCCGAGACCTACCGCCAAAGGAGCGCCAGCAACCAGCAACGTCGGGTTCTTCTTCGTTGCGCTGTCTTTTGTGCTCACTCGATAGCTCACTCTCAACATGCCAGGCAGTGTTACTTCTAAGACTAGCGGCTTGGGGCGGGTTTCCCGCCCAGCGCCGCCGGGCGGAGGGCAGGTAAGGGGGCTGCACGCCGCCCTGGTACCGATCCGGGCGCCGGTTAACCCACAGTGATTCGAACCACCGTCGTCGGTTCCTGCAGCACGTCAGCTCCAGCGGTCAGGATCTCAACATTGGATCCACCAAGGCGCCGGATCGTCTTGCCCGCCTTGGCAACTTCCTCCGCCGCGCTCTGGCCCTTAATCGCAAGCACCTGCCCGTGGCCGCGCAGCAGGGGCATGGTCAGGCCGGCGAGGTTGGTCAGGGCGGAAACCGCACGGGCAGTCACGAAGTCGACATCCACGGTTTCAACGGCTTGTTCCGCTCTCGCCCGGAGGACCCTCACGTTCTGCAGGGAAAGGTCGTCAACGACTTCGTTGAGCCAGGCCACCCTGCGCTCAAGCGGTTCGATCAGCACGAGGGAGAGATCCGGCCGCGCAATCGCCAGTGCGAGTCCGGGGAGCCCGGCGCCGCTTCCGACGTCGGCGACCGTGGCATTTGGTTCGATCAGTTCAGCAATCACAGCGCAGTTCAGCACGTGTCTTCCCCACAGCCGGGGAACCTCCCGCGGGCCCAGGAGGCCGCGTTCAATCCCCGACGTTGCGAGGTGGTGGACGAACCGCTCGGCAAGGCCGAAGCGTTCGCCGAAAACGGCTTCAGCGGCATGACGCTCTTCGCCGCTGATGTCTACGGTGCCAGCTCCATCGGACGCCCCGAGATCCGGATCAGTCATTGGCAGCGGAAACGACGATGTGCCGTCCGGCACCTTCACCCTCCGATTCGCTGACGAATCCAAGCTCGGCGACGACGTCGTGGACGATCTTGCGCTCATAGGCCGACATTGGCGAAAGCACCACTTCGCCACCGGTTTCCTTAACCTCGGCCACAGCATCCTCGGCGATTTGCCTCAGTTCCTGGCCGCGGACGCCCCGGTACCCGTCGACGTCGAGCACCAGCCGCGATCGCGCCGATGTCGCCGTGAGCACGGAGAGCCGGGTCAGTTCCTGGAGAGCTTCAAGGACTTCGCCGTCCTTGCCCACAAGGGACTTCAGCCCGCTGTTGGCGCTGTCGTCCGAAACAATCGAGATGTACGTCCGGCCGCTGCGCACTTCAATGTCGATATCCCCGTCGATATCGGCAATGTCGAGGAGTTCCTCGAGGTAGTCGGCTGCGACGTCGCCCTCATCCTCGAGCTGGGAGGCTTTGGATGCGGCGCTGGTCTCTGCCTCAAGTTCCTCAGGGGGGCCGATTTCATCGTTCTCGATGCTCATTTTTTCTTCCTCTTCTTCCGCTGTGGCTGTACACGCTGAACCCGTGGCTGCGGCACTGTCTCAACGATCGGCTCGGACTTGCGCTCACCCAGGAGGGGCACCATGGGCAGCCCCTTCTTGGCGCGCCGTTCGGCCAGCGCCTTGGCGGCGGGCGAACCCGGGGTGGGCATGCGGCGGATCACGTAGAACTGCTGGGCCATGGTCCAGACGTTCGTGGTGGTCCAGTAGATCAGGACGCCGATGGGGAAGTTGATGCCGCCGATGCCGAAGACCAGGGGAAGGATGTAGAGCATGATCTTCTGCTGACGCATGAAGGGGCTCTGCATTGCCTCCTCGGACATGTTCTTCGCCATGATCTGCTTCTGCGTGATGAACTGCGAAGCGGTCATTGCGATGATCATGAGGACCGAGAGGATGATCACGCTCAGGTTGATGTTGCCGCCAAAGCTTCCGAGGAAGGTCGAGGACAGCGGCGCCCCGAAGATGGTGGCATCGTCGAACTCGTGCACTGCCTCCGGCGAGAGCGCCCCGATCCCGGCGTTCTCATCGCTCGCCTTCGAGATCCCGTTCAGGACGGTGAAGAGGGCGAAGAAGAACGGCATCTGAATCAGGATCGGCAGGCAGGCCGCGAACGGGTTCGTCCCGTGCTTCTTGTACAGGGCCATCTGCTCCTGCGTCATTGCCTGGCGCGAAAGCTGGTCGGTCTTGCCCTTGTACTTTTGCTGGAGCTTGCGCAGGTCGGGCTGCAGGGCCTGCATACCGCGCTGTGCCTTGATCTGCTTGACGAAGACCGGGATCAGGGCCGCCCGGATGACCACAACCAGGCCGATGATGGAAAGCGTCCAGGTCCAGCCCGACGCCGCATCGAGTCCCAGGAAGGTGAAGCCTTCGTGGAACATCACCATGATCCAGGACACCAGCCACCGGAAGGGGAAGAGTATCGTCTCGAAGAAATCCATGTCAGTTAGCTCCTCGGACCGCGGGGCGGCTTTCGTCATCGTCCGGAATCACCGGGTGGTTCAACACAACAATTTTGGGGACTTTTCCATCGGGAAAGGCGCGCGGGCCCTCCGGGACGTGGTCGACACCGCCGTCGTTCCAAGGATGGCACCGCAGTAGCCGGCGCGCGGCGAGGGAACTGCCGCGGATGGCGCCGTGAACCGTAACTGCTTCAAGGGCGTAAGCCGAGCAGCTCGGATAAAACCTGCATACCTGCCCATAGAGGGGGGAGACAACCTTCCGGTATGCCGTCAACAGGAGGATCAGCACTAACCGGGGGAGGTCGATGAGGCGGGCAAGGGTTGGAGCATGCCGGGAACCGGTGGTTCTCACGATGCCCTGCCTCCGTCTTTGCCATTAGGTGAAGTGGTCAGCCGCCGCGTTGCGGCGGCCACCGCCTTCTCAAAGTCCATGCTGATGTCGTTCCAGCCGGCGGCCGCAGAAGCCGGCAGTGCCCGGACCACCAGATCGATCCCATGCGGGTGATCGGACACGTAGTGGGCAGCTGCTTCGCGCAGTCTCCTCTTAACGAGATTCCGCGTCACCGCGTTCCCTACATTCTTCCCTACGATGAAGCCGACCCGGGTCGGATCCACATCCCGCGTGGCTGCCGCATATAAAACGACGTTCCGGCGCCCAGATCGGGCACCGGAACGTACAGTCCGCGAAAAGTCCGTCGAGATGCGAACCCGGTTGGCCTTCGCGAGCATCTAATGCGCCTCTCCAAACAACCCGGAAAAGTATTTGATACCGCATGATCCAGCCCAGGGGCTCGATCGCGGGACTGGTTGAACCGCCTAGGCCGAAAGCTCGGTGCGGCCTTTGCTGCGGCGTGCCGAAAGAATGGCACGGCCTGCGCGGGTACGCATGCGAAGGCGGAAACCGTGCTTCTTGGCACGACGGCGGTTATTCGGCTGAAAGGTCCGCTTGCTCACTGTGATTACTCCAAGACGATCTTGAGATGCGCCCGGCCCATTGCAACAAGGGGGAAGAACAGACTGACGCGACTAAGGTACATACCCGCAATCGCTCGAAACGCCGTCACGGTCCCGAGGCCTCTTACTACCCGGAACTGTTGTGATGGCATGCGAAATGCAGACATAAAGGACTACATAACGTTAGGTGACCCGCCCTACCAGCGTCAAACCGGAAAGAACCGCCCTGTGGGGCCCGGGTTATCCCCACCTGTGGACAACCGGGGCCTTTGAACGGGCACATCCGACCCCCGAGACGCACCGTCCACAGGTCTTTGTACGCCTACTGATCAGTGTTTGCCCGCTATCTTCTGTACTTTGCATCCCTTAGTCTTGGCTCTGGCCCGTTTATCCACCATCTGTGTAAAACCCTGTGGATGACGGGCATTCAAGTGCACAGCGTGGCTTAAGGGGCAGTAGTGGTGGAAACAGACGAGGTCAACGACGTCGGCAGCTCATGGCGGAAGGTGATCCGCACTCTTGAGCACGACGACCGTGTCACACCTCGCCAGCGCGGATTCGTCGTCCTGGCGCAGGCCCAGGGGCTCATTGGAACGACGATGCTGGTGGCCGTCCCCAACGAACTCACCCGTGAGGTTCTGCAGACGCAGCTCAAGGCGGCGCTCGATGAGGCTTTGCATTCGGTGTTCCGCGAGGACATCCAGTGCGCCTTCGTCATCGACCCGGAACTTACGCCCGTAGCGGAGGAGGAACCCGCCCCGGAGCCGGATCCCTCTCCCGAGCAGCGCGGCGAACCCAAGCCCTCGCCGACCCCGCCGAGCAACTCCCACGAATTCGGCCGGCTCAACCCCAAATACATCTTCGACACCTTCGTCATCGGCTCGTCGAACCGTTTCGCCCACGCAGCGGCCGTGGCCGTGGCCGAAGCCCCCGCCAAGGCCTACAACCCGCTGTTCATCTACGGCGATTCGGGGCTGGGCAAGACCCACCTGCTCCACGCCATCGGACACTATGCCCGCCACCTCTACACGGGAATCCGGGTGCGGTACGTGAACTCGGAGGAGTTCACCAACGACTTCATCAACTCGATCCGCGACGACGAAGGCACGAGCTTCAAGCAGACCTACCGCAACGTGGACATCCTGCTGATCGATGACATCCAGTTCCTTTCGGGCAAAGACCGCACCCAGGAGGAGTTCTTCCACACCTTCAATGCGCTGCACAACCACAACAAGCAGGTGGTGATCACCTCCGACCTGCCGCCCAAGCAGCTGTCGGGCTTTGAGGAGCGCATGCGGTCCCGGTTCGAGTGGGGCCTGCTCACCGACATCCAGCCGCCGGAACTTGAGACCCGTATCGCCATTCTGCGCAAGAAGGCGATCAGCGACAGCCTGAGCGCCCCGGATGACGTCCTTGAGTACATCGCCTCGAAGATCGCGACGAACATCCGCGAGCTCGAAGGGGCACTGATCCGGGTCACGGCCTTCGCGAGCCTCAACCGGCAGCCCGTTGACGTGAATCTTGCTGAGATTGTCCTCAAGGACCTCATCTCCGACGACGGTGCCCAGGAAATCACCTCGACGGTGATCATGGCCCAGACCGCCGACTACTTCCAGATCAGCATGGAAGAACTCTGCAGCAAGTCGCGCACCCGCACCCTGGTGACGGCGCGTCAGATCGCGATGTACCTCTGCCGCGAGCTAACGGACATGTCACTTCCCAAGATCGGCCAGGAACTCGGCGGACGCGACCATACGACCGTGATCCATGCCGACCGCAAGATCCGCGAACTCATGGCCGAACGCCGGGCGATCTTCAACCAGGTCACCGAACTGACCAACCGGATCAAACACAAGCAGCGTGAGGTCTGAAAATCCGCGCCGTTGCGCGGTACCACGGCCGTGAAATTAACAGGTGTGGACAGACCTGTGGATAACTCGGTGAACAAGTGTCCGCTTCCTGAGGAAAACCGGCATGCTGGCTGTGGATCCGCGCAATGACAAGGATTTTGCCCACAGCCCCCGCATGCAGGCCGGCGTTCAGCCTCACAGGTTGTCCACAGGCCACATCCGCGCATCCCGGCGCAGCAGGCCGGTTATCCACAGTTTCCACAGCAGTTATTAACACTACGAACCTTAACCTCCAAAGCTTTTCAAATAACATTTCCCCTCCGGGTTCCCTGCCCGAACCCCCGACCCCCTCTGTCTGGGACTGCCCCCGCCGGTCTGCGCAACAGGCCCGCAGCACGACGGGCTGGCAGGCTAAGCTGTCTCCAAGCAGGGTTGTCTCCGCCGTGCCCTCCCGTGCGATGAGTCCGGAGCGGACATGGAGTCAGGCTCCCGCACCTCAGTGTTGGTTCTACCCACTCAGTACGTTGTGAAAGGCGGCATCTTTCCGTGAAATTCAGAGTTGAACGGGACGTTTTAGCGGAGGCTGTCTCATGGACGGCACGTTCGCTTTCTCCGCGGCCGCCGGTCCCCGTACTGGCCGGCCTGCTGATCCGTGCCGAAGGTGGAACGCTGAGCCTTGCCAGCTTTGACTACGAAATTTCCGCACGGCTGGAGATCCCGGCCGACATCGCCGAGGAAGGAACCATCCTGGTTTCCGGGCGGCTCCTCGCCGATATCTGCCGGAGTCTTCCTTCGGCCCCGGTCGAGGTGGCAACTGACGGTTCGAAGGTCACACTGACCTGCCGCAACAGCCGGTTCAATCTTTCGACGATGCCCGAGGCCGAGTACCCGGAGCTTCCGAAGCTGCCCAACGTCAGCGGCGTCGTTGACGGGGAAGCGTTTGCCCAGGCCGTTTCCCAGGTGATCATTGCCGCGAGCAGGGACGACACCCTGCCGATCCTCACGGGTGTGCGGATGGAGATCGAAGACGACCTGATCACCCTCCTCGCCACCGACCGGTACCGCCTTGCGCTCCGGGAGGTGTCTTGGAAACCGTCGACTCCGGGCATCTCCACCTCGGCCCTGGTCAAGGCAAAGACCCTCAGCGAGGTCGCCAAAACACTCGGCAGCGCCGGTGATCTGAACATCGCCTTCTCGGAGGACAGCGAACTGATCGGTTTCGAGAGCGGCGGCCGGCGTACGACCTCGCTTCTCGTGGACGGCGACTACCCGAAGATCCGATCACTGTTCCCCGAGACCACTCCAATCCATGCGGTCGTTGAGACCTCATCCCTCGTCGAAGCGGTGCGGCGTGTCTCCCTCGTTGCCGAGCGCAACACACCGGTCCGGCTCACCTTCACCCAGGGCCAGGTTGCCCTCGACGCCGGCACGGGCGAGGATGCCCAGGCCTCCGAAGCCATCGAAGCCGCCCTCGACGGCGACGACATCACCGTGGCTTTCAACCCGCAGTACCTCAGCGAGGGACTTGGGGCGTTCAGCAGCAAGTTCGTGCGTTTCTCCTTCACCGCGCCACCGAAACCCGCGGTGATGTCGGCCCAAGAAGATCAGGCAGGCGAGGACCGGGAAGACTACCGCTACCTCCTGATGCCCGTCCGGCTTCCCAACCAGTAGCCGGGCACCCCCCGGAGCCCGAGGGCTCCAGCCCCACCCCAGAAAGAGGATTTTCAATGCACATCGGCCTCATCGGACTCGGCAAAATGGGTTTCAACATGAGAGAACGTTTGCGGCGTGGAGGAATCACGGTGACGGGTCTCGACCGGAACCCCGGCATCACAGATGTTTCCTCCATCGACGAGCTGATCCAGACGGTGCCCAGCCCGCGGCTCATCTGGGTCATGGTGCCGGCGGGGGCCGCCACCGACGCCGTCGTCCGTGAGCTTGCCGGCTCGCTCCAGGAGGGGGACCTGGTCATCGACGGCGGCAACTCGCGGTTCACCGACGACCAGGCCCACGGTGCCCTGCTCGCGGAGAGGGGAATCGCCTTCGTCGACTGCGGCGTCTCCGGAGGAGTGTGGGGCCTGGCCAACGGTTACGGCCTGATGGTGGGCGGGTCCGCCGCGGATGTGGAGCGGGCGATGCCTGTGTTCGATGCCCTTCGTCCTGAAGGCGAACGCCAGGAAAGCTTCGTCCACGTCGGTGACATCGGTGCCGGCCACTACGCCAAGATGGTCCACAACGGCATCGAGTACGGGCTGATGCAGGCATACGCCGAAGGGTATGAACTCCTCCAGGCCAAGGACATCATCAAGGACGTTCCGGGAACTTTCACCGCCTGGCAGAAGGGCACGGTCGTCCGGTCCTGGCTCCTCGACCTCATGGTCAATGCGTTGAACGAGGACCCGGAGCTGGCGCGCATCGCCGGTTATGTCGAGGATTCCGGCGAGGGCCGCTGGACTGTGGAGGAATCCATCGCCAACGCAGTACCCATGCCGGCGATCACTGCATCGGTCTTTGCACGGTTCGCCTCGCGGCAGGACGATTCTCCCGCGATGAAGATGGTTGCCGCACTGCGCAACCAGTTCGGCGGCCACGCGGTGCGGCCGGCGAACACCGACCCCTCGTGAACGGCGGACGGTGTACATAGAGCATCTCTCCCTCACGGACTTCCGCAGCTACAAGCACCTCGACACCGAGCTGTTCCCTGGAGTTTCGGTGTTCGTGGGGCCGAACGGTGTTGGCAAGACCAACATTGTCGAGGCCATTGGATACCTGGCGTCGCTTTCGTCGCACCGGGTAACGACCGACAAACCCCTCATTGGCTTCGACGCCGAACGGGCGTTCGTGCGGGGCCAGCTGGTGCGCGCCACCCAGCGCACCAGCGTCGAGGTCGAGATCAATGCCGAAGGCCCGAACCGGGCCCGGATCAACCGGGCTAATCCGGTTCGGGCACGTTCCGCTGCGGGAATACTTCGCACGGTGCTGTTCGCTCCCGAGGATCTGGCATTGGTCAAGGGCGATCCCGCCGGCCGGCGGCGTTATCTCGATGACCTTTTGGTGACCCTGATGCCGCATCAGGCCGCCCTGCGCTCGGACTACGAGCGGGTTCTCAAGCAGCGCAATGCGCTGCTCAAGTCGGCCCGCGCCGCGGGACGGTTCTCCACCGGCCACGAAGCGACCCTGGAGGTGTGGGATCAGCACCTCGCCGAATCGGGTTCGAAGCTGCTCGCGGCAAGGGTGGAACTTGTTTCGCGGCTCCGGCCGCACCTGGCGCGTGCCTACGCCCAGCTCACCGAGGGCTCGAAGGAAGCCGGTGCAGCCTACCGGTCGAGCATTTCGGCGGTCTTCGATGACGACGACGAACCCGGCCATCCCGGCTCCGGCCCCGAAAACCTCGAGGGGATCGGCCAGGAGGAACTGACTAAACGTTTCCTTGAGGCATTGATCCAGCACCGTCGGAAGGAACTGGACCGGGGCATCTCCCTCGTGGGACCGCACCGGGATGAACTCGACCTCACGCTCGGACCGGCACCGGCGAAGGGCTATGCCTCCCATGGCGAGACCTGGTCGGTGGCCCTCGGGCTGCGGCTTGCCGCCTACTACCTGCTCAATGTCGAAGATCAAACCGCCGGCGCGACGCCGGTGCTGATCCTTGACGACGTCTTCGCGGAGCTGGACACTGAGCGCAGAACCCGCCTTGCCAGCATCGTGGCCGGAGCCGAGCAGGTTCTTGTCACGGCCGCCGTCGCGGGCGACATCCCCGACGAGCTGTCGGGGCGGCAACTGAAGGTATTCCCTGGAGGAATCGATGTCGAGGCGGGATGAGGAACAGGAGACCCCCGACGCCCGGACCCTGTCCGGGCCGGAAAGCGACGCCAACAGCGAACCCCCGCCGCCCGACGAGGTTGAACGGAATGCGCCGCAGGCACTGCTGAACCGGCTGCGGGCCGCCTCCGCCTCCCGCGGAAATCCCCGGGTTTCGGCATCGCGCCGCACACCCTCGGCGCCCCGGAAGCGGTACTCGCCCGACCCGGTCTACGGAGGAAGGGATCCAGAGGGCCTCGGAAGGGTATTCAACCGGATGCTCTCCGAACGCGGATGGAACTCCCCGGTGGCAGTCGGTTCGGTGCTGGCCCGGTGGAACGAACTTGTGGGATCCGAGATCTCCGCCCACTGCACCCCGGAGAGCTTTGATGGGAACACCGTTCTGGTGCGCTGCGACTCAACAGCCTGGGCCACGCAGCTCCGCCTGATCAGCCCCGACCTGATTCGGCGGTTCGACGCGGAACTCGGCCCCGGAGTCGTGACCCGCATCTCCGTCCTTGGCCCGGCAGCTCCCAACTGGAGGAAGGGCGGCCGATCGGTGAAGGGGCGCGGTCCTCGCGACACCTACGGGTAGTGGATCGGCCGATTCCTCCGGGTGCCGCAGACGCCGCCGCCGGGAAGGGCCGCGGAATCGCCTCGCGCCGTGTGGCGCTCTCAAGCCCTTGGAGACGTATACGTCCCTAGCCCGGCACCCGCGGTCCGCTCCAAAGCGGCATTATTGGCCAGTGAAGGGCGGTTGATGCCGGAATCTCCGGTGCCGCAGGGTAGAATAGGATAGGTTTTTTCCTTTCCAAAACATTGAGGAGTCGACTGCGCCTGTGGCAAACGACAACGAGTTGAACGCTAGCGATGTAAAAATTGGGGTCGGCGAATCACCCGCCCTCGCAGCAGCGACCTCCCACAGCTACGGCGCCAGCGACATCACGGTGCTCGAAGGCCTTGAGGCGGTGCGGAAACGCCCCGGCATGTACATCGGATCCACAGGTCCCCGCGGTCTTCACCACCTTGTCTATGAAGTGGTCGACAACTCCGTCGACGAGGCACTTGCCGGGCATGCCGACAGCATCCAGGTGACCCTGCTCGCCGACGGCGGCGTGCGGGTCATCGATAACGGCCGAGGCATCCCTGTGGACATGCACCCAACCGAGGGCCGTCCCACAGTCGAAGTCGTCATGACCATCCTTCACGCCGGCGGAAAGTTCGGCGGCGGCGGCTACGCCGTGTCCGGTGGCCTGCACGGCGTCGGCATCTCGGTTGTGAACGCGCTCTCGAAGCGCGTCGAGACCGAAGTGCGGCGCCAGGGCTACGTGTGGCACCAGTCCTTCGCCGACGGCGGCAAGCCCGTCGGAGAGCTGGTCCGGGGCGAGGAAACCTCCGAGACCGGAACCACGCAGACGTTCTACCCGGATGAGACCATCTTCGAAAGCGTCGAGTTCGACTACGAGACGCTCCGCGCCCGGTTCCAGCAGATGGCGTTCCTCAACAAGGGACTGCGGATCAGCCTCGTCGACGAGCGGGCCGACATCGAGACCGATGAAATCACCGAGCACCACGAGCCCGGAGAGGAACCCGAGGACGACACCCCGAAGCACCGTCACGTCGAGTACCTCTATGAAAACGGGCTGCTCGACTACGTTCGGCACCTGAACTCCTCCAAGCGCGTCGAGGTCATCCACGAGGACGTCATCGCGTTCGAAACCGAAGACACCGACCGCAAGATCGCCGTTGAGGTCGCACTGCAGTGGACGACCGCCTACTCGGAGAGCGTCCACACGTACGCCAATACGATCAACACCCATGAGGGCGGAACCCATGAGGAGGGTTTCCGTGCCGCCATGACCACGTTGATCAACAAGTACGCGCGCGACAAGAACATCATCAAGGAAAAAGACGACAACCTCACCGGCGACGACATCCGCGAGGGCCTCACCGCCGTCATCTCCGTGAAGCTCGCCGAACCGCAGTTCGAGGGCCAGACGAAGACGAAGCTCGGCAACTCCGAGGCCAAGGGCTTCGTCCAGCGCGTGGTCACCGACCAGCTCGGCGACTGGCTTGAGCGCAACCCCGGCCCGGCCCGCGACGTTATCCGCAAGTCCATCCAGGCCGCCCAGGCGCGCCTTGCCGCCCGCAAGGCGCGCGAGTCGACCCGCCGCAAGGGCCTGCTCGAGTCGGGCGGAATGCCCGGCAAGCTCAAGGACTGCCAGTCGAAGGACCCGGCCAAGTCCGAGATCTACATCGTGGAGGGCGACTCCGCAGGCGGCTCGGCGGTACGGGGACGCAACCCCGAAACCCAGGCGATCCTCCCCCTGCGCGGAAAGATCCTCAACGTCGAACGGGCCCGGCTCGACCGGGCACTGGGCAACAGCGAGGTCCAGGCCATGATCACCGCCTTCGGCGCGGGAATCGGTGAGGACTTTGACGTCGCGAAGGCCCGGTACCACAAGATCATCCTGATGGCCGACGCCGACGTCGACGGCCAGCACATCACCACCCTGCTGCTGACGCTGCTCTTCCGCTACATGCGCCCGCTGATCGAAAGCGGCTACGTGTACCTGGCCCAGCCGCCGCTGTACCGCATCAAGTGGTCGAACGCGCCGCACGACTACGTCTTCAGCGACAAGGAACGCGACGAGACGATCCGGAAGGGCCTCGCCAACAACCAGCGGCTCCCCAAGGACAACGGCATCCAGCGCTACAAGGGACTCGGCGAGATGGATTACACCGAGCTCTGGGAAACCACGATGGATCCCGATCACCGCACGCTGCTGCAGGTCACGATGGACGACGCCGCCGCGGCCGACCAGGTCTTCTCGGTGCTGATGGGCGAGGACGTCGAATCCCGGCGGAACTTCATCCAGCAGAATGCCAAAGACGTGCGGTTCCTGGACATCTAATGAACCGCCGGCACCCGCCGGCAGGATGGGTTGCGGGCCTGCGGGCCCGCACGCCATCGGCGCTTTCCCAGGACGGCGGCAGCGGGCCGACAGCCTGCAACTCTTGTTGCTTCAAACAGTTATAGAACGGGAACTGACTTATGAGTGATGACACCATCGGTGACGGCAATGGTCCCGACGCGCCCCTCGAGGGAGAGGTCCTGACCGACCGCATCGAGCAGGTGGACCTGCAGACCGAAATGCAGCGTTCGTACCTCGACTACGCGATGGCCGTCATCATTGGCCGGGCCCTGCCGGATGTCCGCGACGGCCTCAAGCCCGTTCACCGCCGGGTGCTTTACGCGATGTTCGACGGCGGATACCGCCCGGAGCGCTCCTTCAACAAGTGCGCACGCGTTGTCGGTGAAGTGATGGGCCAGTACCACCCGCACGGCGACACGGCCATCTACGATGCGCTCGTCCGCCTCATCCAGGACTGGACCATGCGCTACCCGCTGGCCCTGGGCCAGGGCAACTTCGGTTCCCCCGGCAACGACGGTGCGGCAGCCCCCCGTTACACCGAAACGAAAATGGCCCCGCTGGCCATGGAGATGGTCCGCGACATCGACGAGGAAACCGTCGATTTCCAGGACAACTACGACGGCAAAAACCAGGAACCGACGATCCTGCCGTCCCGCTTCCCGAACCTGCTGGTCAACGGCTCCTCCGGCATCGCCGTGGGCATGGCGACCAATATCCCGCCCCACAACCTGCGCGAGGTCGCCGACGGGGTCCAGTGGTACCTCCAGAACCCCGACGCCTCCAAGGAGGAACTCCTCGAGGCCCTGATCGTCCGCATCAAGGGCCCCGATTTCCCGACCGGCGCGCAGATCCTCGGCCACCGCGGCATCGAGGACGCCTACCGGACCGGCCGCGGGTCGATCACCATGCGCGCCGTGGTCAACGTCGAGGAGATCCAGGGCCGCACCTGCCTCGTTGTCACCGAACTGCCCTACCAGGCGAACCCCGACAATCTGGCCATCAAGATCGCCGACCTGGTCAAGGACGGCAAGATCAGCGGCATCGCCGACCTGCGCGACGAGACGTCGGGGCGCACCGGCCAGCGCCTGGTGATCGTCCTCAAGCGCGACGCCGTCGCCAAGGTGGTCCTGAACAACCTTTACAAGCACACCCAACTGCAGGACAACTTCAGCGCCAACATGCTGGCCATCGTTGACGATGTTCCCCGCACGCTCAGCCTCGATGCCTTCATCCGGCACTGGGTAACCCACCAGCTCGAGGTCATTGTGCGCCGGACCCGCTACCGGCTGCGGAAGGCCGAGGAAGCGGCGCACATCCTGCGGGGCTACCTGAAGGCCCTCGACGCCTTGGATGAGGTAATCGCGCTGATCCGTGCCTCCCAGACGGTCGACGACGCCCGGAACGGCCTCATGAGCCTGCTCGAGATCGACGAGCTCCAGGCGGCTGCGATCCTCAACATGCAGCTGCGCCGGCTTGCCGCCCTCGAGAGGCAGAAGATCCAGGACGAGCACGACAAGCTCGAGCGGGAGATCACCGAGTACCAGCGCATCCTTGCCTCCCCGGAGGTCCAGCGCTCAATCGTCTCAACCGAGCTCCAGGAGATCGTCGACCGGCACGGCGACGAGCGCCGCACCGAAATCCTCATGGGCTACGACGGCGACATGAGCATGGAAGACCTCATCCCCGAAGAGGAGATGGTCGTCACCATCACCCGCGGCGGGTATGTCAAGCGCACGCGGAGCGACAACTACCGCCAGCAGGCCCGCGGGGGCAAGGGCATCCGTGGAGCACAGCTGCGCGGGGACGACGTCGTCGAACACTTCTTCGTCACAACGACGCACCACTGGCTGCTGTTCTTCACGAACCTCGGCCGGGTGTACCGGGCGAAGGCGTACGAGCTTGTCGAGGCTGCCCGCGATGCCAAGGGCCAGCACGTGGCGAACCTGCTGGCCTTCCAACCGGACGAGACCATCGCCCAGGTCCTCGACCTCCGCGACTACCAGCAGGCCCCGTACCTTGTCCTTGCCACGAAGCGCGGGCTCATGAAGAAGACGAGGCTCGAGGACTACGACACCAACCGTTCGGCCGGCGTCATCGCGATCAACCTTCGCGACGGCGACGAACTCGTTTCGGCGCAGCTCGCCTCCGAGACCGACGACCTGATGCTTGTCTCGCGCAAGGGCCAGTCTCTGCGCTTCACGGCCACGGACGACGCGCTGCGTCCCATGGGCCGGGCCACCTCGGGCGTCACCGGAATGAAGTTCCGCGACACCGACGAACTCCTTGCCGCAGCCGTCGTCAGCGACGACTCCTTCGTGTTCATCGTGACCGAGGGGGGCTTCGCCAAGCGGACGAAGGTCGACGAATACCGGGTCCAAGGCCGCGGCGGACTGGGCATCAAGGTCGCGAAACTCGCCGAGGAGCGCGGCGACCTCGTCGGCGCGCTCGTGGTGCAGGAGGGCGATGAGGTCCTCGTTGTGATGGAGGGCGGCAAGGTGGTCCGCTCGGCCGTGACCGGTGTCCCGGCCAAGGGCCGCGACACAATGGGCGTCATTTTCGCGAAACCCGACAAGAAGGACCGCATCATCGGCGTCGCCCGCAACAGCGAGCGGTCGCTCGCCGTTGATGACGACGCGGTCGAGGAAGCACAGATTGTTTCACTCGACGGATCTGAGACGCCCGGAGGTTCTACGACCAGTGACGCCGATGAAGTACCGTTGACGACAGAAGAAACGGCTGAGCTCAACGCTGAGTCGCCGGAAAACGGAGGTAGCGAGTGAGCCCGGCCAACACAAACCCGCGGTCATCCAGTGGGACAGTCCGCTCGTCGGGCGGTGCCCCGCGGGTGAATGCCCCTGCGCGCCCGTCGCAGCGCCCCGCTTCCGCGGGAACGAAGCCCGCGACCCGGCCGGGGCTGGTGAAGCCGGCACCGAAGGCGAAGGCCCGCAAGGCGCGCCTGCTTGTGAGCAAGATCGACCCCTGGTCGGTCCTTAAAATGTCCTTCCTGCTCTCCGTAGCCCTCGGCATCGTCACTGTTGTGGCAGCCATCGTCATCTGGACGGTGCTTGACCTCACCGGCATCTTCGACGGCGTCAATGAGCTGCTGCGCGAGATCGCCGGCTCGGAAAGCGGCGGGTTCGACCTGCGGCAGTTCGCCTCCCTCGGGCAGGTTGTCTCGTTCGCGACGATCATCGCCGTGGTCAATGTCGTCCTGCTGACCGCGCTGGCAATGCTCTCGGCGGTGCTTTACAACATCTCGTCGGCACTGGTCGGCGGGATCGGCGTCACCCTTACCGACGACTGATCACCGGATCCTCCGGGACCGCGGGATGCGATTTGATGATCGGCAGGTCACTGCTGTAAAGTCGTATTTCGGCCCGATGAGGTATCGGGGCGTATAGCTCAGGCGGTTAGAGCGCTTCGCTGATAACGAAGAGGTCCCAGGTTCAAGTCCTGGTACGCCCACGGATCCACCACCAGCAGGAAACTGCGAGGAGACTACTGTGAAGAAGTTGCTGATTGCCGCAGCTGCAGCAGCAGGAGTTCTCGTTTACAAACGGTGGCAGGATTCCGAGAAGGAAAAGGCAGTCTGGAGCAAGGCAACCGACGAGGTTGAGTGAAATCGGGCCGCGGCAGTTGGGATATACTGACTAAGGTCCAAATTTGGGGGCATGGCGCAATTGGTAGCGCACCTGCTTTGCAAGCAGGGGGTTCGGGGTTCGAGTCCCCGTGCCTCCACCGTGAGAAAGGCCCTGACCAGCGGAAACGTTTGGTCAGGGCCTTTTGCTTTTCCCGCGTACAGGGCCAACCCGCGGTTACCCATCGTTTTCAGCGGCGAACCCATCATTTTCATCGCCGGACGGGCCGCCGAGGGCCTCCACCAGAACGCCCATGTCCGAGGCCACCGCCCACCGGAAGGCATGCGGCACCACCACCTGTCCCCAGCTCACCACGCGTTGTTCCTGGACGTGCCTTAGCACAAGGGGCATTGGCCTGCGGTAATGGGATAATCGAGACTGATGGGAGAGGTCGACGCGGCAGTAGCTGCCGGCCGCCCGCCAGCCCGCGGCCGTGTGCTCGTTGTCGATGATAACGAGCAGATTCGTGCTGTGGCGAAGGCGACGCTCCAGCAGATAGGCATCGAGGTGACGGCCGCTCGTAACGCCGCTCAGGCGCTGGAGCTGGTCGCCCAGGCGGTCCCGGACCTCATCGTCAGCGACGTGATGCTGCCGGACATCGACGGGTTCTCGCTCGTCGAGCGCCTGCGCGAGAACCCCGGGACGCGCACCATCCCTCTCGTCTTCCTCATTGAGGGGCGCACGCCGGGAGACATCCGTGCCGTTCTGGAGCTCGGGACAGACGACTACGTCACCAAGCCCCTGCGCCCGGGGGAGCTGGCCGCGTGCGTCCGCGCGAAGCTCGCCACGCGCACGCTCCCCGAGGAACGTCTTGGCGACGAGCCCCGCACTGGTGTATTGAGCGCCCACGTCCTTCGCGACGAGCTGCACCGGGAAATCGCGCGCGCGGTCCGTAGCGGTCGGCCGGGCGTTCTCGCGCTCGTCGAACTCAACGAGTTCGAGGCCGTTCACAGCCGCCTCGGGAATCGTGTCACGGACGCCGTTGCGCTGCGCTTCGCCGACAGTGCTGACGCTCGGCACTGGGCCCGCGCAGACGTTCTTCGCGTACCGCCTGTCGGCCCCCGAGGTCCACCGCCGCCGGTGGTGGTTCGTGTGGTATTTCGTGGCCGCGAGCATCTTCTACACCGAGTTCAAGAACGTCATCGGGCGAGTCGCGCAGGTCAAGGAACTGGCCGGCGAACGCGTATGGACGGTGACGCCGCGTGCCTGACGCGACGCCACAGACCCAGAAGGCTCAGTGCCCTGCCCCGCGAGGCCCGATCATCAGTGCAGTCCGCACTTCGTTGTCCTGTACACGGTGAAGGGCGGTTTCCAAGTCACCTATTTAAGAATCTGGTCACTCTCTGGAAAGGGCGTTGACGTGCTCTCGGGCCCTCCCCCTCAAGGCACGCCATGTGTTGCCCAGCCGATACGCACCTGGGCACTGGCCTCCTGAAGCTTCTAAGCGCTTCCCGCTGAACCTTCTGCCGGCGCTCCGCTCGCTGGAGTCGACTGGTGATGAAGCACTCAAAAAAGATGTGATTTCCGGTTCGCCGGAAATACAAGGAATTCACAGCTGTGGAAAACCAGTGAAAACAGCGACTCCCAAGCAGGGGGTTCGGGGTTCGAGTCCCCGTGCCTCCACTTCCTTTGTTTGTGGTTGGTTGTTCCAGAAGCATCGATGTGCCGGGAATCCGCGCGCTGCCCGAGCGGTGCACACGGGCCGCCCCGGAACGTGCCATAGGGTTTACTGGTGGTCATTCTTCTCTCAGTGCTCGGCGTCGTGGGCGTCGCGGCGTCCGGCCCCATCATGGCCGCGACCGCCGCACCTGCCCTCGCCATCGCGTTCTGGCGGAACATGCTCGGAGCCTTGATCATGGGAGGGCCCGCGGCAGTCTCCAAACGGGCGGAGTTCCGTGCACTGACTCGAACCGACTATTCCCGGCTTGCCGTCGCGGCGGGCGCGCTGGCCCTGCACTTCACCTGCTTCATCACGTCGCTGAAACTCACCTCGGTTGCCGCAGCAACAGCCCTTGTGTGCCTCCAGGTCGGCTGGATCGCCGTCTTCAATGCGGTCCGCGGCTCCCGCCCCCCGGCGGCCGTCGTGATCGGGCTGAGCATCGCGTTCGCCGGCGTCGTCGTGATCACCGGGTTCGACCTCCAGCTTTCCGCTGACGCCATCCTCGGCGACGTGCTTGCCCTCGCAGGCGGCGCCCTCGCCGGCGTCTACCAGGTGGCGGGCGCCGCGGCCCGGCGCACAATGTCGACGGGAACCTACACCACGCTCTGCTACGGCGGGTGTGCCGTCCTGCTGCTTGTGCTGTGCCTGGTCTTCCGCCAGCCGCTCACCGGTTTTCCGCCCGAGGCATGGGCGGGCATTCTTGGGGTGACGCTCGTGGCCCAGATCATGGGACACAGCGTTTTCAACCATCTCCTCGCCGTTCTCAGCCCGCTCGTGGTCTCGATGATTATCCTCCTCGAGATTCCCGGGGCCGCGCTGCTGGCCGCCGTCTTCCTTAACGAGGTGCTTCCGGGCGGAACCTACGCGGGGCTGCTGCTGATCCTCCTGGGGCTGGCGGTGGTGCTCAGGGGGCAGACCCGGTCCCAGACCCGGGCGCCGACACCCAGGACCGCCGCGCAGCCGCCGGCCATGGGTGGGGACTGACGCGGGGACTGGGCGCTTTAACGACGAAGGGCGCGGGAGGAAGGCTCTTGGCCCTCCTCCCGCGCCCGCTGACGCAGGAACTAGCTCGTTGCGTCCTTCGGAGGTGCTGCGTGCTTTGCCTTGTCCGTTGTCTCGGCAGCGGCGGCCGGCTTAGGCGTAGTGGGGGTGGCGGTTGTGTCGTCTTCGACGACGACCACTGCCGGCGAATCGACCGTCTCGACGACGACGGGCGCCGGCTTGACCGGTGCAGGGGTCTTCCAGGGGTCTTCGACCGGCTTGGAGGCGCGCCAAGCCGCGACGCCTGCCGTAGCGGCGGCGGCGATAATCCCGAGGATCAGCCACACTTTGGAGCCGGAACGGCGCTTCTGCCGCTTCTTGAGGTCTTTGGAGGCCTGCATTGCCGCTGCGGCGAGGGCACGCTGGGCGTTCCGGACGGCCTTCTTGTTGCCCGTCATCCGGGTGACTGCCGAGGTGACCGAGGGGGGAACCGTGGCACCGGCGACCGAACGCGACGCCGAGTCGGCGGCCTCGCCAAGCTTGTAGGAAAGGGCCGGAATATAGTCGTCGACGACCTTGCCCCGAGCCATGACGATCGCCGGTCCCGCCTTGCCCACGGTCTCCTGGACCCGCGGCGTCGTCTGGTCGATCACCTGGGTGATCCGCGGACCCACCCGGTCGAGCCGTTCCTGGATCATCGGAGACACGGTGGCTATGCCGCCGGAAAGCCCGGTGGCCGCCCTGCGCACGCTCTCCTGGATCCGGGGGGTGGCCGTTTCGAACCCGCGGTCCCACCGCGGCTTCGCCCAGCCGTACGCCGCGCCAACATGGGGGGTTGCCCAGCCCCGCGCGGCAGCAATGCCCGCAATCACGCCTTCGTCGAACGCTCGTGTTGTCTTTTCGTTCTTCTTCACAAGTACCTCCAGCAGATCGTGACTCGTTTTGGTCAGCCTACGTGCTATCAGCAGGCCATGCTATTCACGGGGAGAGTTCCCCGGCTTTTTCACTGTGCGCGGAATGGGCTCGCACCAGCATATTAGGCGGTAATACGCCGTGGAAGAATGGGCTCCATGACTGCTATCCCCACCGCAAAGGCAACCATCCACACCAACCACGGAGATATTCTGGTTGACCTCTTTGGCAACCATGCGCCAAAGACGGTCAAGAACTTCGTCGGTCTGGCCACCGGCCAGATTGCATGGACCCACCCCAAGACGGGCGAAGAATCGACAAGCCCCCTCTACGACGGCACAATCTTCCACCGCATCATCAAGGATTTCATGATCCAGGGTGGCGACCCGCTGGGCCAGGGCATCGGCGGTCCGGGCTACCAGTTTGACGACGAAATCAACCCCGACCTCGACTTCATCGAGCCCTACAAGCTCGCCATGGCCAACGCAGGGGTTCAGGGAGGGCGCGGCACCAACGGGTCGCAGTTCTTCATCACCTCGGTGCCCACCACCTGGCTCCAGGGCAAGCACACGATCTTCGGCGAGGTAACCGACGCTGCATCGAGGAAGGTGGTTGATGAACTCAACGCAATCGCCACCGACATGCGCGACAAGCCGCTCGAGGATGTCGTCATCACGAGCATTACCGTAGAGCAGCTTTAGGCTTCCGTGTCCTACGGAGTACCTGCGGGCAGTCCGGCGCAAGATGCGCCGGTCTGCCCGCGCCATCCCGACCGGGTCAGCTACGTCCGCTGCCAGCGCTGTGGCCGTCCGGCATGCCCGGAGTGCCAGCGGCAGGCAGCCGTGGGCATCCAGTGCGTCGACTGTGTTGCCGAACAGGCCCGGAACGCGCCAAAGACCACAACCGCCTTAGGCGGAAAAGTGCGCTCCGGCCGCCCGATGGTGACGCTCGGGATCATCGCTGCGTGTGTGGGCCTCTTCCTCCTTCAGCTGGCGGTACCGGGACTTACCTCAGCCCTCCAGTACGCTCCTCTCTACACGGCCGGTTACCCTGGCGTGATCGAGGCCGAGCCCTGGCGGATGCTCACCGCGGCCTTCCTTCACTCCCCGGGATTCCTGCTCCACATCGCCTTCAACATGTATGCGCTGTGGATCCTCGGCCAGGCCCTTGAACCCGTCCTAGGCCGCGCCCGGTTCCTTTCCCTGTATCTGCTGGCCGCACTCGGCGGTTCGGTGGGCGTCCTGCTCCTGAGCAACCCCCTCCAGCCGGTTGTCGGTGCCTCAGGCGCCGTGTTCGGCCTGTTCGGGGCCCTGTTCATCATTCAGCGCAAGCGGGGCGGAGACGTGCGCCAGCTCGTCGTGTTGATCGCGATCAACGCCGTGCTCGGCTTCGTTGTCCAGGGAATCGCCTGGCAGGCGCACCTGGGCGGGTTGCTGACAGGCGCTGCGGTCGCCGCCGTCTTTGCCTACGCCCCGCGGGGCAGGGCGCGCGCCCGGATCCAGTGGGCCGGGATCGGCGCCGTAGCGGGACTGCTCGCGCTGTTGAGCGTCGCTGGAGTGTCACTGATTTCGGCCTGACCCTCCACCAACTCCACAACCCGAGAGGGCCCGGCAACCAGCAATGGCTGCCGGGCCCTGCTTTATCCACAGGGTTTATCCACACGGGGGACAACTTACACACATGTAGTTCCACAGATGTGGACAAGGAGCGGGCCGAATCCCGCACCCCGCCGGGGGTTTTCCTCAGATTTGTGCACACCTGTGGATAACTTCATACACAGGTGTGCACATCCCTCTCTTACTCCGGCGCGATGCGTCAGCGTCAGGCCATCTGGCCGCGCGGCATGCGTCACCATCGACGATTCCGCCCGAGGGGGAACCACGGGGATGCCCCGGGCATCCATGCGCGAAGGATCCTATACGCGGAGCCACAGCACGGAGTGGGCCTCAATGCTGACACCGGAGGACAGACCCATGCGGTGGCCGGAGATGAGCTCATGGGCAGCGGCGGGCATCCCCGAAAGGGTCCTCGCGGAGACGTCCTGGCTTGTCTCGGCGAAATTCGCAAGGATGAGGACCGCCGAACCACCGACGGGTGCCGAGGCGGGCCGCTGGTAGCCAAGGACGTGCGGATTGTGGGTGTGGAACGGGATCAGCTCCCCGCCGGCGAACTCCGGTGTCACCGATCGGATCTCAATGAGCCTGCGCAGTCGGCTGAAGATTTCACCAGCCGCCGTGCGTGGATCCGACCTCTGGGCGTACCGCTCCGCGGGGTACGCCGGCCGCCCGACCCAACGGGTGTCGTCGGCTTTGCCGGGATCAAGCGCATAGTCGTAGTCATTGAGCTGCCCCACCTCGTCCCCAAGGTAGATCAAGGGGATTCCACCGGTGCTGAGCACAATGGAATGGGCAAGGACGATCCGGTTTACGGCCGCCGGGTCCCCCGCCTCGAGTCCGGCCAGTGACGCCGTTGTGCCGGAGATGCGGCAGTCGCCTGTGCGCGGATTCTCCTGGAACGGGACACCGCGTGCGAAGCTGCCCGGAAACCGGTTGACGAAGAACGCATTGAGGAACCGCCGGTGGTCGAATCCGCCGATCCCGAATTCCGCGGCGTCCTCATCGGAGAAGGTCCATCCAATGTCGTCATGGCTGCGCACATAGTTGACCCATGCAGCGCCGCTGGGAATCCTGTGGCGGCGCTCAAGCGCCTGGGCCAGGAGCGCGACTTCGCGGGTGGCCAGCGAGTTCCAGATCAACGCCATCTGCAGCGGGTTGTAGCTGAGCTGGCATTCGCCGGGACTGATGTACTGGACAACCTCGTCCGGGTGGACGATCGCTTCGGATTTGAAGAGCAGGGAGGGTGCCGCGAGCCGGCAGACAGCGTTGAAGGCCTGGAGCAGCAGGTGTGCCTCCGGAAGGTTCTCACAGGCGGTGCCGAGCTGCTTCCAGACGAACGCGACGGCATCCATCCGGAGGATGTCCACGCCCAGGTTGGCCAGGAACAGCATCTCCCGGGCCATGGCACGGAACACCGCCGGATTGCGGTAGTTCAGATCCCACTGGAACGAATGGAAGGTTGCCCACACCCAGCGTCCGTCGTCGAGCTGGATAAAGGAACCGGGGTGGTCATCGGGAAAGATTTCGCGGACGGTGCGCTCGTAGGCGTCGGGCATTTCCCGGTCCGGGAAGATCAGGTAGAAACCCTCGAACTCCGGATCGCGGGCGCGCGCCTTCAACGCCCACTCGTGCTCGTTCGAGGTGTGGTTGAAGATGAAGTCAAGGACCAGGGAGATGCCATTCGCGCGCAGCTCTGCCGCGACCGCGGCAAGTTCCTTGATGCTGCCGAGGGCCGGATCGACCTCGCGGTAGTCGGAGACGGCGTATCCGCCGTCGGAGTTTTCAGCGGGGGCGAGGAACAGCGGCATCAGGTGGAGGTAGGTCAGGCCAAGTTCCCTGAAGTACGGGATCCGGGACCGGAGGCCCGAGAGGTCGCCGGCGTAGAGATCCACATAGCAGACCCCTCCGAGCATGCGATTGGACTGGAACCAGTCCGGGTTCCCGGCCCGCGACTCGTCGAGGACCTTCAGCTCGGCCGGCCGGTCCTGCCAGGATTCGGCCGCCTCGACGGCGAGCAGTGCCAGCTGGTCATCGGCTCCCTCGCCGTAGACGCGCCGGAACAGGGCGGCCAGGCGGGGGAATTCGGCGTCGAAGCGGGATTCGAAGGATTGCCAGTCGGCGTTGGAGGTTGCTTCGCGGCGTACGCCAAGCACCGCGGCACGAACCGGATCTCCTTCGAACCTCTCGTGTCCAACCATGGGGCAAGCCTATTCCAGGGCGTTCCCCCATGGGATGGCAGCCACAATGCACGTTTTGCGGAGATAATGCAACCCGCCGGGAGGGCGGGCTTCAACGCCGCCGGGTACTAGCGCCACCGGGTGGTCATCAGGAAGCCGACAATCGCGATGCCGAAGCCGGCGACGATGTTCAGGCCCTCCCAGGGCCGCACCGGCATCGTTCCCTCTGAGATGTAGTAGACGATGATCCACAGCAGCCCGATGATCATCAGCCCGAACATCACCGGCTTATACCAGACCGGGTTCGGTTTGGGCTCTGATGCTGCGACCCTGGCCGGGGTTTCTCGCTTGCGGGGCTTTGACTCGGGCACTTTTCCTCCTCGACGGGCCGGCTGGTCAGCCGGCCTTCCTGTGTGCGGCACGGCCGCCCGCTGCCCAGGTGCCGGTTCGGTGTTCCCGACCCGGCGCTTGGTACGGTTTGCTCTCGATTCTAGTCAAAGAAAGCACCGGGAAGGATCGGCGGAAACCCTTCCCCCGCCAGCGACTGGTCCGCCGCCGGACTGGGCAGGAAACCGCTGCCGAAGGCGGGCGGTATTATTAATGGTGCGGATCGTCCTTACCGTGACCGGTGGCAGCCGGCCCGGCGTCCGGGATCCGCCTTTCACGACGCCGGACCCTGCTTTCGACGATTGGCTCTTTCCCATCATGGCTACAACCCGGATTCTCGTTGTCGATAACTACGACAGCTTCGTCTACACCCTTGTGGGCTACCTTCAGGAGCTCGGCGCCGAGACGACCGTGGTCAGGAATGACGACGTCACCCTGGCCGAAGCGGCAGCCCTCGCGGAAAGCCGCGACGGCGTCCTGATCTCTCCCGGTCCAGGCACCCCTGCTGACGCGGGCGTGTGCATCGACCTCATCCAATGGTGTGGAGCCAACGCGAAACCGATGCTCGGTGTCTGCCTCGGCCATCAGGCACTTGCCGAGGCATACGGCGGGACGGTAACCCATGCGCCCGAGCTCATGCACGGAAAGACCTCGCTGGTCGAGCACAACGGCACAAGCGTGTTCGCCGGACTGCCCTCACCGGTGACCGCCACCCGTTACCACTCCCTGGCAGCTGTGAGTGAAGACATCCCGGCGGAGCTGAGCGTTACTGCGCGCACGGCCAGCGGAATCATCATGGGCCTTGAGCACAAGAGCGCCCCGCTGTGCGGCGTGCAGTTCCACCCGGAGTCGGTGCTCACCGAGGGCGGCTACCAGATGCTCGGCAACTGGCTCGAGTCCCTGGGCCTCAGCGGAGCCGCAGCCCGGGCGGCTTCGCTCAGCCCCCTGATCTCCCACTGAGGCGGTCTCCCACTGAGGCGGGTTCCCACTGGCCCGGTCTTCACTGAGCCGGCCTCCTGCTGGTCACCTTTCCCCGCAGAGTCTCGCGAGCGTCCGCCTCCGGACCGCTGACTTCAGGGGCCTAGGGCTCCTTGGTGGTGGCCGAAGCAGTGGGCTCGGGCGAGGGATCGGACGAGGGCTCGGCCGGCGCCTCGGGTTTCGGCGCCACGGCAATTTGGATCACGATCTCGGTGCCCTGTTCCACCTCGCTTCCGGCCTTTTCGCTCTGGCCGGTCACAAGGCCCGGCTCAAGCACGCTGTTTTCGACCGGTTCGATCCTGTAGGGCAGGGCAACGGCGGGATCCTTAAGCAGTGCTTCCGCCGCCGCCTGGGTCAGCCCGCTCAGCGAGGGCACCTTCACCTTCCCGTTCGAGAGGACGAGGTTGACCGGACTGTCGACCGGGACAGACGTGCCGGGCTGCGGGTCGGACGAGATAACCCTGCCTTCGGGAACCTGTGCGCTGGTGACCTCGGTGATTTCGCCGCCCTTGAGCCCCACTACTTCAAGTGCGTCCCTCGCCGATGACTCGGTCATTCCCTTGATGGTTTCGGGAACCGGAACGTTGGCCGGTCCTTTGGATACTATGACGACAACCCGGGAATCCGGCTCAACGAGGGCACCGGCGGCGGGATCGGAGCTCACGATGAGCCCTGCCTCGACCGTTGCGTTGAACTGTTCCTCGGCGAGCGGCATCAGATCGGCGTCGTAGAGCAGGCCGAACCCCTTCGTCTCGGTCAGGCCCGCAACCTTGGGCACCTCAACGACGGGGGCCGCTTCTGGCCGGGACTGGCCGAGGTTGTAAAGGACTGCGAAGCCTGCTCCGAGCACCAGCAGCACCGCCACGAGGAAGACCGCCAGCCACGCACCGCGGCCGGATTTCCTGCGCGGCTCGGCTTCCTTCGCCGGTTCCTTCCCCAACCCGGCAGGCAGGAGGGCGTTGTCTTCGCCCGGACCGTGCCCGCCGTGCCCGGATTCGTCGGAAATCTTGGTCAGCATGCGGGTGGACGGGGCGTCCTGGTCATCGGCAGCGGGCACTGCACCGCCAAGGACGGGCGCGGCCCGGGTCTTGAGGGTATCGAGTGCCTGGGTGGGAGAGGAGTCCCCGTCGTAATAGGCGACGCCGCGTCCGGCGGCCTCAAGGACGGTGCGGAAGGAATCGGCGTCCTGGAACCGGTCCTCGCGGTCCTTGGCCAGTGCCTTCGCGAGCACCGAGTCGAGGGCGGGGGTGATCTCCGGGTTGAAGCTGCTTGCCGGAAGCGGTTCCTCACGCACGTGCTGGTAGGCAACCGAGACCGGGCTGTCACCGATGAACGGCGGCCGTCCGGCCAGCAGTTCATACAGCAGGCATCCGGCGGAATAGAGGTCGCTGCGGGCATCGACGGTTTCTCCGCGCGCCTGCTCGGGTGAGAGGTACTGGGCCGTTCCCACGACCGCCTGGGTCTGCGTCATTGTGGCAGCCGAATCCGCAATCGCCCGGGCGATGCCGAAATCCATGACCTTGACGGTGCCTTCGGGGGTGATCATGACATTGGCGGGCTTGATGTCGCGGTGCACAATACCGGCGCGGTGGCTGTAGGCGAGGGCCGAAAGGACCCCTGCCAGATGCTTCAGCGAGTCTTCAACGCTCAGGTCGCCCGATTTCACAAGTTCCCGGAGCGTGCGGCCGGCGACATATTCCATGACGATGAACGGGACCAGGACCTCGTGTTCGGGGCGGTCGGGGATTTCCTCTTCGCCGGTGTCGTACACGGCGACAATGTTCGGGTTGTTCAGGCCTGCGACAGCCTGGGCCTCCCTGCGGAAACGGGACTGGAACAGAGGATCCCGTGCGAGATCGCGGCGCAGCACCTTGATCGCCACGGCGCGGCCGAGGCGGATGTCCCGGCCGAGGTGCACGTCGGCCATTCCGCCCCTGCCGATGAGCTCACGGACCTCGTAGCGCCCGTTGAGTATTCGTTCAGCAGTCACAGGGTTACCTTCCACTGGATTCCGTCACCCCTGTGACGTAGGGGACGCATCGGGCTCCGGGCTTTCATCGGGCTCGGTCGGCTCGGGACCCGAAGAGACGACGTACCTGACCTCGGATCCTTCATCGACGTCGGTGCCTTCCGCTGGAGCAATCTCGATGACGGTGCCGGCCGGTTCGGATGATGCCTTTTCGCCGCCTTTCACGGGTGAAAGGCCGGCATCAACGAGACGTGCGCGGACCGTTCCTTCATCCTGGCCGACCAGGCCACCGGGAACCGTCGACTGCTCCGGACCCTGCGAATAGATTACTTCAATGGCATCACCGGGATTGAGGGTTCCCACCGGGTTCAGTTCGAGGACAGTGTCAACCGGCTGATCCGACGTCACCGGTATCCGGGAGACGGCGAGACCGAGGGCCGAGAGCTCCGCGGTCACCTCGTTCACGTTCCTGCCCAGGTACTCCGCGGGATTGATGACGATTCCCTCGACTTCGGGCGTCGTCTCCACCGGGGTAGGTGATTCCGAGGTCGGGGTGGGAGCGGGAGCGGGAGTGGTGGCCGTGGGCCGGGGGCTCGGAGACGCGCTCCGGGTCACTGCCGGCGCGGGATCGGCGTTGCCGCCCGCGAGCAGCGGCCACAGGATGAGGCCGGCCACGGCGGCCAGCGCCAGCAGCGAGAGCACGATGACGGGGATGAGCCAGGGATTGCGCCGGCGTTCCTCCTCCCCGGGTCCGTTCCCGTCGGCCTCGTCGTGGTCGACTTCCTCCGACCAGTCACGGGAGGCGGCGATTCCGCCGGCGCCAGCGGCGGCGCCTGCAGCACCAACCACGGGCAGGGCTGACGTCGAGGGAGCAGGCACGGCGCGGGTCGCCGCCGTATCGGCAAGCGGCACCGCCGCAGTCGCGGCCTCGTTGCTGTCTCCGAACAGCAGCATTCCCGGAACGGCGGCCTCGGCCTCGCGGATCGACCCGGCGCGGATCGCATCGACCGCGCGTGAGAGGGACTCGGCGTCGGCCGGGCGCTCCACCGGATCCTTGGCCAGCATGGAGGAGATCAGCGCCCGCACGGGGCGCGGGATGGTGTCGGGCAGCGGCGGCGGGGCGTCGTTGACTTGGGCCAGCGCGATGGCGATCTGGGACTCCCCGGAGAACGGCCTGCGCCCGGCGAGGAGCTCATAACCTATTACCCCAAGTGCATATATATCGCTGGACCCGGTGGCGGGCTGGCCGGTTGCCTGCTCCGGCGCCAGGTACTGGGCCGTGCCCATGACCTGGCCCGTTGCCGTCAGCGGAACCTGGTCGGCGAGGCGCGCGATGCCGAAGTCCGTGATCTTGACGCGCCCATCGGGCATCACCAAGATGTTTCCGGGCTTTACATCGCGGTGGACGAGTCCCTGCCGGTGCGCGACGGCGAGGGCGGTCGCGGTCTGCCCGATGATGGAGAGGGTGCGGTCCGGAGAGAGCACCCCTTCGCGTTCGATGACGACCGACAACGGCTGCCCGGGCACCAGTTCCATGACGAGGTAGGCCGAACCGCCCTCCTCGCCATAGTCGAAGACGTTCGCGATCCCCTCGTGGTTGAGCAGCGCGGTGTGACGGGCCTCGGCGCGGAAACGGTTGAGGAACGCGGGATCGCCCGAGTACTCCTCCTTGAGGATCTTGATGGCAACCACCCGGCCGAGGATCTGGTCCCTGGCCTTCCAGACCTCGCCCATCCCGCCGATGGCAATGCGGTCGGTCAGCTGGAACCTGCCGCCTAAGGTGATCCCTGATGTAGGTCTCACTTGTTCAACACCGCCTCAATGATTCTCTTTGCACTTGGACTGGTCAGCTGCGCACCGGTGGCGATGTCGACATCCTCCATGACGATCGTTACTGCTACTTGGGGGTCCTCCGCCGGCGCGAAACCGGTGAACCAGGCGTTGTCGCCCCTCCCGGACACCTCGGCCGTGCCCGTCTTGCCCGCCACGGCGACGCCGGGGATCTGCGCGTTGCGGCCGGTGCCGTTGTTGACAACGTTCACCATCCAGTCAGTGAGCTGGTTGGCCGTATCGGAGCTCACCGCTTCGCTGAACACCTCGGGCTGCGGGGAATCGATCAGCTCCAGGTCGGCGGCCCGCACCGACTTGATGAGGTTGGGCGTCATCAGCACTCCGTCGTTGGCGATCGCCGCGGTCACCATTGCCACCTGCAGGGGGGTGACCTTGACGTCGAACTGGCCGATCGCCGACTGGGCGAGTTCGGGCTCGCTAAGGTCCTGCGGGAACTGGCTTGGCTCGACGCGGACCGGGATGCTCAGACCCTCGCCGAATCCGAACTTCGCGGCCTGCTCGGCAATTGCCTCCTGGCCCAGGTCCCACGCGATCTGGGCGAAGGGGGTGTTGCAGGACTGCTCGAGCGCGAATTCAAGGTCCGCCGTTGTGCGCGAAGCACACGTTCCGTTGACGTAGTTCGGCAGGCCGGCATCGGTGCCGGGCAGATCGAGCACCGGCGGGTTCGGGATCTGCGACTCCGCGTCGTACTTGCCGGACTCGAGCGCCGCGGCGGCGTCGACGAGCTTGAAGACCGACCCCGGGGCGACCAGGGATTCGGTGGCCGGGTTGAGGTAGATGGACAGGCCCGGGACCTCGGAAAGCTTTGCCACATTCTCCTCAACCACGGCGGAATCGTGGCTGGCCAGCAGGTTCGGGTCGTAGCTCGGCTTCGACACCATGGCCAGGATGTTTCCCGTCTTCGGGTCGGTGACCACGATTGACCCGCGCTGGCCCTCGGGAATCAGGTCCGAGGCGAGCTGCTGGATCTGCGGATCGATGGTGAGCTCCACCGAGGCACCCGACGTCTGCGCCCCCGAGAACAGCTGCACCAGGCGTTCGTAGAACAGTTCATCGCTGGTCCCCGACAGCAGGCCGGCGGCAGCACTCTCAAGCTGGGTCGAGCCGGCCACCAGAGAGTAATAACCGGTCAGGTGGGCGTAGAGATCCGGTTCCTTGTAGACACGCTGGAAGTTGAACTGGTCGTTGGAGGGCACCGACTCGGCAATCGCCTTGCCGTCGACGAGGATCGCCCCGCGCGGCCTGCCGAAGTCCTGGTAGAGCTGCCGGTTGTTCCAGTCGTTGTCGTTCAGCGCTTCGGCTTCAAAGAACTGGACGTAGGTGAGCGAGCCAAGGATCAGGGTGAACATGCCGATCGCGACGATCCACGCCCTGCGGATTGCCTGGTTCATCGGGACACCCCCTTCGAGGGTCGGGGAGTCCGCCGGGTGTTCTCGGCGGACGTGTCGGGAAAGGCACTGCGCAGCGGCGCACGCGGGGCCGGACGGCGCGCCGTTTCCGAGATCAGGAGCAGCAGCGCAACGATGATCCAGTTCGCCAGGAGCGACGAACCGCCCGCCGACATGAACGGGGTCGTCAGCCCGGTCAGGGGGATCAGCCGGGTGATTCCGCCGATGACGACGAAGCACTGCAGGGCGATCGTGAAGGACAGACCGCATGCGAGCAGCTTCCCGAAGCCGTCCTTGGTACCAAGGGCGGCGCGCACGCCCCTTGAGACGAGGAGTACGTAGAGCAGGATGATAGCGAAGATGCCGACAAGCCCAAGCTCTTCGCCCAGTGCCGCAATAATCATGTCGCTGTTGGCATATGTCACGAGGTCAGGGCGCCCCTGTCCCAGCCCGGTGCCGAACAGACCGCCGTTCGCCAGCCCGAAGAGTCCCTGGACCACCTGCCCGCTGCCGCCGGGGGTGCGGTTATACACCTCGGGGTCGAACGCGTTGAGCCAGCTGTCGAAGCGCAGGGCCACATGGCTGAAGAGTTCAAGCGCGATGAAACCGCCGACCGTGATCATCGACAGGCCGATCAGCACCCAGCTGGCACGGCTCGTCGCCACGTAGATCATGGCCATGAACAGGCCGAAGAACAGGATTGACGAGCCGAGGTCGCGCTGCAGGATCAAGACCCCGATGCTGACAAGCCAGGCCGCGAGCATGGGGGCGAGGTCCTGGAACCGCGGCAGCTGCAGGGGCCCGAGTTTCTTCCCTGCCAGCAGGATCAGGTCGCGGTTCGTCGAAAGATAGCCGGCGAAGAACACGGCAAGCGAGATTTTTGCTATTTCGCCGGGCTGGAAGGTCCCGAAACCAACCGAGATCCAGATCCGCGCGCCATTGATCTCCAGTCCCAGCGGGGTGAGGGGCAGAAGGAGCAGCACCGCGCTGGCGATCAGCGAGATGTACGTGAACCGCCGCAGGATCCGGTGGTCGCGCAGGAAGATCAGGATGACCGCGGCCGACACGATGGCCACGCCCGTCCACAACAGCTGCTGCGGTGCAACCGGCGTGAAGTTGGGGTTCTGCATCCGGGGAAGGTCGAGGCGGTGGATCATTGCGAGCCCGATGCCGTTGAGGGCAAGAACGATCGGGAGTATTACCGGATCGGCATACTTGGCCCGGAACCGGAGGATGATGTGGACGAGCAGGCCCATCCCCGCCAGGGTTGCTGCCTGGTTCCAGAAGTAGGAGTTGAACTGCTCTTCCCGCTCCAGCCCGGCAACGAAATTCGCGCCGATCGCCACAGCCAGGGCAGGCAGGAGCAGCAGCGCCTCGGCGTTCCTGCGCGACTTGGGAACCGTCAGGACATCGCTCACTGCGTGCCTCCACAATCCGGACCGGCGACAGCGCCGGATTCAGGGGACGGCGACACCGACGGGGCCGCCGTGCGGGCGGGGCTGCTTGAGGCCCTGGCACCGGATGCGTCCGAGGGGGTGGCGGTGGGCCTTCCCGACCGTGAACCGGTGGGTTCTGCTGAAGGAGTGCGGGATGGCCCCGCCGCCCCGGAGGGCCGCGGGGATGCCCCGGGTGAGCCGGAGGGCCGGTCGGTGGCTTTGGTAGTGGCTTCGCCCCCGGCGCTGCCCGGCGTGCAGGGAAGGGCACGCAGTTCGCTGCGGAGATCCTCAACGATGCGCTCGGCCTCTTGCAGATCGCGTGCCGGAAGGGTCATTGCGAGCTGGGAACGGTGGTGCTCGGGCAGGTTGGAGACGGGGATGTTGGTTACCTCGTGGAGTTGGCTCAGCCGGATCGGTCCAACGCTCTGTGACACGCCGTTGTAGATTGCCACCTTGTCATCGGAGTTCCCCACGTAATAGCGGGTCTGTGTCCAGGTGTAGCCGAAGCCGACGACGGCTAGGAGGATCAGCGCTGTGAGGGTGACGAACGCCGGGGCGAGCCAGCGCCGCCGGACCGGCCGGTCCTCGCCGCCCTCGTCCTCAAGCCCCGTCCCGGAGGCCTGGGCCTTGTGCGTGAGCATGAGCGCGGCGCGCCGCTCCGAGGAGCGCTGCGTGACGATGGGAATCTGCCCCGTCTCGGTGGCGAGGGCGGCAGAACCCACAAGGATGTGCGGGCGGGTCAGGAGGTCCTGGCGGATGATGTCGGCACGGATGGCGGTGCCGGGCAGGTCCGTCGCATCCGAGGCCGGCCCGCTGCCGTTCTTGGCGGCGGCTTCCTTCGGTGTCTCCCTCTCCCCTGCGGCTTCACGGGCCCGCGGCAGGGCCGGGGGCGGTGCCGCGGTCAGGTCCTTTTCGGTCGCTTCGACGATTTCCACGACGGCGACCGTCACGTTGTCGGGCGACCCGCCGGCCAGGGTCAGTTCGACAAGGGTGTCGACGCACTCGCGCAGGTCCCTGGTCTCCCGGAAAACCTGCTCCACGGTGGAGTCGGGCAGGACGGCGTTGAGGCCGTCCGAGCAGAGCAGCCACCGCTCTCCGGGAACAATGTCCAATGACTGGAGGTCGAGCTCCGGGCTGGCATCGACGTCGCCAAGCACCCGCATGAGCACGTTCTTATGCGGATGGATGTCGGCTTCCTCCGGCCTCAGCCGGCCTTCGTCGATGAGGCGTTGGACGAACGTGTGGTCCTTGGTGATCTGCTCGAAGACACCGTTGCGCAGCCGGTACGCCCTCGAGTCGCCGATGTGTGCCAGTTCCACGCGGTCGCCGTTGAGCAGCAGCGCGGTGACCGTCGTGCCCATTCCCGCGAGCTGCGGGTTGGTGCTGACCAGTTCGGACAGCAGCGAGTTCGCTGTCTGGATTTCATCCGCCAGCTCGGTGCCGGCGTCGCCCGCGTAGGCGTCGCGGTCAAGGTGGACCAGATCGAGGACGGTGGAGGCCGAGGCGACGTTCCCGCCGGCGTGACCGCCCATCCCGTCGGCGACAACGGCAAGATAACGGCCCGCATACGCTGAGTCGTCATTCTTGGCGCGGACCATTCCCACATCCGAGCGAGCGGCGAACCGCATCACAAAGGGCACTATCACGGCCTCAATTCAATGACCGTCTTACCAATCCGGATGGGCACACCCGGCTCCACGGGAAGTGCACGCGTCAGCTGGGTGCCCGCAAGGAATGTTCCATTGGTCGAACCGAGGTCCTCGACGAACCATCGGCTTCCCTGGGGGAACAGCCGCGCGTGCCGTCCGGAGGCGTAGTCGTCCTCAAGGACGAGCGTCGCTTCCTGGGCCCGGCCCAGAAGGATCGGGCTGGTTGCCAGTTCCAGCGTCGTGCCGGTCAGGGGGCCTTCGGTGACAACGAGGCGGCGGGCCTGTGGACGCGACGGTGGTGCCTCCTCGACCAGCTCGGGATGCCGCCGGGCCTGCCGGGGCGTTGGGGTTCCGGTCTTGTTGCGGCGTCCCACCACCAGGTCGCGGCGGATGGCGCTGACGGTGCTGAGGACAAGGATCCACACAAGAATCAGGAACCCGTAGCGCAGCAGCGTCAGGGTCAAATCGCTCATACCTGGCTTCCGCCTTTCTGCACGGGAACCAGGCGGAACGTCAGGCGGGTGCGGCCCATGGTGATGGCCGACCCGTCGGTCAGTTCAGCCTGGCCCTGGACGCGCTCGCCGTTGACGTAGCTTCCGTTGGTCGAGCCGAGGTCCACGGCGAGGGCGCGCCCGTTGGAGTACCGGATTTCCAGGTGACGGCGGGAAACCCCTGAATCTTCGACGAGGATGTCGGCTTCCGAGGAACGGCCAAGGATGATCGATCCGGCATTGAGGGAGTAGCGCTGGCCGTTCAGCTCCAACACGGGCTGGTATCGCGTCGGCTGGTGACGCGGAGCGCTCGGGGCAGCGGGAACGCGGGGACCTGACTGCTTTTCCATTGTTGAATCTATTTCGAGGACTCCCGGTTTGAGGGCGGGATCGTGGGCGAACGACACCCGCACCGGCCCTTGAAGGGTGTACTGCTGGCTGTTGACGTGGCGGATCACGACATCGCACAGCTCCTCGGCGAGGGCGGACCCCCATTGCTGGGCCTGCTCAAAGTCGGGGTCCGAGAGCCGGGCGGTGAACCCGTTGGGGGCGAGGGTCCGGCCCTCCGCCAGGACAATCGACCTATTGTCGAGTTCCTTGCGCAGGGCGCTGGCGATCTCCACGGGCTGGACCCGGGAGGAGGTGCCTTTGCTGAAGGCGCCGCGGACGATTTTCTCGAGGCCCCGCTCAACGTTGTCGAGTATGCCCATGTGCTGCCTCCTCACCCTTCATCGATCCCAGCTTTGCTCTTGCCGTTTTGGTCATTTCGTGTTCGAGGCAGAACTGAAGAAGACAGTATCGACTCGGGCACGTTCTCTTCGATACTACTTGGATGGCCTGTGAAAGGCCTTAACGCGGGCCGCGCCCCGTTCCGCAGCGGCCATCGGACGGGCGGGAGCCGGCGACTCCCCGGCCGGCCCAGGGCAGGTGCGGAGGCGCCGTTTAGGTATTTTCTTCTGTGCTCGGCTATGCTTGTTTCTGCTGTTCACAAGTAAACCGGCACTGTCCGGGAGGCTTGGAAATTACTTCGCGCGAGTGGCGGAACGGCAGACGCGCTGGCTTCAGGTGCCAGTATCCGAAAGGGTGTGGGGGTTCAAATCCCCCCTCGCGCACCACGATGATGGTTCAGGCCATCGGCAACGCCCCGGTCTCCACCGGGGCGTTTTGCTTTGCCCGCTCGGCCCGCTGATTTCGTGGCCCGGGAATCAGCGGAAGTCCCGGGACTTGGTGGTTGCCTTGAGTGACAGCATCTCGAGCCGGTCCGCCACGAGGTTCACCACGCCTTCCGCGGACCGTTCAAGGACACCCCGTACGATGACGCTGCTGGCTTCCCGGGCAACCCGGTGGTAGCGCTGCCACACACCCACCGAGCAGACGACGTTGACCAGTCCTGTCTCATCTTCAAGGTTCATGAAGGTGATGCCGCTCGCCGTTGCGGGGCGCTGCCGGTGAGTGACAACCCCGCCCACCTCCACCCTCCGGCCCGGCTCCGCCACAAGGAGGTCCGCCGCGCTCAGCGCGCCCCGGCGTTTCAACCGCGACCTGACATGGCGCACCGGGTGGTCATCGGGGGTGATGCCGGTTGACCACAAATCGGAGCCCACCTTGTCGATGTCGGAAAGCTCGGGCATCAGGGGAGGCTGGATGTAAACCGCCGTTCCCCGGATGTGCCCTTTCCGCTCCGTTGCGGCGGGACCGGCATTCCACAGCGCCTCGCGCCGCGAGAGTCCCATCGAATCGAAGGCTCCCGCCGCCGCAAGGGTTTCAAGCTGTGAAGCGTTGAGCTCCGTACGGCGCACGAGGTCGGCCATGTCTTCGAAGGGGCCGTTCAGGCTGCGCTCGGCCACGATTTTTTCGGCGACCTTCACCCCGATGGACTGGACGCTGGCCAGGCCAAGGCGCACCGCGTAGTTTCCGTCCCTCCGGTGCCGTGTTGAATCGAATCCGGCGCTGCGGTCAAACGGTTCGACCGGGGGCTGGTTTTCCTCGACGCAGCAGTCCATGCCCGTCGTGCGGCTCCGGGGATCCTCCCCCGGAGAAAAATCCGGGAGCGGTTCGAGGTCCGCGTGAACTCCCGAAAAAAGGATGTCAGGACGCAGCACAACCGCGCCGTGGCGCCGGGCGTCGGCGACCAGCGTCTGCGGCGAATAGAAGCCCATGGGCTGTGCCCGCAGAAGGGAGGCAAGGAAGGCGCCCGGGTAGTGAAGGCGCAGCCAGGCGCTGACGTAGACCAGCAGGGCGAAACTGATTGAGTGGCTCTCCGCGAAGCCGAAGTTGGCGAAGGCCTGGATCTTGTTATAGATCGCATCGGCCGTGGCGGGATCGATGCCGTTTGCCGCCATGCCCTCGTACAGCTTGGCCCGCAGCGAATCGATGCGTTCTTCGCCGCGTTTGGACCCCATGGCCCGGCGCAGCAGGTCCGCGTCGGCTCCGGAGCAGCCGCCCACCACCATCGCCATCTGCATCAGCTGTTCCTGGAACAGGGGAACTCCGAGCGTCCGTTCGAGGACGGGCTTGAGGTTGGGGTGGAGGTAGCGCACCTCCTCCTCGCCCATTTTGCGTTTGATGTACGGATGGACGGCTCCGCCCTGGATGGGCCCGGGGCGCACCAGGGCCACCTCGATGACGAGGTCGTAGAACTGCCGCGGCTGCAGCCGGGGAAGCATGCCCATCTGGGCCCGGCTTTCCACCTGGAACACCCCCACCGAGTCGGCGAGGCACAGCATGTCGTAAACACCCTGTTCCTCTTTGGGGATACTTGAGAGGCTCCATTTTTCACCGAAATGCTTTTCGACGAGGTCGAAGTTGTACTGGATGGCGGCAAGGATGCCCAGACCCAGCAGGTCGAACTTCACGAGGCCCATCCAAGCGCAGTCGTCCTTGTCCCACTGCAGGACGGTCCGGCCCTCCATCCTTCCATTCTCAATAGGGCATGCTTCACCGACGGGCCGGTCGGTGAGGACCATTCCCCCCGAATGGATGCCGAGATGGCGGGGAAATTTCAGCACGCTCGTCGCCAGGTCGATCACCGGCTGCGGGATGTCGTGGTCGGTGCTTGAGACGAGCCCGCCCCAGCGCTCAACCTGCTTTGACCAGGCATCCTGCTGCCCAGGGCTGTGACCGAGCGCCTTGGCCATGTCCCGCACCGCGAACTTGGGGCGGTAGGTGATGACGTTGGCGACCTGCGCCGCATTGAAACGGCCGTACTTCCGGTACACATACTGGATGACCTCCTCGCGCCGGTCGGAGTCGAAATCCACGTCGATGTCCGGTTCCTCGTCACGCATGCTCGAGAGGAAGCGTTCAAAGGGAAGCTGGTATTTGATCGAATCGACCGCGGTGATTTCCAGCAGGTAGCAGACGGCGGAGTTCGCGGCGGAGCCCCGGCCCTGGCAGAGGATCCCCCGGCTGCGGGCGAACCGCACGAGGTCGTGCACGATCAGGAAGTATCCGGGGAAGTTCTTGCTCTCAATGACATCGAGCTCGCGCTGGATCCGTTCCCGCACCTCCTCCCGGCCGGTGTAGAGCCGGTCGGCGCCCTCCCACACGAGCTGCCTCAGGTAGCTCATCTGGGTGTGGCCGTCCGGCAGTTCAATGGTGGGCAGTCCCGGCTTGACGCTCCGCAGCCGGAAGGCCAGATCGTCCGCGATGTCGACCGTGCGTTCAACGGCTCCGGGATAGTTCCGGAACCGGGCCGCCATTTCAGCGCCGCTGCGCAGATGCGCGGCGCCGGCCGCCGGAAGCCATCCGTTCATCTGGTCGAGGCTCCTGCGGGCACGCACCGCCGCCAGCGCGGTGGCGAGCCGGTGCCTTTCGGGTGCGGCATAGTGCACGTTGTTTGTGGCGAGCACCGGCAGCTTCAACCGGGAGGCAAGCGCGGCAAGGGCGTCATTGTGGAAGGTGTCCAGCGGGTTTCCGTGATCGAACAGCTCAACGGCAACGTTGTCCTGGCCGAACAGGTCTCTCAGGCGTACGAGTTCGGCCTCCGCTGCCGCCTCGCCGCCGGCGGCAAGGGCCTTTCGGACAGGTCCTTTCCGGCAGCCGGTGAGGATCAGCCAGGCGCCGGCCGCTGCGTCGGCGAGGGATTCAGGGCTGTACCGGGGCTTTCCCTTTTCGGCGCCCTCAGCGAGCTGGGCCGCGGTAATAGCGCCGGCAAGCCGGTGGTAGCCGGCAGACCCCCGGGCAAGCACCACCAGGTGGCTGCCTTCCGGGTCGGCTTCCCCGTTCTGCGGTTTGGAGAGGCCAAGGGAGAGCTCGGCACCGTAGATGGTTGACAGCTCCGGATATTTTTCGGCGGCTTCGGCGAAGCGGACCACCCCGTACAGTCCGTCGTGGTCGGTCAGCGCCATGCCCCGCAGCCGCAGCCGCTGCGCTTCCTCAACAAGCTCCTCGGGGCTGCTCGCACCATCGAGGAAGCTGAAGTTCGAGTGGGCGTGAAGCTCGGCATAGGCAACAACAGGCCCGGAGCTGTCCGGCTCGGCGGCCGGGGGAGGCGTGTAGGGCTGCCGTTTCCGTGACCATGCCGGGCTGTCTCCGCCGTCGGCCCCGACGGGAGGCGCACCGGGGCGGGTGGAATCGGACAGGTTTCGTTCGAAGTCGGACCATGGAACGGGAGGGTTGCTCCATCCCATCGTCTTTCCCCCTTCAAACGGTTTGTTGTTATCTGCTGCTTCGGGCCGGCCTAGTCGTACATCGCCTCGGCCCACCATTTGTGGTTTTCGAGAAGGAGCAGCCAGGCCGATCCCGAGGAATCGACCAGTTGGAAACGGTTGAGGATGCGCCCCTGCGGGTCCCACCAGCGTTCACTGATGGGCCAGGGGCCCGCCCATGCCTGTACTGGCCGCCGCTTCCCGGTGTCGGTGCCCGTATAGAAGAAAGCGGGTTCGGCGTTGAGCAGCCCCCGCCCGTTCACGTCGATTCCGTTCCCGCGCGCATCGAGGACCCCCGCCGAAACCGGTTCAGCGAACACCGTGGCGGGCATGGGTCCGGGCAGCCGGCCGGGCCAGGGCTGGTCCTCCTCCGGCGCGGAACCCGGCGGTGCATCGCCCCAGGGAATGTAGACGCGGCGGTCCGCGAGGAGGCGGCCTCCGGCGATGATTGCCGTCAGGACGGCGCCGTGGCCCAGCATTCCCTGGACCCGGGCAAGACCGTTGTTGATGCTTTCGTCGGGTCCGGTTCCCCAAAGCCCGTCCGCGTGGTCGCTGAGGCTCTCAACAACGTCGGGGGCCACGGAAACCCGGGTGATGCCGGAGCTCAGTCCGGGGCCCGCGGTTTCCCCTCCCTGCAGCTGCCAGCGGACCCGGTCGACGATGTCGTCGGCGTCGAACCAGCGGGGATGCCGCCAGATGTGCTCGGACACCTCACCGGATTCACTGTGCAGAACCACCCGCACGGCGGTGCTGACCAGCCCCGCCCCGCGAAGACCGCCGACGAAGCGTTCGGCCGGGGCGCGGAAGGCAAACGCCAGTTGGTCGATGCGGGCGAGCGGCGGCTCGAAGTCGACTGTGACATCGAGCTGGGCCTGGGCTTTCCGGGGCACCACCGTGAAATGGTCGAGGCCGCTGGCCTGCCGGTGTGCCCGTCTTCCCTCTTCGCCGAACCGATTGCGCACGTCGGCCGGGTTAAGGGCAGCGAATTCCCCAAGTGACCGGATGCCCAGGCGGCGCAGCAGCACCGCAAGCTTCGGCTGCTCCAGGACGTCGAGGGGGAAGGTGCTGAGGAACCAGGGGGAGCTTCCCGGCGGGATGATGCACAGGGGTTCTCCCGAACCGTCGGGGGCTTCGGCGGTTTTGGCTGCCTGCTCCGCGGCGAAGGGGGCGTCGGCGATCCCGATCCGGACATCGGTCAGGCCGATCGCGGCAAGGGTCGCAAACACAACGGACGCCGTCTCCTCTTCGCCGCCGTAGTAGCGGGAAGGGCCCTGCACCCGGAGGGCGCAGAGGCCGGGGCGGATCACCTGGACCCCGGGAACGATTGTCTCGACCGCGGCAAGGACGGGTTCGAAGCAGCGCTGGTCAAGGGCGGGGTCGTAGGGAAGGGCCACGAGGTCCGGGCAGAGGGCCTGCGCTTCGCGGATCCTCAACCCCCGGCGCACTCCGTCCTGGCGCGCAGCGGGGGAGCAGGCGAAGACTTCTCCCCGGGCAACCAGGGCAAGGGCCACGTCAGGGGCGAGGAGGTGTTCCCGGATTGCCGCGGTGATCGGCCAGTCGGGGCACCACAGCATCAGCGTCCGGGTTGCGTTGGTTCGGCCGGCCGTCAGCGGCGGCGTCCCGGCCGGTCTTTCCCCCATCAGGAGCTCACCAGCCTTGGCAGGAAGAGCGCATCCCCGCTTTCCCCACCGCCGGCGTCGTGGGCGGTGGGGAAGCCGGTGCCGGCGCCGTGCTGCAGGTCCGTCAGCCACAGGTACGCATGCCGGGGACGGCCGGAGGGGTGGGTCGCAGTGACCTTCATCCGGCGCGCCCGCAGGTGTCCCCGCCCCGCGCCGACCCCCTCCCAAGCGCTCTCCACAACGCCCAGGGTGGAGTCGCTCTGCTGCCAGTTTCCCAGGGTGATCATTGCGGTTCCCCGCTGCCGCAGCCGTGCTTTCAACCGTGCGGTGTCGGAGGGCGCCAGATGCTGGGGCGCACGGGTCAGGACCACCGACACAACATCGACCAGGGCAGCGGTGACGGTGAGCCACTGCGGGCCCGGAGAGGGAACAAGGATCAGCCGCTCAAGGTTGATCCCAAACTCCCTGGCCGCCTCGACGCTGAATTCGGGCAGGCCGATGACGCTGCACCACGCCCCCGTTGCTGACGGTCCTGCCAGCAGGGCCATGGCCAGGGTCGCCGAATTCCGCACCGAATAGGAACCCCCCGACTGCAGGCCGCCCCCAGGAAGAATCCGGGCCAGCGCCGGCACCGTGGGGAGCCTCCGCGACTCAAGGCGGCTGGTTTGCATGAGGTTGATGCGCGACTGCAGATCCAGCTCGGGGCCGGCCGTGGACGGCGCCTGGAACAGCCGGGGAACCCGGGTCCCGGAACTGTCGGAGGAGGGCTCATCCCATTCAAGGGCATGCCCGGCGGCTGCTGGCGTCACCCGTCAATATTCGAATATATGTTCTATTAAGTCAATCGACGAAGGAACGCTCTGCCCGGTGGAAAAGGTGCTATGGGAAAGGGAAAATCGGGTCGCGTATGCGGCGTTCAGCCGCGGTCGCCGCTTTTCTTTTCCCGCTCCGAATCGCGTTCCTTGAGGCGGGCGGCTTCGGCCCGGACGGCGGCCTGGGTGGAGCGCTCGGAAACCAGCCAGGCCGGCGGGGCCTGAAGGAGTGCCGAGATTTCGGCGGTCGTCAGTGCTTCGGTTATTCCGCCGCGGGTGAGCCCGCCGATTGAAATCCCCAGCTTCTGTGCGACCACCGGGCGGGGGTGCGGGCCGTTGCGGCGCAGCTCGGCAAGCCATTCCGGGGGCGTCTGCTGCAGTTCGTTGAACTCCGCGCGGGTGAGCTCCCGTTCCTGAAACTTTTGGGGGGCCGCTGGCAGGAAAATCCCAAGTTTCTTGGCTGCGGTGGCTGGTTTCATTGTCTGCGGGGTTTTTGCGGGGGTCATGTTCCAAGCGTAACCGGGCCCGGCACGGCGGCGCTTTCGGTGCGTTAGTGTGAGATGGTGCCCGAGTTTCAGCCCCGAACCCTTTCCGTCGGGTTTGTCGCGGGCGTCACTCCGGGCAAGTGGGTGGCCCGGTGGCGGGAACGGCATCCGGATGTCCCCCTCGAACTTCACCAGTACGATGACGGAGCCGCCGTCGCCGCCCTGCACGCGGCCGCGGCGGATGTGGTCTTCGTCCGCCTTCCCGTCGACCGTACGGGCCTGTTCCTCATTCCCCTTTACGAAGAGCAGCCCGTCGTTGTCGCCTCAAGCGAAAATGCCCTCTCCCTCTATGACGAGGTTCCGCTGGCCGAGCTCGAGGCGGAAAAGCGCCTGAGCGTCGAGGAGTGCGGAGGCCCCAAGATCGCCGTCGACGTCGCGGCCTCGGGGGCCGGGGTGGTGGTGCTTCCAATGTCCCTTGCCCGGCTTCACGCCCGCAGGGACGCCGTGTACCGCCCGGTGCCCGGGCTCTCCGGAACGACGATCGCGGTGGGCTGGCTTGAAGGCAACGACTCCGCCGACGTCGAGGAATTCATTGGAATTGTGCGCGGGCGGACCGAACGCAGCTCACGCCAGCCCTCCGCCAAGGAAAATCCGGGGGCCGGGAAAAGCGCGGCCCAGAAGGCCGCGGCGAAAAAGGCGGCTTCATCCAAGGCCGCTCCCGCGAAGGCGGGTTCACGGGCGGCGCCGTCGAAAAAGGCGGGAGCCCGCAATGTTCCGAAAGGCAAGGCCTCCCCGCAGGGCCGGCGCGGGCGGCGTCGCTAGCGGCGCCGGGAACCGCCACAGGGCACTGCCCCGCGCCGGCGGAAGGACCTCAGGCCTCGAAGTGGGTTTCGGGCTCGCCCTGGCCGATTGAGGCAACCACGTTGGCGGCGATGTCCCTCACCTTTTGGTTCCGGCTGCTCGAGACGGACTTGAGGATATTGAATGCTTCCTGCTGGCTGCACCGGTTCTGCGCCATGATGATGCCGATGGCGATGTCGATTGCGGTACGCGACTTCATCGCCGCCTTGAGATTTGAGACGGAGTCGCTGTGCTGGGCAAGGCGCACCGAGAGCATCAGCGCCTTTGAGGTCTGGCGCACAAACCCTTCGGCCGTACGGATTGTTCCTTCGTCGAACCCACCGGGGCGGGTTGAATACACGTTCAGTGCCGCCTGGGTTCCTGCTTCAAGGTCGAACGGCACGGCGAGGATGGCTCCCACGCCGCGGGACTTCACATCGGAGAGATACTCCGGCCAGCGCTCGTCGGTGGCGACGTCCGCCACATGAACGGTCTTGTGCTCGATGCAGGCCACAAGGCACGGACCGTCGGCATGGAGGTACTGGATTTCGTCGAGTTCCTTGGCCAGCGGGCTGCTGCTTGCCACGGTGCCTGCGCGCCTGCTCCGAAGGAGGGTCACGCCGCACAGCACGTCACCTGAGCGGTCGAACAGCCGTTCCGCAGAGAAGCGTGCGAATTCGTTGAGGAACTCTTCAACGTCGTCGGTGTCGAGGATCAATTCCTGGAGGTAGTCCGTAGGGGATTGCCCGGCAACCTGGTCGGCCATAACTTTCTGGTCCTGTTTCGCTTGGTCATCCGGGTGGAAGCACCGGCACCAAAGAGGCATCCCAGAGTGGCTCAGGGACCGATGCACAAACCCGGAAGTGTTCATGATCGGCCTTCTGCTAGACCGTTATTCAACCTTCATAATACAAGATTTCCGTTTCACCACAGCGCCCCGATTCCTTTGGCCGGGAGGCCTGCGGGCCCGGAACAGGCGGTGAGGGAGGGCCCGCTGCAGGGCGCCCTCCCTCACCGGCGTGACTCAGACCCTGGCCGGCTCCGTCACCTCGGCGGTGGGCACCATGTTCTCGGCGTCAACCATCCAGGCGTACTGCTCAAGCTTCTCTATGAACCCGTGCAGGATGTCGGCGGTGGTCGGGTCCTCCTCGTCCACCTGGTCGTGGACCTTCCTCATTGTCCCGACGGTCGCCTCAAGCATGCGGACCACCCGTGCGACAGTGTCCTGTGTGGAGACAAGCCCGGCGGGGAATTCCTCGAGCGAGGTTCCCTTGGCCACGGCGCCGCTGCGTCCGTCGGGTACGGCGTGGAGGGCGCGCATGCGCTCGGCCAGCTGGTCGGTGAACAGCCTGGCGTCTTCGATGATTTCGTCGAGCTGCAGGTGCATGTCCCTGAAATTCTTGCCGACCACGTTCCAGTGCGCCTGCTTGCCCTGAAGGTGGAGTTCAATCAGATCAACCAGGACGGACTGCAGGTTGTCGGTAAGGGTTGGTGATGCCTTCATGCGTCCTCCAAGTGTAGAAAAATGCCCGCCGCGCGGGCGTGGACTACTGGCTCTTCAGTGGGTTGGACTAGCTTCACCCCAGTCCCCGGCGTTGGCCAAATCCGCCGGAACTACATATCCTAAGGGTACTTATGGTTTTACCGCTCCGTGGCATCGCGTCGGCGGAATGTGGAGCCGGAGTTCCAGTCAAGGAGGATCCGTCATGGCATCAATACAGGAATCAATCGAAGTTTCGGTGCCGGTCAGCACCGCATACAACCAGTGGACCCAGTTCGAGAGCTTCCCCAACTTCATGGGCGGGGTCGAGTCGATCACCCAGATCTCCGACACCCGCACCCACTGGGTGACGAACATCGGAGGGGTCAAGCGTGAATTCGACGCCGAGATCACCGAGCAGCACCCCGACGAGCGGGTGGCCTGGAAGAGCGTCGACGGGGAGTCCCATGCCGGCGTTGTGACCTTCCACCGGATCGACGCGAACGTCACCCGTCTGATGGTCCAGCTCGACTGGCATCCTGAGACCTTCGCCGAGAAGGTGGGCGCCGTGGTGAACGCCGACAAGCGCCAGGTCAAGGCCGACCTGAAGCGGTTCAAGCAATTCATCGAGAAGAGCGGCGGCGAGAGCGGCGCCTGGCGGGGAGAGGTCAACGCCCCTCCGACGGGTGAGTCGGCAGCCGCCAGTCCGGCCAACGGCGATCTTCCCGACCTGTCCCTCGATGATCCGGAATCGGGCGGTCCCCGCGCCGGCCAGTAGCGGCCGCCCGGTTTTGTAGGACACCGTTTTGTAGGACACGGATTTGTAGGACACGGTTTTCTAAGGAACACGACCCGGTAAGAAACAGCAAAAGACACGACGGCGGCGCCCCCCGGGCCCCGCCGTCGCGTTTTTGGTCAGTTGAAGTTTTCCCGGCGGCCCGGCGGCCGCCGCGGATCAGCGCTCGGCGGTCGCGATCGCGGCGATTGCCTCGGCTGCCCTGCGCGAGAGATCGACCGAGATCGGCGCGCTCTTTGCCGCCTTCGCGGCTGCCTGCTGTCCTTCGGCGCTCACGGCGTAGGTCCCGAAAGCCTTGACGACCTCGGCGGACTGTTCGTTTTCGTAGCTGGTGCAGTACACGTGGTACGAGACAAGAACCAGCGGATACACCCCCGGCGCGGTTGTTGTGCGGTCAAGGTCGAGCGAGAGGTCCCCTGCGGTGCGGCCCGGCACAACCGAGGCGACGTCGACGGCGGCCGCCGCGGCTTCGGCGCTCACCGGCACGTACTCCGTGCCGACCTTGAGTTTGGCGCGCCCCAGCGGCGGACCGACGGCCGAATCGTCGGCATAGGTGACCGCGCCCTCCGTTCCGGAAACGGTGCTCACCACTCCCGAGTTGCCCTTCGAATTTTCTCCGCTGAGCTCCCCGGGCCAGGTTCCGTCGGCTTCATCTGTCCAGATATCGGGGACGACGGCGTGCAGATAGTCGGTGAAGTTCTCGGTGGTGCCGGAATCGTCGGACCGGTTCACCGGGGTGATCGGCGTGGCGGGAAGATCAACGCCCTCGTTTTGGCTGGTGATCGCCGGATCGTTCCACTTGGTGATTTCACCGCGGAAGATCCGGGCGATGGTTGCGGCATCGAGGTTCAGTTCGGAAATCCCCGGAAGGTTGAAGGCAACACTGATCGGCGCAACGTAGGCAGGGATGTTGAATGCACCTCCGGGGCCGCAGGCGTCGGTCGATTCGTCCAGCTCCTCGTCGCTGAGGTAGGCATCCGAGCCCGCGAACGCCACCGCCCCGGCGAGCAGGGCACCGCGTCCTGCCCCCGAGCCGTCGGGGGAGTACTGGACCTGGGCGCGGGGGTTGATCGTGGCGAACTCTGCTCGCCAGGCCTCCATCGCTGGGCCCTGAGCCGAGGAGCCCGCGCCGGTGATGGCGCCCTGCAGGTCCGAATCGGCGTTTTGGGCAGCGGCTTCTTGTTCGGGGCCGAGCGGGTAATCGGAGCCGCAGGCCGAGAGGCCCAGTGCTAGAAGCGCAGCCGAAAACGGCGCGAGAAATCGGGATTCAACAAGTTTCACGCGTCCGACGTTACAGGCGAACGGGTTGAGGACAAAGGCGGGCTCCGGCCGGGAAAACGCTTAGCCGCGGCGCAGCCGGACGCCGTCTTCCCTGCAGATCAGGCGGCGTCCGGCACCGTCGCTGAGCTGGACCCAGATCACCGAAGCGTCGTCCGAGCGCATGTCGACGGTGCCGCTGAGTTCGGCCCCCGTGGGGGTATGCAGCGTAAGCCGCTCGCCGCGCCGAAGCGCGGTCCAGTCGCTGAGTTCTTTATCGGCGGTCCGGTCGGCCATCGTTGCGCTGCTCCTTCTGTTGCCAAAGACGCGTGCATTACCGTAGGCAACTCTAGGATCCGCCCCTGAACGTGCGGTGAACACCAGCAGACAGTTCCCTGTGGACGCACCGCTTCGACGACGCCCCGTCATCCGCTTCGGTCCTTCTAAAGGGTGCGCCAGTCTCCACTCGTGAGGTGCGACCCCGCCTGGGGGCCCATCTGCAGCATTCCGCCGTCAACAACAAAGGATGCGCCGGTGACATAGCTTGCGGCCGGTGAGGCGAGGAACGCGATGACCGCCGCCACCTCCTTGGGGTCACCGGGGCGGCCAACCGGGATCCCGGGCCGGTCCACCTCGCGCGGATCCTGGTCGCCGGCGTCGTTCATGGGTGTTGAAATCTCGCCGGGCAGCACCGCGTTGGCTGTGATTCCCCTGTCGGCGAGTTCAAGGGCGACAGTGCGGATCAGCCCGCCCAGGCCATGCTTCGACGCGTCGTAGGCCGCCGAACCCACCCGGGGCTGTTCCTGGTGGACGCTTGTCACTGCGATGATCCGACCGCCCCTCCCGGCGTCGGTCATGCGCTGCGCGGCCCGCTGGATGCACACGAACGCCCCGTCGAGGTTGGTGGCAAGGGTGGACCGCCACGTGTCCCAGTCGGTCTCAAGGAACATCGTGCCGCCGTTGACGCCGGCGTTGTTGACGAAGACGTCAACTCCGCCGAGCTCTCCGGCCAACTGGTCGACGACGTCGCCGCAGGCCGGTGCGTCGGAAGTGTCGAGTTGGGCGATCACAGCCTTCCGTCCCAGCCCGCGGACGGCTTTCGCGGTTTCCTCGGCGCCATCGGAATCCGAGTGCCAGGTGATGCCGATGTCACAGCCCGCCTGCGCCAGGGCGATCGCGGTGGCCCGCCCGATCCCCGAATCCGATCCTGTGACGATTGCCGTTGTGGGTGAGAAGTCCATTCCGTCATTTTTTCGGCAGCCGGAGGTGAGCGCAAGGAAAACGAGGAGGTGGACAAGGCGAAGCCCGGCCAGGTACTGCGCGCCCGGCCCGGGCTGAAGGATGGAGCGGCCGCGGCCTTCCTAAGCCTCGACGGTCTTCTGGTCGGTACCGCCCTGCAGCGATTCGCCCTTGACGGCCTCGGAATCCGCTCCGGACATGATCTCGATCTTCCGTGGCTTCGCACGCTCCGTGACCGGGATATTGACGCTCAGTACGCCGTTCTCGTACCGGGCCGAGATGGCGTCGATGTCGATTCCCTGGCCGAGGTTGAGCTGGCGCAGGAAGGATCCGCTTTCGCGCTCGCGGGTCAGCCACTTGACCCCTTCGGCTCCGCGGAGGGTACGCTCGGCCCGGATGGTGAGCAGTTGGCCGTCGACGTCGATATCCACGGATCCCGGGTCGATGCCGGGAAGGTCTGCCGTCAGGATGTAGTGGTCACCCTCGCGGTACAGATCCATGGGCATCAGGCGCAGCCCCTGCCGGGGGTCCAGCAGTGCACCGGCGACGCGGTCCAGTTCGCGGAATGGGTCGAACTTCATGGCCATTTGAAACAACTCCTTCGCAACGGCCACCGACAGTGGTGGGTCTCCTCATCTCTAGGGTTGAGCGCTCTTCGCTCAACCTGCAATTAAATTAGCACTCTCAGGGGAGAGTGCCAAGAGGTGGGAGCGGCTTTTTTGCCTAAAACGAACAGGCGGGCGTCCCCTCGGCGGAGGGCGTCGGGTGCCGGCCACGGCGGAAATACCCGTAGACGGGCATGGGAAAAGGGGCCGGGAAAGGGGTGCGTGAACGCGCAGGGGGCTGACCCCGGCCTCCGGGCTGTTACAGCACAGCACCGGATCCGGCGGTCCAACGAATGGTGCCTGCGCGGGGCCTCGATCCCCGGGCCTTCCGCGTGTGAAGCGGATGCTCTACCAGACTGAGCTACACAGGCAATGGTTCTCCAATAGCTTAGGGCATGAGCGCCGAGGTCCAAACCCGGAAGCGCCGGCAGGGCGCACAGCACAGTTTTCCGCCGGCGGTTTTCTGCCGCGGGGCTCCCCGTTTCGGGTACCGTCGATGGATGCTCCCTTCAACGATCGTCTTCGATGTGAATGAGACCCTCTCCGATCTTTCGCCGATGGAGCAGCACTTCGCCGAAGTGGGCGTCCCCGAGGGGACAGCCCGCCTGTGGTTCACCTCGCTGCTGCGGGACGGATTCGCCCTCACCGCCGCGGGGGCCAACCCCCGCTTCGCCGAGGTCGCCGAGGGCGCGCTCCGGGTGGTCCTGGCCGGCCAGCCGCTGAACCGCAGCGAGGACGAAGCGCTGAAGCACCTGCTTGGCCACTTCCGGACGCTTCCGGTCCATGCCGACGCGGGGCCCGGTATTGCCGCGCTCGCAGAGTCCGGCCACCGCCTCGTCACACTGACCAACGGGCCGCGGGCGGCAGCGGAATCGCTGCTGGAGCGCGCGGACCTCCGCGGACACTTCGACCTGTTGCTTTCCGTCGAGGACGCACCCCTGTGGAAACCGGCCCCCGAGGCCTACGCTCACGCGGCTGACGCGTGCAGAGAGAAACCCGAGGACCTGATGCTGGTCGCCGCCCACCCCTGGGACATCGATGGCGCCGCCCGTGCCGGCATGCGGACCGCCTGGGTGAACCGGACCAACGCCGCCTACCCCGGGTACGCCCGGACACCGGATCTGGTGGTCGGGGGAATCGCCGACCTGGCGCGGCGTTCGGGGCACTAGGCCGGTCCGGAAACGCTAGCGACGCATCAGCCAGCCCAGGGTCAGCGCTCCCATTGAGCGCCGGAAACCGCTCTCGCCGCCGGCAACCTCGAGCGCCGCCCAGACGGCAAGGCATCCGGTGCTTGCGCGGGCAAGAAGCTTCCGGTTGTCCTCGTCCAAGGCCATCAACGAGGCGGCGCCCAGCGCCGCCCAGCCCAGGATGGGGAGGTTGGGAGGCAGGACCACGTTCTGCCGCCCCAGGTCATCGGTAAAAAATCCCATCAGGCACCCTTCTTCTTCGAGGCGGACGGCTCCTTCTTGCCGCCGGAGCCTTTCTTCTCCCGGTTCTTCTCAACGCTGCGGCGCAGCGCTTCCATCAGGTCGAGGACATTCCCACTCTCGTCCTCCTCGCCGGCCGCACCGAAGGTCTCCTCGGTATTGACCGTGTCGCCCTTTTCGATCTTGGCCTCAATCAGCGTGCGCAGCTGCACCTGGTATTCGTCGGTGAAGTTTTCCGGATCGAAATCCGTCGAGAAGGAGTCGACAAGCGCCGACGACATCTGCTTTTCCTTGGCGGAGATGCGCACCGTCTCCTCAAGGGCGGGAAAGGAGGCCTCCCGGACCTCGTCGTCCCACAGCAGGGACTGCAGCACCAGGATCTCACCGCGGACCCGGAGGGCTCCTAGCCGGCTTTTCTGGCGCAGGGAGAACTGGACGATCGCTGTCCGTTCGGTCTCCTCAAGTGTCTTCCGCAGGAGCACGTACGCCTTCGTCGACGCCGAATCCGGCTCAAGGAAGTAGGAGCGGTCGAACATGATGGGGTCGATCTGCTCGCTTGGCACGAACTCGACGACCTCGATCTCGCGGCTCCTTTCGACGGGAAGGGAAGCGAGATCCTCATCGCGGAGGATTACCGTGTGCTCGCCGTCATCGTAGGCCTTGTCGATGTTCTTGAAGTCGACAACGTCGCCGCAGACCTCGCAGCGCCGCTGGTAGCGGATCCGGCCGCCGTCCTTGTCGTGGACCTGATGCAGGCTGATGTCGTGGTCCTCCGTGGCGCTGTACAGCTTGACCGGCACGTTGACCAGGCCGAAGGCCACCGCTCCCTTCCAGATCGCTCTCATGGAACAAGTGAACACCACGCCCCGCTCACCAAGCCAGAGCGGGTTCTCCCCCGGTCTACGATGGACGGGTGACTTCCGAACCAGCAGAACCCACTGTCAGCCGCACCACCGACGACGACGGCGGGCTGCTGCTGCGCATCGAACAGCGTTTCGCCTTCCCTCCGGCGGTTCTGTGGAAGCATCTGACCGATCCCGGCAAGCTGAGGTACTGGTTCCCCTCCGAGATGGACATCCTGCCGCGCAAGGGCACGGAGGTGCGGTTCTCCGTGAAGGGTCAGCGCCCGCTGCGGGGGACGGTCCTCGAAGCCGAAAAACCCTCCCTTCTCGCCTTCACCTGGGACAAGGAGACGCTCCGCTGGGAGCTGGAACGCGAGGAGGACAAGGGGTGCCGGGTGGTCCTGACGATCACCGTCCCCGATGCTTCACGGCTTGCCACAACCGCAGCCGGCTGGCACCTGACCCTTGCGGGCCTCGACGACCTGCTCAACGAACGCAGCCTCGGGCAGAACCCGGCTCTGTGGCAGGTCTACGTGGACCGCTACCGGAAACAACTGGCCTCCTAGGAGCGGCCGTCCCGGCGGAGTAACCTGGCCGCCGGACACTGGCGTTCGCCAGCCATCCAGATAACACTTGGGGAATGGCACCGAACTCCCGCCAGTCGCAGACGGTCACGGTGCACGGCCGCACCCTAAGGCTGTCGAGCCTGGACAAGGTGCTTTACCCGGAAACGGGAACCACCAAGGCGGAGGTTCTGAGCTACTACGCTGCCGTGGCCGAAGCATTGATCACCCATGCGCGCGACCGCCCGGTGACCCGCAAGCGCTGGGTGCACGGCGTGGGGACCGCCGGAGCTCCGGGGCAGGTGTTTTTCCAGAAGAACCTTGACGCCTCCGCGCCCGACTGGATCGTGCGCCACCCGATTGAGCACAAGACCTCCACGAACCTGTACCCCGTGGTCAACGACCTTGCAACGCTCACCTGGCTGGGACAGATCGGCGCCCTTGAGATCCACGTCCCCCAGTGGCGCTTCGGCCCCGGGGGAGAACCGGGGAACCCCGACCGGCTTGTGCTGGACCTCGACCCCGGTCCGGGAACGGGGCTGCCCGAATGCGCCGAAGTGGCCCGGCTCGCCCGGGACATCCTGACGGACATGGGGCTTGATCCCCGGCCAGTCACGACGGGCTCCAAGGGCATCCATCTCTACAGCCGCCTCGACGGACGGCAGACCTCCGACCAAGTATCCTTCGTGGCGCATGAACTGGCGCGGGCCCTTGAGGCCGACCATCCCGACCTCGTTGTCAGCGACATGAAGAAGAACCTGCGCAAGGCCCGCGTGCTCGTCGACTGGAGCCAGAACAACAAGAACAAGACAACGGTTGCCCCCTATTCGCTGCGCGGGCGCCTCCACCCCACGGTCGCGGCGCCGCGCACCTGGGCGGAGCTTGAGGATCCGGACCTGGCGCAGCTCGACTACCGGGAGGTGATTCGCCGGTTCGAGGAACAGGGTGACATCCTGGCCGGCCTTGATCCGGTGCGTCCCCCGGAGTCGGAGGGCGGCGAAGCGCGGGGAGCCCCGGCGGACCGGCTCTCCAAATACCGTTCGATGCGCGATCCGGCCAAGACCCCCGAGCCGGTTCCCGACGCGGTGGGGACACCCGGCGGGAACAGCTTTGTCATCCAGGAGCACCATGCGCGGCGCCTCCACTACGACTTCCGGCTCGAACGCGACGGGGTCCTTGTCTCCTGGGCCCTGCCCAAGGGCCCGCCCGCCACGCCGCAGCGGAACCACCTCGCTGTCCAGACGGAGGACCACCCCCTCGACTACGGCTCTTTTGAAGGGAATATTCCCAAAGGGGAATATGGCGCGGGTGAGGTGAAAATCTGGGACAGCGGGACATATGAGCTGGAGAAATGGCGGGACGGCAAGGAAGTGATCTGCACCCTTACCGGCAGGGAGGACGGCGGACTTGCGTCAACCGGGAGCCGGGTGCGCCGCTACGCGCTCATCAACACCGGCGTGTCGGGCGGAGCCGAAGGACGGAACTGGCTCATCCACCTCATGAAGGACCAGCCGGGCAAGGGCCGCGCACCGGGGCAGGTGCCGGCAGCGGCGCAGGCGGTTTCCACTGACCCGGTGACCGCACGCCCAGCGCCCCCGGACAAGCTGCCCGCGGGCATATCGCCGGCGGAAACGGACAGGAGGGCGGAGGCCGCCCTGCCGGATCCGGTTGCCCCGATGCTGGCGACCCTCGGCACGGCGGCGAGCATCTACGACGAGGAGAGCTTCAGCTACGAATTCAAGTGGGACGGGGTGCGGGCCATCGCAACGGTGGCCTCCGGGCAGGTACGGCTGGTGAGCCGCAACGGAAACGACATGACCCCGATCTATCCCGAACTCGCTGACCTCGCCGAGCACGTTAACGCCGAAGCCGCGGTGCTTGACGGAGAAATCGTCGCATTGGACGAGTCGGGGCGCCCGGACTTCGGCCTGCTGCAGACACGCATGAAACTGACCCGTCCCGACGAGATCGCCGCGGCCCGCGCGAAGACCCCGGTCCGCCTCCTGCTTTTCGACCTGCTGCGTTTTGATGGCACTTCCCTTCTTCCACTGGCCTACACCCAGCGGCGGGAAATCCTTGAGGCGGCCGTCGACAGCCCCTCCGACGGGCATATCCAGGTGCCTCCGGTCCTCGACACGACGCTTGACGAGGCGGTGCGCAAAAGCAGGGAACTCGGTCTTGAGGGAGTCATTGCCAAGCGGCGCACCAGCGACTACGTGCCAGGGGACCGCTCACCGGCCTGGGTGAAAATCAGGCATCAACAGACCCAGGAGGTTGTGGTTGTGGGTTGGAGGCCGGGCAAGGGCGCCCGCGCCTCCACGATTGGGTCACTCCTTGTTGCGGTTCCCGACGGCCTCGAGCTCCGGTACGTGGGCAGGGTGGGTTCGGGCCTCACCGACCGGGATCTCGCCGAGGTCAGCTCCCGGCTGCGGAAAATGGCGCGGAAAACGGCTCCCCTCGAGGACGTGCCGGAACCCGACGCCGCCGACGCCCACTGGGTGCGCCCCGCCCTGGTGGGGGAGGTGCAGTACAGCGAACGCACGGACGGCGGCAGGCTGCGCCACCCCGTCTGGCGGGGCTGGCGCCCTGACAAGGAGCCCTCCGACGTCGTCGTCGATTTCTGAGCCCGGACCCGCCGCCGAAGCCTAAGCACGCAACTCATTCCCGCAGTTGAAAATTCAGCAAACAGGAGGAGAAAAGATGCCCAGCTTGGATATCGAAAGGCTCGACGCCTGGTGGCGGGCCGCGAACTACATCTCCGTCGGCCAGATCTACCTGCGCGACAACCCGCTGCTGAGGCGTCCGCTCGAAAGCAGCGACGTCAAGGCCCGGCTGCTGGGCCACTGGGGGACAACCCCGGGACTCAACTTCGTCTACGCCCACCTCAACCGCGTGATCTCCGAGCAGCGGCAGGCGATGCTGTTCGTGACCGGTCCCGGGCACGGCGGTCCGGCCAACGTCGCCAACGCCTGGCTCGAGGGGACCTACTCCGAGGTGTACTCCCACATCGGCAGGGACGAAACCGGGCTCAAGGATCTCTTCAAGCAGTTCAGCTACCCCGGCGGGGTTCCCTCCCATGCGGCCCCGGAGTCGCCGGGCTCGATCCATGAGGGAGGGGAGCTCGGCTACGCCCTCGTCCACGCTTACGGCGCCGTCTTCGATAATCCCGACCTTCTTGCCGTTGCGGTGGTTGGCGACGGCGAAGCCGAAACCGGGCCCCTCGCCGCCAGCTGGCACTCCAACAACTTCCTTGATCCCGCGGTGGACGGCGCCGTGCTGCCGATCCTGCACCTCAACGGCTACAAGATCGCCAACCCCACGGTGCTGGCCCGCATGCCCGAGGACCAGCTGACCCAGCTGATGTACGGGTACGGCTACGAACCGCACTTCGTCACGGTGAGCGACCCGCACGCCACCGAGCAGGCCCACCGCCAGTTCGCGGCGGTCCTCGAGGAATGCCTCGCCGAGATCCACGGCATTCAGGACCGGGCGCGCTCCGGGGAGGGCCTCCCGGAGGGGACGCCCCGCTGGCCGATGATCGTGCTGCGATCGCCCAAGGGCTGGACCGGGCCCGCCGTCGTCGACGGAAAACCGGTCGAGGGCACCTGGCGCTCGCACCAGGTTCCCCTGTCCGAGATCCACACGAACCCGGAGCACCTGCGCCAGCTCGAGGAGTGGATGCGCTCCTACAATCCCGATGAGCTTTTCACCGAAACCGGTGAGCTTCGCCCCGATCTTGCCTCCCTCGCCCCGGAGGGCGACCTGCGGATGAGCGCCACCCCCTACGCCAACGGCGGGTGGCTGCTGCGCGACCTCAAGCTTCCGGCCTACCTCGACCATGCAGTCGAAGTGAGCGCGCCGGGGAAGGAAAAGGTGAGCCCCATGATCACCGTCGGGGGGTACCTGCGCGACGTCATCGCGGCGAATCCCACGAACTTCCGCGTGTTCGGACCCGACGAGACAGCGTCAAACCGTCTCTCGGCAATCTACGAGGTCACGGACAAGGCGTGGGAGGCACGGATCGACGAGGTCGACGAGCACCTTGCCCGGTCGGGGCGGGTCCTTGAGGTGCTCAGCGAGCATCTCTGCCAGGGCTGGCTCGAGGGCTACCTGCTCACGGGCAGGCACGGGGTGTTCAACTGCTACGAGGCCTTCGTCCACATCGTCGATTCGATGTTCAACCAGTTCGCCAAATGGTTGAAGGTCCACCAGGACCTGTCGTGGCGGCGCCCCATCGCCTCCTTCAACTACCTGCTCTCAAGCCACGTCTGGCAGCAGGACCACAACGGGTTCTCGCACCAGGACCCGGGCTTCATCGACCATGTGGTGAACAAGAAGGCCGACGTGATCCGGGTGTACCTGCCGCCGGACACCAACACCATGCTGGCGGTGGTGGAGCACTGCCTGCAGACCCGGGACACAGTCAACGTGATCCTCAGCGGCAAGCAGCCAAACCCCACCTGGCTGGGGCCGGAGGAGGCGCACCTGCATGTGAAGCGCGGCATCGGGGTGTGGGAATTCGCCGGCAGCGAGGAGGCGGGAACCGATCCCGATGTCGTCCTTGGCTGCGCCGGGGACGTGCCCACGCTTGAGACAGTCGCCGCGGCTGGCCTGCTCAAGGCGGGCATCCCGTCGCTGAAGATCCGGGTGGTCAACGTGGTTGACCTGATGCGCCTGCAGGACGACACCGAGCATCCGCACGGGCTGCCGGCCCGTGCCTTCGACAACCTTTTCACAACGGACAAGCCCGTGATCTTCGCCTATCACGGCTACCCCTGGCTGATTCACCGCCTGACCTACCGCAGGACCAACCACGACAACCTCCACGTCCGCGGCTACAAGGAGGAGGGGACGACAACCACGCCGTTCGACATGGCGATGCGGAACCAGATCGACAGGTACCAGCTCGCCATGGACGTCATCGACAGGGTTCCCTCGCTCGGCTCCACCCAGGCGGCGCTGCGCCAGGCGCTCCAGGACCAGCGGGAGCGGGCGTGGCAGTACACGCGCGACGCAGGCGAGGACGCCGGTTTCATCACCGGCTGGACGCTCGACGAGTCCTCACCGGACGACGCGAAATAGGCGCCCGCGGCCCGGCCGCCGTCGGCCGGGCCCGCGGAAGGTGTGCTCCTAGGCGGCGGGGTTCTCCCGCGCACGGAAGATTTCCATCTGGCGCATGCGCCGCTGGAGGCTGTCACGGCGCGGTGTCGGGTCGGAGCCCGGCTCCTCGGCCGTCAGGTCGATATGGCGCTGCCCGTAATGCCACAGGAGCATGTCGTCAAGCAGCCGGTCCGGGCCCGGGGAATACCGGTGATCAAGCGCCCTGCGGACCTTGGTGATCGTGTCGGCCTGCAGCAGCGCAACGAGCTCGATCGTGGTTTTGAGCCCGTGCGCGGCGACAAGTTCCGCGGCCCAGCCCCAGTTGTCGTCGGATTTCCGGTCAACGTGCGGCAGCAGCGTCTGCCAGATGTCCCGGATCCGGTTGGGGGTCAGCGGGGCGCTTCCCTCACCGGATTCGTCCCAGAACCCGGTGACCGTCTCGTAGCGTTCGTGCAGCTCCGCGAATGCCGACTCGACCGTTTCGAGCATCGCCGCGGTTCCGGTGAACTGGCGGTCGAAGTAGGGGCTCCAGGCCTTCGGGTTGGCGGCCTTGAAGCGGATGTCGTGTTCAATCTCCGACCAGGCGTGGGCCAGCACCGTCCGGACCTGCACCTCGAAGAGGTAGCTGCCGCTCGACTTCGATTCGGGGTCAAGGGCAAGCTGGAACCGCCGGACGACGTCATTGTGGATGGTCCGCATGATCAGGTGCCGGCTTGAGTAGCCGTACGTGCCCGATTCGATGGAGCCGATGTCCTTCTCCCTGTCCCCCCGGCAGTCGAAGTCCTGGCGCTGGCGCTTCATCAGGTTGGCCGCAAGGTCCACCTCGTGGGGGAGGGTGGTGATGACGCGGACTCCGACGAGGTCGGTGAGGTTGCGCAGCGGGTCGGGGAAGACCAGGGCCGGCAGGGCATCGGCCTCGGTTGGGGCGAGCATCCGCGAGGCCTTGTCGCGGAACGACTCGATCGTCTTGGTGCGCGCCGTGACGAACAGCGGGTGAAGCGGCGAAGCGTCGAAAATGTCCTGGATGCTCCGCCGCATTTCCTCGGTTACTGCCTCAAGCTCCGGCCGCACCCGCTCGAACTCCTGGGTTGCGGCCTCGACCGCCGGGCGCAGGCGGTCATCAAGATCGTCCCACGCGCTCATGAAGCCTCCTGATTGTGGTGGTTGAGTGCAATCCTATCGGGGAGCCCGGCCCGGTTATGCTTCCTCTGTGAGGCACCTTGGGCGAAGAAGCGTATTGGGCGTCGTTGGCGCTGTCGTCACCGCCCTGGCTGTTCGCTGCGGGCCGCAAAAGGGCGCTCCGGCAACCCCAACCGGGGATGCAGGACCGCAGCGCTACACCTACGGGGCCGACCCCAGCCAGTTCGCAGATCTCTACCTTCCCGCGTCCGCGGTCCGGGGAGTCGTCGTGGTCATCCACGGCGGGTATTGGCGCTCCCGCTACGGGGCCGAGCTGGGCGAGCCGCTCGCCCGGGATCTCGCCGGCCGCGGGTACGCGTGCTGGAATCTCGAATACCGGCGCGCGGGCAACGGCGGCGGCTGGCCCAACACCTTCCAGGACGTGAGCGACGGCATCGACCTGCTCGCCTCGGCGGCGAAGGAGCACGGATTCGATCTTTCGCGCACGACCGCGCTGGGCCATTCCGCCGGCGGCCACCTTGCGGTGTGGGCGGCGGGAAGGCAGGGCCTGCCCGAGGACGCCCCAGGCTCGGGAAAGGACGGGGTGCCCCTCGCGGCGGTGGTGAGCCAGTCGGGGGTGCTCAACCTCGCCCAGGCGCAGGAACTGGGACTGAGCGACGGCGCCGTCGAGAACCTGCTCGGCGCATCCCCCACGGCGGATCCGGAGCGCTACCGGCTGGCGGATCCGATGACGGCGGTGCCCCTGGAAATTCCGGTGTACGCCCTGCACGGCGAGGACGACACTACGGTGCCGCTGAGCCAGTCCGAAAGCTACGTTGCCGCTGCGGCCGAGGCGGGTGCGCCCGCTGAACTCGTGCTGATTCCCGGCGACCATTTCGCGATGATCACTCCCGGCACCGAAGCGTGGGAGCAGGTCGTGGCAGCCGTCGACAAGGCCGCCGGGATACAGCAGGGCGTTGCCCCACAAGGGTGATCCCTAGTTGAGCGGGCGGGTTCCTTCAGGCAGCGACCCGCCCCGAAGCAGCTCCGCAGCGGTATCCGCGAGGGCGGTCAGGGCGACGCGCTGGGTCCAGGGGCCGTAGGAAATGCGGGCGACGCCGAGCTCCTGGAGCTTGGCGGGCGGAAGCGAACCCGGGATCCCGATCACGCTCACCCGCTTGTGCCCGATCCCCTCGACGAGAGCGCTTACTGTTTCCTCGTCGAAGAGACCCGGCACGAAGACGGTTGACGCACCGGCCTCAAGGTAGGCCCTGCCGCGTTCGATGGCATCCGCGAGGACATCCTTCGGGTCGCGGCCAGCGCCGCGCACAAAGGCATCGGTGCGTGCGTTGAGCACGAAGGGAATTCCCTCGGACTCGCCGGCTTTCACCGCTGATTCCATCTGTGCCACGGAGTCGGCGAGGGGTTCCATCCGGTCCTCGATGTTGGCCCCGATGATGCCCACGCCGATCGCACGCCGAACCGTCTCTCCAGGGTTGCCATAACCTGCATCGAGGTCAGCGCTGACGGGCAGTTCGGTCGCTCCGGCGATGCGTTCCACGGCATCGATCATGAGATCGAGCGGGACGGTGCCGTCCTTGTAGCCCAGGGACGCGGCGATGGAGTGGCCGGCCGTTGCCAGCGCCCGCGTCCCCGGGACGTCGGCAATGGTCTTGGCCGAAATGGCATCCCACACGTTGACGACCTGCAGGATCTCGGGTGCGCGGTGGAGGTTGAGGAACTCCGTCGCCTTCGCGGACAGGGGTGCTGATTCGTTGCTCGGTGTAGTCATGTTTTCACCTTACGGGTGCACCTCGGCGATCCACAGCGCTGCCTTTGAAATGTCCTCGGGGTTGATGCCGTGTCCGCCGGGGCTTGTGGTGCGGTGGACGGTGGCGTTGCGGGCCTTGAGGTCACTGGTGAGGCGTTCGACGCTGGCCTG
>NZ_JBZCNJ010000008.1:0-223713 GCF_058269255.1 Arthrobacter sp. TJ-217
TCACCGGCGACACCAAAGCCGACCTCCTGGCCACCCGCACCGACGGATCCCTCTGGCGCTACACCGGAACCGGCATGCCCCCCAACCCCGGCTACACCACCCGGACCCCCGCCGGAAAACTCTAACTCCAAATGACGACGGCGGGGCCTCCCGAAAGGGGGCCCCGCCGTCGGCGTTTATTGAAGTGTTGGAGGATTGCTCAGTCGGCGGCGTCGGCGCCGCGGCGTTTCCCGTTGGAGAGCAGCGAAGAGTACAACCGGGTCAGGCGTTCGACGCCGACCCTGGCGTCGTGTTCCTTTGCGACGAATCCCGGCCCGTCCTGCTGCCGTGAGGCGGCCTGCGGATCCTCGAGGGCGCTGACCACCCCGCCTGTGACCGACTCGACGCTGGTTCCGCCGAGGTGGGTGAGCTGCGGATAGAAGGACCGGTCGGCGGTGCTGACAAGCGGCGCTCCGATCGCCAGCGCTTCGAGCTCGCTCACTGAGAGGATGCTCGTCATCTGGCCGACGACAACCGATGCGGTGGCGAGCCAGGCGTGGAACTGCTCGGGCGCCATCTTGGGCACCAGCGTGATTCCGGCTTCCGCCGCCTCCGCGGCCCGCTCCCCCCAATCCAGCCCCACGAGCTCGACCTGGGGGTGCGCCTCGCGTACGCGCTTGGCCACCTCGATCTGCTGTGCCGCCCCCTTGACGTCGTCCCACCGGGAGGCGAAGACGACGCGCCTGGGACGCGGCTGCCAGGCAGGCAGGCGGTCGGCCCGGATAGTGACGGGAAAGTACTCTCCCCTGTCGGTGAGGTTCCGGACGTGGGGAGCAAGATCGGGGGTCGAGTAGAGGATCGCGTCGGCGTGTTCAACACCGTACTTCAGCTTGGGAGCCCAGCCGTCGTACTGGCGCGACCTCACGTCGGTGCCATGGAAGTGGAGCACCCAGGGGGTCCGCAGCCAGCGGGCGTGCTGGGAAAGCCCGCCCGTGTGGAAGTGGACAACATCGGCCCGCGCGCTCATCAGGGCGAGGGTCCCGTCCCACAGCACGGGCCGGGTACGCAGGGCCGGGTGCTTGAGGATGCCCGTCCAGTCGCGCCGGTAGTACCAGGGGATGCCGGTCATCGACCAGGACTGGCCCATCTCGTTGGCCGTGTCCACGAGGTTGCGGCCCACGTTTGCCGCATCGTGGACGTGGAGGGCGCGTACTCCCGCAGCGTCGCCCGGCATCATGCGGCCCCGATCAGCTTCCGCACTGCGTCTTCCCACGGGCCAACTACCTCTTCGGCGCTGAGCTCCCGGGCCGACTTGTGTGAGGCCTGCTTCATCGCCGCGACGGCCTCGGGGGTGAGGCTGGTGAGGAGCCGGGCAACCGATTCGGCGTCGAACCCGTCGGACACGACACCCAATTCGTGCTTGCGGACAACGCGTTCCATTTCGGGGGACGGGCCGATCACGACGGCCAGGCGGGCCTGCACGAATTCGAAGAGCTTGTTCGGCAGTGCGTGGAGCAGGTTGAAGGTGCTCGGCGGGCAGATGAAGATTCCGACGTCGTAGTTCTGCAGCAGCGGAACGATCTGTTCGAACGGCACCGGCGGCACCATCCGCACGGCTCCGTCCGGAACCTCGGCGGCCTGTGCGGTGAGTTCGTCGATGTACTTCTGCTCACCCGGAACCATCACGAGGTCCATCGTCGCCGTGCCCGGTCGCAGCTCGTTGGCCCGCGCCACCGCCTCGATCATCACCTCGATCTTCCGTCCGCGCCCTGCGGCGCCGGTGTGGATCAGCCGGAGCGGCTCCTGCACTTCCGTGGGGCTGTAGCGGTCGTCGTAGGACGACGCGTTGGGAACGACAAGCGGCTCCGGCATCCGGTAGACGCGGGCGTACTCCTCGGCGATGCCCTTTGCGACTGTCGTTGCCGAGTCGACTTTGGTGACGTACTTGCGGGCGGCCCAGTGCATCAGGGGCCCGATGAGGAGCCGCCACTGCAGCCTGTCCTCGCCCTGGCGGGGCGCGTACTCGTGGAGGTCGGCGTGGACCCCCCGGGTGGGCCGCAGGGCGAGGGCGAGCGGTGCGGCGATGACGTCGTTAGCCACAACGACGTCGACCGACCCGGCAGGGATCGCGCGCCGGACGAACTTGACCCGTTCGGAGTCGAAGTAGAGCTTCTCGTGGTACCGCGCGGCAAGGAGCATCGCGGTGACCTTGAAGCTGCTCCGCCATGCCGCGAGGGCATCGGGGATCTGGACGTGCTCGACGACGCCCGCCGGCGCTTCGCCGTAGCCGCACGAGATGACGTCGGCGAACTCCTTGAGCAGGTTGATCTGCCGCAGGACCCGCGGATCGCGGATGATCGGGGAAAAGGAGAGAACCAATACCCGGGGCCGGCCGGCGCGCATACTTCCGTCGTTCATCGTTTCCACACTTTCACTACGTCGCAATCCCGGCCCGCGGGATCGATGGTTTTCAGGCCAGGCCCGCCAGTGCGGCCTGCTTGGCGAAATCGGGCATCTGGGCAACAACCTCGTCGAAGGTTCCCCGTCCGGCCAAGCGGCCGTCCGCGAAGAAGAAGACGACGTCGCTGTCCTTGATCGTTGAGAGCCGGTGGGCAACCGTGATGGTCGTGACGCTTCCGGCGAGGTTCCGGATGGCATCGGTGACGGCGGCCTCGGTTGAGGTGTCGAGCGCGCTTGTCGCCTCGTCGAGGACGAGGACGGCCGGATCGCGGTACAGCCCGCGCGCGATGCCGAGGCGCTGGCGCTGGCCGCCGGAGAGGGCCATGCCGCGCTCCCCCGCTGCACCGTAGATGCCGTCGGGACGCGATTCGACGGCGTCGAGCATCTGTGCGCGCTTCAGGGCGCGGCGCACCCGGTCGGGGTCGACCTCGTCGGGGTCCCAGGTGAGTGCGACGTTCTGCGCGATCGACGCGTCGAAGAGCGAAACTTCCTGGGGCACGTAGCCGACCCGGGAGCGCCAGGAGTGGAGCACCTCGCGCATGGGGACGCCCCCGATGAGGACGTCTCCCGAGCTGGGAAGGAGCAGCCCGAGCAGCAGGTCGATCAGTGTCGACTTCCCCGCCCCGGAGGCGCCGACAACCGCAACGCGCGAGCCCGCGGGGATCGTCATGTTCACGTCGACGAGCGCGGGAGCATCGGTGTTGGGGTAGCTGAAGCTGACATTCGTGAGCACGATGTCGGGAACGCCTGGCGGAAGGGCCGTCTGGTCGGGGGACTCCTCGTCCTTGGCCCGGGCCTCGGCTTCCTTGATGTCCGCAAGCACCTGCTCCGCGAAGGGGGTGCTTGAGTGGACCGTCGAGAGGATCGACTGGAACCGGGTCAGCGAGGGAACAATGCGGAAGCCCGCAACACCGAACAGGGCGATCGCGGCAAGGGTGTTGGTGACAGGGTCGACTCCGGCGGGGCTCGTCAGGTATCCGACGATGCCCACCAGCATGAAGCCGCCGATCAGTGCCGACTCGAGGACGAAGCGCGGCACCTGTCCGAGGAAGAGGGCCATCGAGCGGGCCTTGGCGGACTGGATGCGGTTTGCGTGGACCGCCTTCTCCACGTCCGCCGTCGCGCCCTTGAGGGTCACTTCCTTCAGCGCGCCCATTGCCTCGGTGATCAGGCGCACCGTCCGCAGGGAGAACTGGCGGTTGCGCCGCCCGTTCGCGACGGCGCGCTTGGAGATACCCCGCGAGAGGAACAGGGCAACGAGGCCGAGGTAGATGATCGCCGTGATCGCCGTGATCCAGTTGCTTGCGAGCAGCACCACGACGACGGCGAGGACGGTGACGATCTCGCCGGCGAGGCCCATCGACGGCATCAGGACGCCGGACACGGTGATCGACACACCCGAGTCCACCGACCGCACGAGTTCCGAGGAGTTCCGCTTCAGCCGGTCGACCCATGGTGCTCGCATGTAGGCGCCAAGGAGCCGGTCGCCGATGGACACCTCGTGGGCCGCGAAGCGTGCTGTGGCGATGCGGAGCAGGAGGACGTTCATGGCACTTTTCACGATGACCAGCGTGCAGAAGATCGCGAGGACGACTGCGTAGTCGGAGACCGAGTCGATGACCACGGGCCCGAACCCGACGGGGGCCTCGGAGATAATGCTCGACATTGTCACGGCCAACAGGCCCAGGGCCACGATGTCAATGAGCGCCAGCGATGACGACAGCACCGCATAGCGGATGAGGAACCTGCGGGCGGAATCGGGGAGAACCTCAAGCAGCCGGCGGTTGATCCGGATCAGTGACTTCATTTCTTATCCGCGGCTACCCGCGCACCGTACGTCTCCCCAGGCGTCGTGCTTTCTTCAACCCGTGGGGCCGGGACCGCCTCCCATGGCTTTTCCGCCTCGTCGAGGGCGATGCGGCGCGAAAGCTTGGTCAGTGTCGCTTCCATCTGCCGGAACCGCTGGTGGGTGGTCGACATGTAAACGAGGAAGGAAACGATGAACGCGTAGAGCATCAGGTCGGTGCCGCGGCCCACGCCGACGATCCTGGCGAGCTGCGTCAGGATCGTCGGGAAGAAGATGGAGAGCACTGCCGCAATGGCGAAGAGCAGCACCATGATCCTGCGGATTGCCATATGTTTCGCATTCGAGCCGCCGCGGATGAGCACGAGCGAAAAGAAAATGACGACAAGCAGGAGGACTATTTGGACGACTATGAGCATGTGGGTTACCTAAAAAGCAGGTCCGCCAGGATATTGACGGAATTGAGGAGGGATTGTCCCTTGGATTTCGAGTATTCGGTATAGACGATCTCTACGGGATGCTCCGTCCAGCGAGGCTTGAGAGTGGAGAGCACATGGATCAGTTCGGAGGCGTGGGCCATCCTGTTCTGGGTGAGGTGGAGGTTGGAGGTGACCTGCCGGTTGAACGCGCGGAGGCCGTTGTGCGCATCGGTGAGGTGCATGCCCGTGCTCCACCGGATTTGGACGGCGGCTGTGCGCAGCACGATGCGCTTCAGGGGCCCGAGCTTCGTCCTGCCATCGAGGAACCGGGAACCAAGCACCACATCGGCTTCGCCCGACTGGATGCGCTGAACCATGGCCTCCGCATCGGCGACCCGGTGCTGGCCGTCGGCGTCGAAGGTGACGACGCAGCTCATCTCGGGGTCCTGCAGCACATACTCAAAACCGGTCTGCAGGGCCGCGCCCTGGCCAAGATTCACAGGGTGCTGCACCACCATGGCGCCCGCAGCCCGCGCCGCTTCGGCCGAGGTGTCGGTGCTTCCATCGTCAACACAGACGATGTGGGGAAACACCGGAAGCAGGTCCTTGATGACGGAGCCGATGATGGGAGCCTCGTTGAACAGGGGGATCACAATCCAGGTACGACTCACTAGGCCAGTATCGCATAGCGCGGTCTCCCTGCCCGATTCCGGTGCCACCCCGGTGCTCACGGTGCCGCTTCCTCAAAGCAGTTGGTCAGCTGGTAAAGCCTTGCTTCGCCGACCTTTTCAACAAGGCTGTAGCGGGAGTCTTCCGCGTTATCGAAGGCGGGATAGGCGAAGGCCTGGTCGAAATCGAGAAGATAGTTGTCACCGAAATCCAGGACGTACTCGATATCCAGTTCACGGGCCGCGCTACAGGTTTCCGAACCGGCATCGGCGCTGTCGGCGCTCTGCGCGACGCTGGCCAGTGATTCATCCGGTTTGGTCATGTGGTACTGGCTCACCTCAAGCCCGGTGTAGGAGTAGGCAAGGGCTCCCCCGTTCCAGGGATTCACTCCGATGACGCTGCCTTCGGGCACAAGGCTTGGCAGTTTGCCGATCAGGGCCCGTTCGTCGAGCGTGAGGATGTCGGCGTACTTGGGGTCGAAGCTGTAGGCCCGGCGGACATCCTCGGCCGAATCATCCATTGCCTGCGAGAAGGCGCCCGGGATCACGAGCGCCAGCAGCGCGGCGCCGATAACGAGGGGAGCGGCCCTCTTTAGTCCGCCCGGCACCCCGGCGCGCGCGTTGACGGCGTCGGTGAGCCGCGCCGCGAGCCAGGCCGCCCCCGCTACGGCGAGAACCACGCTGATCATCGGCAGCAACGCGGCAAGGCGCGGTGCGTCCTGGTACCAGGCGCCGGTCAACGCCATGCGCAGCGGCCCCCGCGGCACCGATGCGACAACGATGTAGAGCGTTGCCAGTACGGCGAACCAGCCGAGGATCCACCAGGACTCCCGTTGGCGGAACAGCGTCGCCACACCGATCAGAATCGCCGCCGCGAGGACCCAGGTGGTGTGCGTGCTACTTGCCGAGCCGGTGAGCGCCTCCCCCAGCGCCGCGCCGCCTGTGGTGAAGGGTTCGCGGCTGTCGTAGCCAAGGAGCAGGACCTTCCAAAACACGACGAACAACGCGGCAGCACCCAGCAAGACTCCGCATTGCACCAGCAGGAACCGTCGGGTGCGGGACTCCCCACGCGTTCTGGTCCACCACCGCGCCCAGGCCGCGAGCCCGACCGGAGCGAACAACGCCATGAGCGCCACGAGCCCGTTGGGCTGGGCGGTGCCCAGCGCGGCGCAGCTCACGGCCAGGGCGGCGATCAGCCCGCCGGTGCTCATGCCCGTTGGCCGGCCGAGGCCGAAGAGAACTGCAAGGAACCCCGCCGCTACGGGAAGGACCGCGTAGGACAGCGTGTTCGGAAAGAGCGGGCCGAACTCGAAAAGGGCTGTCGGAAAGGCGGGGAACGAAGCGGAGGCGACGCCGGTCAGGGCGAGCGGGAACAGCCGCGCACCGAAGAGGATGTAGGAGAGGAAGATGCACGAGAGCGGCCAGACGACCGCCGCCACCGCGATGTTCACCACGTTGCTTGCGACGGGTATGGCCAGCCCGGTTCCGTCGACCACCAGGGCCGTGATCGAATGCCAGGCGGAAGGGTAGATGGCCAGTGCCTTGCTCGGCGAGATCATCCTGCCGAGGGTGAGCATCGAGGCGTTGTCGGTCTCGAGGATGTAGCGGACCGCATTGAGGTGGAAGACGTTGTCGTACCGCTGGGAGAAGTGGTCCGGGCGGTCGATTCCGAACTTCAGCTGCTGCCCGATGACAACGGCGGCGAAGGCGGCGCCCGCAGCCATGCCGAGCAGTCCCCGCCACTGCCAGGCGCCCGGCTGCCGCGGGGGCCGGGAGCCGAGAAAGCGCGCGAAGAGCCACGCGCCCGCCGCAATTGCCACGGTCCCTGCAGCCAGCAGCGGAATGCTCCAGGGGACACCGAGGACGCCGCCGGCGATGCCGGAGGCCCCAATTGCGCCCACGCCCAGGGCCGGGGCGGCCGCAATGAGCGGCACCCCCCGCGCACCGAGCGCCAGGGCGATCAGCCCCCCGGGCAGGAAGAGCACGGAGAAGACGAGGGCAAAGGCCGGTAGGGTATCGAACCAGGACATGGGGAGTGCCTAGCCTTCGCCGCGCAGGCGGGCGACCGCTTCATGCACGGGGGCATCGAGGATGATCCGCCCGTGTTCGAGCAGCACCCCGCGCCGGCAGATCGACGCGACGAGGTCGAGGTCGTGGCTGACGACCACAAGTGTCTTTCCAGCCTCCGCCAGTTCCTTGATCTTCGCGATGCATTTACGCTGGAACGGTTCGTCGCCAACGGCAAGGATCTCGTCGACGAGGAACACCTCGGGGTTGGTGTGGACGGCGACCGAGAACGCAAGCCGCAGGTACATGCCCGAGGAGTAGAACTTCACCTCGGTGTCGATGAACTCGCCGATCTCCGAAAATTCGAGGATCTCGTCGAAGCGCTCCTCGATCTGCTGCTCCGACATGCCGAGGATGGCGCCGTTGAGGTACACGTTGTCCCGCCCGCTGAGGTCGGGATGGAATCCGGCGCCCACCTCGATGAGTCCGGCAACCCTTCCCCGCGTCCGTACGGTCCCGGTGTCGGGGAGCATAACCCCGGAGATGTGCTTCAGGAGGGTCGACTTCCCAGAGCCGTTGAGCCCCAGCAGAGCGACCGATTCCCCCTGCGCAACGTCGAGGGTTACGTCGTGCAGTGCGTGGAACTTCTTCGACAGGTCGCCTTTGCGCCCCTTCATGATCCACACGAACGCCTCTTTGATGGAGCGGGTGTGGCGCAGGACGAACTGCTTGGAAATGCTGCGGACTTCGATAGCTGTTGCCACTGGTTAGAGCTCCTGCGCGAAGCGGCCTTCAAGCCGCCTGAAGGTGAATTGGCCAGCTACGATCACGACGATCGCGGTGAGCAGGGCAATGGGAGTCCACATGAAGATCAGGTCGGGCGGAACCACGCTGGCCGGATCGGTCGCGGAGGAGGTGGTGGGCGCCCAAAATGCGTAGTGGAACAGTTCGACGGCGATCGTGAGCGGATTGGACAGGTAGATCGTCAGGAGCACCTCGCCGGCGGCGGGGCCGAAGGCATCGCGCAGCCCGTCGCGCACCATCGTCCACGGGTACAGGACGGGAGATGCCCAGGTGGCGATCATCAGGAGCATGTCGACGAAGTTCTCGGAATCGCGGAAGTAGACGTTGACCGACCCGAAGAACAGGCCGAGCCCGATGGCGAGCATCGCCACGATCGCGAAGGCGACCACTCCTGCAATGAGCTCGGGGATTCCCGGGCGCCACCCGGTGAAGAGGCAGGCCGCGAGCAGCACAAGCAGCTGCGGGAAGAAGTGGACGGCCGATACCCACACCGACGCGACGGGAAAGAGCTCGCGGGGCAGGTAGATCTTCTTGATCAGCCCGCCGTTGATGACGATCGAGCGCGATGCGTTGCTCAGTGCCTCACTGAAGAAGTTCACAAGCACGATGCCGGCGAACAGGTAGATCGGGTAGTTCTCGGTGTTCTTGTTCAGCCCAAGGAAGATCCCCAGCGCGAACCAGAAAACAAAGAACTGCACTCCCGGCTTCACGTACGACCAGAGCAGCCCCAGGACCGATCCGCGGTAGCGGACCTTCAGTTCTTTCGATACAAGGAGCTTCAGCAGGTAACGCGATCGGACGACGTCTCGGAGACCACCGCCCAGGCCGGGAGTGGTCAGCGCTTCAGAGGTCAAACCGCTTGCCTTCACCCGAAGAGTGCGCATCGAACGTCTGCTTCCATGATTCAAACGAGGTGATGTCCGCCGCGGCCGCCCGATACTGGTTCTTGAGCTGCGGCCACTTCCGGAGGATTTCCGCGTTGAGCCTGCCGGCCTCGGCCAGCAGGCTCCGCAGCTCGCGCGGATTCCGCTGGTACCAGGACGCCCCGGTGCCCTCGGCGTTCGAGACGACGGCGCTGTCGTACTGCGACATGCGCCACCACTTGTTGTCCTGGTGGGGAATGAACGCCTGCGGCCGCTGCGTGCTCAGCGGTGCGACGGGCTTGCTGAGCTGCCGCGCGATGGTCTTCAGCGCCCACGGCACGAGGGTCGTGTAGGAGGGAGCCTTGAAGCCGCGGCCGTGCCGCGGGGGTTTGTCCATCTTGGGGGCCGGGAAGGCGTCCGGATCCTCCTTGAACTGCGCGTCGGAGTGCTCCGCCGCCATGGCGCGGATCTCCGGCAGCTTCGTCGCGAGGATCGAATGAAGCTGGTCGGGACCCTTGAGGACATCGCGCATTGCCATGACCCGGCCGCGCGCGGTGTAGTACTGCATCGACACCAGGTGCTTGATGTCCGAGTAGCCGGACTCCTTGACCACCCTGCCGCCGTGCTCGTAGGGGCTGTGGAGGAGCGCGGCGATCATGCGGTTGCGGGTGTGGAAGTAGGCCTGCCAGCCCACCATGTCATCCTTATCCACCCATGAGACATGCCAGACGGCCGCTCCCGGCATCGAAACAGTCGGGTAGCCCGCGGTTTTGGCCCGCAGTCCGTATTCGGCGTCGTCCCACTTGATGAAGATCGGCAGGGAAAGCCCGATCTCCCGGATGATCTTCGTGGGGATGAGGCACATCCACCAGCCGTTGTAGTCGACATCGATCCGGCGGTGCAGCCACGGCGTGTGGCGGAGGTTGGACCGCACGAAGTCGTGGCCCAGTACCTGCTCGGCGACCGGCTGGTCCGGCTGGAACCGGTAGGGGTTCACGATCTCGCCGAAGGTGTGGAGAACGGTGCGGTTGTACAGGTCGAACATGTGTCCGCCGACAATGGTCGGCGTCTTGCAGTGGTCCGCGAAGCCCAGGAGCCGGGAGATGCTTTCGGGCTCCATGACGACGTCGTCGTCAAGCAGCAGCGCGTAGTCGCTGCCGTTCTCGACGGCCTCGTACATCCCGCGGGCGAACCCGCCGGAGCCGCCAAGGTTCGCCTGGTCGATGATGCGCAGCTTCCCGCCGATCCGGGCGGCGACCTCGGCGAAGCCGGGCTCGTTGGCGACCTTCTTGGTGCCCTGGTCCACGATGAGGACTTCGCGGATGTTCGTCAGCGCCTCGGGGTGGTCGGCGAGGATCGAGAGGTTGTTCAGGCAGAAATCGGGCTTGTTGAGGGTTGTGATCTCGAGGGTGATCGACCCGGCCGTCGGCGCCTCGCCGGGGGCCTGCCATTCGGCTTCTTCGAGCACCAGGGCATCGGAGCCGGCGACGAGGTCGAACCAGTACCAGCCGCCGTCCCCGAAGGGGTTGAGGGACAGGGTGAAGGTGCTTGTTGCGTCCCCTTCGACCTGCTGGGTCTCGACGTGCTGGAGCGACCCGCGGGCGTTCGACTTGTAGACACTGACCGCGCCCCCGCCGCTGGTGCGCACGCTGAGGCTCACCTCGCGCAGGTTGGTCCAGCGCCGCCAGTAGCTGGCGGGGAAGGCGTTGAAATAGGTCCCGAAGGAGATGCGCTCGCCTGCACGGACCAGGGTGGACCGGCGGGAGAGGAAGTCCTCGACGTGGACTTCCCGCGTGCCGCCCTGCGCCTTGGCCCCGGTGGCGGACTGGGCGCTGCCGCCCATCGTGTTGAGCTGCATGCCGAGGGCACTGCCCCGGTCGATGTAGAGCGCCGCGGTGTCCAGCTGGCTCTGGGCCGGCAGGATCACCCGCTGGATGGTGTGCCACGCCGAGGCCTCGGCGTCCTGGTTTACCGGCATTTCGGTTGCCGCGGTTGCACTCATGCGTCCACTCCTCCGCTTTCAAGCTTCTCCCCGCCACTGAAGTGGGGCTTGATCTTGTTGTCGAACATGGTCAGGGCCGAACCGATGGCCATGTGCATGTCGAGGTACTTGTACGTTCCGAGGCGCCCGCCGAACAGGACAGAGTCCTCGGCCTTGGCCAGGTCCCTGTAGGCGAGCATCTTCAGCCGGTCATCCGCCGTGTTGACGGGGTAATAAGGCTCGTCGCCCGATTCCGCGAAGCGCGAGAATTCGCGCATGATCAGCGTCTTCTCCGTCTGGTAATCGCGTTCGGGGTGGAAGTGGCGCGGTTCGATGATCCGCGTGTAAGGGGTGTCGGCGTCGTTGTAGTTGACCACCGAGGTGCCCTGGAAGTCTCCGGTGTCGAGGACCTCCTGCTCGAAGTCGATGGTGCGCCAGGAAAGCTCGCCCTCGGTGTAGTCGAAGTACCGGTCGACGGGCCCGGTGTAGATCACGGGGACGGTTCCGACGATCGCCTTCTTGTTGAGCGGCTGGGATTCGTCGAAGAAGTCGGTGTTGAGCTGCACCGTGATGTTCGGGTGGTCGGCCATGCGCTCGATCCAGGCGGTGTAACCGTCGGTGGGAAGGCCCTCGTACTTGTCGTTGAAGTACCGGTTGTCGTAGTTGTAGCGCACGGGGAGCCGCGAAATGATCCCTGCGGGAAGGTCCTTGGGATCCGTCTGCCACTGCTTGCCGGTGTAGTGCTTGATGAACGCCTCGTACAGGGGGCGGCCGATGAGCTGGATCCCCTTGTCGTTGAGGTTCTGGGGGTCGGACCCGGCAAGCTCTCCCGCCTGCTCCTGGATCAGGGCCCGGGCCTCATCGGGCGTGAAGTTGGCCCGGAAGAACTGGTTGATCGTCGCAAGGTTGATCGGGAGGGAGAACACCTCGCCGTTGTGGACTCCGTAGACCTTGTGCACGTAGTTGGTGAAGGTGGTGAACCGGTTGACGTACTCCCAGACGCGCTCGTTCGAGGTGTGGAAGAGGTGCGCTCCGTACTTGTGGACCTCGATGCCGGTTTCGGCGTCGCGCTCACTGTAGGCGTTACCGCCGATGTGGCTGCGGCGGTCGATGACCAGTACCTTGAGGCCAAGTTCCGTGGCGGCCCGCTCCGCAATTGTCAGGCCAAAAAAGCCTGATCCTACGACGACGAGGTCAGCGTTCACAAAGTCTCCTGGATTGAGGTGGCGCGGCAGGGAGAGCCCATGCCCGCGGGTCAAGAATACCCGACCATTGAACGGGATCACTCACGCGCCGTCCCCGCGCCGCGCCCCGTTCGGCCCGTCCGTGCAGTGTTTCTGCGGCGCGCACAGGCCAAACCGTCACGGGGGCAGGCACGAATCGCCCTAGAGTTGGAACATGCGCCCAAGAATCCTCTGCATCTCCTTCTCCGACATTCAGGCGGACGCACGCGTGCTGCGCCAGCTCGATATCCTCGCCGAGTTCGGGGAGGTGACGACGCTCGGTTATGGAGCGAAACCGGCCGCAGCGGCGGAGCACCTTGAGCTGGACGCGGCGCTGCCGTCCCTGCCCCAGACGCCCTCCGGCGTCGCCCTCCTCGCCCTGCGCGCCTACGGGCGGGTCGAGCTTGCGGCCCCTGCGGTGAAGGAAGCGTTGAGACTTGCGGCCGGGCGCTCCTTCGACCTCGTCGTCGCGAACGAGGCACGCGCGCTTCCGCTGGCGCACGCCATCGCGGACGGCGCGCCCGTGTGGGGCGACATGCACGAGTGGGCTCCGGAGGAACGGGTCCATGTCCTTTCGTGGAGGCTGCTCATCAAGCCCTTCATGACCGCCGTCTGCGCCAAGTACCTGCCGCGCACGCACGCGGTCACTGTGGTCAACGACTCGATTGCCCGCCTTTATGAGGAACAGTTCGGCACCGCAACGGTGACGGTGCGCAACGCCCGGCCCTTTGTTGACCTTCAGCCCAGCGAGGAGGTGCCGGGTGTCATCCGCCTGGTGCACAGCGGCGCGGCGGTGCCCGGGCGCAACCTTGAGGGAATGATCGAGGCGGTTGGGCTCCTCGGTCCGGGCTACAGCCTCGACCTCTACCTCGTGCCCGCCCGCGACGGCGGCAAGTACCTGCGGATTCTTGAATCGCTCGCCTCGGGGCCGAACAAGGTCACCGTGCACCCGCCCGTCGCCCCCGAGGAGCTGCCGCGGGTCCTCAACCGCTACGACGTGGGGATCTTCAGCCTCCCGCCGCAGACCCGCAACCACGCCCTGATGCTGCCGAACAAGTTCTTCGACTTCGTCCAGGCGCGCCTGGCGATCGTGTTCAGCCCCTCCCCCGAGACGTCGGGGCTGATCGAAGAGCACGACCTCGGCGCTATTACCAAGGACTTCTCCGCCGAGGCGCTGGCCGAGGCTGTGCGGGGCATGAGCAGGGAAGATGTTTCCCGTTATAAGGCACACACCCACGCGGCGGCCCGTGCGCTTAGTTCCGACGTTGATGAAGAAGCACAGCGCGGGGTGCTTCGGCGGCTGCTGCGGCAGGAGTCCCCCGAATCAACGGTCGGGCACTGAGACGGTAAAGTCGGATCAATGCGTACTTTGAGCGTTGTAGGCGCCCGCCCCCAGTTCGTGAAACTCGCACCGATCGCAGACGCGATGAGGGGCAGGGCCGATCACCTGATCGTGCACACCGGCCAGCACTATGACGAGCTGATGTCCGATGTGTTCTTCAAGGATCTCGGCATCCCCGCCCCCGACTTCAACCTCGGAGTCGGTTCCGGCAAGCACGGCAAGCAGACCGGTGCAATGCTCGCCGGTCTTGAGGAGATTTTCGAGGAAGTGCGCCCCGACTGGGTGCTCGTTTACGGAGACACCAACTCGACGCTCGCCGCCGCCGTGGCCGCCGTCAAGCTGCATATCCCGCTCGCACATCTCGAAGCCGGCCTGCGGTCGTTCAACCGGCGCATGCCCGAGGAACACAACCGCGTGCTCACCGACCACGCCTCCGACCTTTTGCTCGCGCCGACCGAGGTTGCGATGCGGCATCTGGCGAATGAGGGGCTTGCCGAGCGGAGCGTCCTCGTCGGTGATGTGATGACCGACGTCCTCTTCGGCACACGGTCGCTGCTTGAATCCCGGGGCGAGGCGCTTCCGCTGGGCCTCGAGGCCGGCGGCTACTACGTCAGCACCATCCACCGCCCCGACAACACCGACGACCCGGACCGGCTGAAGCAGATCGTCGCATCCCTGGCTTCGCTCGACAAGCCGGTTGTGCTGCTGGCCCACCCGCGCCTTGTCGACCTTGCTGCCCGGCACGGGCTCGACCTAGAGTCAGGTGCGATCCGGGTTGCCTCACCGCTTGCCTACCCGCAGCTGATCAACGCAGTGATGAACAGTGCCGGCGTCGTCACCGATTCGGGAGGGCTCCAAAAGGAGGCGTTCCTCCTGCGCGTTCCCTGCACCACTATCCGGCCCGAGACTGAATGGGTGGAGACGGTGGAACTTGGCTGGAACGTGCTCGTCTCCGACGACCTCGGCTCGCTCGCCTCGGTGGTCCAGCGTCCAATGCCCGGCGCCACCTCCGCGGCGCCTTACGGCACCGGAGAGGCGGCCAAGGCCGTGGTCAGCGCACTTCTCGGGCAGCGCTGACCACTTCAGCTGCGGCACGCCGGCCGGCGAGCCGCAGCGACGCGTTGGCCTCGACCCAGGCCGACCGCTCCGCCCGCTTCGTGTCCGGCTCCTCGAGGAACCGAAGCATCGCCTTGGCGACGTCGGCGGCGGAGTAGGCGCTCGCGGCGCCGAGATCGTTGTCGTCGACCATGCGGGAACCGTCACCGACCCCTGCATAAACCACGGGGGTTCCGCAGGCTGCCGCGGCGTAGATCTTCGTCGGTTTGGCGAAGTCGTATCCCTGGCCGGGCACGATGCTCACCAGCGAGGCTGCAGCACCGCGGATCCAGCGGGCGGCCTCATCCGGCGGCACGACTCCGCTGAAGACAATGCGGTCCGGAGCGGTTTCCTTGGCCTTGGCCTGCAGTGCGGCCTCCGCCGAGCCCTGTCCGAAGAAGTGGAGCCGGGTGTCGGGGAAGCGCTGCAGCACCTCCGCCATCGCATCGATGAAGACGTCGGCGCCCTGCCACTCCGACATCGTTCCGGTGTAGACGAAGTACCGGTATCCCGGGTCCGCCGTCGGCCCCTGGGCCGAGAATACGTCGGTGTTGACGCCGTTGCCGACGACGACGACGCTGCCGGGGTTGACGCCGAACTGGCGGGTCTGCTCCGCCACCCCGTCGGAAATGGCGATCACCTTGCGCGCCCGGCGCAGGGCGAGCCCTTCGATGAGCCCCATCAGCTTCACCACCGGCGCGGGCGCGCTCGTTGCGGCAAGCGCGTCGGTCCAGATGTCGGCAGCGTAGTAGACGTAGCCGCGGCGGCGCAGCAGCGAGGACGCGGCAACCATCATGCCCGTCGTCGGAGGCGGCTCGGAGACCACGATGTCGGCGCGGGTGGCAAGGAGCCGGAAGAACAGCGGCAGGTCGAAACTGAGGTACTGGATGTACCCGCGGACGTTGCCGCTGCCGTCGCGCAGGACCGGCCAGCGCTTCACGCCGTCGGCCGCCGGGCCCCCGGGCCCGGGCGGCCGCGTGGTGAGCACCGACACCTCGGCCCCGGCCTCCTTCAGGCCCCGCGACAGGGCCTCGAGGCGGAAGGCCGCGGCGCCCACCTCGGGCGGATACAGCCGTGTTGCAATGACAGCCTTCAAGCTCACGCAGGCAGGCCGATCGTCGTATTCGTGTTGGCTGCCTCGATCATCGCCTCGGCCACGCGGAGGGTGTTGAGCCCCTCGCGCATCGTCACGGTGTTGTTCGAGAGCCCCAGCACGGCGTCGCGGAATGCCTCGTGTTCAACGCGCAGCGGCTCGCGCTTCGTGAGCGCGAGGCGGGTGATGTTGCCTTCGGAGACCCCGCGGAAGTTCGAGACGGCTTCCCATTCCGTGGTGAAGGTTCCGTTCTCGTAGAACGTGAGGTCAGCGGTGAGGGTGTCGGCGACGAATGCACCCTTTTCGCCGGTGACGACGGTGAGCCGTTCCTTCATCGGGGAGAGCCAGTTCACGAGGTGGCTGGTGATTACGCCGTTGGCCAGCTGGCCCGAGGCGGTGACCATGTCCTCGTGGGGCCTGCCGGAGCGGGTGCTGGTGCGGGCGGAGACGGAGGTGAAGGGCGACTGCGCGAGCCACGACGTGAGGTCGATGTCGTGGGTTCCCAGGTCCTTCACGACGCCGACGTCGGCGATGCGCGCCGGAAAGGGGCCCTGACGGCGGGTGGCAATCTGGTAGACCTCCCCCAGGTCGCCTTCGGCGATGCGGGCACGGAGCGACTGAAGCGCGGGGTTGAACCGTTCGATGTGTCCGACGGCCCCGATCAGTCCGGCCGCTTCGAACGCGTCAACGAGGCGCTGGCCGGCTTCGACTGTGTCGGCGATCGGCTTTTCGACAAGGGTGTGGACGCCGGCGGCGGCAAGGGCGAGGCCGACCTTCTCGTGGAGCCCGGTCGGTACCGCGCACACCGCCATGTCGATGCCCTGACCAATGAGTTCATCGACCGAGGCGCAGAGCGGAAGATCCCCTGCGACACCGTGCGGATCACCGTAGGCATCGGCGACGGCGACGAGTTCGAGGCCCTCCACTTCACGGATGACACGGGCGTGGTGCCGGCCCATCATGCCCAGGCCGATGAGTCCGACCTTCAGATCGGCCATCGGTCAGGCACCTGCCTTGGCAAGGGCGTTGACCGCGGTGACGATGCGGTCGAGGTCCTCGGCGTCGAGCGAGGGGTGGACCGGAAGCGAAAGCACCTCGCGGGAGGCGATCTCGGTGTTGGGCAGGTCCTCCGTGCGCTTGAACGAGGGCAGGCGGTGGTTCGGGATCGGGTAGTAGACGCCGGAGCCGATGTTGTATTCGTCCTTCAGGGCCGCGGCAAAGCCGTCCCTGTCCCCTTCGACACGCACGGTGTACTGGTGGTAGACGTGGACAGCGCCGTCGGCGACCGCGGGGGTTCCCACGCCGTTGATGTTTTCGGTGAGGAACGCGGCGTTGGACTGGCGCTGGGCCGTCCACCCGCCGACCTTCGTGAGCTGGACCCGGCCGATGGCGGCGTGCAGGTTCGTCATGCGCGCGTTGAAGCCGACCAGCTCGTTCTCGTACTGGCGCTCCATGCCCTGGTTGCGCAGGAGCCGGAGCCGGCGTTCGATTTCCGCGTTGCCCGTTGAGACCATGCCGCCCTCGCCCGAGGTCATGTTCTTGGTCGGGTAGAGCGAGAACATGGCGAAGTCGCCAAAGGTGCCGACCTGGCGTCCGCCAAGCGAGGCTCCGTGGGCCTGGGCTGCGTCCTCAAAGAGGGCGATGCCGTGCTTGTCGGCAAGGGTGCGGTACTCCGCGATGTCGGCGGGGTGCCCGTACAGGTGCACGGGCATGATCCCCTTGGTCTTCTCGGTGATGAGCGATTCCACGTGGCGGATGTCCAGGCAGTAGTGCTCGAGTTCGATGTCGGCGAACACCGGCGTGGCGCCGGTGAGGGCAACCGAGTTCGCGGTCGCGGCGAAGGTAAAGGAAGGCACGATCACTTCGTCGCCGGGACCGATTCCGGCGGCAAGGAGCCCGAGGTGGAGCCCGGCGGTGCCTGAGTTCACCGCAACGGCGGCGCGCCCGTCGAGGAGAACGTCCGAGAACTCCTTCTCGAACGCCGCAACTTCGGCACCCTGGGCAAGCATGCCCGACAGGAGCACCGCGTCAACGGCCTTCCGCTCTTCGTCTCCGACGATCGGTTTCGCTGCTGGAATGAATCCCTTGCTCATGCTTCTACCTCTACTGGTTTAAGTGTTTCGTTCGATTCCACATACCGCTCTCCGGTCTGGGGGCAGACCCACACGCCGTCCTCGGCGCGCAGCGGGTGGCCGGCCCGGCCCACCCAGCCAAGCCGCTTGGCGGGTACGCCGGCGACCAGGGCGTAGGGCGGCACGTCCTTCGTGACAACCGCCCCCGCGGCGACCGTGGCCCAGGCCCCGATTGTTACCGGGGCGACGCAGACGGCGCGTGCGCCGATCGATGCGCCTTTTTCGATGGTGACGCCGACCGGCACCCAGTCGCTTGCGCTCTTCAGGCTCCCGTCCGGGGAGATCGAGCGCGGGTAGGTGTCGTTGGTGAGCACGACCGCGGGACCGATGAACACTCCCTCACCCAGCTCAGCCGGCTCGTAGACCAGGGCGTAGTTCTGGATCTTGGAGTTCGCACCCACGTTGACCCCGGTTCCCACGTAGGCTCCGCGGCCGACGATGCAGTTCTCCCCCAGCCGGGCCTTTTCGCGCACCTGCGCTAAATGCCAGACCTTGGAGCCCTCACCAATGACGGCTTCGGATGAAACGTCCGCGCTTTCCGCGATATAGCTCACGACACACCTTTCTTCCTCAAGAGGACCCCGGCCTAGGCCTTGCCGATGACCCGGTAGACAACGCCGTCCCACTGATCGGCGCTGCTCACGCGGCGGCCGTCGATGAAGGCTTTGATGCCCGGCAGGTCCGCCGGTGACAGCGACGCGTATTCGGCGTGGTTCGCCTGCACGACTGCAGCGTCGACCTGCTCGCCCAGGTGGTACACGTCGAAGCCAAGCTTGTTCAGTTCCTCGTCCGTGTACATCGGATCGTGGACCAGGGCGCTTGCTCCGCGGGCCTTCAGCGCGTCGACGGCGGCGAAGACGCCCGAGAAGGCGGTCTCCTTCACGCCGCCGCGGTAGGCGGCACCGAGGACGACGACCTTTGCTCCATCGAGCGAGCCGTAGGCGCCCTCGAGCAGCCCGATGGTGTAGTCGGGCATTCCGGCGTTCGCTTCACGTGCTGCCCGGACGACTGTCGCCGCGGGGTCGTTCCACAGGTAGAGCCTCGGGTAGACCGGGATGCAGTGACCGCCGACGGCGATGCCGGGCTGGTGGATGTGGCTGTAGGGCTGGGAGTTCGATGCTTCGATGACCTGGTAGATGTCGATGCCCACGGTCGAGGCGTAACGGGCGAACTGGTTGGCGAGGCCGATGTTGACGTCGCGGTACGTGGTCTCGGCAAGCTTCGCCAGTTCGGAGGCTTCGGCGGAGCCGAGGTCCCAGACACCGTTGCCGCGCTCGAGGTCGGGGCGGTCATCGAAGTCGAGGACGGCTTCGTAGAATTCGACGGCGCGCTTGGCGCCTTCGGCCGAAAGCCCGCCGACGAGCTTGGGGTACTTGCGCAGGTCCTCGAAGACGCGGCCCGTCAGTACACGCTCGGGAGAGAACACGAGGTGGAAGTCCTGGCCTTCGACGAGCCCCGAGCCTTCCTCGAGGGCCGGCTTCCACCGGCTGCGGGTGGTGCCCACGGGCAGGGTCGTCTCGTAGGAGACGAGCGTGCCGGGAGTGAGGTGCTTGGCCAGCTCGGCGGTTGCTCCGTCCATCCACCCGAAGTCGGGCTTCGCCTCGGCATCGACGAACAGGGGAACAACGAGGACGACGGCGTCCGCACCGGGCACCGCGTCGGCGTAGTCGGTGGTTGCCCGAAGCCGGCCGGCGGGGACGAGCTCCGAGAGCTTTTCCTGCAGGTGTGCTTCTCCCGGGAAGGGCTCTTCGCCCTTGTTGATCAGGTCGACCACGGTGGCGTTGACGTCAACGCCGACCACGTCGTGGCCTTTTGATGCGAACTGGACCGCCAGAGGCAGACCGATCTTTCCCAGTGCGATAACAGCAATCTTCACAGCAGAGTGACCTTTTTCTCGATTTTTGAGGGCTACGCCTTCGATGGCATCGGAAGCAAGCCTATAGGCAGGGCCTTCGAATTGCCGCTTTCACGCCGGCCCGCGTGTGGAAGGGCACCCCCGGGTTGTCCACAACCCCGGTCCGACGAGCCGCCGCGAGCTGTGGTCCTGCCTAACCTTCCACTCACATCCGTACTGAGCCTGAAGGAGGCGTCGTGGCCCTGCATGTCACGCTGGTTGCCGGCCCTGACACACCCTCCGGCGTTGCCGCCATGCTCCCGCGGGAGGTGGTGGTCGACCTGCGGTCGGCGGCTACGGGGGCGGACCTTGAGGAGCATCTCCACTCAACCTTCGGCGGCGCGTTCTTCACGGTGTCGGGGATTCCTCTCGAACACCTCACCCCGGGCATTCCCCCGCTGGTCAACGGCGCCGTGCTCGTGGCCGGCGGTGCACTGCACCGCGGCCCGGGAAGGTGGTCGCGTGCCCCCCGTGGCGGGCCCGGCCTCGTCTTCGTCGTCGGCACCGGCCCGGACGCGGGGCAGCTCACCGCGCTGGGCCGCGGGCGCTACACGATCGGCCGGGACGGCTGCGACATTGTCATCCGCGACCCGGAGCTTTCGCGTTGGCACGCCACGCTGGACCTTGGAGGAAATGCCGTCCGTCTTCGGGATGCCGGATCGGCGAACGGTACCTGGGTCGACGGGCGCAGGATCACCGAAGCGGTGATCACCACAGCATCGTCGCTGCGGATCGGCGGCTCGACCTGTTCGCTTGCCGTGTTCCGGAAGCCGTCGACGCCGCCGGGTCCACCGGAGCCGATTGACCTTCCGCTGGAGGTGACCGCTCCCCCCGATACGGACCGCGGGCGCCAGGTGCTCGCCGCGGCGCTGGTGTCACTGCTGCTTGGGGCAGGCATTGCGGCGGTTACCCAGATGGGGCTCTTCCTCGCCTTCAGTGCATTGTCGACGCTGACGGCCGTGGTGTCACTGCTTGTGGGACGACGGCGAGCGCGGCGCTTCGCGGCCGATGTAAAGGATGCCGCCCGCCGGCACGAGGAGCGGCGGCATGCGGCGCCGGATGTGGGACGTGTCGCCCTTGCTGCGGCAGCGGCGTCCTTTATCCAGCCGGCCGCTGCGGGTTCAGGGGTCGCGGGTCCAGGGGTGGCGGGTTCAGGGGTGGCGGGTTCAGGGGTGGCGGGTTCAGGGGTGGCGGGTTCAGGGGTGGCGGGTTCAGGGGTGGCGGGTTCAGGGGTCGCAGCTCCGGGGGTGCGGGCCGAGCACGTGCGGCTGCGGGCGGGCACCGCCGACCAGCCGGCGCGGCTTGAGGTCAGCCCACCCATCCCGGGCTGGAAACCTCCGGTGCTCAGGTCGGTTCCGGTGCTCGTCGACCTTCCCCTGCGCCCGGCCCATCCCGCGGTTTCGGCCGAGGTGGTTTTCCGGGGATCCCGCAGCGACCTCCTCGGCCTCGCGCGGTGCATTCTGCTCCAGTGGGCCGCTGCACAGGGGTGTTTGCCGGGGGTTGTGTGTTGGGGCGAGCCGTGGCAGCTGCCCCTCAGCGCACGGTTCCTCCCCGGGGTGCACCTTGCCTCGACTCCGGAAAGCCTCGAGGACCTCATGACGCATGGTGGCTGTACCGGGGTCCTGCAGTTCAGCCCGCTGCCTGCGCTTCCGGAGGGGACAGCCGCGGTCGTCCGCTTCATCAGCGCCGCGCCGAGGGAAGATGCGGGCAAGCGGGCGGGACCGGCGGTCATGGAGATGGAGACGGAGGGGCGGGTACTGCCGTTCGCGCCGGATCTTGTCGGTGCCCTTACGTTCGAGCGGACCGCCCGCGCACTGGGCTCGGGCACTGCACCGGCGACAGGGGAAACTAGAGCTTCCCTGCCGCGCAGCTGCTCCTTTTGGGACTGCATCGGCTCATCGAGCAGCCCGGCAGCGGGCGAGGTGACAAGCCGCTGGGATGCCACAAGGAGCGTCACTGGGGTGCGCGTCCCGATCGGCTGCACCGAGCGTGGCTTCCTGGTCCTTGACCTCGTTGCGCAGGGCCCGCACCTGCTCGTTACCGGAAGCACCGGGTCGGGGAAATCCGAGTTCCTCAAGGTCCTCGTGCTGGCCACCGCGGCCGCCTATCCTCCTGAAGCCGTCAACTTCCTCCTGATCGACTTCAAGGGCGGTTCGGGACTTGGGGCGCTCGCGGACCTCCCCCACTGTGTCGGGCTGCTCACCGACCTGACCCTCGAGTCGATGGCTCGGGCGCTGACTTCCCTGATTGCCGAGCTGCGCCGGAGGGAACAGCTCTTCGCCGAATGGGGAGCACCGGACCTTGAGCAGTTCCCTCGGACAGCATCGGCGCCGCCGGTCGCCCGCCTCGTGGTGGTGATCGATGAGTTCCGCATGCTTACCGACGCCGTGCCGGGAGCGGCCGCCGACCTCATGAAGCTCGCCTCCCTGGGCCGTTCGCTCGGAATCCACCTGGTGATGGCGACCCAGCGCCCCCAGGGCGCAATCGGCGCCGATATCCGCGCCAACGTCACGACGACGATCGCGTTCCGCATGCAGGGGGCACAGGACTCCCAGGATGTCCTCGGGTCGGAGGAGGCATCGGTGATCCCGGTGGGCTGCCCCGGGCGGGCGTTCCTCAAAGTCGGACCTGCCGCCGCGGTGGGATTCCAGTCGGCGGACATCGCGCGCCCGCGGTCGCTGCGTGATCCTGTTGCCGACCTCGCTGAGTACCTCCGCCCGCGTGCCGGCTCCGCAGTTCCCCGCCCACACGCAGAGGAGGATCGGGCGGCCGGACTCCACTGCCTCGTTGCGGCGCTTGCCGGAGCGTGGCGCGAGTCCGGTGCAGCGCCGCTGCGGCGGCCGGTCCTCCCGCAGCTCCCGCCGGTCCTGCCGCGCACGCGGGTGCCACAGGGCGGCGGGAGGGCGGTTCTGGGCGTCATCGACCGACCCGACCGCCAGGAACAGCAGTGCCTCGGGTGGACGCCGCGGGAACATTCGCACGTTGCCTTCATCGGACCCGCGGGGTCCGGGTCCGTCCAGGCTCTCCAGGTCCTGGCCCGCGAGACTCTGTCGGCGGAGCCCAACATCCATGCGTATGTCCTCGACGGTGACGGATCGCTCCGATTCACGGCTCACGCGGCCCAGACAGGTGCGTATGTCGCCGGGCATGAGGCCAAACGGGCAGCGCGGGTCCTTCACCGGTTGGCCGACCTTGTCGGCGGCCGGCTCGCCGGTACCGAGGGCCCTCCTGAACAGCTGGTCTGCGCATTCATTTCGGGGTGGGGCAGATGGAGTGGCCTCTTCCGGGATGGCAGGTATGCGGCCGCCGAGGAAGCACTGCTCGCCGTGATGAGGGACGGAGGCGACGTTGGGGTCGTCGTCGCGACGACGGGCATGCGAGAACTGATCACGGGACGCCCCTTCGCTGCCATTCCCAGCAGGGCATACTTTCCCACCGGGGCACACGAGGACACCCTCATGACCTGGCCGCCGCTGCCTGCAATGGACAGGGTTCCAGGGCGGGGCTTCGTTCTCGGAAGGATGGCGGGGCAAGCTCCGGCCGTAGCGCAGTTCATTGACGCCGGCGGTACCCCCGCGCTGCCCGCGTTCCTGCCGCCGCCCCGGCGCCGGCCGTTCAGGGTGGAGCCGCTGCCTGCCGTCGTGCCGGCCTCGGCGCTCGCGGCGGCACCGGCTCCTCCCGTTGCCGCCGCGGCTGGATTTGGGTGTGCCGTTCCCATCGGGGTGGCGGGGGACGAGCTTGAAACGGTCCACCTCAGTCTGCCCGTGGGTTTGCCCGTCCTGGCGCTCGGAGTCCCGGGCTCCGGACGCAGCAACCTGCTCGACCATATTGCGCTGTGTCTCCCGCCCGGGATGCTATGCCTCCGGCCGGCTCGCGGCAGCGGCAAAGCCGAGTACTGGGGCCTGTCCGCTGACAGTGCCTCGGCGGTTCCGCCCGAGGAGTGCGTCCTACTGCTTGACGACGCCGACCGGCTGGCCCCGGAGGTCCATCAGGCCGCCTCCTCACTTCTTGCCCGGGGTGCGCGGGCGGTGCTGACTGCGGCGCCGGGCCCCCTCCTGACGACGCGCGTTCCGTTGGCGTTGCAGGCCCGGGCGTCCGGGTCCGGGCTGGTCCTCGCGCCCCGCGCGGCAGCCGATGGAGATTTCTTCGGAGTGCGGCTCGATGTGTACGGACCTTTACTGCCCGGCCGGGGATTCCTCATCGACGGCGGGACCGCGACCGAGCTGCAGGTGGCGCTGTGCAGCGGTGTCAGTTCCTGAGGCCGCTTCACCCGGTTGGGTGTAACCACCAGGAGGGGCGCTTCACTGCCTACCCGCAGGTGGCCGCACTGCGTTGGAGAGTGCGGTGGAGTGCGGGGTTAGGGTGCGCGGTTGAAGTGCGTCCTTACAGGGCCCTGCCGGAATCCACCGTCCGCACCGTGTAGGCAAGCACCCGGGGCGTGAAGAGCAGCAGCAGCACAATGGCGCCGGGGATCACCATCACCAGGCCGCCGAGGACGGCGCCCGTGGAGAACAGCGACATCGAAAGAATCACAAGGAACAACTGGAACACCAAGGCTGCAGTGCGCGGCCAGCGGAATCCGCGCAGCAGCGCCCTGGCCACCGCCGCCAGCCAGCCCGCGAGAAGCAGCAGGAACACCACGATAAAGACCGCGCCGCCCACCGAGAGGGGGGTCGAAGTCAAAAGCCCGTTGATATACCACACGGCGATTGCCAGCAGCCCGAGGGATTCAAAAGCGAGCAGCCCCGCGATGATGACGACACCGGGCGGGCGCACAGCCAACGGTGTTTTCGCCTCCGCCGGCTCGGCCGCTTGCGGTGCATTGCGTGCTGGCTGGGTTTCCGAGCCCTTCGGACCGGTTTTCGGTCGGGATTTGCGACCGGATTGGGGACGCGGTGGTTCCGATCGGGGGGATTTCGTCACACCGGAACCCTATCGGATGGACGGCGCCGCCGCGAAGGGACTGGGCGGTTGGAGCGCCGCATTGCAAATCCCACGGACTGCCCAGCGCTCCCGACTGCGTGGGCCACATCGAGGGCCAAAACGCAAATATGCCGCTTCTGTGATGTAACGCTCACTCCTACCAGGCAACTCACGGCCCCGTACCCCTTGTTTACCAGACGGTAACGTGACAGCCTTGATAAAGGAAAACGCGGGGGCCGGATAGGGCCCCTTTACTATGAGGCCCTTCGTGAATCTTTTCACAAGGAGCTAAAGGAGAATGTGATCAACATGGATTGGCGTAGCCGCGCTGCGTGTCTGGATAAAGACCCGGAGTTGTTTTTCCCGGTCGGAAACACCGGACCGGCGCTTCTTCAGATCGAAGAGGCTAAAAGCGTCTGCCGCCGCTGCCCGGTGATCGACACCTGCCTTCAGTGGGCCATAGAATCCGGCCAGGACTCCGGCGTTTGGGGTGGCCTCAGCGAAGACGAACGGCGGGCACTCAAGCGCCGTGCAGCCCGCGCCCGCCGGGCCTCCTAACCGGGTGGAGTAGCAGATCTGAGACTTTCTCAGCCATACTAAAAGGAAGGGCCGCCCCGATGGGCGGCCCTTCCTTTTTCTGCCTGCGTTCCTGCGTGCGCTTTCCTGCGTGGGCTTTACTGCGGTTGGCCGCACCACAGCGGGGAACGTTAAGCGTTTTCCCCGCTCAGGCCGACCTCGATCGTCACCGAGGTCCCCCCGCCTTCGCGGGCGCTCCACTCGATGGTCCCGCCGAGTTCGCTTGTCACAAGGGTGCGGACGATCTGGAGGCCGAGCCCCTCGGCGTGGCCGCCGGGCGGCAGTCCTATGCCGTCGTCGGCGATCGTCACGTCGAGGACTTCCTCTCCACTGTGGTCCGTGCGCCGGTTCGCCAGCAGCCATACGGTGCCTCCCCGCTCGGCGAGGCCGTGCTCGACGGCGTTGGTGACGAGCTCGTTGATCACGAGGGCAAGCGGAGTGGCGAAGTCGCTGGGCAGTTCCCCAAAATCTCCGCTGCGTTCCGTGCGTACGGTCTGCGCCGGTGATGCGACTTCGGCGGAGAGCCTGAACTGTCGCGCAATCAGCTCGTCGAAGTCGACGCTCTGCGACAAGCCCTGGGAGAGCGTCTCATGGACGAGGGCGATCGTGCCGACCCTGCGCATCGCCTGCTCCAGGCCCTGTTTCCCCTCCTCGCTGACCATGCGGCGCGACTGCATGCGCAGCAACGCTGCGACGGTCTGCAGGTTGTTCTTCACACGGTGGTGGATTTCCCGGATTGTCGCGTCCTTTGAGACGAGCTCCATTTCGCGCCGCCGCAGTTCGGAGACGTCGCGCACGAGCACGAGGGCACCGAAGCGTTCCTTCTCGTCCCGCAGCGGAATGGCCCGAAGGGAAAGACTGACTCCCCGCGAGGCTATTTCCGTTCGCCACGGCATGCGGCCGGTGACAACGAGCGGAAGGGTCTCGTCGACCATCCGCCGGTCCTTCAGCAGCGGCGTTGTGATTTCGGCCAGCGGCCGTCCCTCGAGGGTCTCGACGTCGCCGAGCCGCCGGAAGGCGGAGACGCCGTTGGGGCTCGCATACTGCACGACTCCTTCAACGTCGAGGCGGATCAGTCCGTCGCCCACGCGGGGGGCGCCGCGGCGGGAACCGGTGGGCGTCGCGAAGTCCGGCCAGAGCCCGAGCGTGCCCATCCGCAGCAGGTCGTGGGCACACTGGCGGTAGGTCAGCTCCAGCCGGGAGGGCATGCGCGAGCTTGAGAGGTCCATGTGCGTGGTCACGACCGCAAGGGTCCGCCCGTTGCGCACCATGGGGACCGCCTCGACGCGCATGGCCATATCGGTGGTCCAGCTTGTCTCGGGCGTGCGCTCGATCCGCTGGCTTTCCCAGGCGCGGTCCACCAGCGGGAGCAGATCCGCCCGGATCCGCTCCCCCACGAAGTCGCTGTGGAAGACGGTCTGCGATGTGGACGGGCGCGCGTGGGCGAGCGCCACGTAGCCGCCCTCCTCGAGCGGGAACCACAGTGCGAGGTCAGCAAAGGCAAGGTCGGCGACCATCTGCCAGTCGCCCACGAGCAAGTGAAGCCATTCGGCGTCGCCCGGGGCAAACCCCTTGTAGTCCCGGATCGGGTCGGTGAAGATCGCCATTGGACCGGATCAGCGGACGATGGATCGCAGGAGGCGGAGCGCCACCGAGAGCGACGAAATGTCGTCCCGCTCCAGCCTGTTGACCTCAGCGAACATGCTGCGGGCCCGTTCCAGCTGGTCGGCGTTCGAAGCCTCCCACTGACCGAGCCGTTCCAACGCGTCGGCGCCCCGCTGCGACGATTTCAACACCGCCACCGTGATGTCAGCGACCGTTGAGTAGAGATCATCGCGCAATGCCGCGCGGGCGAGCGCCTGCCACCGGTCGGTCCGCGGGAGCAGCGTGATGCGCTCAAGCAGGTTGTCGACCCGGAACCGGTCATAGACCGCGTAGTAGACCCGGGCGATGTCCTCAACGGGTTCATCGACCCGGCGGGTGCTGTACGCGATGTCGAGCAGGGCGAAGGATTCGAACTGCTCGGCCCACGTGGAGCGGATGGACTCGGGAAGGCCCCGCTCCTCTGCCGCTGCCCGCCACTTCTCAACGCGCTCAAGGTCGCAGCCGCGGACAAAGGAGGCGAGCCGGGACCGCAGCGGATCGATGAGGGGCTTGAACGCCGCAATGTCCTCTTCGACTGTGGTTCCGGCTTCGACGTGGTTCACGAACCAGCGGACGGCACGGTCGAGCAGACGGCGCAGGTCGAGGTGGACCTCGCACCAGTGCTCGGTTGAGAAGTCGGCGGGCAGGTCCTCGAGCGCGCTGACGATCGAGTCAAGCTCGTAGATCTCGCGCAGCGCGACGAAGGCCCGGGCCACGACGGCTTCGGGAACGGAGGTCTCCTCCATCACCCTAAAGGCGAAGGTGATGCCGCCCATGTTCACCATGTCGTTAGCGATCGTGGTCGCGATAATCTCCCGACGGAGCGGGTGCGTATCGAGCATGTCCCCAAAGCGCTCAACGAGCTGGTACGGGAAGTACTGGCGCAGGGTACCCGAGAACCACGGATCGTCGGGCAGGTTGCTGGCGGTGAGTGCCTTGGCCAGTTCGATCTTTGCGTAGGCGGCGAGGACCGACAGCTCGGGCGAGGTGAGGCCCTTGCCTGTCTCGAGCCGTGCGCGGAGCTCCTTGGTCGTCGGCAGGGATTCGAGGCCGCGGTCGAGGTCCGCCTTCACCTCGAGCCAGTCCATCAGCCGCTCAAAGCTAGGGCTCCACTCGATGATGCGCTGGCGGTCGTTCAGCAGCAGCACGTTCTGGTCGATGTTGTCGCGCAGGACGAGCTCGCTGACCTGATCCGTCATTGAGTGAAGGAACGCCGGACGTTCCTCCTCCGTCATCCGGCCAAGGCTCACCATGCGGTCGACGAAGATCTTGATGTTGACCTCGTGGTCGGAGCAGTCGACTCCGGCCGAGTTGTCGATCGCGTCGGTGTTGAGGACCACCCCGTTGAGTGCGGCCTCGATCCGGCCCCGCTGGGTCATGCCCAGGTTGCCGCCCTCTCCGACGACCTTGACGCGCAGGTCACTGCCGTTGATCCGGATTGCGTCATTGGCTCGGTCACCGACTTCCGCGTTGGTCTCCGCAGAGGACTTCACGTAGGTGCCGATGCCGCCGTTGTAGAGCAGGTCGGCCGGCGCGCTGAGGATGGCCCGCAGCAGCTCCGGCGGGCTGAGGGTGCTGACCGAGCCGTCGAGGCCCAGCACCTCCCGGACCTGCTGCGACACGGGAATGGTCTTCGCCTGGCGGGGGTAGATGCCGCCACCCTCGCTGAGCAGTGAGGCGTCGTAGTCCTCCCAGCTTGAGCGCGGCAGCTCGAACAGCCGCCGCCGTTCGGCGTAGGAGGCCGCGGTGTCGGGATTCGGGTCGAGGAAGATGTGCCTGTGGTCGAAGGCCGCAACGAGCTTGATGTGCTCCGACAGGAGCATTCCGTTGCCGAAGACGTCGCCGCTCATGTCGCCGACGCCAACGACCGTGAAGTCCTGGGTCTGGGTATCAATGTCGAACTCGCTGAAGTGGCGCTTGACCGATTCCCAGGCGCCGCGGGCCGTGATGCCCATCGCCTTGTGGTCGTAGCCCACCGAGCCCCCCGAGGCGAACGCGTCGCCAAGCCAGAAGCCGTACTCCTCCGACAGGCTGTTGGCGATGTCGGAGAAGGACGCAGTGCCCTTGTCAGCAGCAACGACAAGGTAGGAGTCGTCGCTGTCATGGCGGACCACGCGGTCGGGAACGACGACGGACTCTTTTCCGTCCGTCGTCACGAGGTTGTCGGTGATGTCGAGCAGGCCCCGGATGAAGGTGCGGTAGCTGGCCTGTCCTTCAGCCATCCAGGCGGCGCGGTCGATGCTCGGATCGGGCAGCTGCTTCGGGAAGAACCCGCCCTTGGCGCCGGTCGGAACGATGACGGCGTTCTTGACGGTCTGCGCCTTGACCAGGCCGAGGACCTCGGTGCGGAAATCCTCGCGGCGGTCGGACCACCGCAGGCCTCCCCGGGCGATTTCGCCGAAGCGGAGGTGCACTCCTTCGACCTGCGGCGAGTAGACCCAGATTTCGTACTTGGGACGTGGGAACGGCGCGCCGTCGATGATCGGGGTGTTCAGTTTGAAGCTGACGTGGCGCTTGTCCTGGAAGAAGTTCGTGCGCAGAGTCGCTTCGATCAGGTTGATGAAGGTGCGCAGCACCCGGTCGGCGTCGAGCGTGAGGACCTGCTCGAGCCCTTCGGTAAGCTCCCGCCGCACCGCATCGGCCGCCTCTGTGCGGTCGCCCGCCAGCTCCGGATCGAACCGCGCCTCGAAGAGCGCCACGAGCGCCCGTCCAACCACGGGATTGCGCAGCAGGGTGTCGGCGACGAACCCGTAGGAGTTGGTGTTGCCGATCTGGCGCATGTATTTGGCATAGCCGCGCAGGATCAGCACCTGGCGCCACTTGAGGGTCTCGCGCAGGACGAGGCGGTCGAAGGTGTCGGATTCGCTGTCGCCCACAACGGCCGCCGCGAAGGCCTCCTTGAACAGGTCGGCGGTGGTGAGGGGGTCGATTCCGGCCGGGTACTTCAGGCCGAGGTCGTAGAGGAAGAACTGCTCGCCGTCGGCCCGGGAAATCTCGAACGGGCGCTCATCGAGGACTTCGAGCCCCAGGTTGTGCAGGAAGGGGAGGATCTGCGTGAGGCTGCGCGGTTCCCGGAGGTAGAGCTTGAGCCGGGCGTCTTCCTTGACGGTGTCTCCAGCGCCCTCCGGCACGTAGACGTGCATGCCGGGCGCGCCTGTCCGCGAGGCGCCGAGCGACTCAAAGCGGACGACGTCCTCGAGTGCCTCCTCCACCTCGTAGTCAACGCGGTATCCGGCCGGGAATGCCTCATCCCACAGGGAGGCGAGGTGTTTGGCGGTCTCGGCGTCGAAGCGGGTCTTGGCCACCTCGTCGATGCCTTCGGACCAGGACCGGGCCGCCCGGACCAGGCGCCCCTCGAGCTCTGCGGTGTCGACCGCAGGCACCTCCTCGCCCCGGGGCAGCCGGATGCGGAAGAACAGCCGGGCGAGCGCCGACTCGCTGACGCGTGCCTCGAAGTCGATTGAGTCGGCGTCGAAGGTGCGCTTGAGCTCATCCTCGATGCGCAGCCGCACGCTCGTCGTGTAGCGGTCGCGGGGAAGGAAAACGAGGGCGGACATGAAGCGTCCGTACACGTCGGGGCGCAGGAACAGCCTGGTGCGGCGCCGTTCCTGGAGGCGCAGGATGCCCATGGCGGTGTTGATGAGGTCCTGGACCTCGATCTGGAACAGCTCGTCACGCGGATAGGTTTCCGCGATCGACAGGAGGTCCTTGCCGGAATGGGAGTTCGAGGGGAACCCGCAGCGGCTGAGCATTTCGGCGACCTTGTCGCGGACGATCGGCACGTTGCGCACGGAGCCGGTGTAGGCGCTGGTTGCGAAGAGGCCGATGAACCGCCGCTCCCCGTTGACGTTGCCCTGGGCGTCGAAGCTCTTGATGCCGATGTAGTCGAGGTAGGCCGCACGGTGGACCGTGGAGCGTGAGTTGGCCTTGGTGATGAGCAGGGCCCGCTTCTCGCGCGCCTTCGCCCTGCCGGCCGTCGTCAGGTGCTGGATGCGCCGGGTGTCCCCGCCGTGGCGCAGCAGGCCAAGCCCGCTGCCCGGCCTGACCTGAAGAGCGTCGATGCCGGAATCTTCGACCAGGTCGTATTCCTTGTAGCCGAGGAAGGTGAAGTTGCCGTCGTCGAGCCAGCGAAGCAGCTCCTGTGCCTGCCGCAGGTCCGGGATGTCTCCGGCGCCTTCGACCGATCCCAGGGAATCGGCGATGCTCTGCGCCTTGCTGCGCATTTCCTGCCAGTCCTCGACGGCGAGGCGGACATCGCCAAGGACTTTCCGGAGCCCCTCGATGGTTGCCTGACGGCCGGCCTCGTCCCGCACCCGGTTGATCTCGATGGAGATCCAGGACTCGATCGACGTGATGCGCTCGTCGTGGGGGTCGGAGATGCGGGGAAGGGCGGCGGTGTCGCCGCTTGAGGCTCCTGCCGTTGAGGGAACCCGCCGGAGGTTGGTCAGCGAGGAGGAGCTTCGGTCGCGCTCCACCATGAACGTCGGGTGGATCACGAGGCGGATTGCCGCGTTCTGGCGCACGAGCTCGGCGGTGACCGAGTCGACGAGGAACGGCATGTCGTCAGTCGCGATCATCACGACACTTGAGTCGCCGACATCGATGACGTCGACGACGGGCTGTCCTACCGGGCGGGACGCTGCGAGCGTCCTGTGTGCGAGGGCCCGGCTGCGGAGCCCTTCACCGCTGATGGTCTCTGCGTCCTCCCCGGCGAGGTGTTCATAGTAGTGCTCAATGAAATCCTCAAGCGAAGTGTCTGAACTGAACTGATCCGTGACGCTGGATCCAGACGACATGAAAAACGCCTCCATAACGAGATTAAAGGCCGCCCCGTTGCAGCCCCTTACCTTGGAAGCCTAACGGGCATCCTCGAAAACTTCACTTCGTTGGAGCCCCATCCAAACCGGCGGCGCTGCCGTTGTTCAACCGTCACATCGGCAAGGGCAGCGATGGCCGTCCGGAGGGCCGAAGCGGGCGAGGTTTCAAGGAGAACCGAGCCGGTCAGGAGCGCCGCATCGGCGGCCTCGGAGTCGTCCGGAAGGAACGCCGCTATCCCGGCGGGCGGCCCAAACCTCTCCCACGCCTCGCGCAGCTGCAGTTCCGGGGCACGGCCCGCCGCAGCCGGCCTGACCCGGTTGAGGACAACCCGCGGGACCGCCGAGGGAACGGCCTCCTGCAGCTGCGCCAGCGCGCGGACGAGCCGGGGCACCCCGACGGTGTCGGCTGCGCCAACGGCCACGACGGCGTCGGCGAGCTCCAGGCAGCGCAGCGTGGCGCCGTTGCGCCGCGGTGCGACAGTGTCGAAGCTCAGTTCCTCGTCCGTCTCGAGGCAGAAACCGACGTCGATGATTGTGACGGCGGCCGCGGTGCGTGCAACAGTGATGACCCGGGCCAGGGCGGCGGGCCGCAGCTCGGGCCACCGGTCGGGGCGGGTCAGCCCCGTGAGCACCTGCATCCTCCCGCCGCGCACAGCAACGGTTGCCGAAACCCGGTCCAGGGCGGCGGCATCGAAAACCCCCTGGTCCGCCAGCCGGCACGCCTTGGCCAGTCCCGCCGATTCATCGAGCAGGCCCAGGAACGCACCGACGCTCGCGCCGTAGGTGTCGGCGTCGATCAGCAGCACCGGTGATCCGGAGGCGGCAAGTTCGGCTGCCATGTTCACCGCCACAGTGGTCCGGCCCGGGGCCCCGGTGGGTCCCCAGACCGCGGTGACCTTCCCCTTCCCCTGCTCGCCATCGTTGCCGTTTCCGGCCTCGATGGGCCGCAGTGCGGCAGCGGGGTCGGCGTAGGCGGTGCCCGGGTGGCCCGCCGGATTGGAGGGTTCAAGGGTTGCCACCGCGGAGGAGACCAGCTCGGCGAGTGCTTCGGCCGCTATTGATGTCGGGGCTGAGGCAACGCCCAGAGCCTGCGTCTGCGCAGCGGACGCGGCGCTGTCGGTGAGCGCGACGACCGCTACCCCGACGGTGCGCAGGCGCTCGAGCAGTGATGCTGTCAGCTCCCCCGCATCGGGTGAGAGGATGGCGGCGCGGGCGAGGCCCGTCTGGCCCGCGGCGAGCATTTCGGTGAAGTCGGCGCACCGGCGCACGACGGTCACCGGTCCCCGCAGTTTCTCAAGGCCCGTCACCTGCTCGCCTGCCGCCCTTCCGACGGTGACGACCGGTATGCTCACGGTCCGCCGCCGGGATTGAGGACGACCGCTATTCTCGCTTCGTTCGACAGGGCGTTGAGCAGGGCGGGCATGGTGGCGTCTTCGACAAGCACGTGCACCAGTGTTGCCGGGTTTGCGCCGAGGGCCGATTCGTTGACGGTCAGCTCCGCGATCTCCGCCGCCTCGAGCAGCAGCCGCGGCTCCTGGTACCTTCCGCTCTGCCCCTCCAGCGGGAGCGCGACCCACACGTCCACACGCGCTCCGGCCGCCGTGCCGGTGGGCAATGGATCGGAGACCGTCAGGCCGACCGGTTTGCGGTCGAGTTCATCGGGGGTGCCCACCGCTTCCGCGGGCACCAGCTCTCCCGCCCGCACCAGCCGGGTGGCAACCGCGCCCTCGGGCACGCCCGCCGCTGCGGGGAGGTAGGCGTCCTCAAGGCTGCCCAGGCGCACAGCTACGGTCGAGAAGTCATCCGGCCCGAGCGGCGCCCCCACCGGGATCTCCCCTCTTGCCGCAAGGACGTCGGTTGTCTTGTCGAGGCTCCCGATCAGGGCGACGACTCCGGCGGTGGAGGCGAGGACCAGGAGCACGCCAATGAGCAGACGGGGGTCCTTCAAGGACGGCTTCCGCAACCGTGGCGCCGGCACCGCGGTCGAGGGTCGGCTTTCGACGCTCATTCGACTCCCCCTGCGGGTCCGCCCTGGCTGGGGAATGTTCGAACGGCGGGGCCCGACTCCCTGCCATTGTTGTGCAGCGGTGCCGCAAAATAAACCTCGTCCAGCCAAATGAGCCCATTCTGTGGACAACTTGATTCTTCGGGGCCCATCGATGTCATCATGATGCTGATCGGTGACATCATTAGGGGAAGACAGGGCATCCGGCGGAAGGAAGGGCAATTGTTGTGGCTGAAAAGCGGTTCCTGACTCTTGCGGATGTTGGTGAGGTCCTGAACATCAGTTCCTCCCAGACATACGCCCTGGTGCGCTCGGGCGAGCTGCCCGCGATCCAGGTGGGCGGACGCGGACAGTGGCGGGTCGAGGCGAAGGTCCTCGAGGACTACATCGCGAAGGCCTACGAGAAATCGGCTTCCGCTCTCCGCGACAACCCGCGCGCCGTCAACAACGCCTAGGGCTGTTCCGACTCTCCGCCGCCGTCCCAATCCCCAGCTTGACCTGTCGTCGGCCCAGGGCCGGCCGGCAGGGGTCAGTTCGCGGAGAGAACCGCTGAGACTGCTCCGAACGGCAGCGCGAGGACCGAGACCACGTTTCCCGCGCGGCGCTGATCGCCCGCCGGAACGACGGCGAGTTCAAGGAAATCCCTGCCGACGCGGTCGATGGTCCCTGTGTATCCCCAGCCCTGGTGCCCTGCGTGGAGCGTCACCAGGGCGCGGTCACGGGCGAGTGCGCGGAATACCGAGCCGAGGCCGAGCCGGGCCTGCACCCGCGGCAGCGCGGGCCCGGGGTGGCGCCCAAGCCCCTCGATCGTCTGCACGGAGGCATACGGAATCAGGACCGACTGCCCGCCCGCTTCGAGAACGAGCCATTCGGAGCCGACGTGGGAGAGCTGGCCTGCGAAGTCCTGCCCGAAAGTGGTCCGCACATTGAGGATGTTCGACGGCTGGCCCGCGAGCCTTTCAGCCAGACTGACCTGGGACTGCTCTGCCCGGTGAAGCTCACCGACCAGCGCCTCTCCTTCGGCGGCGCGTGCCGCAGCGAACTGGTCCTCAAGATCATCGAATAACGCGTTCCACCGCATTTTCCGACCCTAGGTTTCCGGAAAGCCCCCGTCAACTGCAGCCATCAAAAACAAGTATAGACAAACCGCATCAAACGGCATCAAATTAAGCCAAACGTTCTGACGGGAGGCACCGTGAGTATTGCTTCAAGGGATGCCGTATCGGCCGCGGCACTTGCCCTCCTGGGCCTGCTGCTGTGGGGCGCCGGGCGTGCCATTCTCCGCAACGGCCCCGCCGCAACACGCTTTCAACTAGAGGACGGCCTTGGGCTTGCTGTCTCGGTCGCTGGACTTGCGGTCCTCGCCTGCTGGTCTGCGGCACTGCTCTTCGCCATAGCGGCGGAAGCCCTCACCCGTCTCGGGCATCCGCGCTCCGCCGCGCAGGCGCGGCGCCTGTCCCCCGCGTTCATGCGCCGCCTCGCCGCAGCCGTGCTCGGCGCCCACCTCGTTGCGGTACCGATCACCGCCGACGCCGCGCCGGCCGGCGGGTTCATACCGGCCGGCGGCACCACCACCGCGCTCTCCCCGGCACGGGGTGCGGCGGTGCTGGCGCGTTCCGATTCGCCCGCGCATTCCGGTGCGCCCGCCGAGGAGCAGAAGGTCACGCCACGGTGGAAGCCGCTGCCCTCCTTCTGCCAGCCTGGCCTGCTTGGTCGTCAGCCGGCGCCCCGGCCCTCGACGGCGCATGCCGAGCCCACGGTGGTCGTCGAGGAGGGGGACACCCTCTGGGCGATCGCCGCCGAGCACCTTGGCCCCTTTGCCACCGATGCGGAGATAGCCCTCGAATGGCCGCGCTGGTACTCCGCCAACGCGCGGGTGATCGGGCCTGACCCGTCACTCCTGACCCCCGGCGAGATCCTCAAACCACCCGGTGACCGGTGACCTGAAACCCTTCGACCTGCAGCCCTCAGCCCTCCCCGGGCTCGCCGCCTCACATGAAAGGCCAAGACCATGCCGGACCCGGCTCCCCTCACTGTCGATTTACTGACCGCTTCCCGCAGCCATTCCCCGGGCGCGGGTCCCGGCGCACGGACGGCTCCGCGGCCCCCGAATGGAGGCACGGAAGGCTCCCCACGGTCCCCCGGAGTCCCGGCTGGAGCCAAGGCCGGGCAGAGCGGGCCTGGGGGTGACGGGAGCCGAACCGGCGGGGTGGAGGCCCGGGTGGGCGCCATTGCCTGCGCTGTCGCCCAGGGCGCCGTGGAGGTGCTCGGAGGTACCCGCCCTGCCCACCAGATGTCGCGCTGGCTGGACCAGGACAGCTACGACCGGCTTGAGGTCAGGGCTTCGCTCATGCGTTCCGCAGCAGCGGCTCCGAAGGGACACCGGCTTGCCCCGCCCGCAGCGCAGCGGCGCAACCGGGGTGCGACGGTGCGGGCAGCGAGGCTGTGCCGGGTGTCCGACACCGCCTTCGAGGCCGCCCTCGTGGTGCACGACTGCACGAGGGCCCGGGCCGTTGCGCTCCGGGTGGAGGAGCGCCGCGGATCCTGGCGCATCACCGCCCTGGAGATCGGCTGAAGCTACTTCTTCGGGCGCTTGCCGTTGGAGCGCCCTGCCGTGCGTGCCTTCGTTTCGGCTACGGCCGTCTTGAGGCGCTCGACGTGGGTTTCGGCCTCGCCCTGGGCATTCGGTGCCGAGAAGTTCAGCGTCGCGGGCTGCCGCGGGGCTTCGAGGCCCGCCGCACGGACGGTGGGTCCCTGCACAAGCCCGCGGGCGTCCTGGACGCCGGGCAGTCCCGTCGACGCCGGTGCCGCGACCTCGACCTCGAGGTTGAACAGGTAGCCGATGGTCTCCTCGCGGATGGCCTCCATCATGGCCTGGAAGAGGACGAATCCTTCGCGCTGGTACTCGACGAGGGGATCCCTCTGGGCCATGGCGCGCAGGCCGATGCCCTCCTTGAGGTAATCCATCTCGTAGAGGTGTTCCTGCCACTTCCGCCCAATGACCGAGAGGACGACGCGCCGCTCCAGCTCGCGCATCGTCTGCTCGCCGAGGGCATCCTCGCGCGCCTGGTAGGCGAGCTTGGCGTCGGAAAGGATTTCAGCGTGGAGGAAGTCGCGGGTGATCTTGGACTTGCCTCCGGCCTCCTCGATCACTTCGTCGATGGTCAGGGTGATCGGATAAAGGGTCTTCAGGTTGGTCCACAGCAGTTCGTAGTCCCAGTCATCGCCGTGGCCCTGCGACGTTGCTTCGTCGACCATTGCCGTCACGACGTCCTCAAGGAAGTAACCGACCTTCTCCTTGAGGTCTCCGCCCTCAAGGATGCGCCGGCGGTCGCCGTAGATGGCTTCGCGCTGGCGGTTCAGGACGTCATCGTACTTCAGGACGTTCTTGCGCTGCTCGGCGTTGCGGCCCTCGACCTGGCCCTGGGCGTTCTCGATTGCCTTTGAGACAAGCCGCGACTCAAGCGCGATGTCATCGGGCATCGTCGAACTGTTCATGATGCGCTCCGCGCCGCCGGAGTTGAAAAGGCGCATCAGGTCGTCGGTGAGCGAAAGGTAGAAGCGCGACCGCCCGGGGTCCCCCTGGCGGCCGGAGCGTCCGCGGAGCTGGTTGTCGATGCGGCGTGATTCGTGGCGCTCGGTGCCCAGCACGTACAGCCCGCCGAGTTCGCGCACCTCTTCCTGCTCCGCCTCAACGGCCTTCTTTGCCGCCTCGAGGACTGCGGGCCACTGTGCCTCGTACTCTTCGGGGTTATCCGCCGGATCGAGCCCGCGTTTCTCCATTTCGGCGACGGCGTTGAATTCGGCGTTTCCGCCGAGCATGATGTCGGTGCCGCGGCCCGCCATGTTCGTTGCAACGGTGACGGCGCCCTTGCGGCCGGCCTGGGCGACGATCGCGGCTTCGCGCGCATGGTTCTTGGCGTTGAGGACCTCATGGCGGACTCCGGCCTTGGCCAGCTGCTTGGAGAGGTACTCGCTCTTCTCGACGCTCGTGGTTCCGACGAGGACGGGCTGGCCCGCCTCGTGGCGCTCGACGATGTCCTTGACGACGGCGTCGAACTTCGCCACCTCGTTCTTGTAGATCAGGTCCGAAAGGTCCTTGCGGGCCATGTCCTTGTTGGTGGGGATGGGCACCACGCCGAGCTTGTAGGTGGACATGAACTCGGCGGCCTCGGTCTCGGCCGTACCGGTCATGCCGGAGAGCTTGTCATAGAGCCTGAAGTAGTTCTGAAGGGTCACCGTGGCCAGGGTCTGGTTCTCGGCCTTGATCTCGACGCCTTCCTTGGCCTCGATCGCCTGGTGCATGCCCTCGTTGTAGCGGCGGCCGGCGAGGATGCGGCCGGTGTGCTCGTCGACGATCATGACTTCGCCGTTGAGGACCACGTAGTCCTTGTCGCGCTTGAACAGTTCCTTGGCCTTGATGGCGTTGTTGAGGAAACCGATCAGCGGGGTGTTCGCCGACTCGTACAGGTTGGAGATGCCAAGGTAGTCCTCGACCTTCTCGATGCCTGCCTCGAGCACGCCGACGGTGCGCTTCTTCTCATCGACCTCGTAGTCGGTGTCGACGTGGAGCTTCTTGACGACCTTCGCGAACTCGTTGTACCAGCGGTTCACGTCGCCTGAGGCCTGGCCGGAGATGATCAGCGGCGTACGGGCCTCGTCAATGAGAATGGAGTCGACCTCATCGACGATGGCGAAGTTGTGCCCGCGCTGGACGAGCTCCGCGGCGCTCCAAGCCATGTTGTCGCGCAGGTAGTCGAAGCCGAATTCGTTGTTGGTGCCGTAGGTGATGTCCGCCGCGTACTGCTCGCGGCGGGCCGCGGGATCCTGCTTGGAGAGGATGCAGCCGCTCGTCATTCCGAGGAAGCGGAAGACCCTGCCCATGAGGTCGGACTGGTACTCGGCGAGGTAGTCGTTGACCGTGACGATGTGGACGCCCTTGCCGGTCAGCGCGTTCAGGTAGGCGGGGGCTGTGGCGACGAGGGTCTTGCCCTCGCCGGTCTTCATCTCGGCGATGTTGCCGAGGTGGAGCGCTGCGCCGCCCATGAGCTGGACGTCGAAATGGCGCAGGCCGAGCGTGCGGCTCGAGGCTTCGCGGACCGCGGCGAACGCCTCGGGCAGGAGCGCGTCGAGGGATTCGCCGTCGGCGTGGCGCTTCTTCAGCCGGTCGGTCTCACCGCGCAGTTCGGCGTCGGACATCCCACGGAATTCGTCCTCGAGGACGTTGATCGCGTCTGCGTAGTTCCGGAGTTTCTTCAGTGTCTTCTTATCGCCGGTGCGGAGAACTCGTTCAAGAAGTGATGGCACTGGTATTCGCTCCCAATCTAAGGCTGCCCAAACGTGGCGTGTTCAGTCTACGGGAGAGACGCTCGGTCTCTCGATTTAGTTCCCTGCGGTCAGCTCCAGCGCACTGCCGCAGCCAGCGGTTCGGCAAGGTCGCCGACCGGTTCAACGACGACTTCCTGCAGCCCGAGCCATCCTGCCATGCTCACCAGCTCCTGCGCGAGCTCCGCTGCCGTTGTCGACGGCGCGTCCGGTTCGGCGTGGCTTCCACGCACCAGGAGCCGCCCGGTAAGGCGGTCCGCTTTGAGGTCGACCCGGGCGGCCATCGTCTCTCCCACGAGGAAGGGCAGGACGTAGTATCCGTAGCGCCGCGCCGCGGGAGGGGTGTAGATCTCAATCCGGTAGTGGAAGTGGAAGAGGGCTTCGAGGCGGGCCCTTTCGAAAACCATTGAATCGAATGGGCTCAGCAGTGCCCGCCCGAGGGCCTGGCGGGGAAGGACCGCCGCCTCATGCAGGTATGCCTGCCGCTTCCAGCCCCGCACCTCGGCGGGCTTGAGCACGCCGCGGGAGACGAGTATGTCGACGGCCGCCGCAGTGTCGCGGACGGGTGTGCGGAAGTAATCGGCGATATCCCGGACCGACCCCACGCCGAGCGCCGCTGCGGCCCGCTCCGCAAGGATCAGCAGCGCCTCCCGCGCATCGACGTCGACGGCGGCGAGCCCGTCCGACGGCATGACCTTCGAGGTGAGGGCGTACCTGCGCTCGAACTGGGCCGTCCTGCCGGCCGAGCTGATCTCGCCCCTGGCGAAAAGATCCTCGAGCACCCGCTTCACCGCACTCCAGCGCCATCCCCAGCCATCGGTGTTCCGAAGCTCCTCGTGGCCGAGCCGCTCCTGGAGCTGCGCCGAGGTCAGCGGCCGGCTCCTGCCGAGCACTTCGAGGACCCTCTGCTCAAGGGAGGCACGCAGGTCCGGGTCCATGCCGGCGGCGCTGACCCAGCTTCGGCGTTGCCAGGGGCGCAGGTAGGGGAATAGGGCCGGGTCGATGAAACTGGCTTCGTGGGCCCAGTATTCGGTAAGGCGCCGCGGGTGGGTTCCGGAGAACCGGTCGAGCACCCCTGTGTCGTACGGGCCGAGCCGGGAAAAGATCGGAAGGTAGTGCGACCGTGAGAGGACGTTGACCGAGTCGATCTGCAGCAGCTGCACCTGGCCGAGGACCCGGGCCAGGGCGCGCGACGACGGCGGCCCCGTGGGGCGTGGCCGTGCGAGTCCCTGGGCTGCGAGTGCGATCCGGCGTGCCTGCGAAAGCGAAAGGGTCGTCATGGGCGGGCGCCGCGCTGCACGCCCCGCGCGTGCGGCGTGCACCGGGCACGATTCGATGAAGCGCCGGCCGCGGCGGCGGAAATCCGCCGCCGCGCCGGCACCGTACTATGCGGTTGCAGCTGTGGCTTCCTTCGCTCGGTAGGCGAGCAGTTCTTCCTGCGGCTCCTGCGTTCCTTCAGCGCACTTGGCATCGAGGGTGATGACGCCATAGGTCCAGCCCTGCCGACGGTACACAACGGACGGCGCACCGGTTGCCGAATCGACGAAGAGGTAGAAGTCGTGGCCGACCAGTTCCATGTTGTCGACAGCGTCGTCGAGGCTCATTGGGGTTCCGGAGAATACCTTGCGCCGGATGAGGACCGGCGAGTCGCCGGCGGGAATGTCATCGGGAGATTCGTATCCGTCGGCCGAAGACGCTTCGGTGACCGGGGCGGAGTCGGCCGGCTGCTCGGCGTAGATCGGCTGGGAGGTGCTCACTGGCTCAAGTCCTGCAGTGGCAATGCCGACGGCAACCGGGGTGTGCCGGCCGTGGTGGACCTTCTTGCGGTCGCGGGCCCTGCGCAGGCGCTCGAGGAGTTTGTTGTACGCGAGATCGAACGCTGCGAACTTGTCGGCAGCACTGGCCTCGGCCCGCACCACCGGCCCCTTGCACAGCACTGTGAGTTCGACGGTGAGTGAGGTCTCAGCCATGCGGGCGCTTGATTCTTTGGTGATCTTGGCGTCCACCCGTTGGACCTTATCGCCGAGCTGCTCGATCTTGTCGATCTTCTCTGCGGCGTACTCGCGGAAACGGTCGGATACTGCAAGATTCCGGCCATTGATCACAAATTCCATGGTGCCCTCCAAATCGCTAAGGTGACACAACAGCGGCCCAATACGGCCCCCAGACCGCTGCCGACGGGTTCCGGTCCTTCTCTTGGTTCCCGTACTTCACGGTAGATCACCGAGGCCCTTTATTCATCCCTCCCCACACCGATTTCTTCGAAATTCGCTTTCAGCCGATCCGTTGCCCCAGGCGGCGGTGTTGCTGCCACAATGACCCCTCCTGCCACACGGGCACCGTTCGAACGGAGCACCCTCACCACTTCGGCGATCGTGGAACCGGTCGTCAGGACGTCGTCGACGACGATGCAGGGAGAACCGGCAAGGCTGCGCGCGTGCCGCCGGGAAACCGCCATCGTTCCGGCGGTGCTGGTACGCCGCGCACGCCGGCCGAGTCCTTTCTGCCCGCCGGACCGCCCCCTTCCCAGGACGCCGGCCAAAGCGGCCCGGTCCGGGGCCGTCCCGCGGCGGAAGACCACGGCCCTGAGCACGATCGCGCCGGCGGGCAGCTCACCGCGCCGGGAAAGCCCGGCGACGAGCATGCCAAGCGGATCGTAGCCTCGCCACCGGCGCGAGGAGGCCCGGGCGGGCACGGGGACCAGGAAGAACGGCGAACCGTCGGGGAGGCCGAGCGCGGAACGCGCGTGATGAAGCGCACCGCCGAGGGCTGCGGCGAACGGCCGTTGGACGTCGGTGTGGTTGTGGTTCTTGTAGGCGAGGACGGTCCGGGCCACGACGCCCGTATAGCTTCCCGCGGCGATGACCGGCAGCGGGATGAACTCGGCCCCCTCGCCGGGCCCTCCGTCCGGCCGGGTAAATGGTTCGGAACGGGCCGGGCTCCCGGGAAGGGCGGGGGCTCCGGGAAGATCAAGGTGTTCCGGAAGGGCCAGGGCGTTCGCCTCGGCGAAGAACGGGCGGACGGTGGCGCGGCGGAAAGCCTCGGCACACGGGGCGCACATCGAAGCATCGGCCCGGCCACAGCCCACGCAGGACGTCGGAAGCACCAGGGACCAGAAACCGGCCAGCGCTGCTCCGAACTCCCTGATGCAGGGGACCGTCCGCAGGTGGTCTGCCGCCCCGGCCACCGTTTCCCATGCCATGCTTCGAGGGTGGGCCGTGGCGGCGGCGCGCAGGCCGGGAATGCGCGGTATGTGGAGAAGTGCCCGGTTCAGCCGGGGAACGCCGGGTCCCGCACGCCCTCGACGCTGCGGATCCAGCTCCGGCCCACGCGGTTGAAAAGCGCCTCGTCGGTCTGGACGTAGAAGTCCTCAGCCGGATCGCTGCCCGCACTGATGTTAACGATGCCCTTGAGTCCCTTCATCTCTTCAAGCTCGCCGCTGAGCTGGAGGATGACCGGGCGCACCTCCGCCGTCGACGAGACCGGTGATGCGACGATGGTGCTTTCGCCTGCCCACTTCGCCGTTCCGATGTTGTCACCGGCGTTCAGCATGAGCGGCTCGCCGAAGCTTTGCGGAATGCCCTGCGCACTGCGGGTGATGCCCGCCAACAGCACCTGAGACACCCCTCCCTGTTCGACGACGAACAAGGCCCGTGCGCCGTCGCGTGAGATCCGCAGGTCCTTCACCGTCCGGTCGGCTAACCATGAGGCCGAAACGACAACGGCGTTGGCTGCAACCCCGCCCGGGGGCACGGCGATGACTTCGGACCCGCGGCCCGTCGGCCCGCCGTCCACGGCCCGCGCGGTCCACACCCAGTTCTCGGGGTCGAAGCTGGGGGCGGTGAGGCCCGAACCTTCAATGACAGTGCGCACCTCGCTGCCCGGCGCTGTCGCGAGCAGGGACGTGGCACGCCCGTTGAGGAAGGCGAAGTTGCTTCCCTCGACGGATCGAGCCGGGTCCCGGGGCCTGTAGGAGGCAACCGAGGGAAGGCCGTCGATGGGGGCCACACTGAGGTCCCGGTAGGCCTTGATCTCATTCTGGGCGATGACCACCTGCTCGTTGCCCACCGGCGGGCTTAAGTCCGGGATGACCAGCGCGGGGTCGGGTGCGCCAAGGTCGATCGGCTGGCCGGCCGTCATCTCGACGGAGGTGACATCGTTGAGGGTCGTCAGGTTCGCCCTCAGCTGCTGCTCCATCTGCTGCAGCCGAAGGTCCGTCGCATCCTGGAGCACCGACGCCGAAAGCTCAACGGACGCGACGCCGGATCGGATCGGCACCGATTCCTGGGCCAGCGTCACACCTTCCGGGAAAGCGCTTGTCACGGCACCCTGGAGATACGGCGCCGGGCCGGCGAGCATCGTCTGCACGATGCGCGCCGCAATGCCCGGACGGCGGACGAACCACCGCACATCGGGCACCCAGAACCGGTAGCTGCTGCTGTAGAAGTAGAGGTTGTGAGCGGTGGCCAGCAACGAGGCGTTGCTTTCGGTGACCATTATGCCGTTGGGAATCTCGCTGATCCGCCACTGCCCGTTGAGTTTCACCATCTCGGCACGGATGCTCTCCGTCGTCGGGTTCGGCGGATCGGTCCGCACGCCCTGGGAATCGATGATTCCGGTGATCTCAAGCTGGATCTGCAGGGACCCCTCGGCTTCACGCTCGACGATCCGCGGATCAGCCTCGAAGATCACGATGCGCTCCTCCGGCTGCCAGGTCCGTGCAAGCGCCGGGGTAAGGAACTCGCGGGCCACCTTATAGCCGTCGGCGGCTCCCGTTCCTGCGGTGATGAATTCCTGGAGGAGGGCTTCTGGCGGGGCGTTCTGTCGCGGCCCCTCGGGGGAAAAGACCTGCGAGGTCGAATCCTGCTCCTCATCCGCGGCGGGGAGGGTCTGCACCGGGCCGCCCGTGGGAATCGACGAACAGCCAGCAATAGCGAAGAGCACAACGAGAAGTGCGGCAACGGCGCGTGCGGCCCAGAACGGCCTACTGAATCTCACTTTTTTCCTTTTCCGGTTCCTGCTGCTGCCCGTCCGGTACCGTCCCGGCATCCGCGGGCGGGCCGTCCCCGGGCTCCGGTGCAGAGCCGGATGACGCCGGCAGTTCTGCCACTGCACGCGGCGGCAGCGGCAGCGGTGAGACCTTGAGTTCGCTGTCGCGGTGCTTGGGGAGGGTCAGCCGGAAGCACGAGCCTTCACCGGGCGAGCCCCAGGCCTGGAGCCACGCGGAGTGGAGGCGCGCGTCCTCGGTTGCGATCGACAGGCCAAGCCCGCTGCCGCCGGTGGTGCGGGCACGGGCGGGATCCGCCCGCCAGAAGCGGTCGAAGACGCGGGAGGCCTGGAGGGGCGTCATGCCGATCCCGTAGTCCCGCACTGCCACCGCCACGGCATCGGGGCTCGACCCGATGAAAATATGCACCGCCTTGCCCCTGCCGTGTTCAAGGGCATTGACCACCAGGTTGCGGAGGATGCGGCCGATCCTGCGCGGGTCGGCGTCGACGACGCAGGTTGTCTCGTCGGAGATGATCTTCAGTTCCGATCCGAAACTGTCGGCGAGGGGCTGGGCACCCTCGATCACGTGCCTGACCACCTGGAAGATGTCAGTGGGTTCGGGCTCGAGCACCGCGGCGCCGGCGTCGAACCGGGAAATTTCGAGAAGGTCCGCGAGGAGCGCCTGGAAACGCTCCACCTGGTCGTAGAGGATCTCCGCGGACCGCTTATTGACGGGGTCGAACTCCGCGCGCGCGTCGTGGAGCACCTCGGCCGCCATACGTACCGTCGTCAAAGGGGTCCTCAGTTCGTGGGACACGTCGGAGACGAAGCGCTGCTGCATCTGGGACAGCTGCGCGAGCTGGGTGATCTGGTCCTGGAGGCTGTTGGCCATGTGGTTGAACGAGGCGCCAAGCCGCGCCACCTCGTCCTCTCCCTTGACCTCCATGCGCTCGTGGAGTTCACCGGCCGCGAGCTTCTCGGAGACCATGGCGGCGTGGCCCACTGGGCGCACGACGCTGCGGGTCACGAACCAGGCGATGGCGCCGACACTGGCCAGCAGCGCGAATCCGGCGATCCACAGCACTATGTGGATGTAGCTCAACGTCTTCTGCATGGAGGAGAGGTCGTAGATGATGTACAGCGCGTAGGCGGTGCGGTCCGGCGGCAGGGTGACCTTCGTTCCGAAAGCCACTCCCGGGACGTTCCGGTCCCCCGTGGTTGCCGAAACCGGAATCTGGATCGGCGTCCAGTACTGCTCCTCGCCGTTCGTTATGGCGTTCTTCAGGTCCGGGGGGATCAGCGCCGACTCGGTCATGTTGTCGTGGCTGGCCCGGGGGGGAACGAAGTAGCCCTGCTGCCCGGGGAGCGGTGTCAGCAGCCACTGGCGGGGGGCGTCGGCGCCGCGTCCCTGGAGCCTCAGGAGCGTGTCCTTGGCCAGGCGGTCGGTCGAGTCGCGGTCGGTGGTCGTTGTGTCGCGGAAGACATCCTTGATGTCCGAAAGGCCACGGCTGGCTTCGCTCTGGAACTGCCCGAAACGCTCCTTGTACAGCGCATTCGCGATCTGGCTGGACAGGAAGCCGCCGACGACGATGAACGCGAGCGCGGTCAGCAGCACCGTCGATACCACGGTGCGGAACTGCAGGGAACGGCGCCAGTGCGCCGCGACGTCCAGCGCGGTACGGCGGGACCGCCTGAGCAGTTCCTTCGCCGTCTGCGCCGAACGCCGTGCGGCGCGCTCTGCGGCGGTCTTCAACTCAGCCTTGGCCTGCCTTGTACCCGACACCACGGACGGTCAGGACAATCTCGGGTGCTTCGGGATCGCGTTCGATCTTCGAACGCAGGCGCTGCACATGGACGTTCACGAGCCGTGTGTCCGCCGCGTGGCGGTATCCCCATACCTGCTCAAGGAGCAGCTCGCGGGTGAAGACCTGCCAGGGCTTCCGTGCGAGCGCAACAAGCAGGTCGAATTCGAGCGGGGTCAACGAGACGCGGTCACTGCCGCGGGTCACGGAGTGGCCGGCGACGTCGATGCTCACGTCGCCGATGCGCAGGGTCTCCGGCGCCTTCGTGTCTCCGGGGCGCAGCCGCGCCCGCACCCGGGCCACCAGCTCGGCGGGTTTGAACGGTTTGGGCACGTAGTCGTCGGCACCGGATTCGAGGCCGCGCACCACGTCGGAGGTGTCGGACTTGGCGGTCAGCATGACGATCGGAAGGTCGGATTCCGCGCGGATCTGGCGGCAGACTTCGATGCCGTCGAGCCCCGGCAGCATGAGGTCGAGGAGGACGAGGTCGGGCTGCGTCGATTTGAATACCGCGAGTGCCGCCGCGCCGTCGGCGCAGAACACCGGGTCGAAACCGTCATTGCGCAGCACGATGCCGATCATTTCGGACAGTGCCTCGTCGTCATCGATTACCAGAATGCGTGCCTTCATAGGTCCATAGTGTCCCATTGAGCCTCCAATGTCCCACTGGCGGCGTTTCCGCGCGCCGCGGAAGCGCTGCGGGGCTGCTGCCCTGCAGAAGGAGGAAAACCGCTTCGGGCCCATTCGGCCTGCCGCGGCGCTGCACGTTCGACGTGCTGGTAATTATAGTTCAAGATAACAACCCATGGCCGCGCTTGTTTCCCGAAGGACAGCATGAGCAACGATCCGCAGGACAGGCGTCCGGACGACACTTCCTGGCACCCTCCCGGAGGCCAGCCGCCGGCCGCACCCGGGCCCGCCGCGGGGTGGCCGGCACCGGGCGTTCCGGCCGGGCCGGGCCCCCGGCCGGCCGGCACCCCCTGGGGCGAGTCCTGGGGCAGCGGGGCAAGCCGGTGGGGCGGGCTGCAGCCGGGCCCGCCGCAGCAGTCGGGGTACGTGGCTCCGCCGAAGCCGGGCGTTATTCCACTGCGGCCCCTCGGCCTCGGTGAGATCCTCGACGGCGCCTTCCAGGCGTGCCGCCGGAACCCCCTTTCCACCTTTGGAACGGCGATCCTTTTCCAGTCGTTCGTCGCCGTGGTCACGGTGCTGATGTCGACTGGCCTGATCACCAGCCTTGACCAGATCAACCCTGAAACGGCTTCCCCGGAGCAGCTCGGCGGCCTCCTTGCCTCACTCGCCTCCTTCACCACGGTCATCTCGGTTGTGTCGGGAGGGGCCCTGCTCATCCTGCAGGGCGTGCTTGTCATTCCGGTGGCCCGCGCCGTGCTCAACCAGCGGACCGGGTTCGGCCAGCTGTGGCGGCTTTCAGCACGGCGGCTGCTGCCGCTGCTGCTGCTCGGAGTGATCGGCACCATCGCCTCGGCCCTTGTTGTCGGCGTGGTCGTCCTCATCGCCGTCGCCGCCGCCGCGGCAATGGAACTCTATTCGCTCTACATCATCATTCCGCTGGCCCTTGCTCTCGCCGCAGGTGCCGTCTGGGTCAGCATCAAGCTCGTGGTCGCGCCCGCCGCGCTCATGCTCGAGGGGACCGGCCCGCTCCACTCGTTCCGGCGCTCGTGGAGCCTGACCCGCGGCAACTGGTGGCGGACATTCGGCATCCTGATCCTCACCAGCATCATGGTGTCGATCATCTCCACCGTGATTGCCACCCCCGTGTCCTTCCTCGTCACGGCGCTCTTCAGCTTTTCCGACGCCCCGGCGGCGTCCACGATGAATGCCCTCGACTCCCTTCCGGTGCTGCTGATCACCCAGGGCATCACATCGTTCTTTGCCGCGATCGGCTACGCCTTCCAGGCGGGTGTGACGGCGCTGCTGTACATTGACCTGCGCATCCGCAGGGAAGGCTTCGACGTCGTGCTCATGAAGGAACACGAGCGTTCGGTGGACGGGGTGCCCGGCTTCCCCGCCGGCGGCACCGGGCAGTTTGGCGCGGCCGCGCCTGAGGGTCGGCGCGGCTGGGGCAACCCCGCATGAACCTTCCTGAAAACGGATCCCGCTGTCCGCGTGGCGGTGCGGCGCAATGATCCCTGCGCCGATCCATGCGCCGCACGCGGTCACGATGTCCACTGCCGGACCGGGCAGGGACGAGGCTCGGCGGCTGCTGGAGGGCGAGCTGGCGAAGCCCGCCTATCAGGAGGCGCAGCCCTCCCTTCTGGATCAGGCCTTCCAGTCGGTCATCGACTGGTTCCTCGGGACGCTCTCCGAGGTGCGCTCCCTCGACGCCGGGCTGGGCACCGTCCTGCTCGCGGGCGGGATTTTCCTCGTTGTCGCAATCACCGCCGTACTCGTTGGGCGGCGCATTTCGCCGTCCGCCCGCGCCGCCCGGCAGGTCTTCATGGGGTCGGACATCTCGACGGCGGCGGATCACCGCCGTCGTGCGGCGGAGGCCGCTGCAGCCCAGAACTGGAATGAGGCCCTCACCGAGCGGCTGCGGGCCGTGATCCGCGAAGCCGAGGAGCGGGTCATCCTCGACCGCCAGCCGGGACGCACGGCAACCGAGGCCTCCGACCAGCTCAGCGCCGTGTTCCCAGGTGCCGCCGCCGACATCGGCTGGCTCACCGAGCGGTTCAACGAGGTGGTCTACGGCGGCGCACGCGCCGGCCAGGCCGACTGCACGCGGGCGGCTGCCCTTGATGCTTCCCTCCTTTCCAGTTCGCCTGCGCGTAGCTCGGCCACCCCCGGATTGGCGGCCCCACGGTGACCCCGCGGCACGCGGCGCCCGAGGATCCGACGGCCACCGCTGCGCCGGCCGGGCTCGCGCCTGCGGAAAACCCGGACCCCGCGCCGCCCGGGCCTGGACCGGAAGCCGGCGCCCGGGACGGCACTTCGAGGGCCGTACGGCTGCGGCTGCGTGGCGCACGCACGGTCATCTTCCTTGGCTTGCTGATGGTCGGTGTGGTGGTCCTGGGCCTGCTCACGCGCGCCGACGCGCCCGCGCCGCTCTCCCCCGCCAACGCCGCTCCCACCGGAGCGCGAGCGCTGGCACAGGTGCTGCAGGACCGTGGCGTCCGCGTGGTTGCTCCCGGCTCCCTTGCCGAAGCCGAGGATGCCCTTGGAGCGGGCCCCGCGACCCTGTTCCTCCACGACCCGAACGGCTGGCTCAATGAGGATCAGCTCGGGCTCCTGAGCGCGGCTTCCCAGCGGAGGGTGCTTGCCGCGCCCTCGGAGGTTCAGCTGCGCTCCTTCGCGCCGGAAGTGGAACCGGCCGGCGCGGTCGATGGCGGTGCGGCGCCGGCACCCGCGGACTGCCCAGTCGAGGAAGCCGCCGCGGCGGGCACGATCAGCGCCGGCGGCCTGGCATACACCGGCGGCACCGGATGTTTCACTGCGCCCACCCTGTCGGAAGGAACCGGTGCCTCCTACGTTGCATCGAAGGACGGGCGGACGGCGGTCCTTGGCTACCCCGAGATCCTCTCGAACGGCCTCATCACCGAGGAGGGCAACGCGGCGCTTGCGCTCGGCGCCCTCGGCCGCGACGCAACGCTGGTGTGGTACCAGCCGACCACCGCGGACCTCGCGGTGACAGGAACGCCCAGCGACCCGCTGAACCTGCTTCCGGGCTGGACGAACACCGTAATGCTGTGGCTGCTCGGATGCGCGTTCCTGGCGATGGTGTGGCGCGGCCGGCGGATGGGGCCGCTCGCCGCCGAGCCGCTTCCCGTGCTTGTCCGCTCCGCGGAGACCGCCGAGGGCCGGGCGCGCCTCTACCAGGACTCGCGGGCGGTGGCGCACGCCGCGGCAACCCTGCGGGCGGCCTCCCTGAGCCGGATTGCCGTCCGCCTGAGACTGCCTCACGCCGCCGCGCCCGCCGAGGTCATCGGCGCCGCCTCACGTGCCACGGGCCGCCCGCACGGGGACCTCGAACGCATGCTTGTAAGCTACGCCCCTCCCAATAACCGGGAACTGGTGCGGTTGTCGCAGGAACTTCTCGAGCTGGAAAAGGAGATCATTTCCCAATGAATCAACAGTATGAGTGGGGGCGCAGTCCGGGCGCGCACGCCGCGGTCAGGACCGACGGTCCCAGTGCCGTCGGAGCCAACGGCACCGGCGCCGGAGCCGCCGCACCAGGCCAGGGAGCGGATCCGGCACGGCGGGCGCTCCTGGCCGTGCGCTACGAGGTGGGGAAAGCGATCGTGGGCCAGGACGCCGCGGTGACGGGCCTGCTGATCGCCCTGCTCTCCAACGGGCACGTGCTCCTCGAAGGCGTCCCGGGAGTGGCGAAGACCCTGTTGATCCGCACCCTTTCGGCGGCGCTGAGCCTTGACACCAAACGCGTGCAGTTCACGCCCGACCTCATGCCCGGCGATGTCACCGGGTCGCTGATCTACGAGTCGCGCACCTCCGAGTTCACCTTCCGGGAAGGGCCCGTTTTCACCAACATCCTGCTCGCCGACGAGATCAACCGGACCCCGCCCAAAACCCAGGCGTCGCTGCTCGAGGCGATGGAGGAGCGCCAGGTGTCGGTCGACGGCGTCTCCCGGGCCCTTCCCGATCCCTTCATCGTCGCCGCGACGCAGAACCCGGTGGAGTACGAGGGAACCTACCCCCTGCCCGAGGCCCAGCTTGACCGCTTCCTCCTGAAGCTGACCCTGCCGCTTCCCGGCCGCGACGACGAGATCGAAGTGATCCGGCGGCACAGCGAAGGGTTCGATCCGCGGAACCTCGCCGGTGCCGGTGTCCGCGCGGTCGCCGGCCCCGCGGACCTTGAGCGGGCGCGCGCGGCGGTGCGCGAAGTGTCGATCGCGCCGGAGGTCCTCGCGTACATCGTGGACCTGGTCCGGGCAACGCGGGAGGCCCCTTCCTTCCAGCTCGGCGTCTCGCCGCGCGGGGCGACGGCGCTGCTCGCCACGTCACGGTCCTGGGCCTGGCTGTCGGGACGCGCGTTCGTCACTCCGGACGATGTCAAGGCGCTGACCCTTCCCGCCCTGCGCCACCGGGTCGCCCTGCGTCCGGAGGCGCACATGGACGGGGTGAGCGCGGACGAGGTGCTCGCCGGGATCCTCGCCACGGTTCCGGTGCCGCGGTGAGAACCGTCTCCACCGGCTCGCCGTGTCCGCCGCGGGGCGGGTTGGCACATGGCTCTTAGCGGGCGCCTGCTGCTGTTGGCGCTCCTTGGCGTCCTTCCGATCGTGCTGTTTCCCGGTATCACGCCGCTGCTGGTCTGGTCCGCGCTGCTGGCCGCCGGGGTCGGGGTTGACCTGATGCTTGCGGCTTCGCCCCGGCGGGTGGGAGTTTCGCGCAGGATTCCCGAGAGCGTTCGCCTCGGTGAACCCTGCACGAGTTCCCTGACCGTGGCGAACCACAACCGGCGGCGGCTGCGGGCGACAATCAGGGAGGCCTGGCAGCCCTCCGCGCGAGCGGTCAATCCCGAGCAGCGGCTCGCCGTGCCGGCCGGGGAGGCCCGGCTCCTCGAGGTCGCCCTCCGTCCGGAACGCCGCGGGCTGCTGGCGGTGACGGGCGTGACAATCCGCAGCGCCGGGCCGCTCGGGCTTGCGGCGCGGCAGGCTTCACTTCCGGCTCCCGGCAGCCTGCGGGTGCTCCCGCCGTTCCACTCCCAGCGGCACCTCGGGTCGAAGCTGCGCCGGCTGCGGGAACTCGACGGCCGCGCGGCCGTGCAGATCCGTGGAGCCGGCACGGAGTTCGACTCGCTGCGCGACTACGTGCGCGGCGACGACGTGCGCTCCATCGACTGGCGCGCCAGCGCCCGGCGCCGCGACACCGTGGTGCGCACGTGGCGCCCTGAGAGGGACCGGAGGGTCGTCATCGTCCTTGACACCTCCCGGACCTCCGCCGCCCGCATCGCTGACGAGCCGCGCCTTGACACCGGAATCGAGGCGGCGCTGCTGCTCGGGGTGCTCGCCCAGCGCGGCGGTGACAAGGTCGATTTCCTTGCCTTCGACCGTCGGGTCCGGGCAAGGGTGAGTTCGGCGGCCAAGGACAACCTCCTGAACTCCCTGGTCCGGGCCATGGCCCCGTTGGAACCCGAACTGATCGAAGCCGACTGGTCCCGCCTTCCTGCCCAGATCCGCGCCGTCTCCCCCCACCGCGCCCTCGTCGTGCTGCTCACCTCCCTGGATTCCGGCGCCGCGGAGGAAGGCCTGCTTCCCGTGCTTCCCGGCCTCACGGCCCAGCACGCCGTGGTTGTTGCCTCGGTCCGGGACCCCCAGCTGAACGAGATGCGCGCGCAGCGCTCAACGGCCTCGGAAACGTACCGGGCCGCCGCCGCGGAACGGGCGCTGCTCGACCGCGAAGCCATGACGGCCGCCCTGACGGCCCTCGGCGCCGACGTGGTCGATGAGGATCCGCTTGACCTGCCGCCGCGCCTGGCGGACACCTACATCAGGCTCAAGGCGACCGGGCGGCTCTGAGGCGTGGTGGGCCGGCCCGTGGTTGACTTGAACGAGTGACTTGGCCGGACGACACATGAGGCCCAGCGCGACGAGGGAGGCCCAGTGGAAGCCGGTGCGATGAAATCCGTGTACCAGGAAGTGCTCGGCTCGGATTTCGGGCGGCTTCAGCCGGAACTGAGGGAGTATTTCGGGCTCCACACGGGAAGCGGCACCTACGGCGTGGGAACCGGGGAGTTCGACGTCGCGGGATCCCCGGCGTGGTTCACAAGGCCTGCATTCCGGCTGACCGCCCTCGACAACGCGTTCTTTCCGGAATACGAAGGCCAGGTCCCGTTCACCATCGCCAACTACGCCCACACCGATCCGTTCGGCCGGCCCGCCCTGACGGCCCGCCGGGAGCTGCGCTTCCGAAAGGCGCTGCGGGTCTTCGAAGATACGACGGCGCTCCACGACGGCCGGCTGACCGACTATGTAGGGTCCCGCCGCCGCATGGCGACAGCGCTTGAGTGCTCAGTGACCCCGGACGGGCGCATGCGCATGGTGTCCTCGCGGACCCGGGTGTTCGCCGGGATCAGGCTTCCCGTTCCCGACGCCGTCGGCGCCAAGGCATACATGGAGCAGTACTGGGACGATTCCACGGGCCGCTTCCGCATTTCCACGCGCGTTGTGCACCGGCAGCTGGGCACCCTGCTCGTTTATGCCGGCAGCTTCGATTACGCCCTTGCCCCGTTTGACGGCGTCCTGCCACCCGAGGCCCGCCCGCTGCGGTGGGAGGGCCGCGTCTAGTCCCGTCGGCTTAGTTCTCGGTCAGCACCTGGGTGAGTGCGTCGGCAGTCTGGACCAGCCGCCCAAGGACCTTCCGCGCCTCACCGGGGGCCAGCGCCGCAAGACCTTCAACCGGAGCCAAACTGACGCCAGCGAGCGCAGCCACCGAGAGCCCGACCCGCTGCCAGGGGTCAAGGACCCTCCGGACCAGGGCACTGACCTGGGGAAGGCCCGACCCCGGCTCGAGGATGCCCGCGCGGAGCGCCCTGCCCGACTCCACGGCGGCCGCGAGCACCTCCCACTGCCGGTCCGACACCGTGGTGAAGGGCAGCCCCAGCACCTGGGCCGGGCTGGCGATCGCCGCTTCGAGCACGTCGTCGCCCCCCGGCAGTGACAGGCTGAGGCGTGACGCCCCGGCCCCCGCCACGGCGTCGGCGACGAGGGTCCACGCGTCGGTCGCTTCCTGGCGGGGAAGGGCGCGGAGCGTGCGGTAGCCGCTGGCTGTGGGGATCCGTCCGGCCAGCACTTCCCTGGCTTCGGGCTCGTCAAGCTGGACCTCGAGTGCCGCACCGCGGGAGACGGCCGCCGCGCGCGCTGTCAGCGCTGCCGCTCCTGCCGCAAGCGAGGCGTAGATCTCCCGCCGCGCCCCGGCGTCGAGGAGGGCCCGCTCCCCATTGTGAAGATGGACATTCGCCGCGACCGACAGCGGGCCGCGGAGGTGGAGCTTCAACCGGCGGGCGGGAAACTCCTCGGCGCCGGCGATATCGCCAAGGGCGTTCAGGTCGGAGGACAGCGCGGACTCGGCCCTTCGCTGATCCTTCCCCGGGCGGCCTGTCAGCCGCCACCCGTGCGGCTGAAGGTCGAAGGGAAGCTCGACCAGGACCCCGAGCGTGCGCCCGACAGGGTCGCTTCCCGGGCCGCGGTGCGGCAGCGAGGCAAGGAACGGGAGGTGCGGGTCGCCGAGTTCGCCGCGCACACTGCGGTGTGCCTCAAGCGGGTCGGTGCCCGGCCACTCGCCCAACGCAGTTGCCGTGACCTGCGCCGCATCGGCGTCAAGCGCCACTTGGACCGCCCTCGCTGCGCGTGCCGGGCTGGGCGTTGCGGGTATCGGAGATGGCCTGGTGGTGCCGGATGACCTCCGAGATGATGAAGTTGAGGAACTTCTCGGCGAAGGCCGGATCGAGGTTCGCTTCGGCCGCGAGGGCGCGAAGCCGGGCGATCTGAGCCGCCTCCCGGTCCGGATCCCCCGCGGGAAGCCGATGCTCGGCCTTGAGATGCCCCACCCGTTGAGTGGCCTTGAAGCGCTCGGCAAGAAGATAGACAAGCGCGGCATCAATGTTGTCGATGCTGCTGCGCACGGCGAGCAGTTCGGTCATCACATGCGGCTCGATCTCGCCCGCCAGCGAGCTTGCCTCGGGATTGAAGGCGCGGGGCTGTTTGGTCATAACCTCAGTTAAGCAGATGGATTTCCCAGCGAAGAACCGTGTCGGCGCCGGGCTGCGGGCCCGGCAGCCTCCACGTCAGCTTCCCGCTGCTGCCAGTTCGGGCCGCAGGGCCGACCGCGCCGAGTCGATCGTCGCCTGACCCAGCACGCGGGTGCCCTGGTAGAGGACAACCGTCTGGCCGGGCGCCACGCCGCGCATCGGCTCGATCAGCCGCACGACAAGCTCCTGGCGGCCGTCCTGGCCGGATTCGACCCAGGCCCGGGCCGCGACGGGGTCGCCGTGCGCGCGGACCTGCGCCATGCACTCGAATGCCTCGCCGGCTTCGACCTCGCCGATCGGCAGGCCCGCCCACGAGACCTTGATGCCGCGCATTTCGTCGATCGCGAGCATCTGCTCGGGTCCGACGACGACGGTGTTGTCCTTGGGCCGGATCTCGAGGACAAAGCGCGGCTTGCCGTCGGCGGCCGGCCGGCCCAGCTTCAGGCCCTTGCGCTGACCCACGGTGAAGGCGTTCGCCCCCGGGTGGCTGCCGATCTTGGTGCCGTCGACGTCGAGGATGTCGCCCTCGCTGAGGTCGATGCGCTCCTCAAGCCAGCCGCGTGTGTCGCCGTCGGGGATGAAGCAGATGTCGTGGCTGTCGGGCTTGTTGGCAACGGACAGCCCGCGGCGCTCGGCTTCGGCGCGCACCTCGGCCTTCGACGGAGTCTCGGCCAGCGGGAACATCGAATGCTTAAGCTGCTGGTGGGTGAGCACGCCGAGCACGTAGGACTGGTCCTTCGCCCAGTCAGCGGCACGGTGAAGCTCCGGGTTGCCGTCGGCGTCCTCGATGACCTTGGCGTAGTGGCCGGTGCACACGGCGTCGAAGCCGAGCGCTATCGCCTTCTCAAGCAGGGCGGCGAACTTGATCCGCTCGTTGCACCGCATGCAGGGGTTCGGCGTGCGCCCCGCCGCGTACTCGGCGATGAAGTCGTCGACGACGTCTTCCTTGAAGCGTTCCGAGAAGTCCCACACGTAGTAGGGAATCCCGAGGATGTCGCAGGCCCGCCAGGCATCCCGGGAGTCCTCGATGGTGCAGCAGCCGCGGCTGCCGGTGCGGAGGGTGCCCGGCATGCGCGAAAGTGCGAGGTGGACGCCGACGACGTCGTGGCCGGCGTCGACCGCACGGGCCGCGGCAACGGCCGAGTCAACGCCGCCGCTCATTGCTGCAAGTACCTTCATGATGAAAAACCTGTTCCTGCTGTCTGGATGGATGATGCATGGCCCGCCATTCCTGCCTTGCGGGCGCGTTCGTAAGCTTCGGGAAGGGCGGCCAGGAGCGCCTGGACGTCCTCGCGCGTTGATGTGTGCCCCAGGGTGAAGCGTTGGGCGCCCCGCGCTTCGTCTTCGGTCAGGCCCATGGCCAGGAGCACGTGGGAGGGTCGCGGCACACCGGCTGTGCAGGCCGAGCCCGTCGAGGACTCAACGCCCGCGAGGTCCAGCAGGAACAACAGGGAATCGCCCTCGCACCCGGGAAAGGTGAAGTGGGCGTTGCCGGCGAGCCGAAGCCCCTCCCCCGCCTCCGGGGGGACCCCGCGCAGCACGGCGCCGGGAACCGCCGTGCGGACGCCGTCAATGAGGAGGTCGCGCAGTGCGCCGATGCGCTCGGCTTCCTCGGGCAGGTGCCGCACCGCGTCCTCGGCGGCGGCGGCGAACGCAGCGGCTCCCGGGGCGTCGAGGGTTCCGGAGCGGATGTCGCGCTCCTGCCCGCCGCCGTGCTGAATCGGCGTGAGTTTCACCGCGCGGCCAACGAACAGCGCGCCGATGCCCACCGGCCCGCCGATCTTGTGGCCACTCACAGCCATTGTGGCCAGGCCCGACTCGGCGAAGGAGATGGGAAGCGACCCGAAGGCTTGGACGGCGTCGGAATGGACCGGCACCTGGAAGTCGGCCGCGGCCCTGGTGATTTCCGCGATTCTCTGGACCGTACCCACCTCGTTGTTGGCCCACATGACCGTCACAAGCGACACCGAGCCGGGGTCCGCGGCCAGTTCCGCGCGCAGGGCGTCGACAGAGAGGACGCCCTGGGCGTCGACCGGCAGCCAGGTGACGCGGGCCCCTTCGTGGCGCTCGAGCCATTCGACGGCGTCGAGCACGGCATGGTGTTCGACCGGCGAGGCGAGAATGCGCACCCGCCGGGCGTCCTCGCTCCGGCGCGCCCAGTACAGGCCCTTGACCGCGAGGTTGTCCGCTTCGGTGCCACCAGAGGTGAAAATCACCTCGGAGGGGTGGGCGCCGGCCGCCCGGGCGAGTGTTTCGCGCGAGTCTTCGACGCTGCGCCGGGCACGCCGGCCGGAGCCGTGCAGCGAGGAGGGGTTTCCGCTGCGGCTGAGTTCGGAGGTGAGTGCGGCGAGCGCTGGCGCCGATATTGGCGTGGTCGCCGCGTGGTCCAAATACACGGGCATCCCTCGATTCTACCGGCGCGCCGCCGATGCGCCGATTCGCGGGCCGCCCGTCTTGCCCGTCCGGCGCCGCAGGGCGTTTTCCAGCCCCGCACCGGGCCGGCTCTGGTAGAAATAGCGGGTGGACAGTCAAGCCGTGGCTCCTCCCCCGCCCGCGATGTTCCTGCCGCGCTTTCGACACCCGGTACAGGTGTTCGGGTCGAAGGCGTTCGACTTCAGCCGGCGGGTCGCGCTCATGGCGATCATCAACCGCACCCCCGACTCGTTCTACGACGGGGGTGAGACCTTCGGGCTTTCCGCGGCGGTCAGTGCCTCCCTCAGGGCCGTCGAGGACGGAGCGGACTGGATCGACATCGGGGGCGTTCCGTTCGCCCCCGGCACTCCCGTTCCGGCCGCCGAGGAGGCCGCGCGCATCGTTCCGGTGATCGCGGCGGTCAGGGCCGTCTCGGACGTGGTCATCTCCGCCGACACGTTCCACCCGTCGGTCGCAGCCGCAGCCCTTGAGGCGGGGGCGAACGTGGTCAACGACACGACCGGGCTGCGGGATCCCGATCTCGCCGCGGTGGTGGCCGAACACGGGGCGCACCTGGTCATCACCCACAGTCTCGCCCAGCCGCGCACGGCGTATCCGCGGCCGCACTATGAGGACGTCATCGCCGACGTCGTCGACTTCCTGCTGCGGAAGGTGGACCAGGCGGTAACGCTCGGGGTTGCCGAGGACCGCATCCTGATCGACCCGGGACACGACCTCAACAAGAACACCCTCCATTCCCTGGAGATCACCCGCCGCTTTTCCGAGATCGCAGGACTCGGCTATCCCACACTTGCGGCCGTATCCAACAAGGACTTCATCGGGGAGACCCTCGACCTTCCAAAGCAATCACGGGTTGAGGGCTCCCTTGCCGCGGCGGTCATCTGCATCCTCGGCGGCGCACGGGTGGTCCGCATGCACAACGTTGCGGCAGCACGCTCGGCCATCCAGCTCACCGAGGCCGTCCTCGGCTGGAGGCAGCCGGCGTACCTCCGCCACAACATGGGCGAACACAACGGGCCGGCGGCGCACTGATGGAGGCCTTCGTTCCGCACAGTCCCGGCCCCCTCACCGAGGCGGACCTCCAGCGGCTTTACGCCTACCCCGACGCGCCCGGGCCTGTGATCCGGTTCAACTTCATTGCCGCCGCCGATGGTGCCGCAACCGCCGGCGGGCTTACCGCGGGCCTGGGGAATGCCGGTGACCGCCGCATCTTCGCGCTCCTGCGCGAACTCGCCGACGTCATCCTGGTCGGAGCGGGAACCGTGAGGTCCGAGGGGTACGCGGGAAACCTCGTCGGCGACGACGCCCGCGCCCGCCGCGGGCATCGAGGCCTCGCCCCGCACCCCTCGGTCGCCGTGATCTCCGGCTCCCTCGACCTTGACCCCGTGGGAAGGTTCTTTGCGGCACCGCCCGTCCGACCGCTGATCCTGACCTGCGAGGCGGCCGACCCGCTGCGGCGGCGGGCCCTGGAGGCCGTGGCGGAGGTGGTGGACTGCGGCACCGAGACGCTCGAGGTTGCACGGCTTGTCAGCGCCCTGGGTGAGCGCAGCCTCATGCGGGTTCTGTGTGAGGGGGGCCCGTCGGTCCTTGGTTCCTTCACGGCCGCGCAGGCGGTGGACGAGCTCTGCCTTTCGGTCAGCCCGCTGCTGGTCGGCGGTGAGGACCCGCGGATCTCAATGGGAGGAAGGACGGGACCGGCCCAGGCCCTTACGCTCGCGTCGCTGCTGCACGAGGACTCGGCCCTTTTTGCGCGGTATGTGCGGGCGGGGTGAGGAGGCCCGCACGTTCGGGTTCCGGGTGGCCTCTCGGGTGTTTGGCGCAGCGCCCTTCGGCGGCTTAAGGTCAGGCAGGAGCACTCCGGCCGGAATGAACCGCTGGGTGAACCGTTAAGTGAGACAGCAGAGACAACCCGTTCATTGAGCCAGCCCGCGGTGCCCGTTCCCCCGCAGGCAAGCCCCGGCGCAGGAACCAGCACAAAGGAAGGCGTGAGATGCCTGAACCGTCGGAGCGGTCCTACTACGACATTTTGGGCCTTGCCCCCGGAGCCACCGCCAAACAGGTGAAGGACGCCTACCGCCGTGCGGCGCGCAGGGCCCATCCCGACCTCGGCGGAAACGCCGAACTGTTCCATTCGGTCGCCGTCGCCTACGAGACGCTCAATGACCCGGTCAGGCGCCAACGCTACGACAAGGGAACCGGCCAGGAGACCCCGAGGCGGTTCGGCGCCGACGGCGGCGCACCGGGTGCGGGAAGCCCAGCAGGGCCCGCCCCGGCGGGAAGCAACGACGCCTACCAGCGCCCGCCCGAATACGTTCCGCCCTTTTCACCGGGTCGGCCGCCCGTGGTTCCGTTGCTCCTGGCCGGCAAGCAATCCCACGGATCGCCGCGCCAGCCCGGACTGTTCGCGAGGCTCGGAGCAGGCACCCGCTCCCGGCTTGACGGTGAAGCGCGGACGGCCGGGCTGATCGAGGCCGCCCTCCTCCCCTCGTTCCCTGCGGCACGGCTGGTGAACGGCCTTGAATTCGGCAAGAGCTCCGGCGCCGCCGCCGGGCACGCTCTGCTCGCCGGGTACCGGATGGCTGTGATCGACTCGTTCACCGCCTCGCCCGGCAACTTCAACTGGGATGGCCGCACCCTTCGCCACCAAGGGCGCCAGGTGCCCGGACTGCGGATCCAGGGGATGGTCGGCGCGGTGCAGGAACTGTTCCCTGAATGCAATGTCAGCGGCTGGATCGTGATCCACGGAGCACCGGACAATCCCTTCGACCCGGTGATCGACGTTCCGCCCGGGTTCGACCGCTCTGCGACCTCCATGGTGCAGGTGGTCAACGCCGGAACAGCGGTCCGGTCGCTCAGGGCGTTCCTCGCTTCCGGGCCACAGCCCTACGTGGTGCAGCTTCCCGTCCTGGGACGGCTGATCGGTGCGGCCGCGGGCTAGGATGGACCGGTGTTCCGTATCCTCTTCCATTCCCCCGAAATTCCGGGCAATACCGGCAACGCAATCCGCCTTGCCGCCGTCGCCGGTGCGGAACTGCACCTCGTAGAGCCTCTTGGCTTCAGCCTCGAAGATTCGAAACTGCGCCGGGCGGGCCTGGACTACCACGACCTCACCGTGCTTCACGTGCACCGCGACCTGGAGAGCGCGTGGGCCGCGCTGCAGCCGGAGCGCGTTTTCGCCTTCACCTCCGAGGGCGAGGTCTCCTACACCGACATCCAGTACCGGGCCTCCGATGTGCTCCTGTTCGGCCCGGAGTCGGTGGGCCTGGCCGAAGAGGTCAAGCACGACCCCCACGTCACCGCGAGGGTGCGCGTGCCGATGCTCGCCTCGCGGCGTTCGCTCAACCTGGCCAACACCGCATCAATCGCCCTCTATGAGGCCTGGCGCCAGCACGACTTCGCCGGCGCCGTCCGCTGACCGATCTAGGAGCCAGAAAATGACCCCCCGCCATGCATCGGCCGCACCTGACCAGGGCGCCGAGGATTTCGAGCAGCTCGCCCCCGCCCTGTGGAATCCCATCGGCAACGCCGTTGTGGCGGCGGCCGACGTGCTGCTCGGCGAGCGGATTCTTGACGCCTGGGCAGGGACCGGCGCGGGCACCATCCCCGCGTCGCAGCTGGCGGGACCGGACGGGTTCATCGACGCCGTCGACCCGTCATCGGCGATGCTTGAACTCGCGCGGGGGAAGGCCGAGGCAATGAACCTTCACAACGTTCGGTTCACTGTCGCCGACCCCTCCGACTGGCGCACCGACGTCCCCTACGACGCCGTCCTGTGCTGCTACGGGCTCTTCCTCGTTGCCGACATGGCAGCGACGACGTCGCGCATCGCGTCGCTGCTCCGGCCGGGAGGCCGGTTCGCCATGAGCACCTGGGACGAGGGAACCGTCAGCGAGTTCGAGGAACATCTCCTTGAGGCATGCGCGGCCGAGCAGGAGGACCCGTCCCGCCATGAACTCCCGGCGTTCGCGGCGAACTGGCAGCGGCTGGCGTCCGAGGAAAAGCTTGGCGCATGGCTCACCGGGCACGGCTTCAGCGACACGATGGTGCAGCGGGTCCCGCTGTCCGTACCGCTTGAGCCGGCCATGGCGTGGTCCCTTGCCCTGGGCAGCGGCTACCGCACTGTGCTTCCCCAGGAACCGCAGGCCCTGGAGCGGGTGCGCATCCGCCTCCTGGAGAGCCTCGGGGAGAACTTCGTGCTCCAGGCCGATTCCCTCGTGGCCGTCGCCCGCACCGCGGAGTAAGGATCGGCAGGGGCCGGCCCCATCCGCCACCCCCGGCACTCCGAATGCCTTATGTCAGCAACGCCCGCTGCAATTCGGCGGGGAAGCGATCCCACCGCAGAAGCGCGGACGGCGTATCTGAATCGGAATTCCGGAGCACTTTGAGCAGGGTGGGTGATGGAGTGAGTCAACTAGTGCATCGTGTGCGCAGTGCGCCATGCGCATACAGCCGTTTTGTACCGGCTCCCGGCAATCGCGCTTTATGCTTGGACTCTATGGACACGCCACGAGTAAGCCGGACCGGCCCCGGGGGGCGCGCAGCGAGGGGACTCGACGAGGCGTCCACCGCCGAGCCCACCCTGACGGAACTCCTCCAACGCATCGCGCAGCAGGACACCGGCGCGTTCGCTGCCTTCTATGAGCAGACCTCCCGGCGGGTCTATGGCCTGGCTCGGCGCGTGCTCATCGACCCCGACCTCAGTGAAGACGCTACCCAGGAGGTCTACCTTCAGGTGTGGAACAGCGCCGGCCGGTTCGATCCCGCCGTCGGCAGCCCCATGGCCTGGCTTATGACCCTCGCCCACCGCCGGGCCGTGGACAAGGTCCGCTCCGAGCAGAGCTCCACGGACCGCGAGGCCCGGTACGGCGCGGCAATGCAGACCCCCGACCACGATGACGTGGTCGACACAGTGACCCAGCGGCTCGAAGCCGAGACCGTGGTCAGGTGTCTTGAATCCCTCACCGAAACCCAGCGGGAATCGGTGAAGCTCGCCTATTACGGCGGGCTCACATACCGGGAAGTCGCAGAGAAGCTCGGCGTTGCCGTGCCCACCATCAAGTCGAGGATCCGCGACGGATTACTCCGGCTCAAGGCATGCCTGGGAGTGAGCTAAGGTGCAGGACAAGGATATGAACAAACAATTCGCCGATGATCTCCACAAGGATCTTGAGCGGGGCAACGTGCTCGAGTGGGCGGAACTGTACGCCCTCGACGCCGTCACCGATGAGGAACGCCGGTCGATTGAAGCGTTCCTCGCGGATTCCGATCCCGCGCTCCGGCGTTCGTTCGAGGAAAGCGTGCGGTCCGGCCGCGAGGCGATCACCCAGGCCTATGCGCTCCAGGAGGAAGAGCCCCCTGCGGGCCTGCTCGACCGGATCCTTGACCAGCTTCCCGGGCCCCAAGGCACAGGCCAAGAGCCCCCTGTGGGAACCGGCGCCACACCGGCGCCGCCCGTCGACGAACTCGCCCAGCGGCGACGCCGCCGGCTGCCCGGAGCCCGCTGGCTCCTCGCGGCCGCCGCGGCCGCCGTCGTAGCCGTTGGCGGCGTGACGGTGGCCCAGAACCTTGACCAGCCCTCCGTGCAGGACGAGGTGCTTTCAGCCTCCGACGTGCGCCAGGATGAGTTCATCATCCCCGCAGGCGGCACTGCCGGGCTGGCGGTGTCGCGGGAGGAGAACGCGGCAGTGGTGACGCTGAAGGGAGTACCGGCGCCCCCCGAGGGATCGGTCTACCAGATGTGGCGCCTGCCCGCCGACGGTTCCGCGCCCGTCTCGGTTGGAACGATGACCGCCGAGGATGTCTCGGGAACGAAGATCACCGAGGTCGAGGGAATCGTCACCGACCGCGCCCTGGCGATTACGGTTGAGCCGGCCGGCGGCTCCGCTGCACCGACCCTGCCCGCCGTTGCGGAGATCCCCTTCCAGACCTGAGCGGCCCGGGAGGGGCCGGCGGATCCGGAACGGCTGAACCCGGTGGCTAGAACCCGGCGATCGTCTGCTCGGTATTGACCGCCACTGCGTGGAACACCTCTGCGCTGCGTCCGGCGGGCAGCCCGCCCCGTGCCCCGTAGCTTTGGAGGATCTGGCGCACCGCTGCGTCCATCCGCTCCGGGTCCGGGTGCTGGCTGGCATGGACCCGGATTGCCGCAAGCTTCTGCTCAACATGGTCGGTGATGTCGACGAAGGTGTTCTCCAGGGCGTCCGGGCCGCCATAGAACCAAAGCCACGGCACCCGGAATGCCTGCAGGCCCGCCGCCGCCAGGTCGGGGAACGCAAAAGGGTTCTCCGCAGCCGGATACACGGCCCGGGTTACGGCCTCCCCGCACGCGAGGTGGTCGGGGTGGCTTTTCTGGATCCGGTCCCAGTTCCGTTCCGGGTGCATTGACAGGACGACGTCCGGCTGGACTTCGCGGATGAGGGCGACGATCGCCCTCACCACGGGCTCGCTGGGCTGCAGATAGCCGTCCCGCTCCCCCAGGAACGTCACCGAGGTCACGCCGACCAGGCCTGCGGCAGCACGCTGCTCGGCGCGCCGTGTCTCAAGGATCTCGGGGCGGTCCTTTTCGGCGAACCCGCCGGCGTCGCCGTCGGTGAGGATGCAGTAGCGCACGTCCACCCCTGCCGCGGTCCAGGCGGCGATGGTTCCCGCGGCGCCGAAGTCGAGATCGTCCGGGTGGGCACCAAAGCACAGGACCCGCCGGACGGCGCCGGAGGCCGGGTTGTACACGGCCACGTCAGCCCTTCCGTTTCCGGATTTCCTCGGTTGCCTGGGGCAGGACCGTGAACAGGTCTCCAACGATCCCGAAGTCGGCGATCTCGAAGACCGGCGAATCGGCGTCCTTGTTGACGGCGACGATAACCTTCGCGGTCTGCATTCCCGCCTTCTGCTGAACGGCGCCGGAAATGCCGGCGGAGATGTAAAGCTGGGGCGAAACCGTCTTGCCGGTCTGCCCGATCTGCGCTGAATGTTCGATCCATCCGGCGTCGGTCGCGGCCCGCGATGCCCCAACCGCTCCGCCGAGGACGTCGGCGAGTTCCTCAAGGGGCCCGAAGTCGCCGTTCACGCCACGGCCGCCCGCAACCACAACCCTGGCTTCGGCGAGGTCGGGCCGTCCGGTGGCGGGCTTCTCGACGCGCCCGGTGATGCGTGCTGCGGCCGCCGGCGGCTGCACCGCGACGGAGACCAGCTTCGGGGACGAGGGCAGTCCGGCTTCGACCGCCTCAAAGGTGTTGGGTTTCACCGTCAGGATGGGAACCCCGGTGGTGACCTTCGCCTGCACCGTGTAGGACCCGGCAAACACCGACTTCGTCGCTGTGAGATCCGGGGCGACGTCGACGACATCGGTGATGACCCCGGAATTGAGCCGGATACCCACCCGTGCCGCAATCTCCTTTGCCTCATAGGAATTGCCGAGCAAAACCACGCCGGCGCCTGACTGCCGCGCTGCCTCGGCCAGGAACGCGGCCTTGCCCGCCACGAGGGTGTCCGCGAGCACAGGGTCCTCGGGCACGTAGGCGAGGGCGACGCCGTAGGAACCGACGCCGTCAAGGTAGGGCTGGTCCGCCGTGGTGGGCATCGCCACCGCGGGCTCCCCAAGGGAGGCGGCGAGCGAAAGCAGTTCGCGCTCGCTCTTGGAGAGCACCGCCCCGCGGTCGTCGAGGAATACAAGTACCGTAGCCATCGTGCGGCCTCCTGAAGGAAATGTTGGGGTCGGCTGCAGCCGGCCTAGAGAAGCTTCTGCCCTGCGAGGAAGTCAACGAGCCGCAGGCCCGCGTCGCCCTCGTCCGTGATCACAATGCCCTGCGTGCGCGGTGGCCGCGGGCTGGCGGACTGGACGGCGGTCCACGAACCGGCGAGGCCCACATCGTCCGGAGTCAGCCCCACGTCGGCGAGGGCCAGGGTGCGGATCGGCTTTTTCTTCGCCGCCATGATGCCCTTGAAGTTCGGGTAACGGGGCTCATTGATTTGATCGGTCACCGAAACGAGTGCGGGAAGGGACGATTCCAGGGTCTCCGAGTAGGTATCGCCGTCCCGGCGGGCGGTGAGCCTCCAGCCGGAGTCGTCCCGGGCTACCTCGAGGGCTGAGGCAAAGGTGACCTGCGGAAGCTCAAGGCGCTCGGCAAGCTGCGCCGGGACCAGGGACGTCTCGCCGTCGGTGGAGGCCATCCCGGTGATCACCAGGTCGAAGCCGCCGAGGTGGCGCAGCAGGGCGGCAAGGGCCAGTGACGTCGCCGCTGCGTCGGAGCCTGCGAGGGCTTCGTCGGCGAGGTGCACGCCCTCCTGGGCGCCGATCTGCAGGGCTTTCTTGACAGCGGCCACCGCCGCTGCCGGGCCCATTGTGACGGCCGTGATCCGGTGGTTGCCGGCTCCGCCCTGATCCTTCTCAACGAGCTGCAGCGCAGCCTCGAGTGCATACTCGTCGAGTTCCGAGAGGATGCTTTCGGAGCGCTGGGTGGTGTTGTGCTCGCCGCCGATGTGCCGGTCGAACTGTGCGTCGGGCACATGTTTGACCAGGACGGCGATGTTCAGTCCCGCAGCGTCAACTCCAGCGGCCTGGGCCTCGTCCATGGGTCCCTTTCTGATCGGATGCGGCAATTCAACCCGCAACATAGCTAACCATACTGGCGCCCGGGCACGCCGGTGCGCCGGCGGCCGGGCGGTCCCGGCCGCCGGCCGCGGTGCTCAGGCTGCGGGCGCCTCGGCGAGGGTGACCGGAATGGTGAGGGTCTCGCCGTCGCGCTGCACCTCGACCGGGACGCTCTTGCCGACCTCCTGCATCCGCACGGCCGCCGTGAGCGCCTGCGGATCGCCGATGGGGAATTCGCCCACCTTTGTGATGACGTCGCCCTCCTGGATTTTCGCCGCGGCTGCCGGCGAATCCGGCTCGATCGTTGCCACCTTCGCGCCGACGGTAAAGGTTGAGGACGTGCCGGCGGCGGCTCCCTGGACGCTCACGCCGAGGAAGCCGTGGCTTGCCTTGCCGTCCGCGATGAGTTCCTCAGCCACGCGGTGCGCATAGTTGATCGGAATCGAGAAGCCGACGCCGATGTTGCCCGCGCTCTCACCGGATCCGCTTGAGGCGATGGCCACGTTCACGCCGATGATGCGGCCCTGCGAGTCGACGAGGGCACCCCCGGAGTTGCCCTGGTTGATCGCGGCGTCGGTCTGGATCACGTTGAGGTAGATCGAGCCCTGCGACTGCGGCTGCTGGTTCCGCGAGCCGTCAGGCGGCAGGAAGTTGAACCCGTCGCCCGGATCCCCTTCGGGGGTGTCGGACTGGCCTTTGGGCACCGCCGATGACGCAACGCTGATCGTGCGGTTGAGCGTTGAGATGATTCCGTCGGTCACGGTCCCGCTCAGGCCGAGCGGGGCGCCGATGGCGATCGCCGTGTCGCCCACGTTCAGTTCGTCCGAGTTGGCCAGGGTTGCGGGCGTCAGGTCGGGCGCATTGATCTTGATGACGGCGAGATCCGAGAGGGGGTCGGTTCCTACGACCTCTGCCTTGAACACCCGACCGTCATTGGTTTTCACCTCCACCTCGGGATCGGAAACCTGGCCACCCAGAGTCACGACATGCGTGTTGGTCAGGATGTGGCCCTCTTGGTCGATGATGATGCCCGAGCCCGATCCGCCGGATCCGTTTCCACTCACGGCGATCGTCACCACGCTGGGGGAAGCCTTCACTGCTGCGCCGGTGATCTCGGTGACGCTGTCGGCGTTGTTAACAACCACCGATCCGCCGCGTTCTCCAGTGACGCCGGCCGCCGGATTTCCTCCGTCGAAGACTCCATCGGCGGCTGCCGCGACTCCGCCGCCGATCAGGCCGGCCGCAAGCACGCCCGCCACGAAGGTCGGAACTCCGATGCGCTTCCGGTCCTTCTTCCGAGGCGTTGCGTGGGGCGCCGGCTGAGGGCCGAAGGTACCGTGGTGACCCCCGGCGGCGCCGGGGAACTGCTGGGTGGCGGTTGGTGACGGGTAACCGGCGGTGGGCTGGTCCTCCGGCCGCGGTCCGGCCGCGGCGGGAAAGCGCGCGGTGTCGGCCTCCCGTGCGGGCGGCACGCTCGGCCTCGGCGGAATCGGGCGCTCGGAACCGAAGGGTCCGCCAAACTGGTCAGCCATCTACTTTCCTTTCATCTCGGTGCCTTAACTATCGTCCCTGAGGCTGGAGCTTCCTCGGACGTTTGCTGGACGTCGGCTGGAAGTCTCCGGGGCACCGGTGGACTATCCATTATTCCCCTTTGGCGGCCCCCTCGCCTGCCCTGCCGGGAACGGCTGTTTCGCTTGTGGCATAGACCCTGCGGTGGACGGCCCCAACCACCGGCCATAGAATCAAAATTCAGAGAGCCCCGGCGTCGATCGCCTTTCTTCCCGACGGGCGTGACCGGGGGAACATGCTGAAGGGTATTGAATGCAACCGATGACCAGGCGGATGGGCGCCGCCACGGCGCTCAGCGCCCTGATTGCGCTGCCATTGTGGACTGCCGGTGCAGCATTTGCCGCCGATCCGATCGATTTCCCCGACGGCGAGACTGTCGTCGATGAGGCAGGGGTCCTCACCCCCGCGGACGTCAGCGATGTCGAGGCCGCGATCAGCGACCTCGAGGGCCAGTACGGCTACACCGTCCAGGTCGTCTACGTGGACACCTTCGCCAACCCCTCGGATCCGCTGGCCTGGGCTCAACAGACAGCCGAGGCGAGCAACCTGGGCCCGGACGACGCACTGCTGGCGGTGGCGGTCGACTCCGGTCAGGCCCGGTTCGTCGCGGGCAACGGCACCGAGGTCGCAGGGAACACGAACGACATCTTTGCCCGGCAGATCGACCCGCAGCTCGATGCCCAGAACTACGCCGAGGCAGCCATCGCGGCAGTCGAGGGAACAGAGGCGGTCCTTGCCGGCGCCGACACACCCGGCGGGGCGGCCGGTGACGCCGGCGGACTGGGCGGTCTCGGGTTCGTTGTCGGGCTCGTAGCCCTCGCAGGCGCAGGCGGCTACTTCTTTCTGCGCTCCCGCAGGCCCAAGACTGCAGAGAACAAGGCCATCACCTACGGCCCGGGGCAGGCGGCCGATGGAGCGGTCGTCGACCCGCTCGCCTCGCTCAGCGTTGAGGACCTGCGCAAGCGCGCCGGGAGCCTGCTGGTTGCCGCGGACGACGCCATCAAGTCCAGCGAACAGGAGCTTGGCTTCGCCCAGGCCTCGTACGGCGACGCCGCCGTGAAGCCCTTCGCAGCCGACATCGCCGCGGCCAAGCTGCACATGAGCGAATCGTTCAAGCTGCAGCAGCAGCTCGACGACCACATCCCCGATACCGAGGAGCAGCAGCGGTCCTGGCTCGGCGACATCATCCGACGCTGCGAGGCGGTCAATGAGTCCCTCCAGGCGCACAAGGCCGACTTTGACTCCCTGCGCGAGCTCGAGCGGAATGCACCCAAGGCACTTGAGGCCGCCCGGAGTGCGGCTAACGCGGCAGGCACCCGGTTCGTCGCCGCCGAACAGCGCCTTGACGCCCTGCGCCGGCGGTACGCGGACTCCGCGACCTCGCAGGTCCAGGACAACGTCGACCAGGCGCGGGAACGGCTGGCCTTCGTCGAAAGCGCCGCCGCCGAGGCCCGGACCAGGATGGACGCCGGTGAAACCGGCCCGGCCGTTGTCGCCGTACGCGCCGCCGAGGAGGCAGTCAGCCAGGCGAACCTGCTGCTCGATGCGATCGACAAGCGTGCCACCGAACTCGAGGCAGCGCAGGCTGAACTTGAGCGGGCCGTCATCGACACCACCCAGGACCTCGCGCAGGCCACGGCCATGGTCCGCACCGGACGCCACGACGACCTTGTCGGCCCCGTGGCTGCGGCGGAGTCCGCGCTCCAGACGGTGCGCTCGCAGCGGCAGGCGGGGCCGTTCGATCCGATCGCGCTGCTCGAACGCGTCGAAGGCGCCCACCGGCAGCTTGACGGCGCCATCGGAGGTGTGCGTGACCAGAACGACCAGGCACGGCGGGCCCGCGAATCCCTTCAGCACACCCTCGTCGCCGCCCAGTCGCGGATTTCAGGGACCGAGGACTACATCCGTGCCCGGCGCGGAGGGGTCGGCAGTGAGGCCCGGACGCGCCTCGCCGAAGCCGGACGAAACCTCGACTACGCGCTGGGAATCCAGGATTCCGATCCGGTCACTGCTCTCTCCCACGCCCAGCAGGCGGTGATGCTTGCCGACCAGGCGGCCCAGCTCGCCGAGCAGGATGTCTCGGGCTTCGGAGGACGCGCAATGGGCGGCTACGGCGGGTACGGGGGCGGCTACGGCGGCCGGTACGGCGGACGCGGCGACGGCGTGGGCGGGGCGCTGCTCGGCGGCATCCTGCTCGGCGGCCTGCTCAACAGCGGTGGCGGCGGATTCTTCGGCGGCGGGGGCGACGGCGGAGGCGGCGACGTATTCGGCGGCGGCGGGTTCGGCGGCTTCGAGGGAGGCGGCGGCGGGTTCGGCGGCTTCGACGGGGGTGGAGGCGACTTCTAGCACCGAGACGCGGCAGCAGGACCGCCGCATCAGAACGAACGGAAAACATTCACAGATCGAGAGGAAACCTCATGGTAAAGCAGTCAATTTTTGGTCGGATTGCCCAGCTCGCCAAGGCGAACATCAACTCCGTGCTCGACCAGGCCGAGGATCCGCAGAAGATGCTGGACCAGATGGTCCGCGACTACACAAACAGCATCGCCGAGGCGGAGAGCGCCGTAGCGCAGACCATCGGGAACCTCCGGATGATCCAGGACGACTACAACGAGGACGTTGAGAACGCCCGCAGCTGGGGCAACAAGGCCCTCGCCGCATCGAAGAAGGCGGACGAGTACCGGGCCGCCGGCGATGCAGTGGATGCCGAGAAGTTCGACAAACTGGCGAAGGTGGCGCTCCAGCGGCAGATTGCCGCGGAGAACGAGGCGAAGGGCGCCGAACCCACCATCGACTCCCAGACCGAAATCGTTGAGAAGCTGAAGACCGGCCTCAACCAGATGAAGGGCAAGCTGGGCGAGCTCACCAGCAAGCGGGACCAGCTCATTGCCCGCGCGCGGACGGCCCAGGCGCAGCAGCAGGTCCACGACGCAGTCAAGAGCATCGACTTCCTCGACCCCACGAGCGAGGTTGGCCGTTTCGAGGAGAAGATCCGCCGGGAGGAAGCCAAGGTCCGCGGACAGCAGGAACTCGCGAGCTCAAGCCTTGACGCGCAGTTCGAGAGCCTCGAGGATCTCGGTGAGCAGACGGAGATCGAAGCCCGGCTTGCCGCCCTGAAGTCCGGTGGGTCGCCGGCTCCGTCGGCAATCGGCCAGGGCACGGAAACCACGACTTCCTGAGCCCGCCGCCCGGGCTCCGGGTCCGGTTCCGGCTGGACGTCCAGCCGGCCGGTGGACAGGCGATGAGCAGTGCCGCAGCGGATCCGCTGCGGCACTGCTGCTTTAACCGCGCTGCGTCAGGCGCGGCCTAACGCGTGCGCTGCCGCCCGCCGCTCATCCCGCCCCTCACCGGCACTCCCTTCCGGATCCGTCAAACCGAATCTGGAAAGGGTGGCACCCCGGCCGCCCCGGTAGATTGGGCGGATGGGCGTAACTCTGGTGTGGCTCCGCGACGATCTCCGGCTCCAAGACAATCCCGCGCTTGCCGCTGCGGCGTCGAGCGGCGACGACGTCGTCGTCTGCTACATCCTTGACGAAGAGAGCGACGGAATCCGCCCCCTGGGAGGCGCCTCACGCTGGTGGCTCCACCATTCCCTCGCCGCCCTGTCGGCGTCAATCGCGGACCGAGGCGGGTCGCTGGTGCTGCGCCGCGGGGCCGCCGGGAACGCGCTGCCGCAACTCATCGAGGACGTCGGCGCCACCGGTGTCGTCTGGAACCGCCGGTACGGCCTCGCCGAACGGGAGGTCGACGCCGCACTGAAGGCGTGGTGCACCGAACGCGGGATTGCGGCGGTCAGCCACAAGGCGAACCTGCTGTTTGAGCCATGGGAGGTGCGCAACGGGTCCGGCGAACCCTACAAGGTGTTCACCTCTTTCTGGCGTGCCTGCCTCAAGGAGCCGGCCCCGCGCGCCCCGCTTGCCGCTCCCCGCTCACTCGCCGGCCCGGCTGCGTCGTCGGACGATCTCGACTACTGGGGCCTGCTTCCCATAAAGCCGGACTGGGCGCAGGGGCTCCGTGACACCTGGGTGCCCGGAGAGGAAGCGGCGCTGGAGCGGCTCGACTCCTTCATGGAATCCCGGGCGGAAGGCTATGCGGCCAACCGGGACCTCCCCGGCGCTGAGGGAACCAGCCGGCTCTCACCCCACCTGCGCTACGGCGAGATCAGCCCCTACCAGGTGTGGAAGGCACTGCAGGAGCGGACTGAGCCGCAGGTTGCCGATGACCTCCGGGTCTTCGGATCGGAACTGGGTTGGCGGGAGTTCTGCTGGCAGCTCCTCTACTTCAACCCCGAACTCGCGACCACGAACTACCGCAAGGAGTTCGACGCCTTCGCCTGGGAGAGCGAGACCCGCGACGAACTCGCCGCCTGGGAGCATGGCCGCACCGGCTACCCCATGATCGACGCCGGCATGCGCCAGATGCGCCAGACCGGCTGGATGCACAACCGCGCACGCATGGCGACGGCGTCCTTCCTGATCAAGAACCTCATGATCGACTGGCGGATCGGCGAGCGCTGGTTCTGGGACAACCTCGTCGATGCCGATGCTGGGAGCAACGCCGCGAACTGGCAATGGGTCGCCGGTTCGGGGGCCGATGCGAGCCCCTACTTCCGCATCTTCAACCCGGTGACGCAGAGCAGGAAGTTCGATCCCGACGGCGCTTACCTGCTGCGGTATGTTCCCGAACTCGCCGATGCCGAAAACCTCCACGAGCCGTGGAGGGGCCCCGCACCGGGGTATCCGCCGCCGATCGTCGACCTTGCCGAGACACGCGCCCGCGCGCTGGCAGCCTACAAGGCCATCTCGGGGACCTGATCCACCACCGAACTCCCCAGCCTTTGCGGCTTCTGCGGTTGTTGCGGCAGCCCGCTAATCGTTCCCACCGAGCCACTCCAGCCGGCGGGGGCGGAAGCCGAATTCCTCGCGGGCACGGCGGTTGCTCGCGCCCCGCATCGCTGTCGCGTAGAAGACCCCATCCGTGTCCGTCTCCTCCGTGATCGGGTACACGGCGGGCCGCTCAGCACCTACGAACGCGGCGAAGGCGGGGATCACCTCCCGCATGGGGAGCGGGTCGCTGTCCGTCACGTTCACCAGGCCTGTTGCATCCGAGTCGACGGCGGCATGCGCGGTGAAGTCCGCTGCGTCCTGAAGATGGACGAATGACCATACGCCGTCGCCGGAGCCGAGCACCCCCAGCTGACCCGCACGCGCCTGCTCGCCCATGTCGCCATCTTCCGAGTACCAGGTTCCCGGGCCGTAGAAGAACCCGTAGCGAAGCACCAGGCCCGTGGTTCCCCCCGGAAGCCCGAAAATCCGCTCTTCGATCTGCTTGAACGCGGAAACGTTCCCGGCGACCAGTGGAGGCCCGTCCGAGACGAAGGGCTCCGATTCTTCGGCCAGCCCCTCGCCCGGCTCGTAGAAGTAACAGCCGGACTGGCCCACGAAGCGTCTCGCTCCGGCCCTCAGGGCGGCCTGCTGCACGTTCCCTCCCCCGATCACGCGCACATCATTGGTGTGGGCCAGGGAGTCGCGCATAGCCTGCGGCGTATAGCGCTGGGGCAGGGCCGTGAGCTGGTCGACCACCACTTCGGGCCGGGCTCCCGCGACCGCCTGCTCGACATGGTCGATGTCCAGCACGTCGGCGATGACGGGGGTGCCCCCGTCCTCCCGAACGCGCGCAGCCCCGGCATCTCCCCTCACGAGCCCGGACACCTCATGGCCCCAGGACACAAGACGGCGGACGATAGGGCGTCCGATCGCACCACCGGCACCGGCAACAAGGACACGCATTGTTCCTCCTAGGGCATCCGCGGCACTCGACCCGGGCACGAGCGCTCCGTGATTCGAGTGTGGAAGTGCCTATGGAGGGCAGTCAAGGGAGTTGGGCGATGTTGCCGCTTTCATTACCTCCCGCGGGAGGCGGCCCCTGGCCCGCGAGAACGGCGTGCGGCTGCCGGTTAAAGCAGAAGTCCCGGCCTCTTTCGAGGCCGGGACTTCTGTTTCTGTTGCGGGGACAGGATTTGAACCTGTGACCTCTGGGTTATGAGCCCAGCGAGCTACCGAACTGCTCCACCCCGCGGCGTGGTATTTACATTACCGGCCGCGGCGCACTGAAGCAAATTGGAGCGGGACTATCCGCCCGACTCCGGCGCCTGGGAAGGAGCTGCTTCGGCCGGGGCTTCCCCCTCGGCTCCGGCCGGCGGAACCTCGGCTCCCTCGAGGCCGCCCTCGGCGTCGATCGCCCGCTGCAGCGCTGCGTTCAACCGGTCCTGTGCCGCGCCGTAGGCCGCGAAGTCACCTTCCGCCAGGGCTGCCTGCCCTTCCTGAAGCGCATCGCGGGCGTCGGCGAGGGCGTCCCGGAGGGCCTGCTGGGCCGAGGGGTCCTCCGCCGGGACCTCCGGGTCGGTCGGTGTCTCACCGGCATTTTCGGAATCTCCGGCATCTGCCCCCGAGTCGCCGCCGAACACCTGGTCAAGCGCCTCATCGAGGGTGGGCGCGAACCCGACCCGCTCGCCGAAGCTGGCCAGGACCCGCTGCAGCGTCGGGTACGACGACGCACCCGAGGACTGGACGTACACCGGCTGCACGTACAGCATGCCGCCGCCGACGGGCAGGCTCAGCAGGTTTCCGTTCCTCACTTCCGAGGCGCCCTGGCGCAGCAGGTTCAGCGCGTTGGAGACGGTCGGATCGGAGTTGAAGCGGTTCTGCGCCTGGCCCGGGCCCGGCACCGACGTCGAGCGCGGCAGTTCGAGCAGCCTCAGCTTTCCGTAGTCCTCGGACTTCACGCCGGCCTCCGTTCCCGCGTCCGCTTCGGCGGAGAGGAAACCGTAGAGCACGTTGCGTGCTTCCCCCCCGGGTTCGACGAACGGGATGAACGGCGTCGTCAAGGAGAACGCCGCTTCCTCCTGGCCGGGCACCTTGAGCGAGAGGTAGAACGGCGGCTGCTTGACGTCGGTGTCGCCTCCGGTCGGATCGTCCGGGACGCTCCAGGCATCGCTGTTGGCAAAGAACACGTCAACGTTCGTCACGTGGTAGCGGGCCAGCAGCTCGCGCTGCACCTTGAACTGGTCCTCGGGGTAGCGCACGTGAGCCATCAGGTCCGCCGACATCTCGGAGTACGGCTGGATCGTTGTGGGGAACACCTTCTGCCAAGCCTTCAGGACAGGGTCCTGGTCGTCCCACGCATACAGTTCGACGGAGCCGTCGTACGCGTCAACGGTCGCCTTGACCGCGTTGCGGATGTAGTTGACCTGATCCGCAGGGAGCGGCGTTGAAAGGTTTTCCGCGGTCTGCGAATCGATCGTCGCCGACTCCAGCTCCTGCTGGGTGGAGTACGGGAAGAACTTGTTGGTGGTGTAGCCGTCAACGATCCACTTGACCCGTCCGTCAACGATCGCCGGGTAGGTGTTCCCGTCGATGGTCAGGTACGGAGCGAGCTTCTCGACGCGTTCACGCGGGGTGCGGTCGTAGAGGATCTGCGATTCGCCGTTGACAGCATCCGAAAGCATCAGGTCGGTTGACTGGAACTTGATCGCGTAAACGAGCTTGTTGAAGAGGTTCCCGACACTCGGGCCGCCCTCACCCACGAAGGTGTTCTTTGATTCCTCGTCGGAATCGTCGCTCTGCGGCCGGTCGATCTCGCGGGGCTCGGATCCCTCGGGTGCGCCCACGATCGAGTACTCGGGTGATGCTTCACCGAAGTAGATCCGGGGCTCATACGTCTCGTCGGTGCCCAGTGGGCCGGCGGACGGGATGCCCGAGAGGGTGAAGGATGGCTTTCCGTCGGCCTCGACGACCGAACCGCGGGCGGCGACGACGCCGTAGCCGTGCGTGTAGAGCACGTGCTCGTTGACCCATCCCGCCGGGACGCCTTCGGGCTTGAGTTCCCGGGCGGCGATCACGGTGTCCTGGACCTCGCCGTCAACCGTGTACCGGTCGACGTTGAGGGTGCGCGGGAACTGGTAGTACTGCCGGAACTGCTGGAGCTGGCTGAAGGCGTCGGAAACGAGGTTCGGGTCGAGCAGCCGGATGTTCGCCGTCGTCTCGGCGTCCTCCCGCAGGGCCCCGGACTCGGGATCGGTGACGGCGTTATAGGGAACCGCTTCGACCTTGTCGAGCCCGTACGCCACCCGGGTCAGGTCGATGTTGCGCTGGATGTATTCGCGTTCGAGGGTAAGTTCGGAGGGGGTGACCTGGAACCGCTGGACCACCCACGGGTACACGCCGCCGGCGAGGATCGCGGTGATGATCAGCATCGCAGTGCCGATGATGGGAAGCCTCCAGCGGCCGATGACCGCCGACAGGATGAACAGGACCGCCACGATCAGCGCCGCGACGGCGAGGATTGCCTTGGTCGGGATGACGGCGTTGATATCGGTGTAGAGCGCGCCGGTCCAGCGGCCGCCCGAGCCCTGCAGGGTTCCGTAGCGGTCAAGCCAGTAGTTGATGCCCTGCAGGATGAGGAAAAGCGCGGCGAGGACAGCGATCTGGACGCGCGCCGCCTTCGTGGTGAAGAGCCCCTTTTCCTCAAGCCGGATTCCGCCGTAGAGGTAATGGGTGAGCACCGCGGCGATTGCAGCGATGACCACAACGCTGGTCAGGAACCCCGTGAGGAAACCGAAGAAGGGCAGGGTGAACATGTAGAAGCTGAAATCGAGGTTGAACTCGGGGTCCGCCTGCCCAAAGGGCACCTGGTTGATGAACAGCAGGATCTGCTGCCACTGCGAGGCGGCAGCGGTTCCGGCGAAGGCGCCGAGGACCACGGGGATGCCGATCATCAGCAGTTTGCGGATCGGCTCAAGCTGCGCCTGGTAGCGGTTGAGATTGTCCTGCATGACGCTGTCCGGCGCGTAGATGGGCCGGCTGCGGTAGGCAATCTGGAGGCTGGCGTACACGGCACCGGCCATGACCACGAAGGCGATGACGAACAGGGCAATCCGTGACAGGTTCTCGGTGAGGAACACCTCGAGGAAACCCAACTGGTTGTACCAGAGGATGTCCGCGTAGACCTGCGAGAAGTAGACGAAGGCGATGACAAGCAGCGCGACCACGATGATCGTCGGAATCAAGGGGCTGCGTCGTCGTGGGGCGTTGGCGGCGGTGGAACTTGAGGGGCTCGGCCTGCTGCCGAAGGGCCGGTCTGGTCCGGATGTCACATTTACCTCATCGTTGGCTGCATCGGGTCACGACGACGCTGACTGAACAGTCGCCGACCTGGGGGCCGGAAACGGCGTGCAGCCTCTGTCTTCGTTGTTCCATTCTGCCCTGTCCACGATCGGGCGGCGCAATTCAGTTCCTGATTTACGCCCCGGGAGGCCGGATCGTTTCCCAACCGTGTCCTAGCTGCGCTAAAGCGCCGGGATCCGGACCCGCAGGCGCGCTGCTCCGGCGGCTCCGCGGCCAACCAAGGAGCCGCCCGCGGTCAGTTGCAGGTCGGAAGGGAGGAGCCGTCAGCCCCGGATCCGAGCAGTTCGACAGCGTCGACGGCGTCGTCGAGCGTCTCCACCGCGACCACCTGCAGCCCGTCGGGCACGTGGCCGATGACCTCGTCGCAGTTCTCGGCCGGTGCGAGGAAGAATTCGGCTCCGTCCGCCTGCGCCCCAACCAGCTTCTGCTGGATGCCGCCGATCCTTCCGACGTTTCCGGCCGAGTCGATGGTTCCGGTGCCGGCGAAGTGGCGTCCTCCGGTGAGGTCACCCTCGGTCAACTTGTCGATGATGCCCAGGGCGAACATGCTTCCCGCCGAGGGGCCGCCGACGTTGTCGAGGGCGATTGTCACATCGAAGGGGAAGTCGAACTCCGAGGTGAGAAGCACGCCCAGCTGGTAGTCGCCTTCGGCCGACCGCCGGGGCGTCACCGAGACCTCGGTCTCCGCGCCGTCGCGCAGGACACCGAGCGTGACGCCGTCGCCGGCGGCTTCCGCGACGGCCGAGCGGAGCGTGTCGATGTTGGTGATGCGCTTCCCGGCCACCGATTGGAGGACGTCGCCCGCTTCGAGGATGCCCTCGGACGCCGAGTCCTCGGCGAGGTCCATCACCGAGAGGCTCTCGCTGAAGGGGATGTCGAGGTGCTCAAGCGCGGCGGCAATCGCCGCTTCCTGCGAGGAAACCATAGCGACGGCGTTCTGTTCCCGAACGTCGGATTCGGTCGTCCCCGGCGCGTACACCAGCTCTTCCGGGGCGACGTTCTGGCTGGGGTCGATCCAGGCGTACAGCGCGTCGAAGATGCTGACGCTTCCGTTCGGGCCGCCGCTCACGTACACGGTCGTCAGGTCAAGCTCGCCCTCCGGGGTGAAGGTTTCCCGCCCGGTGATCTCGATGAGGGGCTTCGAATCCATCTGGCCGATGGTGTTGAACGTCGGCCCGGGAGCCTCGAGGACGTAGGGCGCCGGAAGCACAAGCGCCGCTCCGCCGAGCAGGAGCGCCAGCGCACCTGAAACAACCATTGCCCCAAACCGGGGATCCTTGGGGCGTCGGGGCCCCACCGGGTCCAGCGTTGCGGGCTGGGCTGACTTCGACACGGTTGAACATCCTTCTCGATGGCATGGGCCTCGTGGCCGGGCCAGCCACAACATATCCGGGGTCTAAGCCTAAACGCTCCGGAACGGCGGCTTGCTCCCGCCCCTGCTTTGCCCTCAGCGAACGCCCAGCGCCGTTCTAGGCCACGGGCTGGTCTGCCGGTAACGTTGGCCCCACAGCTGCTCGGACCGGTGCAATCGCGTGCCGGGACGGGCAGGACTTTCAAGCGACTCCCAGGACCGGTGGTATCAGTGACCAACCCATCCAACCCCTTCGGCGACGACGATTCGCCGAAAGACCCGCTGTCGGAGATGATCGCCCGCATGCTTGGCGGGGACGCCCAGGGGTTCGATCCCCAGGAGATCGCCAAGGCCGCCGGCCTTCCCTCCGACCCCCAGGCCATGGCGATGATGATGCAGCAGGTTCAGGCCATGTTCTCCGGCACGAGCGAAGGCCCGGTCAACTGGAAGCTGGCCCATGACCACGCCCGCCGGGTCGCCGCCTCCGACAACGACCCGTCAGTCACGCCGCTGCAGCGGCGTTCCGTCGATGAAGCCCTCCGCCTTGCCGAACTGTGGATCGATCCGGTCACGGCCTTCCCAAGTACCGGCCAGCTGGGCCGTGCGTGGTCGCGTGCCGAGTGGGTCGAGGCGACAATGGACACCTGGCGCCGGCTGACCGAGCCCGTTGCGACGAGCATCGCCAAGGCGCTCTCCGACACCATCTCGGGGCAGCTGCCCGAGGAAATGAAGTCGAAGATGGGCATGCTCGGCGGCCCGTCGTCGATGCTCCAGAACATCGGCGGGGCAATGTTCGGCATGCAGCTGGGGCAGGCCGTGGGCGCCCTGTCCAAGGACGTCGTCGGCTCCACCGACATCGGCATCCCGCTGGCTGACGGGCGCATGGCACTGCTCCCGGCGAACGTGTCAGCCTTCGGCGAGGGCCTCGACGTACCCGAGCAGGAAGTGATGCTCTTCCTCGCCGCCCGTGAAGCCGCGCACGTGCGCCTGTTCACCCACGTGCCCTGGCTTGCCGGCCACTTGATGGGCACCATCGAAGGTTATGCGCGGGGCATTCACATCGACATGACCAAGATCGAGGAGGCCGCGCGCGACATCGACCCCACCAACCCAGAGTCGATGCAGGCCGCCCTCTCCCAGGGCGTGTTCATGCCCGAGCGCACCCGCGAGCAGGAGACGGCGCTGGCCCGGCTTGAGACGACCCTGGCCCTGGTCGAGGGCTGGGTCGACGAAGTCACCGCCGCCGCGGCCGAGAACCTGCCCTCGGCGCCGGCGCTGCGCGAAATGGTGAGGCGGCGCCGTGCGACAGGCGGCCCTGCCGAGCATGCCTTCGCCTCACTGGTCGGCCTTGAGCTCAGGCCCCGGCGCCTCCGCGATGCAGCGGTGCTCTGGTCCCACCTTGCCGACGAGCGCGGCATCGAAGGACGCGACGCGATCTGGCAGCACCCCGACCTCCTGCCGAGCGCCGAAGACCTCGATGACCCAAAGGGTTTCACCGAGAGGCGCAAGCTGCTCGAGTCCTCGGGCGCCGACGTCGACGCCGCCCTGGAACGGCTGCTGGACGGCGGATTCGATGACCCTGCCTCCCCCGATGAGGCTCCCGGTGGATCCGCAGCCGGGACCGATCCGGACGCCGGCACCACGGACGGCGACGCCGGTGACGGTGCCGGAAGCGGCGCGGGCGACGTTGACGGCGGCGACAGTCCAAAGGGCCCGTCGGTCGCCTAGGCATCGTCCGCCGGGGCCGTGACCCGAAGTCATGGCCCCGGGTGGCAGGTCCGGGTCTGCAGGCGGAGTCATCCGCGCTCAGCTGATCGGCTGTTGAGGCAGTCGGCTAAGGTGACCGGCCGGGCTTGCCGCCCTGGTCCGTCATGCGGGAGTGAGGCCTTGGGCCTACCGCCCGGACAGGCCCCGGTCCGCTGCGAACGCGGCGCCGGCCAGGAAGGCCTTGGCCTTCTCGGTGTGGGCGTACCCCTCGAGCAGTGCCCAGAAAACCCGGTTGTGGGAGGGCTCGATGAGGTGTGCCATCTCGTGGAGGAGCACGTAGTCGACCACCCAGTCCGGCATTCCCTGGAGTTTGTGCGAGAGGCGGATCGACCGGCTCGAGGGTGTTGCCGATGCCCAGCGGGTGTTCTGGTTGGTGACCCACCCGATGCTGGCAGGGATGCCTTTTCCGCCGAGGTACCGGTCAGCGAGGTCGGCGGCCCGTTGCAGGAGCTCCCCGCCGGCACCCGGGGAGGCTGAAGCTGCGGCGTACTTCCCGCTGATCTTGCGCAGCATCCGGGCGACCCACTCCTCCTCCTGGGCCTTCGAGAAGTGGCCGGGGATCGAGACAATAACCGTCCCGTCGCGGACATCGGCGCTTACCGTGCGCCGGCGCCGCGCCGAGCGCCGCACCTCAACGGGCATCGGCACCGCGGCGTGGCGTCCCCCTGGCCCCGCCTCGGCCCGGGATTCTTCTCGAGCCGGTCCTCCGGCCGCCGGTGCCGCGGGCACCGGTTCCGCCTCAGCTGTTGTCGCCGATGATTTCAAGGACCGCCTCCCCGTACCTTTCAAGCTTGGCCGAGCCCACTCCGGCCAGTTCCCCGAGCTCATCGAGCGTCTGCGGCCTTGCCTCCGCAATGGCAATCAGGGTGGCATCGGTGAAGACAACGAAGGCTGGGACGTCCTTCTCGCGCGCCTGGTCAAGACGCCAGCTGCGAAGGGCGTCGAAGGTCTCCTCCGAGTAGCTGACCGGGCAGTCGCCGCACCGGCCGATCTTCCGCTCCGAGCCGGTGCCCAGGGCGCGTCCGCAGACCCGGCACACCGCGGGGGCCGACGTTTTCCTGCTCCGCTTGACCACGGGCTGCCGGAAGACCCGCCCTCCGGATCCGGCGGGTCGCAGGGCATCGAGGAACCGCGAGGGCTTCCGGGACGCCCTGCCGCCCGGTGAGCGCGAGGTGGACCAGGACAGGGAAAGATGGGCGCGCGCCCGGGTGATGCCGACGTAGAGGAGCCTGCGCTCCTCGTCGACGGCCTCCTGAGTGTCCGCAAAGGAAATCGGCATGAGGCCTTCGCTGAGTCCGACGAGGAACACCGCATCCCACTCCAGGCCTTTGGCCGAGTGGAGCGAGGCGAGCGTGACGCCCTGCACTGTCGGCGCGTGCTGGGCCGCGGCGCGCTCTTCGAGTTCCGCTACGAACTCCCGAAGGGTGATGCCCCCGCGGGCCTCGTTCATTTCATCGGCGAGGCCCACCAGTGCCGCAAGGGATTCCCACTTCTCACGGACGGCTCCCGAGTTCGCCGGAGCCGTCGAGGTGTAGCCGAGCGAGGCGAGCACATCCCGTACCTGCTGCGGGACGTCGTCGTTGCCTTCCGTTCGTGCCGCCGCCCGAAGCTGAAGCAGTGCGTCGCGCACCTCGCGCCGGGCGAAGAAGCGCTCGCCGCCCCGCAGCTGGTAACCGATTCCGGCGCTGGCCAGCGCCTGTTCGTACGCCTCCGACTGCCCGTTCGTGCGGAAAAGGATCGCGATCTCGCTTGCGGCGACGCCGGACTCGAGCAGCTGGGTGATTTTGCGGGCGACGTCGGCCGCCTCGGCTTCGTCGTCGCTGCATTCGGTGAAGACCGGTTCGGGGCCCGAAGGGCGCTGCGCGATGAGTTCGAGCGGTGCCGACCAGGATGTAGCCCCGGCCCTTGTGTCCTTCTCGCCGTCGCGGGCCGCGAGGAGGGTGTTGGCCAGCCTCACCACCTCGGGCGTTGACCGGTAGTCGCGGACAAGCTTCACAACCTGGGCGCCCTCATACCTCCGGGTGAAGTCGAGCAGATGCCGTGAGGTGGCCCCGGTGAACGAGTAGATGGTCTGGCTGGCGTCACCGACGACGCACAGCTCCCGCCGCTCGCCGAGCCACAGGTCAAGGAGGCGCTGCTGGAGCGGCGAGACGTCCTGGTATTCGTCGACGACGAAATGCCGGTACTGGCTCCGCACTGCGGCGGCGACCTTGTCGTCCTCCTCGAGGATCCCCACCGTGGTCAGCAGCACATCCTCGAAATCAATCAGGTTGCGGTCGATCTTGAGGTCCTCGTAGGTGGAGAAGATCCTCGCCACGGTGGTGGCGTCCATGCCGGCGGGCTGGGATCGTCCGGCCGCCGCTGCGACATAGCTGTCGGGCATCAGCATCGACACCTTCGCCCACTCGATCTCCGCCGCAACGTCGCGGATGGCCGCGCGGTCGGTGGAGAGCCTCAGCCTGCGGGCCGATTCCGCGATGAGCTGTGCCTTGTGGTCTACCAGCGCCGGGAGCGGGCCGCCGACGGCCTGTGGCCAGAAGTACTGCAGCTGCCGCAGGGCCGCCGCGTGGAAGGTCCGGGCCTGCACCCCGCCGGCACCGAGATCGCGCAGGCGGGTCCGCATCTCGGCGGCCGCCCGGGCCGTGAAGGTGACGGCGAGGACCTGCTGCGGCTTGTAGACGCCGGTGTGGACGCCGTACGCGATGCGGTGGGTGATGGCACGGGTCTTGCCTGTACCTGCTCCGGCCAGCACGCACAGGGGGCCTGCAAGCGTGCTCGCAACGGCACGCTGTTCCTCATCGAGACCCTCAAGGATCCGTTCTTCCACGGTCAGGTCGGTCACTGTGCGGAAACCTCGCCGGGCGTCTGGTCGAGGGGGCCGCCGTACCAGCGTTCGATCATGGCGCGCGCAATCGAAATCTCTCCGGCCACCGTGATGTGTCCGGCCCGGACCTCCTCGTGGATCTCGGCGCGGGTGAACCACCGCAGGTCGCGGATTTCGACGCCGTCGGGCACCGGCTCGGTGCCAGAGGCGACAGCGGTGAACCCGAGCATCAGGGACGCGGGAAATGGCCACGGCTGCGAGCCCAGGTACTCCGCTGAGTGAATCTCGACCCCCGCCTCCTCACCGACCTCGCGGGCGATGGCAGCCTCGAGGGACTCGCCGGGCTCAACGAACCCGGCAAGGGTGGAGAACCTTCCAACGGCCCAGGAAACCGCCGAACCAAGGAGGATGCGGTCGTTGGAATCGATCACCGAGACGATGATGGCCGGGTCGGTCCGGGGATAGTGGAGCGACTCGTCGGCGGGGCAGCGGCGCACCCATCCGCCGTCGATCGGGAGGGTGGCCGTTCCACACAGCGGGCAATGCTTGTGGGTGGCATGCCAGTTCGCGATCGCCGCGGCCTGGACGAAGAACCCGGCGTCGCGGGCGCTCAGCGAAGCCGCGACGTCGCGCAGGCCCAGCCAGGATTCCGCCGGGGCAAGGGCGGGGTCGGGCTCCTCGAGCGTTACCAGCACCACATGGCGGCCCGCATCGGGGGCGCCGTCGAGCACCTGCCCAAGGTAGATCGGGTTCTCGGGCCGTTCAATCTCAGCGGCACCGTACAGCCGCAGAGCGCCGCCCGCGAGCGGGGAGCGGCCCTCCGCCAGCAGCATGACCCGTGTCTCAGGTGAATCCCACAACGTATCGAACAGGCCGGGCATCATGCGGAAATCCCCGCCGCGGTCGACGTTGGACCGTGCCAGGGGTAGCGAACCAAGCGGCGGGAGGACAGCGGTGCGCAGCGGTTCACTCATCCTTCTACGGTACTTTCTTGCTCCCTCAAAAGACATTTGGCGGCTCCCCGGTGGAGGAGGAGTTGAAGAATTACAGCCATCTGACGACTCGCCGCAGGGGAACGGGACGCTGCCCGTTGATGCACCTACCGTTGACAGTGTGAAACGGACACCCATGGAACTTGCTGCAATCGCCAGCGCCGCTGTGCCTGGGCTAGCCCCCACCGGCGTCACCGGCGCACCCGACGACGCCGCCGACTTCGACTCGGCGCTGCTGGTCGACGCTGCCGGAAAACAGTGGCGGGTCCGCTCCCCCCGGCACCCCGAGGCGAGCATGCGGCTGGAAACCGAACTGCAGGCACTCCGGGCGTTCACACCCGCGGTCAAGGCGGAACTGCCGTTCCTCATCCCGCACATTGCCGGCAGCGTCCGTCAGGGCAACCTCAGCACCTTCGTCTATTCACACCTCGAAGGAAGCACGCGCGACCTTGGGTCGCTTGCCGCAGCCGGGCGCCCCATGGCCGCCGAACTGGGGCGGGTGCTCGCCGCAATCCACGACCTGCCGCAGGACCTCGTCCAGCAGGCGAACCTTCCAAGCTATGAGGCGAACGAGTTCCGGCAGCGCAAGCTCAACGAGCTTGACCAGGCCGCAACGACAGGGCGCATCCCCCCGATCCTGCTGCGGCGCTGGGAGCACGCGCTCGAGGACGTGACCCTGTGGCGCTTCAGCCCCACTGTCGTCCACGGAGACCTCCATGAAGACCACCTGCTGATCGCGCGGGGGAAGGTCTCGGCGGTGACGGGGTGGACCGACCTGCGCATCGGTGATCCGGCCGATGACTTTGCGTGGCTTGCCGCGGTGGAGGACAGCGGGTTCGTCGAGGCCGTCTACGCCGCCTATGCGGAAGCCCGCACCACCTCGGTCGATCCGCATATTGCCCGGCGCGCCGCCCTTGCCGCGGAATTTGCCCTCGCGCAGTGGCTGGTGCGCGGTCTGGCGATGGAGGACCGCCAGATGATCGCCGAAGCCCAGGAGATGATGTCGATCCTCGAGGCCGACGTTCGGGAGATCGAACTGGCGCAGCACGAGGCGCCGCCCGCCGCGGCACCTGCGGCGTCGGGCCCCGCGGGAGGCGCCCGCACCGAGGGGGGAAAGAATGTCCCGCACGCCGGCCTTCGCTCCGGTGCCACGCTCCTCCCGCCGACCGGGGAAGCACCCGCGCCATCAAAAGACGCACCCTCCGGCGCGGACCGTCCCGATGCCGGATCGCCGCCGGCCGATCCGGCCGCCCCTTCGGCTGCCGCTGCCTCGCCGGGAATCGCCGGAATTGCCGGAAGCGCGGGAGGCACCGGAGCCGCGGGCCCGGAGGACGACGGACTGCCCGCTCCGGCCGAACCTTCTCCCCGGGCCACCGTGGTCGGCACCGTGCACGATGACAACCCGCTCGACGACGCAGCCTTCGGCGGCGGAGCCTACTCCCCCAGCGTTTCCGGACGCGCCGGTGGCTCTTCGGCCGTGACCGTCCTCCGCCCCGGCACTGCCGGTTCGGCGAACGACACCGAAACGACGGCACTGCCGATCGTTTCCTCCCGGAGCTAGCCGCCCCTTTCCACCCTGCCGGGTCCCACCCTTCGCGTACGGCCGCGTTATCCTGCCCCATCGCAGGCCGCACCGCGACGCACGCAGCCGCGCTGCATCGCGTGCCTCACGGTTTGACCGGGCGCGGCCTGCGCTTCACCGGGGCGAGTCGCCCTGCTGCTGCCCTGCGTCGACGGCCCGCACGATGATGCGTTCGAGTTCGGCCTCGCCCGCGAGGTCGTGCGGGCGGACCAGCAGGTTGTCCGCCACGTAGAAGAACGCTGCGCGCACCTCCTCGAGCGGGACGCCCTTGAGCCGGGACCAGGCCAGCCGGTAGAGGGCCAGCTGGACGGATTTCGCCGCGCGTTCCGCCGCGCTTGGAGGCCTGCCGGTCTTCCAGTCGATGAGGTCCCAGGCGCCGTCGGGATCCCGGAAGACGGCATCGATCCGGCCGCGGACGACGACGCCACCGACGTTCGTCTCGATTGGCACTTCGATGCCGTCAGGCGTCCTTGCCGCCCATTCCGAGCTCCGGAAAATGTCGGCCATGTCCGCCAGCCCGAGCGCCGAATCGACATGGGCATCCGCGGCGCCGGGGTACTCCCCGAGGTCGAGCATCCCGCTGGTGCCGTAGAACTCCTCGATCCACGCGTGGAATGCGGTCCCCTTGCGCGCCGCAGACCCCGGCTGGCGCGGCACGGGCCGGCGAAGCTGCTGGATGACCGCGGCCGGATCCTCCCCCAGCTCCACGAGCGTCGATGCCGAAATGTGGGGTGGGAGCCGCACGGGAAGCACCTCTTCGTCGCTCGCCTGCCGGGCCAGCGCCAACTCGACCTCGTCCGTCCAGCGCCCGTTGCGTGGAAGCAGCAGCTGCATCCGTTCGTCGTCCGCCTCTGCGAAGGCCGCGGTTGCCGCGGCTACCGCCGCGGCCGCGTCCTCGACGGCGGGGCGGCGGAGTCCGAGGGGATCGATCGGCCACACCGCCCGAAGCGGAACAGCGTTGGCCGGATTCTCGCTCCCCTCCTCATCCTGTCCCACCCACGACGAGACGGTGAAGCCCGGTTCGCCCTGCTCGGCCAGCCCGTGAAGATCAAGGAGGTATCCGGAGGGAGGGGTTGGCTTGCTGCGTCCGCTGCCCCAGACGGACGAGGTGCACACGAGCACATGCTTGGCCCGAGTGAAGGCGACATAGGAGAGCCTTCGCTCTTCCCGTTCGGCATGGGCACCGGCCTCGTCGGCGAAGCGCTTCTCGCTGTCGAGCCATTCCTTCTGGTCGGGCTGCTCCCAGTCCCATTGCGGCAGTTCGGGGGCGTCTCCGCGGAGGTTCCAGGGGATCGCCGAATCGCCGCTGCTCCACCGCGAGTTACCGCCGCTGGGGAAGCTTCCTTCATTGAGCCCGGGCACAAGCACGACATCCCATTCCAGGCCTTTGGACGCATGGACCGTCAGAAGCTGGACGGCCTCGCGGCTTGCCTCAAGCTGGGCCACGGGGAGACCGTCCTCCTCCGCGTCGGCCGCCTCAAGCCAGGCGAGGAAGGCGGGGAGGTCGACCCGTTCGGCGCTTGAGCTGAAGCCTGCCACCGCTTCGGAGAACGCGTCGAGGTTCCGGCGCGCCTCGTGGATGCCGACGCCGGGCTTCGCCGCGACCTCGATGTCGAGCAGGATCGAACGCTCGACCTCTCCGATGATCGTGCCGAGGTCGTCCCCCACGTGGTCCCGAAGCCGGCGCAGCTCTCCGCGGAGCCGCTCAAGCCGGTGCCGTCCCGGCACGCTGAGGGAGCGTCCGGCAGATGAAACCCAACCCGCAGGGGGAAGCTGGTCCACCGCTTCGACGAGGCTCCCGCTCTCCGCTGCATCGTGCTCGACGACACCCTCGACGGCGGCGCCGTCCTCCGGCGCAAAGCCGTCCATCATGCCGCCGTCCGCCATGCCGCCGTCAGCGGGTGCGGGCCGCACGGTGCCCGGCGCGGGAGCCGCGCCGGCCGTTCCCGCGGGGCCGCCCCGCGGATCGCGTCGTGCCGCCGCTTCCCGCGTGCGCGCCAGCTGCCGCGACCAGTCACCGAGAGCCATGAGGTCCGCCGGCCCGATCCGCCAGCGGGCTCCGGCAAGCAGCCGCAGCATCGAGTCGGACCGGTCGGGGTCTCCGAGGACCCGCAGTACCGCGAGCAGTTCGACAATCTCGGGGGTGCGGAGCAGCCCGCCGAGTCCGACAATCTGCACCGGGATGCCGTGTTTTTCGAGTTCGCGCCGGATCGGCTCGAACTGCTTCCGTCCCCGGCACAGCACGGCGATGCTGGGGCGCACCCGGGCTCCGTCCTCGTCCCGCTCGAACGTTTTGCGGGAGTGGTGGATCACCTGCCGGGCCAGCGCTTCAGCCTCGCTGACAGGACCGGGCGCATGGGGCTCCCCGTCCGCGGTTCCGGGCAGCGTGTCCCCGGCGGGCCGGGCATCGAGGAGGTAGCGTCCGAGATACACCTCCCCCCGGGGCGCGCCCGGTTTGGGCAGCAGCTCCGGCACCTCAAGGGACGGGGCGAACCGCAGCCACGGCGCGGGAACACCCAGCGGACCCGAGACGGTGTTGGCGGCGGCGAGGATCGACGTTGAGTTGCGCCAGGCCACCGACAGGTTGGCAACCGGCGACGGTGTCCGCCTGCCCCCTTCCGCCGGCGCGGGGAACGCGGTGCGGAACGTGCCGAGCTGGCCCGCGGAGGCTCCACGGAAACCGTAGATCGACTGATGGGGATCACCCACAGCCGTAACGGCGCGGCCGTCGGCGAAAAGGCGGGAGAAGAGAACCATCTGCGCGTGCGAGGTGTCCTGGAACTCGTCGAGGAGCACCACCTGGTACTTCCTGCGCTCCATGGCGGCTGCCTCGGGAATCTCCTGGGCGATGCGCGCCGCCAGGGCGACGAGGTCGCCGAAGTCGAGCTGGCGGCGGGCCAGTTTCGCCTCGGCGTACTCCTCGACAAGTTCGGTGACGCTCACCCGCGTCCGCAGGCGGTCGAGGAGGCCGCCCACGGCCTGGGCGGGGCGGCGGGAGGCCTTGGACGAATAGGGCAGCGCCTCCACCACATCGATGTGCGCGCGGAGGACAGCACGCACCTCCGCCGGGGAGGTGAGGTGTTCGGCGCACTCGCCCGCCATCGCGAGCACCGCCTTGACGAGGGTTGACTTCGCAGCGGTGAAATGGCTCCATTCGCCGCGGTACGCCTCGACGACGGAGCTTGCCAGCTGCCAGGCCTGGGCTGTTCCCAGCATCACCGAATCGCGTTCGACGCCGATCCTGAGCCCGTAGTCCTGAACGATCCCGTTGGCGAAGGAGTGGTAGGTCGACACCGCGGGGTCGAGGCGGTCCTCCCCGGCTTCGAGGCCGTCGCCGTCGATGATGCGGTACAGGGCGGCGAGGCGCTGCCGGATCCGCGTGCCGAGCTCTCCGGCGGCCTTACGGGTGAAGGTCACGCCAAGGATCTGTTCAGGTCGCACCAGCCGGTTCGCGACAAGCCAGACAACACGGTCCGCCATCGTCTTCGTCTTGCCCGAACCCGCTCCAGCGATCACCAGCAGCGGTTCAAGGGGTGCTTCGATGACGCGGGCCTGGTCGGCCGTCGGGTACAGCACCGGCGACCCGGGATCGGTGTGGAGAAGCTCGGCCAGTTCACGTGCGGAAAACCGCATATCGGGGCCGGTTCCAGGCTCCGGGCGGTTCACTCGGTTACCTGCTTTCCTTCGGCGCACAGCGGACAGATTTCCGGCAGGCGGCACCCGGTGCCGCCATACCCCGACCGTGCCGGGTCGTGCACCGTTTCGAAGTCTGCTGCGGCCATCCGTCGCGCGGCCTCGGCGATCATGGCGTGCGCCCACTGCTCGCCGTGTTCGAGCGGCTGTTGTTCCTGGGTTGAGACTTCCTTGTTCTTCGTTCCGAGGTGCACCAGCGCCGCGCCTCCGGGGACCTGGCTGCCTGCGGCGTCGTGGAGTCCGCCCTCGGCCACTGCGGCCTGGTAGGCGGCAAGCTGGGGGTGGGCTGCGATCTCCGCCTTGGCAGGGGCCGACTTTCCGGTTTTCAGGTCCACCACCACGAGGCGTCCGTCCGCGTCGATTTCGAGCCGGTCGATCTGCCCTTTCAGGCGGGCGACCCGCTCGTCGTCATTCACCGCCACTGGAATATCGACAGAGAAATCGACCTCCGTCGCCACGAGCTTCCGGCCCGTCGACCGGGCCGTGATGACGTACGCGGCAAGTTTCCGCACCATTGTCTCGGCACGCCGGAAATCGACCTTGCCTTCCCAGTTGTCCTTCATGCCCAGCGAAGGCCAGCGGCGGACCAGTTCCTCCACGTACTCGCCGCCGCTCGCCTCCGGGAGGTCCTGGGCGATCTGGTGGACCAGGGTGCCCAGCGAGCGTGCGAAGTCTGTGGCGGGTTCACCGCCGGCTGCGGAAACGAACCAGTTGAGCGGTGAGCGGAGGACCGACTCGACCTTCGACGGCGACACGGGGATCGGAGCCTCGGGCGGCACCACAGGCTCGGTGGAGCTCAACGGCAGCAGCCCCCACCACTGGGCGGGGTGGGCGCCGGGAACCGGCAGAGCCGAAGCCGCCATCCTGCCCAGGTGGGAGACCGCTTCGGCGGCCAGCACGGGATGGCGGGCGGCGTCCTGGGCGGACTTGCGCAACTCGGCGACCAGCGCCCGAAGGGTCAGGGGCCGCTGCACTTCGGTCATCACCCGCTCGCTCACACCGGCCGGAAGCGGATCAACGAGATCGAGGAACTGCGACGGCTGGTCGTCTTCGGATGACACGGCGCAGCAGATAAGCTCCTCGGTCGCTCGGGAAACGGCTGTGGCGAACGTCCTCAGCTCGTCGAAACGGATCTCCCGGAGCAGGCTGAGCGGGTCGCGGTGGTCCCGGAATGACGCACCGTAGTCGAGAAGCGCCCGCAGCTCGCCGGAGCCAAGCAGCTCACCGCGAAGGCGCAGGTTCGGCCACGTTCCTTCCTGCAGGCCGGCCACGATGACCACCGGCCAGTGCCGGCCCGCGGCGCTGGCCGGGGTCAGCACGGACACCGAGGCCCGCCGGTGCGCCCGGGCGGCGAGGGTGTCCATTGGGATCTCCTGGCTGAGGAGGTACTCAAGGAAGAGTTCGGCCGGTGCGCCGGGCATCTGGTCAACAAACCGCTCGGCCGCCTGGAACAGGGCGAGCATCGCATCGAGGTCGCGGTCGGCCCGGACCGCCCCCGGCCCTTCGGCGAGCGCGGCAGCCGACCACCGCGGGGAGAGCCCCGAGGCGGACCACAGCGCCCAGAGGACCGATTCGGGGTCGTTGGCCGCCGACTCAACGGCGGCCCGTCCCGCCTCGATCATCCGTGCAATCCGCAGGGCCGGCCGGGCCTCCCGCGGCAGACCCGCGCCGTAGGAGGGGTGTGAGAGGAGTTCAACGAGCAGCTCGTCGCTGCTGCGCCCGCCGCCGTCACCGAGCTCACGCCGGCGCAGCACCTGCCGCAGGCGGCGTAGCTCAAGGCTGCTTGCCCCGCCGATGCGCGAGGTCAGCAGGGCAACGCACAGCTCCGGGGTGAGATCGGTCTTCCCGACGACGACCGAAAAAATCTCGAGCAGCGGGCGCACGGCGGGCTCGTCGCGGATGGCCGTCTCGGCGGCCGGAACGTTGACGGCAATTCCCTGCTCCGAAAGGAAGCGCTGGATGGACCGGACCTGGCCGCCCGTGCGGACGATCACGGCGATGTCCTCGAAGCTCCTTCCGCCGAACAGGTGCGCCTCGAGGATCCGCTGGGCGATGTACCGCTGCTCGTGGAAGACGGAGTTCACGAGGTGGGCTCCGACGCGGCCACCGGTACCGCGGGCGCCATGAGCCGGTGGTGCATTCTCCGGTGCTGTGTTCTCCCACCCAGTGTCCTCCGGCCCGTCGGAACCGGGCCAGTCCGCCCGCGGTGCGGCATGGCGGTAGGCGCTGCTTCCGCCCGCCGTGGCGATGCGGGAGGCCACCGTCCGCCAGGACTCAAGCAGCGGTGCCGGAAGGGTGAAGGAGGCGGGCAGCACGACGGTGCGGAACCCGCGGCCGGCGTCGAGCTGATCCGCGAGCAGGTGCGTCAGCTCCGGGCGGGCGCCGCGGAAGCCTTGGACGGCGGTGTCGGGGCACGACGTGACAACGACGTCCTTGTCCCTGGCGAGCAGCCCCAGCAGGGCGTGGACGGCGGGATTCGCCTCCTGGTAGTCGTCGACAAGGATCAGCTCAAGGCGCCGCCGCTCGTCTTCGAGGAACTCCGGGTCCTGTTCCAAGAGCTCCCGGGCGGCGGTCAGGATGCCGGCGGGGTCGAAAGCTTCGGGCATCCTGAGGTCAAGCACGTCGCGGTATTCGCGGTAGAGGTGGGCGGCGGCCACCCAGTCGGGGCGGTCGAAACGGACTCCCCAGTCCCGGAGCTCGCCCGCCGAGGCACCGTACTCGCTCACCCTGTCGAACAGCTCGCGGATTTCCTGGCGGAACCCCCGGGTGCCGAGGGCCAGGGCAAGACTCTGCGGCCAGGCGATGGCCGGTGCGCCCTCCCTGCCGTGGCCTGCGAGCAGCTCCTTGATGATCAGGTCCTGTTCGGCGCCCGAGAGCAGCCGCGGCGGGCGAAGCACGTGAGGCATGCGGCCCTCGGCCCGTGCCCTGCGGATCAGGTCGAAGGCGTACGACCCCCAGGTCCGGGCCGGTGCGCCGCTGAGGCTTCGGTTGAGGCGCTGCGTGAGGTCATCGCGCAGGCGTGCCGCAGCGGCCCGGGAAGGGGCAAGGAGCAGCAATGCCGACGGATCGAGCAGCCCCCAGTTGATGCGGTGGAGCGCCGTATCGACAAGCAGCGTTGACTTCCCCGTGCCCGGTCCGCCCAGAACCAAAACCGGGCCCGACCCCGGAGCACTCGTCATGACCGAGGCGGCCTCCGCGGAGGAGGTTTGGCCGGGCGCAGCCGCTGGCCCTGACGGCTGGACGGCAGGCTGGTGGACGGTTGTGGTCATGCTTCCACTTCATCATCCGGCGCCGACAGTCTGAGCGACGCGCGCCGGTGGGAGCCCGAAATTCCGTCCCGCTGCTGCCGGCGCACCCGGGCAATCACCGAGAGTTCCTCCTCCGAGGGGCTCCACCGGGCGCGGCGGAGATCGACCGCGTAGTCGGCGTCGCCCGCGCGCGCCCGTTTCCGTGTCTTGAGCGGGGTGTCTTCGGCCTGGTAGTGGGCCAGAGCGTCGCGGGCGAGCCCTCGGGGCGGATAGCCGCCGGAACGGATGACCCGCCACCACGGAACGGCTCCTCCAGCCCGGCTCATTGCCGCACCAACCTGCCGTGGGCCGCCGGCTTCAAGCAGTTCGGCGATGTCACCGTAGGTCAGCACGCGGGCCGGCGGGATCAGCGCCACAACATCGAACACCGACTCCGCGTAATCCAGCAGCGGCGGCGGCACTGAGCGGTCCTCCCCGGTCGGCCCGGGATCGGAGTGCGCGGCTCCGGCGCCGGTTCTGCGGCGGTCGGGCGGATCCTGGCACATGCCCTCAACCCTAGCCGGAGCGGCTCCCGGGAAATGTCGTCGGGCCCGGTTAGCGTTGCCCCATGAGCAGTTGGCACAGTCTTCCCCGCGCGGCGTTCGATCTCGAAACCACCGGACGTGATCCTCGGGAGGCACGCATTGTGACTGCGTCGATTCTTGTGGTGGACGGCGCGGGAAGCGTTCTTGAACACCATGAGTGGCTCGCCGACCCGGGAGTCGTCATCCCCGACGAAGCGGCCGCGATCCACGGCGTCGACACCGAGCACGCCCGGGCCCACGGACTTCCACCGGCCGTTGCCGTCGAACAGATCAGCAGCGTGCTCCACCGGCTGTTCGATGCGGACATGCCGGTTCTTGCCTTCAACGCGCGCTACGACTTCACCGTCCTGGCCCGGGAAGGCATCCGGCACGGGGTGCCGACCCCGCACCCGAGGCTCGTGCTTGATCCCTATGTGATGGACAAGCACGCCGACCGGTACCGGCCCGGCAAACGCACCCTGACCGCAATGTGCGACCACTACGGGATCGGGTTCGAGAATGCGCACACCTCCGCGGCCGACGTCGCCGCCACGTTGCGGGTAGCCGACGCGCTCGCTTCACGCTTTCCCACGCTGTGCCGCCCGGCAACCGAACTGCATGAGTCGCAGGTGACGTGGGCGGCCCGGCAGGCCCAAAGCCTCGAGGAGTACCTACGGCGCTCGGATCCCGCGGCAATTGTCGAGGGCGAATGGCCCGTCCTCGGGGCCGCCGATGCGGCCAACACGGGTGCGGGCGCCGGCCACGGGGGCATCCAAGCGGCCCTGATCGGGGCGTAGCCGGCGGCGGACCGCCGCCGCTCCAAAAGCAACGGAATTGGGGCATTGCCGCTGCCGGTGAAGCAATACCGCGGCGGAATCATTACCTTTCTTTACGCCTTTCGTGCGTTCTGCAGGTGACGCAACGCACACAATTTCAGCCGGTTTCTCCATGCGTGCAACGATGAGGCCGTGCTTTTCCGCACCTCCCCCGCACCTTCCCGCAGACCCAATACTGAGGACCTATGATCACCGTCACCGACCTGCGCAAGACTTACCGTCAGGGTGACCGCACCATCGCTGCCCTCGATGGCGTCAGCCTCGAGGTCCCCCGCGGTTCGATCCACGGCATCATCGGCCACTCTGGTGCGGGAAAGTCGACGCTGGTGCGCTGCCTGACCCTCCTTGACCGCCCGACGTCGGGGTCGGTGTCAATCAACGGTCGGGACCTGACGCGGGTCGGCAACTCCGAAATCCGGAGCGCCCGGCGCCAGATCGGCATGGTCTTCCAGCACGCAAACCTCCTTGACTCGCGCACCGCCGCCGGGAACGTTGCCCACCCCCTTGAACTTATCCGGACCCCGAAGACCGAGATCGAGGCGAAGGTCTCGCGCCTGCTCGGCCTTGTCGGGCTCGAGGGTTTCGCCGGCGCCTACCCCTCGCAGCTCTCGGGCGGGCAGAAGCAGCGGGTGGGGATCGCGCGGGCACTTGCCGCCGATCCCGAGGTCCTGCTGTGCGATGAACCGACCTCCGCCCTCGACCCGGCCACCACCGAGGGCATCCTCGAACTCATCCGCGACCTTTCGGACACGCTCGGGCTGACCGTGTTGATCATCACCCATGAGATGAACGTCGTGAAGAAGGTGTGCGATTCGGTCTCACTGCTCGAGAACGGGCGCATCGCCGAACACGGCCAGCTCCGCGACCTCGCCGGATCCCTCAACGGAAAGCTCATGCAGGCGCTGCTCCCCCTTCCCGCCCGCGACGCCGTCACCGGCTGGCCGGAGCTTGAGCTGCTCACCTCGGGCGAGGGCGGGTCCGACCCGGTCCTCTCCGACCTGGCGCGGCGGTTCTCGCTCGACATCACGCTTCTCGCCGGAAGCGTGGAAAAACTGGCCGGCGAGCGGTTCGGCCGGCTGCGCGTTGAACTGAAACCTGCCGGATCGGCCACGGGCAGCGCCCCTGGTGAGCCGCACCTGCTGCCGGTGGACGACGTCGTCGCACACCTGCGCGCACGCGGCGTCGCTGTGGAGGTTGCGGCATGAACTTCCTCGAAGAGCTCGCAAACAATCCAGGCATCACCCGGGCCCTGCCCGAAGAGTTCATGGCGACAATCCAGATGGTGTCCATCGGAGGGTTCTTCACCGTACTGATCGGGCTGCCCCTTGGCGTGTTCCTTCACACGAGCGCTCCCGAAGGCCTCCGCCCGCTTCCGGTCGTCCACCGCCTGATGTCGGACGTCATCGTCAACATCACCCGGTCCGTCCCGTTCGCGATCCTCATGGTGTCCCTCATCCCGCTCGCGCGGCTGCTCACCGGAACGTCGATCGGCCCCGTCGCAGCCTCGGTGTCGCTGAGCATCGGCACCATCCCGTTCTTCGCCCGCCTCGTTGAGACGAGCCTGCGGGAGGTCGGCGCCGGCAAGGTCGACGCCGCGCTGGTCATGGGTTCGACGCGCATGCAGGTCGTCACCAAGGTCCTGCTCCGGGAGGCCCTCCCCGGCCTCATCGCCGCCTGCACCACGACGCTCGTCACCCTAGTCGGGTACTCGGCGATGGCCGGAATCATCGGCGGCGGGGGGCTCGGGCGCCTCGCCTACAACTACGGCCTTCAGCGTTTCGACACAACCGTCATGGTGGTCATCATCGTCATCATCGTGCTGATTGTTCAGCTCATCCAGCGGGTGGGCGACAGCGCGGCGGCCCGGTTCGACCACCGCACCGCCGCGACCGCCGGGTCCGGGCGTCGGCGCCGGGCGGGGCTCCGCCAGCCGGACACCGCGCTCTGACCAGGACGGCGCGGCCGGCCCGCGCCACCTAAGTATTCCCGCCTTGCCCCGGTGCTTTTTCCGGGAGGGCGCGGACGGCAGCCAGTAGCCGCTAGCTGCCCCACTTCCGGCCCTTCGGGCGCCGGGCACCTGAAAGGACACGTTCTTCGTGCGCAAACTACTCTCAATCGCCACGGCCGGCATCGCCGCGTCCCTCGCCCTTTCCTCCTGCGGCGGCGCCACGGCCGAAGCCGAAGTCACCGAGTCGCTCGACCCCGCCAAGCCTGCCACCGTCACCGTCGGTGCCAGCCCCCAGCCGCATGCACGCATCCTTGAATTCGTTGACGAGAACCTCGCGGAGGGCAGCGGCATCGACCTCGACATCGTCGAATTCGATGACTACACGACGCCGAACATCGCCCTCCGCGACGGCGACCTTGACGCCAACTACTTCCAGCACCTCCCCTACTTCGAGCAGCAGGTCGAGGGCCAGGGCTACGAGTTCTCCCATGGGGAAGGCGTGCACATCGAACCGTACGCGGCGTTCTCCGAGAAGCATAAGGACGTCGCGGCGCTTCCCGACGGCGCCCGCATCGCGATTACCAACGATCCCTCGAACCAGGCCCGCGCGCTTACCCTGCTCGCGGAGGAGGGCCTGCTTGAAGACATCGCCGAGGACGCCTCGGTGCTCAACCTGACCGAGGAACAGAATCCCCGCAAGTTCGAGTTCATCGAGAACCAGCCGGAGCTTCTCCTCAACGACGTCAAGGATCCGAGCGTCGACCTGGCGATCATCAACGGCAACTACATCCTCGATGCCGGGCTGAGCACCGAGGACGCGCTCATCGTCGAATCAACCGAGGGCAACCCGTACGCCAACTTCCTCGCCTGGAACACGGCGTCGGAGGGTGACGCCCGGATCGAGAAGCTCGAGGAGCTGCTCCACTCCCCCGAGGTGCGCACCTTCATCGAGGAGCAGTGGCCAAGCGGAGACGTAACCGCCGCGTTCTAGCCCCAAGACAATCCACTGCGCAGTAATGACAGGAAAAACCCTCCTGGGGCCGTCATTACTGCGCAGTGGATCTGTTCTTTAAGGCTGGGCGGCTGCTGCTGCCTTGGCGGCGTCCGGAAGCGCCGCAAAGACCCTGTCCATCGCGGCGTCGTCGTGGGCCGCGGAGAGGAACCACGCCTCGAAGACCGACGGCGGGAGGTAGACCCCCGAGTCGAGCATCGAGTGGAAGAACGGGCCGTAGCGGAACGCCTCCTGGGCCTGGGCATCGGCATAGTTGCTGACGCCCCGCTCGGAGGTGCCGAAGGCAACGCTGAAGAGGTTTCCCGCCCGCTGGATCGAGTGGTCGACCCCGGCCCGGCCGAGCTCCTCGGACAGGGCGGTGGAGAGTTCGAGGGACCGGGCGTCCACGTGGCGGTACACGTCGTCGGTCGCGGCCGTCAGCGTGGCGACCCCGGCGGCCATCGCGAGCGGGTTGCCCGAGAGCGTGCCGGCCTGGTAGACCGGCCCGAGGGGTGCGAGGTGGTTCATGACGTCCGCCCGGCCGCCGAGGGCAGCAGCGGGAATGCCGCCGCCGATCACCTTGCCGAAGGTCAGCAGGTCCGGCGTCCACGGGTCGGCGGCGTCGGGGGCCCCGCCCGTCAGCCGCCAGTACCCGCCGCGGTGGGTGCGGAACCCGGTCATGACCTCGTCAACGATGAACAGCGCGCCGTGTTCGGTGGTGATCCGTGACAGGAACGCGTTGAACCCGTCCTGCGGAGTCACGACGCCCATGTTGGCGGGCGCGGCCTCCGTGATGACGGCGGCGATGTTTTCGCCGTGCTCCCGGAAGGCTTCCTCGACGGCGGCGACGTCGTTGTAGGGAAGCACGAGGGTCTCGGCGGTCGTCGCCTCGGTCACGCCTGCCGATCCGGGCAGGGCGAGGGTCGCGACGCCGGAACCGGCGGCGGCAAGGAGGCTGTCCACATGGCCGTGGTAGCAGCCGGCGAACTTGATGATCAGGTTGCGGCCGGTGAAGCCGCGGGCGAGGCGGACTGCGGTCATTGTTGCTTCGGTTCCGGTTGAGACCATCCGGAGCAGCTCGACAGCCGGCACCCGTTCCTTCACGAGCTGGGCGAGGTCCGCCTCGGCGGGCGTTGAGGCGCCGAAGGTCAGCCCGTGGTCGACCGCGCGGTGGACCGCCTCAATCACCGCGGGGTGGGAGTGCCCAAGGAGGGCGGGACCCCATGAGCAGACGAGGTCGACGTAGTCCTTCCCGTCCGCGTCGGTCACGTGGGCCCCGTGTGCGTCGACGAGGAACCGCGGAGTGCCGCCAACCGATCCGAAGGCGCGCACCGGGGAGTTGACGCCGCCGGGCATCAGGCCGCGGGCACGCTCATAGAGTTCTTCGGAAGTGCTCATTGTTGGGTTTCCTTCAGCTCGGGGTTTCGTTGAGCCAGAGCGCAAGCTCCGAGGCCCAGTAGGTGAGGACGATGTTGGCCCCGGCCCGCTTGATGCCAAGGACCGATTCCTCGATGGCACGCCGGCGGTCGATCCAGCCATTGGCCGCCGCAGCCTCGATCATCGCGTACTCGCCGGAGACCTGGTAGGCGGCCACCGGGACCGGGGACATCGCGGCCACGTCGGCGAGGATGTCAAGGTAGCTCATCGCGGGTTTGACCATGACCATGTCCGCTCCTTCCTCGAGGTCGAGTTCCACCTCGAGAAGGGCCTCGCGCCGGTTCGCGGCATCCATCTGGTACGTGCGGCGGTCGCCCTTGAGCTGGGAGTCGACGGCTTCGCGGAAGGGGCCGTAGAAGGCGCTCGCGTACTTGGCGGCGTAGGCAAGCACCCCCGTGGTCGTGTGGCCGGCTTCGTCGAGGGCCTGGCGGATGACGGCGACCTGCCCGTCCATCATGCCGGAGGGACCAAGGACGTGCGCTCCGGCGTCGGCCTGCGCCACGGCCATCTGCGCGTAGACGGCCAGGGTCGCATCGTTATCGACGGTTCCGTCGTCGGCGAGCACTCCGCAGTGGCCGTGGTCGGTGAACTCGTCGAGGCAGACGTCGCTCATGACCACGAGGTCGTCGCCCACCTCGGAGCGGACGTCGGCGATGGCGCGGTTGAGCACACCGTCGGGGTCGAGGCCCGCGCTTCCGGTCGCGTCGCGGTGCGCGGGGATGCCAAAGAGCATGATCCCGCCGACGCCGCGTTCCACGGCCTCGGCTGCGGCCCGCCGCAGCGAATCGGTGGTGTGCTGGAGCACTCCGGGCATCGAGGCAATCGGCGAGGGCTCCGAGAGGCCCTCGCGGATGAAGGCGGGAAGGATCAGGTCCGAGGCGCTGACACGGTGCTCCGCCGCAAGCCGACGCAGCGCGGGGGTGGCCCGCAGACGGCGCGGCCGGTGCTGGGGAAAGCTCATTGTGGAACTCCATTCGGTGAGGGTGGACGTGTGGTCTCGGCCGCGGCGCGCACGGCGTCGGCGACTCCGCGCGGGGTCGGGGCGGCCGCCGTGGCACCGACGACCAGGCCCATGCCGGCGGCTTCGGCTGCGGTGCGTGAACCAATGGCGACGACGTGGAACCCGGCAGCGTCGGGGAGCACGGCGCAGAACCGGCGGACGGTGCTCGGGGAGGTCAGCACGACAGCGTCGACGCTGCCCTGTGCGGCAAGGTCGCGGAACCGTGCGGTGTCGATCAGGCGGAGACCGGCCGGCGCGGGCCGGGAAGGGAGGCGCCGGGACGGGTCCGCCGGGTAATCGACGGTCCGGTAGGCATCGACGCGGCTCACCTGCAGCCCCTTGGCGGCGAGGCCGTCGGCAAGGACATCGTCGGCGATCGCGGCCTGGGGCAGCAGCACCGCTCCGGGCCCGTCGGGCATGGCGCTGATCAACCCGAGGGAGGATTCCTCACCCGGCGGAACCAGGGCCACCGGAATGCCTTCTCCGGCCAGGGCCCGGCGGGTTGCGTCACCGACTGCCGCGACGGAGACTCCTGCTCCCACCGCGGCGGACAGCGGATGCCCGCGGCGGGACGCGGCAAGCTTCAGCGAGGCCACGGTCGTGGCACTTGTGACGATCAGCCAGGCATACCCGCCTGCGGAGAGCGCCCCGAGCGCCGCCTCGAGCGGAGCCGGGTCCTCGGGCTCCTCGAAGTCGATCAACTGCAGCACCAGGGGTGCCGCGCCCCGCCGCTCGAGCTCGGCGGCCATTCCCGCGCACCGCTCCGGGGCACGCAGGAGGACCACCTGCATGCCGTCCAGGTCGCCGCTGTCCGGGTGTTGAGGCACGACGGTCAGCTGCTCAGGGGAGCAATCCGCGCAGCTCCCGCCTCAAGGAGCTCTTCGGCCAGGAGGACGCCGAGCCGTGCCGCGCCCTCGGGGCCCGTGTCGGGAGTGGATCCGGCACGCCGCAGGATCGTCCGTCCGTCCGGGCTGCACACAACGGCTTCGAGGCGCAGCACTCCCCCGCGCACTTCCGCAAGAGCGCCGATCGGTGCGGCGCATCCGGCCTCGAGCTGCAGCAGCACCGCCCGCTCCGCCGTGACTGCCGCCCGGGTCTCCGCGTGGTCGTAGGCGGCAAGCGCCGCGGAGAGGGGCCCGTCGGGTTCACCGAGCCGGCGCTCGACCGCAAGCGCTCCCTGGCCGGGGGCCGGGAGCATCACCGCAGGATCGATGAGTTCAGTGATCGCCGCCTGCCGCCCGAGGCGGTGCAGGCCCGCCGAGGCCAGGACGACGGCGTCCAGGTCGCCGGGGGCGCCGTCGACGAGGCCCGCCACGCGTCCCAGACGGGTGTCGACGTTGCCGCGGATGTCGACGATCTCAAGTCCCGGCCGCGCGGCCTTGAGCTGCGCGGCGCGGCGCGGCGAGCCGGTGCCGACCTTCGCGCCGTCGGGCAGGGTGGCGAGGGTCAGGCCGTCGCGGGCGCACAGCGCGTCGCGGAAATCGGCACGCTCGGGGACGGCGGCCACCGTCAGTCCGGGAGCGGGTGTGGTGGGGAGGTCCTTGAGCGAGTGGACGGCGAGGTCGCAGCGCCCGTCGAGGAGCGCCTCGCGCAGGGCGACGACGAAGACACCCGTGCCGCCGATCTGGGACAGGGGGCCCTTCAGGACGTCGCCGTCGGTGCGGACGCGCACAAGCTCGTACTGCTCACCGGCCAGTTCGGAGATCCGCTCCGCCACGGTGGTGGTCTGGGTCAGCGCCAGGGCGCTGCCGCGGGTTCCGACGCGGATTGAGGCGTTCATCAGGCTCCGGGGTTGGGCAGCGCGGTTCCCACGGTGGAGTCCACTGCCGCGATTGTTGGTTTTTCGCCCCGCCGGTTCGCGCAGCAGTTGGGCCGGCACACATCGAACCAGGGGCCCAGCGCGGTGGCGGCGGGCCGGTCGGTGATGTTATTGCTGACCGTGCGCTCGGAGACGAGGTCGATCAGGCCCGCGACGAACTTCTCGTGCGTGCCCGGGGTCGGCACCCGGTCGGCGACAAGCCCGAGCTCGGCGCAGGTTTCAAGGGCCTCGGTGTCGAGGTCCCAGGCGACCTCCATGTGGTCGCTGACAAAGCCGAGGGGAACGATGACGACACCCTTCACCCCGGTTTCAGCGCGGTCGCGGAGGGCGTCGTTGATGTCGGGTTCGAGCCAGGGGATGTGCGGGGCGCCGGAGCGGGACTGGTAGACAAGCGACCATTCGACGCCGGCGGCTTCGGGAACGCGGTCGAGAACTGCCTGCGCGGTCGCGAGGTGTTGTGCCACATAGGCGCCGTCCTCGTACGCCGGGCCACCCTCGGCGTCGCGCGGGCCCGACGCGTCGGCGTCGCCGGTCGGAATGGAGTGGGTGGCGAACATGATGTGCACCGGGGCATCACCCTCGTTGCGTGCGGCGAGGCCGGCGCGCACAGCTGCGAGCCCGTTCGTGACGCCCTCGACGAAGGGCTCGACGAATCCGGGATGGTCGAAGTACTGCCTGACCTTGTCCACCTCGAGGCGGCCTTCCAGCCCGGCCTCGATCAGGGCCATCCCGAGGTCTTCGCGGTACTGCCTGCAGCTCGAGTAGGAGGAGTAGGCGCTGGTGGTGACGGCAAGGACGCGGCGGTGGCCGGCGTCGTATGCCTCCTGGAGGGTGTCGGCGATGAACGGGGCCCAGTTGCGGTTTCCCCAGTACACGGGCAGGTCGATGCCGCGCCGGCGCAGTTCGGCCTCCATTGCCGCGCGCAGCGCCCGGTTCTGGCTGTTGATCGGGCTGACGCCGCCGAAGGCGCGGTAGTGGTGGGAAACCTCTTCGAGCCGTTCATCGGGGATGCCGCGCCCGCGCGTCACGTTGCGGAGGAAGGGGATGACGTCGTCCTGGCCCTCGGGCCCGCCGAAGGAGGCGAGGACGATCGCGTCGTAGTCCTTCGGTGCCATGCGGCCGGATTCGTCGACGCCGTCGAGCGGGTTGAACGCCTGGGCTGTCACTGGAGCACCTCTGCGATTTCGTTGGGGCTGATGCGGCGTCCCGTGTAGAACGGGATCTCCTCGCGAACGTGGCGGCGGGCCTCGGTTTCGCGCAGGTGGCGCATGAGGTCCACAAGGTCGACGAGGTCGGGCGCTTCGAGCGCGAGGATCCATTCCCAGTCGCCCAGCGCGAAGGAGGAAACGGTGTTGGAGATGACCTGCGGGTACTGGCGGCCCTTCATGCCGTGGTCGTAGAGCATCTCGCGGCGTTCCTCGGTGGGCAGGATGTACCAGTCGTAGGAGCGCACGAACGGGTAGACGCAGACCCATTCCGCTGGGGCGACGCCGCGGGCATAGGCGGGCACATGGCTCCGGGAAAATTCGGCGTCGCGGTGGACGCCCATGGCGGACCAGGCGATCTCGGTCTCGGCGAAGACTTCGGAGCGGCGGATGTGGCGGACCGCTGCCTGCAGGTCCTCGGCACGGGGGCCGTGCAGCCACACCATGACGTCGGCGTCGCCGCGCATGCCCGAGACGTCGTAGAAGCCGCGGAGGGTCACCCCCGACTCCTCGAAGGAGCCGAGAACGTCCTCAAGGGAATGGGCGGAGGCACCGGGGGCCGCGGCGGCCCGCTTGAAGACCGTCCACAGGGTGAAGAACAGCTCCTCGGGCGCTTCGGCTTCACCGGTTTCCCGGGAGTCCTGGGCGGGGGCTGTGGATAGGGTGTCGCCGGTTAGCTCGGTCATGCTACTAGTCTGCCTCCTGCGCCGATTCAATCCGAAATTCCCAACTTCTACGCACTGTAGAAGTAGGTTGTCTCACCTTATCGCATCAGGGGGCGGCGCGCTCGGGCAGCGGCGGCAGTCCAAGGCGGTCCGCGAGCGCCTCGGCGCGCACTGTGGCGTCGTCGATCACTGCCACGAGGCCCGTTCCCGAAAGCCAGGCGCCGGTGAGTTCGAGCATGCCCGCCTCCGCCGCAGCGGCCCGGATGCGCGCCACCTTTTCACGGTGGCCCACGGCCGCATGCGGAAGGGCTCCGGCCCAGCGCACGACGTCCCAGTCGACGACGTCGGAACGGCCGATGGGGACGCCGAGCAGTGTCGACGCGTCGGCGAGCGCGAGTTCGAAAAGCGCCTCGTCGCCGGTTTCCGGACCTGCCTCACCCGGGCTCCCGCCGGCCCTGCCGAAGGAAAGCCGCAGCACGTGCGAGCCGGGTCCGGCCTGGTCGCGCAGCCACTTCCACTTTGCCGTCGCATGGGTCAACGCCTTCGCGCTCACGCCGTTGATGCCCCGCGCGACGAGGACACCGGTGCCGCGCGGGGAGGCATCCAGTTCGGGCACGTCGACCACCAGCGTCACCAGGGCGACTCCGGGAACCGAGGCGGGTCGTTCTGCGGCGAGCCGTGGAAGTTCGCCGGCGAGCAGGTCAACGGCAGCCGGCCCCTCCGTGGCGAGGACCACCGCCGCGGCGGTGATGCTCCGCTGCAGGGTCGAGTGCTCGGTCGACACCGCCCAGCCGCCGGAGGGTGAGCGCCGAAGGCCGCCGACTGTCTCACCGGTGCGCAGGTCAGCCCCCGCATCAGTGAGCGCATGGACCAGGGCGTCGCGCAGCACCAACATGCCACCGCGGAGGCCGGCCACCGCCGAACCTGCCGGTGCGGCCTGCCGCAGCGCGCCGGCCGCAGCACCCAGCGACCCCAGGCGGGCCATTGCGGCGCGCAGCCCCGGCGCAACGGAGTCGACGTCGAGGGTGTCGGGGTCGGCCGAGAACACCCCGCCGGCCACGGGCGCCACGAGCCGGTTGAGCACCTCGTCGCCCATCCGGGTGCGGACCAGCTCGCCGAGGCTCACAGCGGGGCGGGTGGCAAGCGACCCCAGCGGCAGGACCCGGTCAAGGGAGGCGCGCAGCGCTCCGGCTCGGCCGATTGCCGCAACCGTCTGGGCGTCGGCGGGATCGGCCGGGATGCCGAGGATCCCTGAGCTCGGCAGCGGCTGGGCGCTTCGCTGCAGATCCTTGCCCTGCAGCTGCACCCAGGCCCCCGGGCCCTCAGGGGAGACAATCCGGTCCGCCAGTCCGAGGGCGGCGGCGAGGTCGGGCACAGTGCTCGACCTCGTGGAGAACGACTCGGCCCCGCTGTCGAGGCGGAACCCGCCGAGCTCGTGCGCACCAACGCAGCCGCCGAACTCCCCCGCCTTCTCAAGGACCGTCACCGACGCGCCCCGCAGCAGGAGGATACGTGCTGCAACAAGCCCTGCGATTCCGCCTCCGACGACAACGGCGTCGGGGCCGCCCTGCGGCACGGTTACGGCTCCACCGAGTGGATGAGCTGAACGACCCGGGTGAGGACATCCGGGTCCGTTTCCGGCGGAACGCCGTGCCCGAGGTTCACCACGTGCCCGGGTGCGACGCTTCCGGCCTCGAGCACCGCGCGCACATGCCGCTCGAGCACCGGCCAGGGGGCGCTCAGCAGCGCGGGATCGATGTTGCCCTGCAGCGGCACGGTGCCGCCCAGACGCTTGTTGGCCTCGTCGAGCGGGAGCCTGTAGTCGACCCCGATTACGTCCACCCCGACGTCGCGCATCGCCACGAGCAGGTCGGAGGTCCCGGTCCCGAAGTGGATCAGCGGTGCGCCAAGGCCCCGGACGTGGTCGAGCGCGCGCGTGGACGCCGGCGCCGCATGCCGCTCGTAGTCCTCGAGGCCCAGTGAACCGGCCCAGGAATCGAAGAGCTGGGCGGCACTGGCTCCCGCCTCAAGCTGCGCCCGCAGGAACTTCCCGGATGCGTCGGCAGCCCAGTCGGCGAGCGCGTGCCAGGTGCCGGGGTCGGCGTGCATCATCGTGCGCGGGCCGAGGTGGTCCCGTGAGGGCTTGCCCTCGACCATGTAGGCGGCGAGGGTGAAGGGGGCCCCGGCAAAGCCGATCAGCGGCGTTGAGCCGAGCTCAGCGACGGTAAGCGCGACCGCCTGGCGGATCGGTTCAAGGGATTCCTCGGTGAGCACAGGGAGGGCCGCCACATCGGCCGCGGTTCGCACCGGGGAGCCGAGCACCGGGCCGACGCCCGGAACGATGTCGACGTCGACGCCTGCAAGCTTGAGCGGAATGACGATGTCGGAGAAGAAGATTGCGGCGTCGACGCCGTGGCGCCGGACGGGCTGAAGCGTGATCTCCGAGGCCATTGCCGGATCGAGGCAGGCGTCAAGCATCGCCGTGCCGGTGCGCAGCTCCCGATACTCGGGAAGCGACCGCCCGGCCTGGCGCATGAACCAGACGGGCCGGCGGTGGGGTTTCCTGCCGCGGTAGGCCGCCACGAGGGCGGAATTCGAGGTTCGGCCGTCCACCAGCGGGTGGGTTGCTCCAAGGGTCATACCTTGATTCTGCCGAAGATCGCCGCCGATCGTTAACCCGCAGCGGCGGGCACCGGGGCGGGTAACCAAAATCACGCCCGGACAGAAGCCGAGTTCTCCCGCGGAATCAAGCGGATTCCGGTTTTTGGGTAAGGTGTGCCTATTACCTCCAGCGGGCACGACCTCGGTATGCTGAACACGCCGTGGTTTTACTATCTCTTGTTGCGACACACTCGAATGTGGATCTGGAAACTGTTGCCCGCCTCAGCGTCGGAGCACCCCAGGTCCCCTCAGCCGTGCTCGCCGAAGGAACCGCCGTCTCCGGAGCGGTTGTCCTCGCCACCTGCAACCGGTTCGAAATCTACTGCGAGGCTCCCTCCGAGGAAGACGTCGAGGCGGCCCGCTCATCGGTGATCTCCGCGATCAGCAGCTACGCCGGGATTCCCGAATCCTCGGTCTCCTCATCCTTTGTTACAAAGACCGGCGAATCCGTCGCCAAACACCTCTTCGCCGTGGGGGCCGGACTCGACTCGGCGGTGGTCGGCGAGCGCGAGATCGCCGGTCAGGTGCGCCGGGCCCTGATCGAAGCGCAGGCCTCGGGTGCCGCCAGCGGCGGTCTGGTCCGCCTGTTCCAGGCGGCGTCACGGACCGCCAAGGACGTCGGCGCGCAGACAATCCTCGGCAGCCACGGCCGCTCCATCGTGTCGGTGGCCCTTGAGCTTGCCGGAGACATCTCCGGAAGCACCGACTGGTCGGACCGCAAGGTTGTCCTGTTCGGAACCGGCGCCTACGCCGGCGCGACCATGGCGTTGCTCAACGAAAAGCACTGCACCGACATTTCGGTCTTCTCCTCCTCCGGCCGTGCCGAGGCCTTCGTTTCCTCCCGCGGCGGAAAGGCACTGAGCGCCGCGGAACTGCCGGAAGCCATGCGCGGGGCGGACGTGATCATCGGCTGCAGTGGTTCCGACGCCCGCATCGAAGCCTCGGAGCTCGAGACCATCCGCAGCGGCTCTGACAAGCCCCTGGTCGTCGTGGACCTGGCCCTGAGCCACGACTTCGATCCGGCCGTGGCCACCGTTCCGAACGTCGAACTGCTCACCCTCGAATCGGTGCGGCTCGCAGCCCCCGCAGAGCAGGCCGACACGCTGCGCCAGGCGAGCGACCTGGTGCAGGAGGCCGCACAGAACTTCCAGCAGCAGCAGACAACCCGTGCGATGGACTCGGCGATCGTTGCGCTGCGCAAGCATACCCAGCAGGTCCTCGACGCCGAGATGGAGCGGGTGCGCGCCCAGCACGGCTGCACCGCTGCCGCCGAGGAAGTCGAGTTCGCCCTTCGCCGCATGGTCCGCCAACTGCTCCACGTCCCCACGGTGCGGGCACGGGAACTCGCGGCCGACGGCAGGCAGGACGACTACCTTGCGGGCCTTGAAGCCCTGTACGGCCTCGACGTGAAGCCGGCGGCCGAGGCTCCCGCAGCGCCCCTGCGCGCTGCCGATGCGCCGCACGGCTCCGGGCACCCCGGGCACGCACAGGCGATGCAGGACGGCATCCAGTGCCCGGTCGTCCACGAACCCCCGGCAGCCTCGGCCTGACTCCTCGCCCCCGGCCTTTCCCGGCCGGCGAAAATTGGCCCGGCCCGGGCAGGACCGCGCGGCGACGCGGCCGAAAAGTATCGTCAGTAGACGGGTTTGTCCGGTTCGATCCGCCGAACCCACTCGAGGATTCCGCCCTCGACGTCGAACACCGTGTCGAACCCGCGCGCCCGGAGCTGGCGGACCGTTTCGGCCGAGCGCGCCCCCGACTTGCAGTGGAGGTACGCGGTCCGCGTCGGATCCGGGGTGTAGCTGCCCGAGAGGATGCGGTCCTTCGGAACGAGTTCGGCACCGTCGATCCTCACGATCTCGTACTCGCCGGGCTCGCGGACATCGAGAAGGTCGAAGTCGGCCTCTCCCCTGCGCCGGCGCCCCAACAGCCCGGCGAGCTCGGTGACGCTGATTGACGGCGGCGCGCCGCCCGTCGTTCCGGTGCCGCAGAAGGCCTCGTAGTCCTGGAGCTCCCGCACCGGCTCCCGCTCGGGGTCCCGGCGCACCTTGAGCTCCCGCCAGGACATGCGCAGGGCGTCAAAGACAAGAACCCGGCCCAGCAGGGTCCTGCCGATCCCGGTGATCAGCTTGATCGCCTCATTCGCCATCACCGAGCCGATCTGCCCGCAAAGGACGCCCAGAACTCCGCCCTCGGCGCAGGAGGGGACGGTTCCCGGGGGCGGCGCCTCCGGGTAGAGGTCGCGGTAGCTGGGCCCATGCCTGTCCCAGAAGACGCTCACCTGGCCGTCGAAGCGCAGGATCGACCCCCAGACGTAGGGCTTGCCCAGCAGCGAGGCAGCGTCGTTGACAAGGTAGCGGGTTGCGAAGTTGTCGGTCCCGTCGATCACGAGGTCGTACCCGGAAAACACCTCGAGCGCGTTCCCGGTGTCGAGGCGCAGCGGATGCAGCACAACCTCCACCAGCGGGTTGACCGACCGGATGCTGCGTTCGGCGGACTCGGCCTTGAGGCCGCCGACGTCGCCCACCCCATGGATCACCTGCCGCTGCAGGTTCGAAGTGTCAACCACGTCGTCGTCGACCACCCCGAGGGTGCCAACCCCGGCGGCGGCCAGGTAGAGCAGCACGGGCGAACCGAGACCGCCGGCGCCGATCACCAGCACCTTCGCGTTCTTGAGCCGCCGCTGGGCCTCGCTGCCGAACTCGGGGAGCGTGAGGTGGCGGGAGTACCGCTCGGTCTCTTCGCGCGTCAGCTCCGGGAACGGTTCGACGAGCGCCGGAAGGGCGGCTGCCTCGGCCTGCGCGGCGGCGGAATGGGGAGCGCTCATGCACTCAATGTATGCCCGTGCCGCCGCCCCTGCCAGCCGTACGGGGGCGCTGCAGCGCTTCATAGGTAAACTGAACCCGACGACACCAAGGAACAGAGGGTTGCAGGAAGTGAGCGCAGAAGCATCATCGGGCGGAAAGGCCCTGCGGCTGCCGCGGAACGAACGCCGGCGCCAGCTGCTCAATGCCGCCCACGAAGTGTTCGTCGTTCACGGCTTCCACGGCGCCGCGATGGACGATATCGCCGAAGCGGCCAAGGTGAGCAAGCCGGTGCTGTACCAGCATTTCCCGGGGAAGCGGGAACTTTACCTCGCCCTGCTTGACAGCCATCTCGCTGAGCTGACGGCCCTGCTGCTCGAGGCGCTGCGGTCCACTGACGACAACAAGCTCCGCGTCCAGGCAACGATGCGCGCGTACTTCAAGTTCATCGCCCAGGACAGCCGGGCTCACCGGCTGGTCTTTGAATCCGATGTCAGCAACGACCCCGATGTCAGCAGCCGGCTCGAGGAGTTCAACGCGCACTTCGCCGCCGAAATCGCCGGCGTCATCGCCGAAGACACCCAGCTGTCCGAGGTCGAGGCCACCCTGCTGGGCCGTGCGCTGGCCGGTATGGCGCAAATCAGTGCCCGCTTTTGGCTTGAGACCGACGGCAGCCTCGACATCGATTCGGCAAGCGAGCTCATCTACCGTTTAGCTTGGCGCGGAATCAGCCGGTTCCCCAAGGAAATCTAGAGTAGGTTTCCAAGAGCTCATTGGTTAACAACACAGGAGGCATCCGCCGTGGAAGTAAGAATCGGTATTCAGCACGTCAACAGGGAGATTCTGCTTGAGTCCTCGGAACCCGCGGATGCGATCGCCGAGACGGTGGCGCAGGCAATGAACGGCGGCGCCGAGCTGCGCCTGACCGACAACAAGGGCCGCAGGGTCATCGTTCCCTCGAGCGTGCTCGGGTACGTGGAGATCGGTGCAGAGGAACAGCGCCGCGTAGGCTTCGGGGCGCTCTAGCCCGGCGGAGTTGCCTGTTGGTTCCGACGGGGGCCGCCCGCCGCTGCGGCGGTCCCCGTCCCGGGACACACCCCCTCACCGCTCAGGCGGTGAGGCCGAGCGCTCCCATCCGGCGTGAATGGTTCCGGGTGAGCTGCGCGAACAGCGCCGTGGTGTGCTCGACGTGGTCGGCCGTATCGGCGAAGAGCAGCCCCCCGAGGAATTCGCGCTCGATCCCGATCCGCTGCGCCTGCGTCAGCGCCTCCCCCACAAGCCGCCTGCCCCACAGGGCCAGACGCGACGCAAGGCGCGGGTCGTCGCCCAGCGCCTGCTTGAGCCTGCGGTGAAGCAGGGGCGTTCCGTCGTCGGCCTCGATCCGTCCGATCAGGTCGCGGGTGGCGGGATCGAGCCGGTCCGCGAGGGCACGGTAGAAATCTCCCGAAATCGAATCGATGACGTACGCCTTCATCAGCGACTCGTACCAGTCGGCCGGCCGGGTCCGTTCGTGGAACGCGTCAACCGACGACTGGAAGGGCGCCATCGCCTCTTCAACCTCGACCCCCAGGGCGGCGAGGTGGCTGCTGACGAGTTCGAAGTGCTCGAATTCCTGGACGGCAAGCCTGCCGATGCTTGCGCGGTCGGCAAGGGTCGGTGAGAAGCGCGCATCGGAGGAAAGCCGTTCAAAGCCTGAAAGCTCGCCGTAGGCGATAACCCCCAGGAGGTCGGCAATGAACCGGGCGTACCGCGGATCCTCCACGCGCTCATCGGCCGGCGCTGCCGGGTTCGGGGGTGATCCGGCGGTTTCCGTGCCGGAATTGACGCCTTCGTTAGCGCGGTTGCTCATTCTCCTAACAGTACAGAAAGCGCGGCCCGCGCAGGCCTCACGCTGTCCTTCACAGGCGAAGGCCGACGAGACGCGGGCGCGGCGTGTGGAAAAGGCGCTGACGTCCCTGCGCGGGACCGGCACACCGGCGTAGCGGCGCAGCGGGCCTCCCTGCCGGTAGGCGGGTGCGTGTATTACGGTGAGCGTGTGCCGTTTACGCATCTTGAAATCAGGAACAGCGCTTCGCATCATCACCTCACCCAAGCGCTCAGCGCTCTGCGCGATGACCTCGAACTGAGCGAGGACTTTCCGCCGGAGGTCACCCGCGAAGCCCGGCAGGCCGTGGCCGCCTACGAACTGCCGGCCGAGGACCTCACGGATCTTCCCTTCATCACCATCGATCCCCCCGGCTCCACCGACCTCGACCAGGCCGTGCACCTGGAGCGGGCCGGCGCCGGGTACAAGGTCTGGTACGCCATCGCCGACGTCCCCGGATTCGTTGAACCCGGCGGTGCCGTTGATACCGAGGCGCGGCGGCGGGGCCAGACGATCTACGCCCCCGACGGGCGCATCTCGCTGCATCCCGAGGAGATTTCCGAAGACGCCGCGAGCCTGCTCCCGGAGCGGCGCCGCGGCGCGTACGTCTGGGAGTTCGACCTCGACGCCGCCGCTCACGTCTCCTTGGCCACCGTCCGGCGCGCAACGGTGATGAGCCGGGCACAGCTGACCTACGCACAGGTCGAGGAGCAGCTTCGCTCGGGCACGGCCTCCGACGGGCTGCTGCTGCTGCGGGAGGTCGGCACCAGACGCATCGACCTGGAACTCCAGCGCGGAGGAGCCAGCCTGAACCTTCCTGCCCAGGAGATCGGTTTCGAAAAGGGCCGCTACACGCTCCTCACCGCGCCATCGCTGCCCTCGGAGGACTGGAACGCCCAGATCTCGCTCATGACCGGCATGGCGGCGGCGCAGATCATGCTCGACGGCGGGATCGGTATCCTCCGTACCCTGCCGGCCCCCGACGATGCCGCCCTATCGAAGTTCCGCAGCCAGGCCAGTGCGTGCGGTGCGCCGTGGCCGGCGGACATTGCCTACGGGGAGTTCCTGCGCAGCCTGAACACCGACCACCCCGAACAGCTCGCCCTGATGCATGCCGCAGCTTCCCTGTTCCGCGGCGCCGGCTACACCGCGTTCGACGGCGACGTGCCCGACGCCGTGACCCAGTCGGCCATTGCCGCCCCCTACGCGCACACCACCGCACCGCTGCGGCGCCTCGTCGATCGGTTCGTTCTCGTCACCTGCGAGGCGCTGTGCGCCGGAGAGGAGGTACCCGGGTGGGTCCGCGAAGCGCTGCCGGAACTGAGCGCCCTGATGGCCGCCTCGAACACAATCGCCTCCCGGCTCGAATCCGGCGCCGTCGACGCCGTCGAGGCCGCCCTGCTGAATGACCGGGTCGGGAGTGTCTTCGATGCCGTTGTGCTCACCGGGTCGAAGCCAAGCAACGGCGACGCTTCGGCGAAAACACGCCCCACCGGAACGGTCCAGCTGATCCAGCCGCCCATTGAGGCGAAATGCTTCGGGGTGCTCACGGCAGGCATGCGCGTACGTGTCCGGCTCGTCGAGGCGGACATCCTGCGCCGCACCGTGCGCTTCGAACTCGACGGCGCGCCCGGCGTTGAGACAGCACCGCCCGAGGCGAGCCGCTCGGCAAGGTAGACTTGACGGTATTAATGGATGCCCGGTCGTTATCGCCAATCACCGATGACCCGCAGTACCTCCTCGATCCCGAGTAGTTCCGCCGGCGCTGGCCCTCAACGCCCAGCCGGCACGCAGTTGCAAGCCCGCGATCGGCTTCCACTGGACGCCCTGTGCCTCCAATGTGCTCCGAGCTGGACCCAATCCTTCAGCCGCCGTCGAGCCTTGGTTGCCGCCGGGCCTAATTGAACGGTACCTAATTGAACACTCCGAACACCCCGAACGCTGAGCCCCTGCACCTTCAGGCGGACAACAGCGACGACGCAATCGACGTCGAAGAAAGCCTCGTCACCACCGAGGAGCCGCACAAGGAGGTCCCCGAAACCTTCGCCGACTTCAACGTGCGCCCGGACATCGTCGAGTCGCTCGCCGACGCCGGCATTCTCCACCCCTTCCCCATCCAGGCGATGACGCTGTCGATCGCCCTGGGCGGGCACGACATCATCGGCCAAGCGAAGACCGGAACCGGCAAGACGCTCGGCTTCGGCATTCCCGCCCTGCAGCGGGTTGTCGGCCCCGACGACGCCGGCTACGAGAAGCTGCCGGTGCCCGGGGCCCCCCAGGCGCTCGTCATCGTCCCGACGCGCGAGCTGGCCGTGCAGGTCGCCGGCGACCTCACAACCGCGGCGAAGAAGCGCAACGCGCGGATTGTCACCATCTACGGCGGAAGGGCCTACGAGCCCCAGATCGAGGCACTGCAGCGCGGCGTCGAGATCGTTGTGGGAACGCCGGGCCGCCTGATCGACCTGCACCGCCAGAAGCTTCTGGTGCTCAAGAACGTCAAGACCGTCGTCCTCGACGAGGCCGACGAGATGCTCGACCTCGGCTTCCTGCCCGACGTCGAAACCCTGATCGCCGCCACGCCCCCGGTGCGCCAGACCCTGCTGTTCTCCGCGACGATGCCCGGCCCCGTCATCGCCATGGCCCGCCGCTACATGACGCAGCCCACGCACATCCGGGCGGCCGATCCCGAGGACGAGGGGATCACCAAGAAGGACATCCGCCAGGTCATCTACCGGGCCCACAACCTCGACAAGGCCGAGGTTGTGGCGCGGATCCTGCAGGCCCGCGGCCGTGGACGCACCATCATCTTCACCAAGACCAAGCGCACCGCAGCAAAGCTTTCCGAGGAGCTGATCGACCGAGGCTTCGCCGCCGGCGCCATCCACGGCGACCTTGGACAGGGCGCCCGCGAGCAGGCGCTCCGTGCCTTCCGCGGCGACAAGATCGATGTCCTGGTGGCCACCGAGGTCGCCGCGCGCGGCATCGATGTCGAAGACATCACCCACGTGATCAACTACCAGTGCCCCGAGGACGAAAAGGCCTACCTGCACCGTGTCGGACGCACCGGCCGGGCCGGCAAGAAGGGCACAGCCGTCACCTTCGTCGACTGGGACGACGTCCCCCGCTGGGGCCTGATCAACAAGGCCCTGGGGCTGAACTCGCCCGAGCCGGTTGAAACCTACTCCTCCTCGCCGCACCTTTTCACGGACCTTGACATCCCCGAGGGAACCAAGGGCCGGCTTCCGCGCAATGCCCGCAAACTCGCCGGAATCGACGCGGAGGTGCTTGAGGACCTCGGCGAAACCGGCAAGAAGGGCCGCACGGGCGGTGCCTCCTCGGCGGGCCGCGGCGACGATTCACGCGGCGGCAGCGGCCGCTCCGGCCGTTCGCGGTCCCGCTCCGGCGCGGGCCGATCGGACAACCCTGAACCGCGCGGACAGTCCGACGCCGCCGGCAGCCGACGCCGTCGTCCGGCTGCCGCCGGATCCGACAGCGGCACCGAGGCTCCCGCCGCGGCAGGCACCTCTCCCGAGCGGCCCCGCCGCAGCCGCACGCGCAGGCGCAACGGCGAGGTCGTTGCCAAGCCCGCCGGCGGCACGGAGGACTAGGCGGCAATGACGGTACCTGTCTGGACCCCGGACGGCGACAACCTCGTGGTCTACGCAGACAACGCCGACTACCTTCCAACGCTGCCCGATGCCTCGTTCGCGATGGTCTACGTGGACCCGCCCTTCAACACGGGGCGGGCCCAGCGGCGGCAGCAGACAACGATGGTGCGCAGCGAGCCCGGAACCGGCGACCGGGTCGGGTTCAAGGGCATGAGCTACTCCACCGTCAAGGGGATGCTCGCAAGCTATGACGACGCGTTCGAGGATTACTGGGAGTTCCTCGCACCGCGCCTCGTCGAGGCCTGGCGGCTCCTCTCCGACGAGGGGACGCTCTACCTGCACCTCGACTACCGGGAAGTCCACTACGCCAAGGTGATGCTCGACGCCCTGTTTGGGCGGGAATGCTTCCTCAACGAGATCATCTGGGCGTACGACTACGGCGCCCGGGCCAAGCGGAAGTGGCCCGCGAAGCACGACAACATCCTGGTGTACGTGAAGAACCCTGAGCGCTACCACTTCGACAGTGCGGAAGTGGACCGCGAGCCGTACATGGCGCCCGGGCTCGTGACGCCCGAGAAGGCGGCGCTGGGCAAGCTGCCAACGGACGTGTGGTGGCACACGATCGTCTCCCCCACCGGTCGGGAAAAGACGGGATACCCGACGCAGAAACCGGAGGGGCTCCTGCGGCGCGCCGTCGCAGCCAGCAGCCGCGAGGGCGACTGGGTGCTCGACTTTTTCGCAGGCTCCGGGACGCTCGGCGCCGTTGCGGGGAAACTCGGCCGCAGGTTCGTCTGCGTTGACCAGAACCCGCAGGCGGTGGCGGTCATGCGCACCCGGCTCGCCGCGTTCTGCGGAGCCGAGGCCGGGCGCACGCCGGCCTGAGCGCACCCGGACCGGGCGCAGCTTTGCCCAGCCCGTCGTCCGGTCAGCGCAGGGCGCGGCCGGTGGCGCGTTCGGCAATTCGCGCGAGCGCGTCGGGGTGGGTGAGGTTCTCGCCCAGCCGGTTGGGTTTGCCCGTCCCGTGATAGTCGCTGGACCCTGTCACCAAGAGGTCGTGCCGGGCGGCGATCCGGTGCAGTTCGATCCGTGAAGGCTCGGGGTTGTCGCGGTGGTCGATCTCCAGCCCGAGGAGCCCGGCGTCGATCATGTCGTTGAACACGGGGTTTCCCACCACCCTGCCCCGGTTGGAGGCGCAGGGGTGGGCGAACACCGGAACCCCTCCGGCGAGGCGGATCAGCTCGACAGCCTCGGCGGGCGGCGGCGCGTAGTGCCCCACCCAGTACTTTGAACGCACTGTGAGGATCTTCTCGAACGCCTCGCTGCGTGTGGGCACCGCCTTCAGCGCCACCAGGGCGTCGGCGATGTGCGGACGCCCCACCGTGGCGCCGTCGCTGAGGTGCTCCTGGACGAGGTCCCATGAGATCGGAAAGTCTTCGGACAGGAGTTCAACCATCCGGCGGGCCCGGGTCCGGCGTGCGGTGCGGGAGCGTTCGATCTCGGCACGCAGGCCCGGGTGCTCCGGGTCGTGAAGGTAGGACAGGACGTGGACGCTGATCCCGGTGTCGGTCTGGCAGGAGACTTCCATACCGGGGACGAAGGTCACCCCGAGGGCCTCGGCGCGCGCGGCGGCGGCGTTCCAGCCACCGGTCGAATCGTGGTCGGTCAGCGCCACGGCATCGAGCCCGGCCCGATGCGCCGACTCAATCAGCTCCGCGGGATCTTCGGTGCCGTCGGAGATGTTTGAGTGCGTGTGCAGGTCAATTCTCACCACCCCAATCTACGCCCTTGCACAAAGGGGCAACGCACCCGGGCACCCGCAGCGGGCCGGATCCGCCGCGGCATTTGGCCCGCGGAGCCCCGGGGTGCGGCCCCGCGCCCAAATGTTTGGCCGCCCGAGGGACCGGTGAGACGATGATCGGGTGACTACAGCAGAGAACCCGAAAGCGCCAATGACCGAACCCGATGCCACCCCGGTGACCCCCGAAGAGCAGCCCCTATCCAGCCGCAATGAAAACCGGTCGCAGCGCCCGGATTCGGATGCCTTCAAGGCCTTCATGGCCTCGAGTTGGGCCGCCGATGCCTCCGAACTGCCGGAAATGGCGCCCGTGGCGTCCTTCGCGGCCCGGCGGCGCAGGGCCATCTCCGAGCAGTTCCCGGGTGAACGCCTCGTCGTGCCCGCGGGCCCGCTGAAAGTGCGCTCGAACGACACCGACTACCGCTTCCGCCCCCACTCGGGATTCGCGCACCTCACCGGTCTTGGGCTCGACCACGAGCCCGAGGGGGTGCTGGTCATGGAGCCCGTCGAGAACGGCACGGGCGACGACGGCGGAAACCACGTCGCCACCCTGTATTTCCGTGAGCTCGCCGGCCGCGACAGCGCGGAGTTCTACGCCAATGCGCGGTACGGAGAGTTCTGGATTGGCCCGCGCCCCTCCCGCGCCCAGCTCGGAGCCCAGCTCGCCCTCGATACCGCGGACCTCGCCGAGCTCGAGACCGCGATCACCAAGGACGCCGGAGTGCCGCAGATCGGGGGGCGGAGCATCCGCCTGCTGCGCGAGGTCGACTTCAACGTCGACGCGCTCGTGGACACCTCCCGCATCAACACCGGCGTCGACCTGGAGAAGTCCGACGCGCTCGATGCCAAGCTCGCCGAGGCCCTCTCGGAGCTGCGCCTGATCAAGGACGAATGGGAGATTGAGCAGCTCCGCACGGCGGTCGCCGCGACGGTCAACGGCTTCCATGAAGTGGTCCGCCAGCTCCCGCGGGCGATCTCCCACCCGCGGGGCGAGCGCGTCGTAGAGGGTGCGTTTTTCGCACGCGCCCGGGAGGAGGGCAACGACCTCGGCTACGACACGATCGCAGCCTCAGGGAACAATGCGACGGTGCTCCACTGGATCCGCAACAACGGCCGCGTCGACGCCGGTGACCTGCTGCTTCTCGACGCCGGCGTCGAAGCGGAAAGCCTCTACACCGCCGACGTCACGCGCACCATCCCGGTCAACGGCACGTACTCCGAGGTGCAGCGCCGGGTCTACATGGCCGTGCTCGAGGCCGCCGACGCGGGATTCGCCGCAGCCCAGCCGGGGCGGAAGTTCCGCGACGTGCATACTGCCGCGGTGACCGTCCTGGCCGAGCGGCTCAACGAATGGAACCTGCTGCCCGCACCGCTTGAGCAGGTCCTCTCCTCCGAGGGCCAGCAGCACCGGCGGTGGATGCCCCACGGCACGAGCCACCACCTCGGCATGGATGTCCACGACTGCGCCCAGGCCCGGAGGGAGCTGTACCTCGACGGGGTCATCACCGAAGGCATGGTGTTCACCATTGAACCCGGGCTCTACTTCAAGGCAGAAGACCTTTCGGTTCCCGAGGAGTACCGCGGAATCGGCGTGCGGATTGAAGACGACATCCTCATCACTGCGGATGGCCCCGTCAACCTCAGCGCCGCGCTCCCCCGCGATCCTGACGACGTCGAAGCCTGGATGGCGGGAATCTACAGCCCCACCGGCGAGTAGCCTTCCACATCCCTTCAACAGCGAAGTGCCCGGCACCGTTTCCCGGTGCCGGGCACTTCGCTGTTTCGGCCGCTTGTCGCCGGCGCTCGGTTCTGGCCGCCGGCCGCGCCGGTCAGCGGTCCTTGGGTGGCTGGACCTGCGTTGAGCCGGAGGGCTCGGGGCGGACCTCGGGCTCGGAGCCGGGGTCGGCGCGGGGAGGTGCAGGAGCATCAACCCGCACGCCGTACTGCGGGCGTCCGTCGGGGAGGTCGGGGAACTGCCCGCGCCGCGGTCCTTCCGGCTCCGCGTCTGGCCCCTCGGCACCCGGCGCTGCGTCGGCCGGAACGGCCGGCCGGGCGTCCTGCGGAACCTCGGGCCTGACCTCCGGCTGCCCGGCGGCACCCTGCGGAGGTCCCCAGACCGCGCCGCCGCCCGGGTGCTGGGCCTGCCCGTTCATGGGCAGGTCCTGGAGCCTGCGGCGGGCGTCGGCGGCGACCGTCGGGTCAACGATCACGTCGTAGCTTGTCGCGACGACCTGGCTGGTGGAGGTGAAGTCGCGCTTGCCCCGCTGGAACGCATAGGTGAGCACCCCGAAGAGCATCCAGAAGACGGCGCCGAGCGCCATCGAGGAGAGCAGACTCGTGTAGGGCTCACTTCCCCCGAAGAGGGTGAGGATGAGTCCGACGAAGAAGCCGAACCAGGCGCCTGTCGCGGCGCTGGCCAGCGCGACGCGGGGGTAGCTGAGCCGGCCGGTGACCCGCTCGACTGTCTTGATGTCATTGCCGATGATCGAGACCCGTTCGACGGGAAACTTATTGTCCGCCAGATAGTCGACGGCCTTTTGCGCGTCGAGGTAGGCGGTGTACCGGCCCACGGTCTCACCGCGCGGGAGCGTGCGGGATTCATCGCGGGAGGGTGTGCGTCCAAGAGGATTCGACATGGGCCCATTCTTCACCACATCCGGCCCATCGCGCTGGAGTATCGCTGGGAGTGAACTCGTGCCGCGTCCTCCTGCCCCCTGTCCCTGCGGACCACCGAATGCTGCTAGTTCCCTTCGCGCTCCCGCAGCCTCGCCCGGTGGGCGGCGACGTTCGCCTTGTTGCCACAGGTCTCGAAGGAGTCCCATTTCTGCGTGCGGCTCCGGGTGGCGTCGTAGAACGCCATGTCGCACAGGTGGTTCGGGCACACGCGCAGGCGCGACCAGCCGTTCGCCTCCACGAGGGTGTGCACCGCTGCTGCGATGCCTCCCAGAACGGCGTCGCCCGCGACGGGCCGCAGCCGGACCTCCGAGGGGGTGAACACACGCTTGAAGGTCACCGAGCTGAGCAGTTCCGACACCTCCGACCATGCGCGCTCCTGATCCGCCGGGTCTTCATCCAGAGTCCGGAACAGCGCGTCGCGAAGCCGTCCGACGGCATCCAGATCGGGTGGCCCGGCGTGCTTCCCGCCGGCGAAACGTCCCAGAATGTCTTCGGAGTCTGCCCCGGGCACGAGGGACTCTTCGTACCGCGCGTGAGGGCGCGTGTTCAGCAGGGCGACGAGCGCTTCGGCGCATTCAAGTGTCTGCGGGCTGTTGTACCCCGGTGCTTGCTTGGCGGGCATTGCTTCACCGTACTTCCCCATCGGCCGATCCGTAACAGTCCGGCGCGTGGTTGCCTCCTGCATAGTAAGAGTCCATCATTCGATGACCATTACGCACCACCCGTGCTAAAGCGGGATAGCAGAAGGCATTGCCCATGAGTGAGCTCCTGAATTTCATCCTCGCCAAGCACGGCGGCGCCGACCTGTGGCGCGGCGCCCGGACGGTCTCCGCAACCGTGAACGTCCACGGCGTGTTCTGGCCCTTCAAGGGCCAGCCGGACCTCCTCGGCGTCGAAACGGTGACGGCCGATCTTTCCCGCCAGCGGATCAGCATGGGCCCCTACGGCGAAGGCCGCACGCTCAGCTTTGACGCCGCGGCAGACCTTGTCAGGATCACCGATGCCAGCGGGACGGTGGTCGACGAGCTGTTCCATCCCCGCGCCAGCATGGCAGGCTTCGTCGCCGACACCCAGTGGTCTCCCACGCAGATGGGATACTTCATCTCCTACGCCACGTGGCTCTACCTCACCGAGCCCCTCCTGTTCACCCTTTCAGGGGTTCAGACCCGGGAGCTGGAACCATGGCAGGAGGACGGCGAGTCCTGGCGCCGCCTCGAAGTCACCTTCCCTCCGGGAATTGCCAGCCACAGCACGGTGCAGACCTACTACTTCGACTCCGCCACCGGCCTCCAGCGCCGCATGGACTATGACGTCGAGGTCAACGGGCGGGTCGAGGTCGCGCACTACACCTCGGAGCACCGGGCCTTCGGCGGGCTGCCGGTTCCGACCCGCCGGCGCGTGCTGCTCCGGGACGAAAACAACATCGCCGACCACGGTTTCGCTGCGATCCTTCTCGACGTCGACGACGTCCGGCTCTCCGGCTGAACCCGCAGTTTCAGCCCGGCATCGCCTGGACCGCGGCTGGACGAAAGGCGGGCCGCGCGTTCATCCAGATGCCGGATGAGTGAAAAGCGCCTCCAGCTGCGGTGGCCCACCCGCACCCGTGGATGTCAGAGCGCCGGAGCCGCCGTCACCGATCCCCGAAGGCTGCGCGACTCACTCACACGCCCCTCGGCGAGCGTCGGAGACGGGAGGACCGGCGAGGAAGCGGTGCTCGACGAAGCCGTCGTTGAAGGGCCGGACGCTGCGCGTGTGGCGGTGGAGCCGGCGCATGCCGCAAGTGTTGCGGCGGCCAGGAAGGTCAGGGCCGCTGCACGCAGCGAGGTGAAATTTGCCATCGGATCCTCTTCGGTCGGGCTGGGTGGTTCGGGAAGGGTCGGGTAGAGGGCAGCGGTTCAGGCAGCCAGGACAGTGACCTGATGAACCCGGCCGGCCTGGGCGAGGCTCTCCCCCGCGGCGATCGGGTCAAGCAACAGACAAACTTGCTCCTCTGTCAGCAACTGAGGAAAACTGATGGCGAGATGGGCCATCGTCATTGCGGCAACCATCCAGTAGGTTCCCTCCACCCGGCCCATGGTCCGGGCAACGAGCGCCCGCAGGGCCGCGCGGTCGATCACCGGGGTCTTCGGAGCAACCCGGACCGCGGTGCTGCTGAACAGGGTGTGCGACTGGATGAACTCGTAGCGCTCCGCAATGGCCTGAAGCTGGGCCGGGGTCCAGTCGGTTCCAAAGATACGGTCCGCGGGGATGACTGCGGTTTCCATCGTTGCTCCTCGATGCGCCGGGTGATTCCAGTAGTCCGAATGTAGGACAGTTTGATCCTTGCCTAGTACCAACTTCTGCGGCTGCGATATAATTCCCATATGGCACAAAGAAGCTACGACGACTCTTGTGGAGCGGCCCTCGCGATGGACGCGGTGGGCGAGCGGTGGTCGATGCTGGTTGTCCGCGAACTCCTGCTTGGACCCAAACGATTCAGCGACCTGCGGGCCGGGCTGCCCAACGCAAGTCCAAACGTCCTGAGCCAGCGCCTTAAGGACCTCGAGGGATCCGGCCTCCTCCATCGCGTCAAACTGGGCCCGCCGGCAAGCGTTCCGGCCTACGAACTCACCGAGCGCGGGTACCAGCTTGAGACAATCCTTCTGGAACTCTCGCGCTGGGGCTCTCATATCGCACACCGGCCGACCAAGGGCATGAGCTCCGACGCCTTTATCCTCCTGCTGAAGGCGCTTTACTATCCACCCACGGAGTCGATGCTCGAAGCAAAGCTTCGCCTTCATATCGGGCGGGACGTCTTCACGGTTTCCGTTACACCACAGTCAATCGATGTCCGCCGGACCACGGCCGGATCGGTCGACGTCGACGTGACAGGCGATGTGCTTGCCCTGTGGGACCTGATCTTCAGCGGGGAGACGGTTCCGGATGCCCTCGCCTCCGGGCGGATCACCCTGGAGGGCGACCCCGCCGTCGCGGCTGAATTCTTCACCCTCTTCTCCGTACCGCCCACGCGGCTGCGCGGAGTTGCCGAACTGGCCAGCTAAGCCTCGAATTCCCGGCCGGCCCCACCAGGGCGTGTCCAACCGCTCCACCGCGCCCATCCCGCGGCAGGGTGAAGCGGGTAGTGCGGCAGCGGTTGCGCGCCCTGCGCAACTCCGGTCAACCGCGCAACCACCTGACGCCTATGCCTGCGCCCACTGGGGGCGCGGACAACCGGCGCAGCGCAGCGTCAGAAGGGCTCCTGCGGAGCGGTCGGGGCCGAGGGCCATCCATGGAAGCCTCCCTTGCTTTCTCCGAGCAGGGAATTATCGCCGGCGGCGGCGAGTTGACAGTTTGTTGGGACTAAACAATCCTAATTTAGGACTTTGACTGTATGCCAAGCACTCCGGTGGCCGGTACGGTCCGCCTGACCAGGAAAACGCCCTCCCGCCCGCTTCCTCACACCACTTCCCCACCTCCCCGCCCCTCAAGGACACCCAAGGAGATCCCGATGGCGCTTTCGGACCACGAGCAGAAATTGTTCGACCAGCTTGAGAAACAGCTCCGGGACGACGACCCCCGGCTTGCCGCGGCACTTGCCCCGGCCCCAGCCCGGGCCTCCACCGTCTCGAACCGCCGGATCGTTCTCGGCGTGCTCGCCGACCTCGCCGGGTTCCTGACCCTGCTCATCGCGGTAATGCTGCCCGACCCGACCACCAGCATCCTGGTCGGCATCCTCGGCTTCACGACAATGGGCGCCGGAATCTACTTCGCCCTCGCAAACGCCACCCCGGGGCCGCGTTACCGGGAAGCCGCGTAGTCGCCGGCACCCCCTCCCCGTCCCCCGTCGATGCCGCCCGGGGCTCCGGCGGCGCCCGTCCGGTGGGCGCCAGGGCTCGAAACCGTCACCGAATACACCGGAAGGCGCGCCGGGAAGTAGCCTTGGCATGTGAATACCAATCCGACCCGCGTCTTTGTAGCACGCCTGCTCGGCCTCGATGTTTTCGACCCCTTGGGCGACCGTCTGGGCCGGCTGCGCGACGTCGTCGTGATCGACCGCGGGCCCCTCAAGGAACCCCAGGTAGTCGGAATCGTCATCGAGGTCCCGGGGAAGAAACGCATTTTCGTCCCGATGACCCGGGTCACTTCAATGGACACGTCGCAGATCATCTGCACGGGACTGGTGAACCTGCGCCGCTTTGAGCAGCGCGGCGCCGAACTGCTCGTTGTGGGAGAGCTTTTCGACCGGCGGGTCACCCTGCGGGACGGCTCCGGCGACGCGGTCATCGAGGACATCGCGATGGAGAAGAACAGGACCGGCGACTGGCACGTGTCGCAGCTGTTCATCCGACGCGGCGGCCCCACCTCTGCACTGCGCAGTCTTCGCAGGGGAGGTGAGCGTCTCATCATCAACTGGCTCGACGCCTACCACGGCGCCGCGGACGAGCCCCAGGGCGCCTCCCAGTTCGTCGCGCAGCACGAGGACCTCAAGGCCGCCGACTTTGCCGAAGCCCTTCACGAGATGAGCAACAAGCGCCGCCTCGAGGTGGCCGGGGAGCTCCAGGACGACCGGCTGGCGGACATCCTCCAGGAGATGCCCGACAATGACCAGGTCCAGATCCTTTCCTCGCTGAACCGTGAGCGCGCCGCCGACATCCTCGAAGAGATGGACCCCGACGACGCCGCCGACCTGCTCAACGAACTGCCCGAGGCGCAGAAGGAGGAGTTGCTCCAGCTCATGGAGCCCGACGACGCCGACGACGTGCGCCGGCTCCTGCAGTACGAGGAGGACACCGCCGGTTCGCTGATGACGACCGTTCCTGTCATCCTCCCGCCCGAGGCGACGGTGGCCGAAGCCCTGGCCCACGTGCGCCGAGAGGAGCTCACCCCGGCCCTTGCCTCATCGATCTTTGTCTGCCGCCCGCCGCTTGAGACGCCCACCGGCAGGTACCTCGGCGTGGTGCACATCCAGCAGCTCCTGCGATACCCGCCGCCGGAGCAGCTGGGCAACATCCTCGATGCCGACCTCGAACCGGTCAGTGACCAGGCCAATATCAGCGAGGTCTCCCGCATCCTTGCAACCTACAATCTCAACTCCCTGCCCATCATCAACAAGGAGGGCAGGCTGGTGGGCGCCGTCACCGTCGATGACGTGCTTGACCATCTCCTGCCCGATGACTGGCGGGCCCAGGACGACACACGCGCACTAAGGCGGGGAGGAACACGTGGCTGAGAGAATCCGATCGACCTCGACCGGTCTTGACACCCCACGGGAGAGCCGCAAACGGGTGATTCCCCGGCTGCGTCCCAACCCCGACCGGTTCGGCAGTGCAACCGAGAACTTCGCGCGCTTCATGGGCACGCCGCAGTTCCTCTTCTACATGACCGTGTTCTGCGTGCTGTGGCTGGTCTGGAACACCTGGGGACCGGCGGACGCCCGGTGGGACAGCGCGGCCCTGGGGTTCACGGCCCTGACGCTGATGCTTTCCCTCCAGGCCTCCTACGCTGCACCGCTGCTGCTGCTGGCCCAGAACCGGCAGGACGACCGTGACCGCGTGTCACTGCGTGAGGACAGGCAGCGGGCGGAGCGGAACCTGTCCGACACCGAGTACCTGACCCGGGAAATCGCGGAGCTCCGCATTGCCCTCCGGGAGGTTGCCACAAGGGACTATGTCCGGTCCGAGCTTCGCTCGGCCCTTGAGGAAATCCTTGAAGCGGCCGACGGCCAGGAGATAACCCTCACCAAGAAACCGCGCAGGAAGCCGTCGGAGAACACCATGGGCCTGCCCCGCGTGACCCCACCGGTCGCGAGCGACAGCCAGTGATTTCAGAGGCTGCGGTCCTCGGGGCCCTCGGCTCCGTTCTTGACCCCGAACTCCGCCGGCCGATCACCGAGCTGGGGATGGTTGACGGTGTGGACGCCGATCCCTCAGGTGCGGTGACGGTGAGGGTGCTGCTCACAATCTCCGGCTGCCCGCTGCAGGAAACGATCACCGCAGACGTCGAGCACGCGCTGGCCGGGGTTGAAGGCGTCAGCTCCGTCAGCGTCGACCTCGGAGTGATGAACCAGGAGCAGCGCGATGCGCTCAAGACGATGCTGCGCGGCGCCGGCGGGCAGCGGGAAATCCCCTTCAACGACCCAGGATCCCTCACCCGCGTCTACGCCGTGGCGAGCGGAAAAGGCGGAGTGGGCAAGTCCACGGTCACCGTGAACCTGGCGACGGCGATGGCCGCCGAGGGCCTGCGCGTGGGCATCATCGATGCCGACGTCTACGGTTTTTCCGTCCCCGCCCTGATGGGGATCACTCAGCAGCCAACGCGTGTTGACGAGATGATCCTTCCGCCGGTTGCCTACGGGGTGAAGGTCATTTCGATCGGCATGTTCGTCAATACCAACCAGCCGGTGGCCTGGCGGGGCCCGATGCTCCACCGGGCGCTCGAGCAATTCCTCACGGATGTCTACTTCGGCGACCTCGACGCCCTGTTCCTCGATCTGCCCCCCGGAACCGGGGACATCGCCATCTCGGTGGCGCAGCTGCTGCCCCGCTCCGAGCTTCTCGTCGTCACCACCCCGCAGAGCGCGGCCGCAGATGTGGCCGAACGAGCCGGGGCCATGGCGGCCTCAACGGGCCAGAAGGTCGTCGGGGTGGTCGAGAACATGTCCTGGCTTGACCTGCCTGGAGGGGAACGCATCGAGCTGTTCGGTTCCGGCGGAGGGCAGGCACTGTCCCAGCGGCTGAGCGCAACCCTTTCGGCGGAAGTGCCCCTGCTGGGCAGTGTCCCAGTCGAAATCGCGCTGCGCGAGGGCGGCGACGCCGGAGCCCCGATCGTGCTCGAAACGACCTCTTCGCCGGCCGCTGGCGCCCTCCGGAGCATCGCCCATTCTCTCGCGCGCCGGCCCCGTGGCCTTGCGGGAACCAGACTGTCGGTATCGCCCCGCTGACCGCCCTGCGGACGCCTGGCTACGTCGCTTCGGCGTCGTACGGTGCCGGCTGGCCTGAGGCGAGCCGCACCGGAGCCGCAGCGGTGTGAGCCGCCGTCGGCGGCATGGTGGATCGGGCGACCGCCGGGCCGTCGGGGCTGACGGGCTTGAAGGTGTCGTCGAGGTCTTCGAGGAGCGCTTCCTTGATGATGCGCCGCGGATCGTACTGGCGGGGATCGAGCTTCCGCCAATCGACTTCATCAAGTTCGGGCCCCACCTCTTCGCGGAGCTGCTCGCGGGCACCGCTGGCCATCCTGCGCAGGCCCTTTACCAGGCGGGCGAGCTGCGCCGCGTACTCCGGAAGCCGCTCCGGACCCAGGATCACAACGGCGAGCATCACCAAGACCACAAACTCGAGACCGTTGATTCCGAACACGTGAAAAGACTACCTTTCCCTCCCGCGGCCGGGCGATTCGTCGGCCGCCGGGGGAACTACCCGATGCCGGCGATCCGCGGGAGCTGCAGCACGGGAGGCTTCGCGGGCTTACGCGGGTCGCGGTGCGCCAGCTTCTCGCGGAGCATCGTCCTGCCCCGGTGGATCCGCGAACGGACTGTTCCGAGCTTCACGCCGAGGACACGCGCCACCTCGTCGTAGGCAAGCCCCTCAAGGTCGCACAGGACCACAGCGGCGCGGAAATCCGGCGGCAGCTCATCGAGGGCCGCCTGGACGTCGATGTCGAGATTGTTGAACTCGAAGCTGCGCTCGGGGCCGGGGTGCCCGGTAGGCAACCTGGCTTCGGCTTCCTCGGAGAGCCCGTCGAACCGGATCCGTGTCTTGCGCCGGGCCTGGTCGAGGAAGAGGTTAGTGGTAATCCGGTGCAGCCAGCCGTCGAGCGTGCCGGGCTTGAAATTTGCCAGTGACCGGAATACGCGGACGAACACCTCCTGGGTGAGGTCCTCCGCGTCGAACTTGTTGCCGGTCAGCCGGTATGCGAGCCGGTACACCTTTGGCGAGTGCACCGTAACTACTTCTTCCCACGTGGGTGCGACCCAGTCGGCCTCCTGCCCGTCGCCCCCGTAGGGACTGTCGACATGCGGGACGGTCTGCTCGGCGACGACTGCCGCCCTAGGGCTAGACATCTGTTTCCCCTTATCACCTTTCAACAGCCATTTCGCTGCGGTGCCGGTCAAGGCCGCGGTGATGCGGTCCTGATCACCGTGATTCGTTGCGGCGGGGTGGCTGGATGCCCCAATAAAGAAAATTCTTCAGCACAAAGCTGGGAACTGGCTGGTAATTATGCGGGAGCCACCGGGCAGCGGTGCGCGCGGGGCTCCGGCTTCGGCAGTAGTGTTGGAGGCGGGTTGGGGGACCTGCGACATTGCACATTACTAAAGAACGGACACCGATGGCCGCGGACAAGCAGAGCAGCTGGTCATACACTGAGGGACTTCCCGTCGAGGACGAAGTACTCCTCCGCGCCCGCGACCGCTCCTACGAGCTGGGAGTGACGCCGGTGTCCCCCGGAGTTGGGGCCGCGCTGACCGTCCTCGCCGCAGGCTCGAAGGCACAGACAGCCGTCGAGGTGGGTGCCGGGGCAGGAGTTTCGGGGGTGTGCCTCCTGCGCGGACTGGGCCGGAACGCGGTGCTCACGACGATCGATTCCGATGTCGACCACCTTCGCACGGCGCGCGAGGCCTACGCCGAGGCCGGGATCCCGGGCAATCGGACGCGCACGATTTCCGGACGCGCCTCGGATGTCCTCCCGCGCCTCACCGACGCCGCCTACGACCTCGTCTTCATCGACGCCGACAAAGCGGGACTGCCGCTCTACGTCGACCAGGCGGTGCGGTTGCTGAAGCCGGGCGGGATGCTGATCGTCAACGACGCGTTGGACTCCGACCGGGTTGCTGATCCCGCTATCCGCGAATCCTCTACGAATGCGCTGCGCCAGGTGGGTAAGACGATCCGCGAGAACGACCAGCTCCTCTCGGCCCTGGTCCCGACTGGGTCGGGGCTCCTGCTCGCCGTGAAACGCCAGAAGTGAGCGGCTGCTAGCCGGTCACCGTCAGCAGGCAGTCCTTCAGCTTCCCTGCCTCTTCGGCATTGAGTTCGACCACCAGGCGACCTCCGCCGTCGATGGGCACGCGCATGATCAAGCTGCGCCCCTCCTTAGTGACTTCCATCGGTCCATCGCCGGTTCGCGGTTTCATGGCAGCCATAAGGATCGTCCCTTTCAACAGTGCGTTGCCGGCCAGCGGCGCCGCGTCAGTAAGCGGTGTGTGGCAGCGCCCTGCTGGGCACGACGCGCCAGCACACGTCATCGAATACATTATTCAGCACAATCAACCGGCGAGCTAATCCGCGTGCGGCGTGGATCACAGTTTCATGGTGGATAGTCGGCATTTCCCACCACCGGGCTCCACGCCCAGAGCACCCGTACCCACACGATCTGGAGGACAAGGCACACCGCCAGGACGGCCCACCGGTACGCCGGGGACCGCGAGGCGAGGGCCGCCGCGAGCGCGAGGGGAAAGAGCGGAAGCAGGATCCGGAAGGTGCTCGACTGGGGATTCCAGAACGCGGCGAGGTACACAAGATAGGCCGCGCACCAGCTCACGGGGCCGGCGCCCAGGCTGCGGACCGGCCGTGACCGGAACAGGAGGAAGCACCCTGCCGCGAGGACCAGCAGCGCCAGCGGCCCTCCCACCGGCCCGAGGTAGGCCACCGCCGCGTTCGGCCAGGGTGCGAACGGTGCAAGTTCCTCACCGCGCCACGCCGTCTCCGTTTCGACGTAGGCGTTCGCCTCCCCCGTGACGGCCCACGCCGCGGCAGGCCAGGCCAGCGCCGCGGCTCCGGTGACCAGGCCCAGCACGGCGAGCCGGAGCGGCCCGCTGCCGGTTTTTCGGTCGGCTGGGGCATCCGGGGGCCGCCGGCGCAGCGCCAGCAGTTCGATCACGAACAGGATCAGCAGCAGCAACGCGAAGGGGACCCCCGCGGGCCTGGAGAGGCACATGGCGACGACCACGGGAACGGCGGTGAGGTACCGGCGCGTGAAGACCAGCAGCAGCGACAACGCCAGCAGCAGCAGGTTCAGTGACTCCGCGTAGGGGATCTGCAGGATCGGGGAAACCGGAAGGAACGCGACAAAGGCCACGCCCCACAGTGCGTCGCGGGGTTCCGCGGCGAGCCGGAACAACCGGTAGATGACCAGGGCCGCGGCGAACCCGCACGCCGTTGCGGCGATTGGTGCGAGCACCGGCCATCCTGCGCCCGTAAGGGAGTGGAGCAGCCGGACCAGGGCCGGGAACAGGGGGTAGAACGCCCACTGGTTGGGTGAGACGGCGCCGTCGATGTCCCGGGGAAGCTCCGGTGGATACCCTTCCTCGAAGATCCTCTCGTACCAGCCGCTGTCCCAGAACGCGACGAACGACAGGTATCCGGGCGACGCCGCCGCCCAGGGGCTCGGCGCCTGGACGGCCGCGGCGGCAAGGAGCACCCCCGCGGAAAGGATGCGCGCCGCACCGTAGACCAGCAGGACCTGCACCGGCCAGGGCCAGGCGCGCGGATGCACTCCGGTCAAGGCGCCGACGGCGCGGAGCTGTTACCCGCGGGCCGGGTGTGCCGGACCCAGCAGTCGTCGAGGTGGTCGTTGACGTAACCGGTTGCCTGCATCATCGCGTAGACGGTGGTTGGGCCAACGAAACGGAAGCCCAGCCGCTTCAGTTCCTTGGCCAGCGCCGTCGACTCGGGCGTGACAGCCGGCACTTCCTCAAGGGACGCCGGGGCCGGTCCGGCCGGCGGGCGGAAGGCTTCGAAGATCCCGCCCAGGGTGGTGCCTTCCGGGAAGGCGGCGACGACCTTGGCGTTCGCGATCGTGGCAAGGATCTTCGCCCGGTTGCGCACGATACCCGCATCAGCCATCAGCCGCGCGACGTCGTCGTCGGTGAAACGGGAAACACACAGCGGGTCGAACGCTGCGAACGCCTCCCGGAACGCTTCACGCTTGCGCAGGATGGTCAGCCAGCTCAGGCCGGACTGGAAGCCCTCGAGGCTCAGACGTTCGAACAGCGCGGCGTCACCGGTGACGGCCCTGCCCCACTCGTCGTCGTGGTAGCGCTCGTACTCGGTGGTGGACACCGCCCACCCGCACCTCAGCCGCCCGTCCGATCCGGGAACTGCGCCCGTCACCGTTCCGCTCCGCCGCTGGGGCACCGCCGCAGCAGGTCCTCGATCCGGGCGTCCCGCGCTGCGAGCGCTTCGGCGAGGCGGTCAAGGACCTCGTCGACCTGATCCATGCGGTACCCCCGCAGGCCCAGTCCGAAACGCACCCGTCCGACGTCGGCAGCGGCGGGGTTGTCCGGCAGGAGCACCGGGGGCAGGGAGGCGACCGGTTCGGCGAGCCCGGGAACCGCCGCGGGGACCCGCCGGCCGCCCCGGAGTGGGAACCGCAGGCCGGCGGCCAGGACGGCGGTGCCGCCCAGCAGCGCGATCGCGAGGAGAACGAGGAAGATACTCACAGAGCCATCGTGCCAGAGACCGCCGGTCAGGGCTCCTTATGGGTTTTGGTATCGGCGATGACGAGCCGCACTGCTTCCTCGGCGTCGTCGACCAGGTGGACAAGCCCGAGGTCCTTTTCCGAGATCATTCCTTCGGCGAGGAGGGTTCCCTTTACCCAGTCCCACAGCGGGCCCCAGTAATCGACGCCGATCAGCACGATCGGGAAGGAGGTGACCTTCCGGGTCTGGACGAGGGTCATTGCCTCGAAGAGTTCATCGAGGGTGCCGAAGCCGCCGGGCAGGACGACGAAGCCCCTGGCGTACTTGACGAACATTGTCTTGCGGGCGAAGAAGTAACGGAAATTGATGCCGAGGTCGACCCACTCGTTCATTCCCTGTTCGAAGGGCAGTTCGATGCCAAGCCCGACCGACATTCCTCCCGCCTCGCAGGCGCCCTTGTTCGCCGCCTCCATGGCCCCGGGGCCGCCTCCGGTGATGACGGCGTACCCGGCACCGACCAGGCGCCGCCCGATGTCCTCACCGAGCGCGTAGAACGGCGAGTCGCGGGGTGTGCGGGCCGACCCGAAGACGCTGATTGCCGGGCCGAGCTGGGACAGGGTGCCGAAGCCCTCGACGAACTCGCTCTGGATCCGCAGCACCCGCCACGGGTCGGTCTTCGTGAAGAGGGGCCCCTCCTCCGAGTCGAGCAGGAAGCTGTCGGATTGGGGCACCGCCGTCTGCGCCCGCCGGAGTTCAACCTGCCCGCGGCGGCGCGTGGCAGGAGGCGTCTGTCCGGGGTTTTCCGGCTGGCTGGCGTCGTCGTTAGGGGCTCGGTTCAGGTGAGGCATCCTCCTAGGCTAGCCGCCCCGGAGCCCGCCCGGGATTTGGTTGCTCTTGAATCACAATTTTCCTTTTTGGGCGCGTAAGTGTTGCCAGGGGGCATTCGTTCGCTAGATTCTTCCCATGACAAGTGAACCGCAGCCGTCTACGACCGCGTCTTCAGCGGCCCCCCTCGTATCCCTGAAAAAGGTGAACAAACACTTCGGCGAGCTGCACGTTCTCAAAGATATTGATCTCGAAATTGCCCGTGGCGAAGTGGTTGTTGTGATCGGCCCTTCGGGCTCCGGAAAATCGACCCTGTGCCGGGCGATCAACCGCCTCGAAACCATCGACGATGGCGAAATCCGCATTGACGGGAAAGTGCTGCCCGCCGAGGGCAAGGCACTGGCCAAACTGCGCGCCGACGTGGGAATGGTGTTCCAGTCCTTTAACCTTTTCGCCCACAAATCGATTCTTGAAAACGTCACCCTCGGGCCCGTGAAGGTCAAGGGAATGAAAACCAGGGAAGCCAAGGACCTCGCGATGTCCCTCCTGGAACGCGTCGGCGTTGCCAACCAGGCCCAGAAGCTGCCGGCGCAGCTCTCCGGCGGGCAGCAGCAGCGCGTGGCGATCGCGCGGGCGCTGGCCATGAAGCCTAAGGTTATGCTTTTCGACGAGCCCACGTCGGCCCTCGACCCCGAAATGATCAACGAAGTCCTCGATGCGATGGTCTCGCTCGCCAAGGAGGGCATGACAATGATCGTTGTCACCCACGAGATGGGCTTCGCCAGGAGGGCCGCCGACCGCGTCATCTTCATGGCGGACGGCCAGATTGTCGAGCAGGCCACCCCCGAGGAGTTCTTCACCAATCCGCGGAGCGACCGCGCGAAGGACTTCCTCGGGAAGATCCTCGCCCACTGACCCACCCCAAGTTTCATTACTGCACCGTCAAGGCCTGTTGGCCGCAACGCAAGGAGAAATCATGCGAAAGACCCGTTATGCAGCTGCCGCCATGGCAGCAGCCGCAGCCCTCACGCTCTCGGCCTGTGGAGGCGGGGGCGGAAATGAGAGCGGCGGAACCGGCGGCGAGGGCGACGCTGAATCCGTCAAGATCGGCATCAAGTTCGACCAGCCGGGCCTTGGATTCGATGAAGGCGGCTCCTACTCGGGCTTCGACGTGGACGTTGCGAAGTACGTGGCCAAGGAGCTTGGCTACACGGAAGAGCAGATCGAATTCGTCCAGGCTCCCTCGGCCAACCGCGAGAACCTCCTGTCGAACAACGAAGTCGACATGATTTTCGCGACCTACTCGATCACCGACGAGCGCAAGCAGACGGTCGACTTCGCCGGGCCGTACTTCGTCGCCGGCCAGGATCTCCTCGTCCCCAAGGACAGCGACATCAAGGGCCCGGAGGACCTCGCGGGGAAGAACCTGTGCTCGGTCACCGGCTCCACCTCGGCGCAGAAGATTAAGGACAAGTACCCGGACGTCAACCTCGTTGAGCAGCCCGGCTACGCGGAGTGCGTCAGCGTGATGGGCGGCGGCCAGATCGATGCCGTCACAACCGACGACATCATCCTCGCCGGCCTTGCCGCCCAGGAGGCCAATGCCGGCCAGTTCAAGGTCGTCGGCGCCCCCTTCTCGGAGGAGCGGTACGGCGTCGGCCTGCCCAAGGGCAGCGAACTCTGCGAAGACGTCAACACAGCCATCACCAAGATGATCGACGATGGTGCGTGGGAAGAGGCGCTGAAGGCCAACACCGAAGGCGCCGACTACTCGTACAACAAGGAACTGAACCCGCCGGAGCCCGAGGCCTGCGCGTAATCACCTCCCGGTATTGGTGGGGCTGCCCGTCGGGCAGCCCCACCATCGCATGTTCAACACCAACAAAGAGGTGAACCTTGGATAATTTCCTGTCGCTCTTTCAGACGTACGACGTCCCGGCCGCGTTCTGGGTCAATATCCAGCTGACGTTCTGGGCCGCGCTGTGGTCCCTGCTGCTCGGCACGCTGCTCGCGCTGATGCGCATCTCACCCATCCCGAGCCTGCAGTGGCTGGGCGCCGCCTATGTGAACATCTTCCGCAACACGCCGCTGACCATCATCATCGCGTTCGGCGTGCTGGGCCTGTACGGCCAGTTGCAGGTGGTGCTCACCCAGGACTTTGACCTCAACTTCTTCCGCCTCGCCGTGCTCGGCCTGTCGCTCTACCACGCGGCGTTCGTCTGCGAAGCGATCCGCAGCGGCGTCAACACGGTTCCCCTCGGCCAGGCCGAGGCAGCGCGTGCGATCGGGCTGAGTTTCCTTCCCGCCGCCCGCCTGATCATCCTGCCGCAGGCCTTCCGCGGAGCGATCGCCCCGCTGGGCAACGTGCTGATCGCGCTGATCAAGAACTCGACCGTTGCGGCGGCCGGGTCCGTTGCCGCTGAGGCGTCAAGCCTGATGAAGACCATGATCGAGTTCCGCGCCGACCTCGTGATCCCGATCTTCTTCACGTTCGCCCTGGGCTTCGTGATCATCGTGATCCCTGTCGGCCTCCTCACCACCTGGGCGTCCAGGAGATTGGCGGTGGCTCGATGAGCGCCCAAAGCGTCCTGTTCGACGCGCCGGGGCCCAAGGCACGGCGCACCATCCTCGTGGGAAACCTGATCGGCGCCCTCCTGGTCGCCGGCCTCGTGGCCTACATCATCTTCCTGCTGGCCGGAAAGGGGCAGCTGGAGCCCGCCAAATGGACGCCCTTCCTCGAGGGCCGCACCTGGCAGTACTTCATCCTTCCGGGCCTGCTCAGCACCCTGAAGGCGGCCGCCGTCGCGGTGGTCACCTCCATCGTGTTCGGTCTGGTCTTCGGGCTTGGACGGCTCGCCCCGCTGGCTCCGGTGCGCTGGGTTGCAGGGATAGTCGTCGAGTTCCTCCGGGCGGTTCCGGTGCTGCTCATGATGATCTTCCTTTGGCTGGCGCTGGGGCGTTCGAACCTTGTCGACGATGCCCCCTTCGTGGCCGTCGTCGTGGCACTGACGCTCTACAACGGCTCGGTGATCGCCGAGCTCATCCGCTCCGGCGTCCACGGCCTGCCCAAAGGCCAGCGCGAGGCCGGCCTTGCCATCGGCATGACCCCAATGCGCTCGCTGCGCAGCATCGAGGTGCCGCAGGCGCTGATCGCGATGCTGCCGGCCCTGGTCAGCCAGTTCGTCGTGATCCTCAAGGATTCGGCCCTGGGCTACATCATCGGCTTCCCGGAGCTGCTGCAGAACGCACGCCGGCTCGGGGTGGGCGAGGGCAACCTGCTCCAGTCCCTGCTCATTGCCGCCCTGATCTTCATCGTCATCAACTTCGCCCTCTCGGCGCTGGCAACCCGGCTTTCGGGCCTGCTGAGCTTCCGCACCAAGGCGAAGGTGGCCAATGACAAACAGGACGGAGTCGTGAAGGCCGAGCCCGAAGGGGTGACGGCGGCCTAGCACCCGCCCCCGTCCGGGGTCCACGGCACAAACAGTGAAGGCAGGGCACGCGCCGCGGCGCGTGCCCTGCCTTCGTTCTGCTGCTGTTGCCGTGCCGCGGGAATCCCCGCCGGCACCGCGGAGATCCGGGCTAGGCCGACAACCAGGTCCGCAGCGCCGTGAGGCACTGCCTCACCTCGTCGGCGTGGACGTGCTCGTTGTCGGAGTGGGCAAGAAGCGCATCCCCCGGCCCGAAGTTCACGGCGGGAATCCCGAGTTCGCTGAAGCGGGCCACGTCCGTCCAGCCGTACTTCGGCTGCGGAACCGCCCCGACCGCGGCCACGAAGTCCGCCGCCGCAGGGTGCTGCAGGCCGGGGCGCGCTCCCGCCGCGGCGTCAGTGCGTTCCACCTCGAAGCCCTCGAGCAGCCGGCGGACGTACTGTTCGGCCTCGTCGGGGCTTTTGTCCGGCGCGAACCGGTAGTTCACTTCCACAACGGTGCGGTCCGGGATCACGTTGCCGGCGGTTCCTCCGTGGATCATCACCGCGTTGAGGCTCTCCCGGTAGTCAAGGCCGTCGACCGCAACGGTGGCCGGGACGTGGTCACGGAGCCGGGCCAGGACTTCGGCGGCGGCGTGGATGGCGTTCTCCCCCATCCAGGCGCGCGCCGAATGCGCTGCCCTTCCGGTGAGCGTGACCTCGAAGCGGGCGGTGCCGTTGCAGCCCCCCTCGACCGTGCCCGCCGTCGGCTCGAGCAGGACGGCGAAGTCGCCCTCCAGCCACGCCGGGTGGTTCCGTACCAGCCGCCCCAGCCCGCTCAGTGACGCCTCGACCTCCTCGTTGTCATAGAACACGTAGGTTACATCGCGCTGCGGGTCGGCGAGGGTCGCGGCAAGGGCGAGCTGCACCGCCACTCCCCCCTTCATGTCCGTTGTTCCCCGGCCGTAGAGCACGTCGCCGTCCCAGACCCCGGGCACCGTGCCGCGTGCGCCGGCGGCCCCGGGCAGGGGCACCGTGTCGAGGTGGCCCGCGAGGATGACGCGCTGGCCGCGGCCCAGCGAGGTGCGGGCGATGATCGCGTCGCCGTCCCGGAGCACCTCGAGGTGGGGCAGCGCACGCAGCGCGCTTTCGATGGCGTCGGCCAGTGCGTTTTCATTGCCCGACACGCTGGGAATGTTCACCAGGTCGGCCGTGAGCAGGGCGACGTCGGTTGTCGGATCGAGGAGTTTCAGGCTGGGCTGGGTCATTTTCCAACCCTATCCCTCGGTAGACTGGGGGCCATGACGCAGAGCGCAGTTGATCTTTCCGGAACTGATGCAGGATCGCGGACGGCCTACGGGCTGGGTCTTGCGACAATCGCCGAGGATGGCGCCGTCCTCGATGTCTGGTACCCCGCGCCCGGCTTGGGTGGCGCGCCGGCCGCCTCGGAGGAACTCCGTGCCCGGCTCGAAGGCCTCGCCGCGGAGGGCGCCGACCCCCTGCGGCGCACCTCGGCCGGAGTGGTTTCGACGTCGATCCGCCTCGACGAGCCGCCGAGCGGCACAGCCGACGCCTACCTCCGGCTGCATCTGCTGTCGCACCGGCTCGTCGCACCGAACAGCATCAACCTCGACGGCATCTTCGGCATGCTCGCCAACGTCGTGTGGACCAACCATGGGCCGTGCGCGGCCGCGGGCTTCGATGAAGTACGCCTCGCGCTGCGGGCCCGCGGTCCGGTGACCGTTTTCGCCATTGACAAGTTCCCGCGCATGGTCGACTACGTGCTCCCCTCCGGCGTCCGCATCGCCGACGCCGACCGGGTGCGGCTAGGCGCCCACCTCGCTGAAGGCACGACGGTGATGCACGAGGGCTTCGTCAACTTCAACGCCGGCACCCTCGGCCAGTCGATGGTCGAAGGCCGGATCTCCGCGGGCGTGGTCGTCGGCAACGGGTCCGACGTCGGCGGCGGCGCCTCGATCATGGGCACCCTGTCCGGGGGCGGAACCCAGAAGATCACGATCGGAGAGCGCTGCCTGCTCGGAGCGCAGTCCGGTGTGGGCATCTCCCTCGGCGATGACTGCGTCGTCGAAGCCGGGCTCTACATCACCGCCGGCACAAAGGTCACCCTGCCCGACGGCAGCGTGACCAAGGCCGCCGAGCTGTCCGGGCAGTCCGGAATCCTCTACCTGCGCAACTCGACAACAGGGGTGGTCGAGGCCCGGCCCAGGACGGGAACCGGGATCACACTGAACGCCGCGCTCCATGCGAACTGAGCACGCCTTCCTGTGACGAGCGGATACGCACGGCCACCGGCCCCGCGCCGCGCCCTGAGGATCGCGGTTCCGGCGGCACTGGTTGCCCTCGCGGCGGCTGGGGCATGCCTTGCAGTTGCCCAGTTCAACGACTCGGAGATCCTGGTCCGGGAGCGCTGCACCGCCGAGGTCGGCGGCGTCCAGCACGAGCTCACTCCGCCGCAGACGCAGAACGCCGCCCTGATCGCGGGAGTGGCAGTGGCGCGCGGGCTTCCCGCGCGGGCCGCGTCGATTGCGATTGCCACGGCGATCCAGGAATCAGGGCTTCGGAACCTTGACTACGGCGACGACGCCGGCCCCGATTCACGGGGGTTGTTCCAGCAGCGGCCCTCGCAGGGCTGGGGCACCGAGGAGCAGATTCTCGACCCCGGGTACGCCGCCGGAGCCTTCTACGACGCACTCGTGCGGATACCGGGCTACGAATCGCTGCCCATCACCGAGGCGGCGCAAAGCGTCCAGCGAAGCGCCTACCCCGAAGCCTATGCCGACCATGAACCCGAGGGCCGCGCCTTCGCGTCGGCGCTCACCGGACAGTCCCCTGCGGCCCTGACCTGCGTGCTGCGCGAGCCCTCGACAGCGGGCAGCGCCGTCGAGGTCGCCGCAGCCGCCGAGGCCGCGTTCGGCTCCCTCGGCGGGTCGGCCGAAGGCGAGGTGTTCACGGTCGACGCCGCGGAGGCGGCCGGGTGGGCGGCCGCGCACTGGGCGGTCGGCAACGCCGAGCGGCTGTCCATCACCGCCGTGTCGTTCGGCGGGCAGCGGTGGCAGCGCTCTGAAGGAACCTGGCAGACCTTTGCGACCACCGCGGACCGGCTGACCATCACGGTCGCCGGAGAACCCGCATAACCACCCGATCAGGCGAGCATCCTCACAACCGGTTCGACATAACTGCGCAGCGCGGCCTCATCGTCGGCAAGGTCCTGGCACATCAGGAGCCGCTCGGGCTCCACCCACCACGCCCGGCGGGCCCCGAGGGGCAGCTCGACAACATCGAGCGTGAACCGCCGCGCCCGCCGTCCCAGTTCGAGTTCGCGCTCCTCAAGGAGCCGGGTCAGGGTTCCTTCGAGTTTTCCGCCGCGCACCCCGGAATGGATCGCATACTCGGCGCACCGCTCCTCCGCCCATTCGATCGCGGTACCGAAGTGGGCTCGGGCCACCCGCTGCAGGGCCGGAGAGCCGTTGAGCTCGGTGAAGTCGGGAGGCGACGGGAGGACCGCATCGGACAGCTTCCCGGAAACCAGCAGGTGCCACCATGCCTCCCATTCGACGCGCAGGGTTTCATGGCCGCCCACGTCGTCGATCAGCTGCGTGGGATCGACGCTCCGCACCTCCGGGCGCACCGGTGGCATCGCAGGTTCGCCGATGCCGTGAAGGCCGACACGGTCGCGCAGATAGAGGGCAACGAGAAGTACCTCCGAGGTGTCGACGCTGAAGCGTCCGCCGGGAAGGGACGGCTGATGCGTCATGGGCCTCCTTAGGCACGAAGGTACTGCTCCCAAGGATAGACCTAGGGTCCCGGCCGCTCCAGAGCCCAGTCCGGGAGGCCCTCCGCCTCGGTGCCGGGACGGCCGCCGCGGCAAACTAGAATGGCAATCATGAGAATTCTTGTTACCGGAGGAAGCGGCTACATCGGCTCGCACACCGCGCTGGCGCTCCTTGAGGCCGGGCACGACGTCATCGTTGTCGACAATCTTGCAAATTCCACGGAGACCGCGCTGACGCGGGTCCAGGAACTGGCGGGACGCAAGCTGCGGTTCCACCGGGTCGACCTGCTTGATGAGCAGGGGCTCAATGGAGCCTTCGACACGGAGGACATTGAAGCAGTCATCCACTTTGCCGGGCTCAAGGCCGTCGGCGAATCGGTGGCACAGCCGCTGAGGTACTACCACAACAACGTCAGCGGCACCCTGAACCTCCTGCGCGCCATGGACGCCCACGACGTGCGCACGCTCGTGTTCAGCTCCTCGGCCACGGTGTACGGCGCATCCGAGGAGGTTCCCCTGACGGAGAAAATGCCCCTCGACGCGGTCAACCCCTACGGCCGGACCAAGGAACAGATCGAAGACATCCTCACGGACCTCGGTGCCGCCGACGGCCGGTGGAACATCGCCCTCCTGCGGTACTTCAACCCGGTGGGCGCCCACGAGTCAGGACGGATCGGTGAAGACCCGACGGGCGTTCCGAACAACCTCCTGCCCTTCGTCGCCCAGGTTGCGGTGGGCAGACGGGAGAAGGTGATGGTTTTCGGAAACGACTACCCCACCCCCGATGGAACCGGCGTGCGCGACTACATCCACGTCGTCGACCTCGCAGCAGGGCACCTTGCCGCCCTGAACTACCTCACCAAGCACACCGGGGTGCACCGGTGGAACCTTGGCACCGGCAACGGCTCATCGGTCCTTGAGGTCCTTGCCGCGTTCTCCAAGGCGGCCGGGCACCAGATTCCCTACGAGTTCGCTCCCCGCCGGCCCGGAGACGCAGCGGTGAGCTACGCCGACCCCTCCTCGGCCCTGGCCGACCTTGGCTGGTCCGCGGTGCGCACCCTCGACCAGATGTGCGAAGATCACTGGCGCTGGCAGAAGAACAACCCCCAGGGCTACGCCACCGGCGAGTAGCCCGGCGGTCCGGGATTAAGCGACGGCGGCGGCCGCTCTCCGAGGAGAGCGGCCGCCGCCGTTTGCCGTGCTACTGAGCCTCGGTTGGCCGGAGCACCGTCAATGCGCCGCCCTACCTGGCCGGGTAGTTGCGCTCGAGCGAGCCTGTGTAGAGCTGGCGGGGCCGGCCGATCTTCGTCTGCGGATCCTGCATCATCTCGCGCCACTGGGCGATCCAGCCCGGGAGTCGTCCGATCGCGAAGAGCACGGTGAACATCTTCTCGGGGAAGCCCATCGCCTTGTAGATCAGGCCGGTGTAGAAGTCCACGTTCGGGTACAGCTTGCGTTCGATGAAGTAATCATCGGCAAGGGCCTTCTCTTCGAGGCGCATCGCGATGTCGAGCAGCTCGTCGTTGCCGCCGAGTTTCGTGAGGATGTCATGGGCCGTGGCCTTGACGATCTTCGCGCGCGGATCGTAGTTCTTGTAGACGCGGTGACCGAAGCCCATGAGCTTCACGCCGTCTTCCTTATTCTTGACCTTCTCCATGAAGTCCTCGGGCTGCATGCCCTTGGCCTTGATGTCGCGGAGCATGTTCAGCACCGCTTCGTTCGCGCCGCCGTGCAGCGGACCGAACAGGGCGTTGATGCCTGCCGAGACCGACGCGAACATGTTCGCGTGGGAGCTTCCGACGAGGCGCACCGTCGACGTCGAGCAGTTCTGCTCGTGGTCGGCGTGAAGGATCAGGAGGAGGTCGAGGGCCTTGACCACCATGGGGTCGAGGTCGTACGGCTCGGCGGGAAGGCCGAAGGAGAGCCTCAGGAAGTTCTCGACGAGGTTCATCGAGTTGTCCGGGTACAGCATGGGCTGCCCGATCGACTTCTTGTGGGCGTAGGCGGCGATGACCGGCAGCTTGGCCATGAGGCGGAACGTGGAGAGTTCCACCTGCTCGTCGTCGAACGGGTCCAGGGAGTCCTGGTAGAAGGTCGAAAGAGCGGATACGGCCGAGGAAAGAACCGGCATCGGGTGGGCGTCACGGGGGAATCCGCCGAAGAAGCCCTTGAGCTCTTCGTGGAGCAGGGTGTGGCGGCGGATGCGGCCGTCGAAGGTCGAAAGCTCCTCCGGCGTCGGCAGGTTGCCGTAGATCAGGAGGTAGGACACCTCGAGGAAGCTCGAGTTCTCGGCGAGCTGCTCGATGGGGTACCCGCGGTAGCGCAGGATGCCCGCGTCGCCGTCGATGTAGGTGATTGCCGAGGTCGTCGCGGCCGTGTTCATGAAGCCCGGGTCGAAGGTGACGTTCCCGGTCTGCTTCAGGAGCTTCGAAATGTCGAAGCCGTTGTTGCCTTCAGCCGCGGCCAAAGTGGGCAGGCTGAGTTCGCCGCCGTTGAAGTGCAGCGAGGCACCGTTCTGCTCAGTCATTGACTCTCCTTCAGGAGCTGGAGTGAATTCATCGCAACGATGGAGGACACGGTCCGCGCGACGTTGGCATATTCAGCTGAAACGCTACCGCCAAGTTATCCGTGAACACTAATCCTGCGGGGGTTCGTTGTTGAAAAGCAACAAGCCCCTTCGCTCAGCGGCCGCCCTGAAGCCTTGACGCGGCGGCGTCGACGCGCTCGTCGCTGCCGGTTAGCGCCACCCGCACAAATCCATTTCCCGCCTCGCCGTAGAAGGTCCCCGGTCCGACAACGATCCCCAGATCGGCGAACCGGCCCATGGTGTCCCAGGTGGCCGAACCGTCGCTCGCCCAGAGGTAGAGCCCGGCTTCTGAGTCGGAAACAGTGAGCCCGAAGGATTCAAGTGCGGGGAGGAGCTTGGAGCGGCGGGACCGGTACCGGTCCTTCTGCGCCTGCACATGGGCGTCGTCGGCGAGCGCAGCCCGCATCGCTTCCTGCACGGGAAATGGAACGATCATTCCGGCGTGCTTGCGGGAATTGATGAGATTCGCCACAATCGCGCCGTCTCCGGCTACGAAGGCCGCCCGGTAGCCGGCTAGGTTCGATTGTTTGCTCAGCGAGTACACGGCGAGCAGCAGGTCGTTGTTCCCGCCGGAAACGCGCGGGTCGAGCACGCTCGGCACCGGGTCGCCGCCCTGCGAGCTGTCCCACCGGCCCCAGCCCAGCTCCGCGTAGCATTCGTCCGAGGCGACAACCGCCCCGAGCGACCTCGCGTCGTCCACGATCGCCCGCAGCGCCTCCGCCGGCAGCACCGAGCCCGTGGGGTTGGCCGGGCTGTTAACCCACACGAGCCGGACCCGTGCGCGGTCCTGCTCGGTCAGTTCGGCGAGGGAGTCTGCGGCGACCGGTGTCGCACCCGTCAGGAGGGCGCCGACGTCGTAGGTGGGGTACGCGACCCGGGGGCGCACGACGATGTCGCCCGGGCCGAGCCCGAGCAGCGTCGGAAGCCACGCGACGAGTTCCTTCGAACCCACGGTGGGCATGATGTTGGCCGGGTCGAGGCCCGGCACGCCCCGACGCCTGGCGAACCAGTCGCTGATCGCTTCGCGCAGGGCAGCGGTGCCGTGCGTCGTGGGATAGCCGGGAGCGTCGGCGGCGCGGGTCAGCGCCTGGCGGATGAGTTCCGGGGTGGGGTCGACCGGCGTTCCGATGGACAGGTTGACGATCCCGCCCGGATGCTTGGATGCCCGTTCAAGATAGGGAGCCAGCGCATCCCACGGGTAATCCGGCAGGCTCAGGCCGAAAGGACGCCCCTCCGGGTTCATGCGGGCTGGTTTTGCGGAGGGAGCGCGGCAATGATGGGGTGGTCCTTGCCCGTGTTGCCGACCTTGGCGGCGCCTCCCGGCGAGCCGAGGTCGTCGAAGAACTCGACGTTGGCCTTGTAGTACTCGGCCCACTGCTCGGGGGTGTCGTCCTCATAGTAGATCGCCTCGACGGGGCACACCGGCTCGCACGCACCGCAGTCAACGCATTCGTCGGGGTGGATGTAAAGCGACCGTTCACCTTCGTAGATGCAGTCAACAGGGCATTCTTCAATGCAGGCCTTGTCCTTAACATCCACGCACGGCTGTGCGATTACGTAGGTCACTTCCCACGCCTTTCCTTGAGACGGTTGAGCTTCGGGCACTCTCGGGTGCCCTACCAGCTTACCCAGTTCCGGGACGGCGGCGGCACTGCTCCCCCGGCCCCGTGCCCACGGGCTCCCGGGTCGGGGTACACGATCTCGGGATGCGGGGCTTCCGGCTCGCGCTGCCAGCCGGTGCGGACCACGCGGCCGCGGGTGCTTCCGCCCGCGGCTACGCTGGGAAGATGACCGACCCCGCCGTACTCCTGCGCTCACTTCCGGCGGGAACCCGGGTGGTTGTGCGTTACCGGGTGGAGGGCGGACTGACCGACGCGCTCGGGGATCTGATGGCGGTTGACGATGCTTCGTGCACTGTCCGCACCCGCCGGGGAGACGACGTCGTGCCGCTGGCGGATGTCATCGCCGCCAAGCCAGTTCCGCCCGCTCCCCCGCGGCGCGCGCCCCGGCGGTCCTCCTAGCTCCCCTTCACAGCCCCGTCCCCCGCAGGGCCTGCCATGCCCAGCCCTGCCCGCCAACTTCAAGCCTGCCCGCTGGTCGAACCCGATCGGTGGGCATATCCGGACATGCCCACCCGGAACGGGCCATCGGTGGGCAGCAGTACTCCGCGGGAACGGTCACCGGGCTTCGGACACCCCCGGGCGGCGCCGAGGACGTCGAGGGGTGGGTCCGCCGGAGTCAGCGGGCCGGAATTCCCGCCAGCGCCTGCCGAACCAGGGTCAGAAACAGCTCCGGCCGGTGAACCACCATGGCATAGGTGACGCGCAGGACCCGGACGCCGGCCACGGTCAGCAGGTTCCACCGGCGGCGGTCCTCGGCGAAGTCACCGGCCCCGCTGTGGTACTCCCTGCCGTCAACCTCAACGCCCAGCTCTCCCTCGACGAAGAGGTCGAGACGGCCCACCCCGGCGATATATACCTGGGCCCGCACGCTGAGACCGGCCTTGGTGATGTGGAACCGCGCGGCCGTCTCGATGATCGACTGGGAATGCGGGTTGATACGCCCGATCGTTGCGCGGTCCCGCCCATCACGCCGGCCCGAAAGGCGTCCGCGCAGTTCCTCAAGCCTGACTCCGTGCTGCACCACGGCGCACTCGACAATGCACAATGCGTCGAGGTCCGGCAGGCACCGCAGCGTCTGGAGGCAGATGTCGACAAGCGTCAACGGCCGCCGTGCCCGGTGCACCAGCAGGCCAGCGGGCAGCTGACGACCGTGATCGACCGCAACGTGAACCAGAGCCGGCTTCCGGAGCACCCAGAGCCCATGCCACTGCGCGGCGCTGACGCAGGCCAGTTCGGCCCTGGCGCAGCGTGCGGCAAGGAGGGATGGATCGGCGCCGGGAACAGCGAAAACTCCGCGTTCCGGCCTCGACATGCTGCCAGCCGACAGTGCTGCGGCGATCTGCGAACCGCCCACTCCGGCAGCCGCGAGCTGATGCCGCCGCGCAACACCGCCAAGCCCCTCAAGAACCTGAACAACGTCCATCCGCCTACTCTGGCTGCGGACGGGAGGCGCGGACTTTGGCAAGTGCCCTGTGTGGACAATCCGGGCGCACCTGGCCAGCATCGGGCCCAAGGCCGGCCCGGCAGGTGCCCCGCCCTCCCCCGAACAGCGCGTTTACCCACCGAACGGTACCTTCCGGTGGGCATGTCCGGACATGCCCACCGGAAGCGGCCGACCGGTGGGCAGGGGCGCCGGAGGAGGCGATTCCTGCACCGGATTTCGGCATTGGGTTTTACCAATCGTGGAGGCCTGCTGCCGTATGATGTGCCTATGCACAGCGACGAGGACCTCCAGGCACGCGGCCGGGCCCTGAGCTCTCCGGTCCGGCTACGCATTCTCCGTCTCTGCCTTCACAAGGCACGGACGAACAAGGAGATCGCCGAGGTCCTCTCCCTCAATCCCGCGACGGCGCTGCATCACGTTCGGACCCTGCTCTCGGCGGGGTACCTGCGCGCCGAGGAGCCCCGCGCGGGGAACCGCGGTGCCCGTGAGATCCCCTACCGCGCCACCGGGATGTCCTGGGGCAGCAGCCTTCCCAATGCCGCCCCGGTGCTTGTGGAAACGTTCCTGCAGGAGATCGAGGGACTCGCGCCCTCCGAAATCGACGTGTGGCGCCTCGGGGTGCGCCTCAATGAGGCAAACCGGTCGGAAATGATGGACCGCATCCGTGCGATTTTCGAGGAGTATGCGGCGCGCGGCGACGACGACGGCACCGCCACGTCGATCATGCTCGCCCACCACCTCGACCGCACCGCAGACTAGCGGCGCGGCCGGAAGCGCCGCCGGGAACGGCCCGCCGGGCCAGGGCTCGGCGGGGGCCGGCGTTCAGCGGCGCCGGCCGGTACCCAGCAGCGCGGCGCACACTCCGACGCCGATCAGGGTCACCACGGCGAGGCCGAAGATCCAGATATTGCCTGCCGCGGCCGAGGGAAGATCGGGGCCGCGGTCGGTGCCGGTGAGGATGAGCGTCTCGCGGCTCATCGAAATCAGGGCCACGAGTACATACGCCGTGCCCCCGCTCAGGGCCGACACCAGAATGCTGCGCAGGCGCAGGCCGCACCAGACCTGGATGCTTCCGGCCAGGAGCAGCGCCGCGAGGGCACCCGCCGGAAGGTCGACGGCGCCGAGGCGCAGGATGTGGGCGTGAAGCGCGGTGCCGAGGACGGCGGTGACTATCCCGCCGGCCAGACCCAGCGCCAGTGCGCGCGGCCGGGACGCCCGGTTAACCGGCTGACGCCGGCCCTCCCGGAGATCGGGAAGGCCGGCGTCGACGTTGGAATGCACGGGAAGCGGTCCAGGCCTAGGCGCGGGCCCGCGAGCGTGAGGCACGCATGCGCTCGTTGGCGTCGAGGATCACCTTGCGGATGCGGATCGACTCCGGGGTGACCTCAACGCACTCGTCTTCGCGGGCGAATTCGAGGGACTCCTCAAGGGTGAGGTTGCGCGGAGGGGTCAGGTTCTCGAAGCTGTCCGATGAAGCGGCACGCATGTTGGTGAGCTTCTTTTCCTTGGTGATGTTGACCTCCATGTCGTCGGCGCGGGAGTTCTCGCCAACGATCATGCCCTCGTACACCTCGGAGGTGGGCTGCACGAAGAACGAGCCGCGCTCCTGCAGGTTGATCATCGCGAACGGCGTCACGACACCGGCGCGGTCGGCGATCATCGAACCGTTGGTGCGGTATTCGATGTCGCCGGCCCAGGGCTCGTAGCCCTCGGAGATCGACGCCGCGATGCCGGCGCCGCGGGTGTCGGTCAGGAAGCGGGTGCGGAAACCGATGAGGCCGCGGGCCGGAACGATGAATTCCATGCGGACCCAGCCGGTGCCGTGGTTGGCCATGTTCGTCATGCGTCCCTTGCGGGCGGCCATGAGCTGGGTGACGCCGCCGAGGTATTCCTCGGGAACGTCGATGGTCATGTGCTCCATCGGCTCGTGGATCTTGCCGTCGATGGTCTTGGTGACAACCTGCGGCTTGCCGACGGTGAGCTCGAAGCCTTCGCGGCGCATCTGCTCAACGAGGATGGCCAGGGCGAGCTCGCCGCGGCCCTGGACCTCCCAGGCGTCGGGACGCGCGGTGGGCAGGACGCGCAGCGACACGTTGCCGATGAGCTCCTTGTCGAGGCGGTCTTTAACCTGGCGGGCCGTGACCTTGGCGCCCTTGACCTTGCCGGCCAGCGGCGAGGTGTTGATTCCGATGGTGACGGAGATCGCGGGGTCGTCGACGGTGATCAGCGGCAGCGGCTGGGGGTTGTCGACGTCGGTGAGGGTCTCGCCGATGGTGATGCCCTCGATGCCGGCGACGGCCACGATCTCGCCGGGTCCTGCCGACTCGGTCGGAACGCGGTCCAGGGCCTTGGTGGCCAGGAGTTCGGTGATCTTGACGCTCTTCAGCTCGCCGTTCTGGCGGGCCCAGGCAACGGTCTGGCCCTTGCGGAGGGTTCCGTTGAAGATGCGCAGCAGGGCGAGGCGGCCGAGGAACGGCGACGCGTCAAGGTTGGTGACGTGCGCCTGGAGGACGCCGTCCGGGTTGTACGAGGGGGCGGGGATGTGCTCGATGATCGTCTGGAACAGGGGCTCCAGGTTCTCGTTCGAGGGAATCGTGCCGTCCGCGGGCTGCTCGAGCGAAGCCGCACCGGCGCGCGCCGCGGCGTAGACGACGGGGACGTTGAGGATCGAGTCGAGGTCCAGGTCGGGAACCTCGTCGGCGAGGTCGGACGCCAGGCCCAGGAGCAGGTCCATCGACTCGCTGACAACCTCTTCGATGCGGGAGTCGGGGCGGTCGGTCTTGTTGACGAGCAGGATCACGGGGAGCTTCGCGGCGAGGGCCTTGCGCAGCACGAAGCGGGTCTGGGGCAGCGGGCCCTCGGACGCGTCGACGAGAAGCACGACCCCGTCGACCATTGACAGACCGCGTTCCACCTCGCCGCCGAAGTCGGCGTGGCCCGGGGTGTCGATGACGTTGATGGTGATCGTCTCGCCCTTGGCCGAGGGGCCGTCGTAGAACACGGTGGTGTTCTTCGCGAGGATGGTGATGCCTTTTTCGCGCTCAAGGTCGCCCGAGTCCATGACCCGGTCGGCGACGTCGCCGTGGGCGGCGAAGGAGTTGGTCTGCTTCAGCATGGCATCGACCAGCGTGGTTTTTCCGTGGTCAACGTGGGCCACGATGGCTACGTTGCGGAGATCGCTGCGGACAGCGGTGTTGCCTGTGGTTTCAGACATGCTTAAGGCTCAATTCAGTATCTAAAGCGGGGAATTGTCGGCGGCAGCAATGCGCGCCCTGCATCAAGTCTACGGGTTTGACAAAACGAGACCTAATGAGCCCTCCACGCGCGGCCCCGCGGCGGGCGGTTTAAACGGCGAACGACGGCGGCGTTCCCCGGATTGAAGGGAGCGCCGCCGTCGTTTCGGCTGAGAGCGAAGCCGACCTACGCGGCCTCTGGGGGAAGCACGAGGCCCGCCCCCGGGATCGCCGCAAGCAGGGCCTGCGTGTAGGCGGTCTGCGGGTTGTCGAAGACCTCGTCCGTGGAGCCCTGCTCGACGAGCTTTCCCTTTTCCATCACGGCCACGTGGTCGGCAATCTGGCGGACGACGGCCAGGTCGTGGGTGATGAACAGGTAGCTCAGGCCGAGTTCGGCCTGGAGGTCGGCGAGCAGGTTCAGGATCTGGGCCTGCACCAGGACGTCGAGCGCCGAAACGGCCTCGTCGCAGATGACGACTTCCGGATCCAGTGCCAGCGCCCGGGCGATGGCCACGCGCTGGCGCTGTCCTCCGGAGAGTTCGTTCGGGAAGCGCTGCATCATCGATGCGGGCAGCGCCACCTGGTCCAGCAGTTCACGGACCTTCTTTTCGCGGCTCTTGCCGTTGCCGACCCCGTGCACCCGGAGGGGCTCTTCGATGGTGCGGAAGATGTTGTACATGGGGTCGAGCGAGCCGTACGGGTCCTGGAAGATGGGCTGAACGCGGCGGCGGAAATTGAACAGTTCCTTCCGGCCCAGTGTGGTGATGTCCACCCCGTCGAACCGGATGTTCCCCTCCGTCGCCGTTTCGAGGCCGAGGACCATGCGCGCAACGGTTGACTTGCCGGAGCCCGACTCCCCGACGACGGCGGTGGTTGTGCCGCGGGCGATGGAGAACGAAACGTTGTCGACCGCCGTGAAGTCGCTGGACTTGCCCCAGTTGCCGCGGATCTTGAAGACCTTCGACAGGTCCTTGACCTCGATCACCTTGTCCGTGGTGTCGGCCTTCGCCGGGTTCGGGGCGAGCAGGTCGTCCGTTTCGACGCCAAGCTTCTTGGCCGACTCGATCCGCCGCGACGCGATCGAGGGCGCCGAGGCCACAAGCTTCTGCGTGTAGGGGTGGCGGGGGTTGGTGAGCAGCTCGAGGGCGGGACCGGCCTCGACGACCTGGCCCTTGTACATGACGATGACCTTGTGGGCACGCTCGGCGGCGAGGCCGAGGTCGTGCGTGATCAGCAGCACCGCGGTGCCGAGCTCGTCCGTCATCCGGTCCAGGTGGTCAAGGATCTGGCGCTGCACCGTCACGTCGAGGGCGGATGTCGGCTCGTCGGCGATCAGCAGGCGGGGCCTGCAGGACAGCCCGATCGCGATCAGGGCCCGCTGCCGCATTCCCCCGGAGAACTCGTGGGGGTACTGGTTGGCCCGGGACGCCGCGTCGGGCAGGCCGGCCTCGGCGAGGACCTTGGCCACGTCCTTCGGTGCCGAAGGCAGGCCGTTGGCACGCAGCGTCTCGCGCACCTGGAAGCCGATCTTCCACACCGGGTTGAGGTTCGACATCGGGTCCTGCGGAACCATGCCGATCGAGGAGCCGCGCAGTTCGACAATGCGCTTTTCACTGGCATGCGTGATGTCCTCGCCGTCGAACAGGATGGTCCCGTTGGAGACCTTGCCGTTGCCGGGCAGGAGCCCGATCGCGGCCAGCGCGGTCGTCGACTTGCCCGAGCCGGACTCGCCGACGATCGCCACCGTCTCCCCCGGCATGACAGTCAGGTGCGCATTGCGCACCGCCGGGACGTCGCCGTTCGAGGTGGTGAAGGTGATGGCGAGATCGCGGAGTTCAAGCAGCGGCTTGACCGCTGGATCCGCCGCCGGGGTCGGGATCTCATTTCCAATGCTGGTGCTCATCGCTTGCGGGCCTTTGGATCGAGAGCGTCACGCAGGGCATCGCCCAGCATGATGAAGCTCAATACGGTGAGGGACAGTGCGAGACCGGGCCAGAAGATCGCCATCGGGTTGCTGCGCAGCGAGGACTTCGCGGAGAAGATGTCATTGCCCCAGGACATGACCTCCGGGGGCAGGCCGATGCCGAGGAACGACAGCGTCGACTCGGCCACGATGAACGTGCCAAGCGAGATGGTCGCGATGACGATGACCGGTGCGATGGCGTTGGGGATCACGTGCTTGACCAGTGCGCCGATCGGCGAGACACCGAGGGAACGGGCCGCCATCACGAAGTCCGCGTTGCGCACCTCGATGACCGCCGCACGGGTGATCCGCGCAATCTGCGGCCAGCCGAACGTGACGAGGATCGCCACGAGCGTCCACACGTTGCGGTTCTGCTGGAAGAACGGGAGCTGGACGATGACGATTGCGCCAAGGATCAGCGGCAGTGCGAAGAAGACGTCGCCGATGCGGGCCAGGATCGCGTCGACCCAGCCGCCGAAGAAACCCGCCAAGGCTCCGAAGAGCCCGCCGATGATGAGGACGCCGAGGGTTGCGAACAGTCCAACCGTCAGCGAGGACTGGGTGCCGTGCACAACGCGCGAAAGGATGTCGCAGCCCTGCTGGGTGAAGCCGAGCGGGTGTCCCGGGGCGGGCCCGCCGTCGGAGTTGGCCAGCAGGCAGTTTGCGTTGGGCGGTTCGTTGGTGAACAGGCCGGGGAAGATTGCCACGAAAACAACCGCCAGGATCAGCGCAGCGCTGACCAGGAACAGGGGCTGGCGGCGCAGGCTCCGCCAGGCCTCGCTCCACAGGCTCGAGGGCGCGGCATCGCTCGTCGCACTGTCGGTCGGACGCACGGGAGTTTCCTCAACGTCGGCCACGAAGTGCTCGATGGGGTAGGCGGAGGTCTTTGTCCGGACCACCGTCTTCATATTCTTTTCAATCTCAGGCATACCGGATCCTTGGGTCAAGCCACGCGTACAGGAGGTCCACCAGCAGGTTGGCTAGGCAGAAGATGAGGATGAGGAACGTGACGATTGAAACAACCGCCGGCCCGTCCCCGTTCAGCACGGCGCGGTACAGCGTGAGGCCGACGCCGTTGACGTTGAAGATTCCCTCGGTGACGATCGCCCCGCCCATGAGGGCGCCGAGGTCGGCGCCGAGGAAGGTGACCACGGGAATCATTGAGTTGCGGAGGATGTGCACGACGACGACGCGCTTGCGGCTGAGCCCCTTGGCGGTGGCCGTGCGGACATAGTCGGCGTTGATGTTCTCGATGATGGACGTGCGGGTCAGGCGCAGCACGTAGGCAAACGAAACAAGCCCGAGGACGACTGCCGGAAGGATCAGCTCGGTGACCGTGGCGTCACCGCTCACCGTGGGGTTCGTCCAGCCGAGCTTGACGCCGATCAGGAACTGCATGAGGAAGCCGAGGACGAAGATGGGCACCGCGATGACCACGAGGGAGAGCACCAGAACGGAGGAGTCGAACAGCTTCCCCTTACGCAGGCCGGCGATGAGGCCGAAGATGATGCCGAAGACGGCTTCGAAGATCAGGGCCATAACGGCGAGCTTCGCCGTTGTCGGGAAGACCTCGGCGATGATCGTGGCGATGGAGCGGCCGGAGAAGTTGGTGCCGAGGTCGAAGGTCAGGATGCCCTTGAGGTAGAGCAGGTACTGGACCCAGAACGGCTGGTCCAGGTTGTACTGCTCGCGGAGCGCGGCAATGACGGCGGGGGTACACCCGCGCTCGCCACAGATGGCTGCCGTGGCATCGCCGGGAAGGCTGAAGACCAGGAAATAGACGAGGAGGGTTGCTCCGAGGAAGACAGGGACCAGCTGCAAGAAGCGCCGGAAGATATACCAGGCCATTAGCGTGCACCTCCCGGCGCATCAGTCGTTCGGACGGAACGCTGCTGTGGGTTGTTCATTGGGGTTTGAACCTTTTCGTTGGAGCACGGAAAAGGGGCCTGCCCTGTGACAGGCAGGCCCCGATGCCGAGTTCGGGTTACTTGCCGGTAATGGCGTGGTAAAGCGGCACGCCGTTCCAGCCGAATTCAACACTGTCCACGTTGTTGCTCCAGCCGCCCTGGGCGACCTGGTACCACAGCGGAATGGCGGGGAGGTCCTCGAGGAGGGTCTCCTGCGCCTTGTTCATTGCCTCGTTGCCTTCTTCGATCGAGTCGGCGGCAAGGCCTTCCTTCAGCGCCTTGTCGAACTCCGGGTTGGTGTACACGGAGTCGTTCGATCCGGCGCCGGTGGCGTAGATCGGTCCGAGGAAGTTGTACAGCGAGGGGTAGTCAGCCTGCCAGCCGGAGCGGATCGCGCCGGTGAGGGTCTGCTCGGTCGCCTCGGTGCGGACTTCCTTGAAGGTGGCGTACGGCTTGCCGGTGATCTCGATGCCCAAGGTGTTCTTGACGCTGTTGACCAGTGCCTCGACCCACGTCTTGTGATCGCCCTTGTCGGCGTTGTACGCGATGGTCAGGGCTTCGGAATCGTCGTAAGGCTCGAGCTTCTCGGCCTCGGCCCACAGTTCCTTGGCCTTCTCCGGGTTGTACTCAAGGTTTTCGCTGCCGGGCAGGTCTTCCTTGTAGCCGGGGAGGACGGGAGCGGTGAACTCCTTGGCAGGGGTGCGGCCGTTGTTGAAGATCACCTTGGTGATCTCGTCACGGTTGATGGCCATCGACAGGGCCTGACGGCGCAGCTTGCCTGCCTCGCCGTCCCAGTTTTCGAGGTAGTACGGCACGGCGATCGTCTGGTTGCCGGCGTACGGGGACTCGATCGAGCGCTCACCAAGGTCGTTCTTGAAGTTCTTGATGTCGGACGTCGGGATCGTCTTAAGGACGTCGAGGTTGTCCGAGATCAGGTCCTGGTAGGCCGTGGTGTCGTTTTGGTAGATCTTGAACGTCACGCCACCGTTCTGAGCTTCCTGGGGACCTTCGTACTCATCATTGGGTACGAGTTCGATCTGCTCGTTGTGCTTCCAGGCACCTTCGGAAGCGAACTTGTAGGGTCCGTTGCCGATCGGGTTCTCGCCGAAGGCCTTGGGATCCTTGAGGGCTCCCTCGGGCAGCGGGTAGAACGCGCTGTAGCCGAGGCGCTGGGTCCAGTCGGACTCAGGCTGCGACAGGGCAACGGTGAAGGTCTTGTCGTCAACGACCTTGAGGCCGCTCATCTCGGTGACGGTTGAGCCCTCGGCGCTTGCCTCGGCGTACCCTTCGATGCTCTCGAAGAAGTAGCTGCTCAGCTGTGCGTTCTTGGCTGCTGCGCCGTAGTTCCACGCGTCAACGAAGGAGGCTGCGGTAACGGGATCACCGTTGGTGAAGGTCTTGCCCTCCTTCAGGGTGATCGTGTAGTTCTGGGCGTCCTCGGTCTCGATGGACTCCGCCATTTCGTTCTGAACCTTGCCGTCGGCGTCGTAGCTTACGAGGCCAGCAAAAATCAGATCGAGGATGGCGCCGCCGCCAACCTCGTTGGTGCTCGTGGGAATCAATGGGTTCTGGGGTTCAGAACCGTCCACGACGATCACGGCATCGGTGTTGCCGCCGGTTGCAGCTTCATCATTGCTTCCGCCGCCACCGCATGCGCTCAGCGCGAAGACAGCGACCGCTGCCACGCTGAGAATTTTGGAATTGCGCGCAAAACGCATTCCGCCTCCTAGTTGTAGGTATCGACCCAGAGCATGTTACATCCGGGACTGCTGGCTTGGTTGGTACGCATGAGCCAACTCACACCGGGAAATCATATGCCCGAAAAGATTGTGCAACGCAACAAAATGAGGTGCGGCGCGCTGGACGACTCCCAGCCCGGCCACAGGAAGGCGGCCCCAACCCCGGGGTTTCAACGCTGGAGCAGTTCCCTCCGCCGGAAGGTAACGTTTTGGTAACGCGCCGTGGCGGCGGGCCCTGTACTGTGCCCCGGGGCATTTCCGTGAGCGATAACACTTCCCGCAGGGGTCGCCGGCAGGGCCCGGGGGGTCTATAGTCGGCCGGCGCGGGCGGCTAGTCCGACGACGCCAGAAGCCTTGCGCGCAGCTCCCGGCGTTCCCGCTGCTGTTCGGGGTCGGGAAGGGGAACCGCCGCCAGCAACCGCTGGGTATACGGGTCCTGTGGACTGCGCAGGATCTGGTCCCTGGTTCCCTGTTCAACAATCCGGCCGCGCCTCATCACGCAGATGTGGTCGGCGAGCACGTCGACCACCGCGAGGTCGTGGGTGACGAAGAGGCATGCGAACCCGAGTTCGCGCTGCAGGTTCTGGAAGAGCTCGAGCACCCTCGCCTGGACCGACACGTCGAGTGCCGACGTCGGCTCGTCGGCGACCATGAGCTTCGGCCTCAGCGACAGCGCCCGGGCGATGCCCACGCGCTGTTTCTGGCCGCCCGAGAGTTCGTGGGGATACCGGTTGCGGTAACTGCGCGGCAGTTCGACCTGGTCGAGGAGCACCTCGATCCGCTTCTGCAGCTCGGCGCCCTTCGCCTCGCCCGCAAGCAGCATCGGCTCTCCGATGCTTTCACCGATCGGCAGCCGCGGATTCAGGGATGAGGCGGGATCCTGGAAAACCATGCCGATGTGCCGGCGTACTGCCGCAAGTTCCTTCGACGTCGGTTTCATGGCGCTGATATTGGTGCCCACGACGGTCAGGGTGCCCTCGGCCACGGGAAGCAGCCCGACAGCCGCGCGGCCGATCGTGGTCTTCCCCGAGCCCGACTCCCCCACCAGCCCGATCACCTGTCCGGGATAGACAACGAGGTTCGCCCCTTCGACCGCCCGGAACGCGGGGACCCGGCCCTGCTTCGGGTACTCGATGGCCACGTCCTTCAAGGACAGGACCGGCTCCGCGCCCACCGGGTTGTCCAGTTCCTCCTCGAGCCCTGCCAGCACTTCCCGCTCCCGGCGCACGAGCTCGTCGTGGTCAACCCCGTCGAGCTCCGCGTGCGTTGCCGCGGCAAGAGCGGCCGTGATGTCGACGTCGCCGCCGGCGCCCTGCCCCAGGTGCGGGACGGCCGCGAGCAGCGCACGGGTGTATTCGTGCTGCGGGTTCCCGAAGATCTGGGCGGCGGTCCCGGTCTCGACGATCTCGCCCTTGCGCATGACGGCGATCCGGTCGGCCAGGTCGGCCACAACGCCCATGTCATGGGTGATGAGCACGATGGCGCTGTCGAGCTTGGTGCGCAGGTTGCGCATCAGGTCGAGGATTTCGGCCTGCACCGTGACGTCGAGCGCTGTTGTCGGTTCGTCGGCGATGAGCAGCCTTGGGTCGCAGGAGAGGGACTGCGCGATCATTGCCCGCTGGCGCTGCCCTCCGGAAAGCTGGTGGGGGTAGGAACGGAACGCCTTCTCGGGGTCCGGAAGCTCAACCATGGCGAGCAGCTGCAGGGCGCGCGCCTTTGCGTCGTCGGGGGATATCTGGCGGTGCAGGCGGAGGGTCTCCACGATCTGGAAACCCACCGTGTAAACGGGGTTCAGCGCAGTCATGGGTTCCTGGAAAATCACGGCGACGTCGCGGCCGCGCACCTCACGCAGCTGGGCGGGAGACATTGTCAGGACCGACTTGCCGTTGAGGATCACCTCCCCGGTGACCCTGCTGTTCGAGGGAAGCAGTCCGAGCAGCGACATCGAACTCGCGCTCTTGCCCGACCCGGATTCACCGACGATCGCCAGGACCTCGCCGGCGTTCACGTGGTAGTTCAGGTTCTTGGCCGCGGGCACCCATTTCTTGTCAACGCCGAAGTCGACACAGAGGTTACGGACCTCGAGGACCGGCCCGCGCGTGCCGGTGGCGGAGTCGTCGGCACTGCCGATGATGTTGGCCGTCATGATGCACTTCCCTTCACTATGGCGCCCACCGGGTATCCCCGGCGATCCACCCGGCATTGCTTGATTGACCCGCCTGAGCGAAATCCTGAAACTATAGAGCGATGAGCAGCCCCCGCAGCACCTCCGGCGCTACAGTCTTCAAGGCCCGCACCAGCCTCTGGTTCACCGGGCTCGCCTTCGCGATCTCCGCGGTGGGCATCGCGTCGGTGCTCACCTTCGAAGGATCGGCCGGGCTCGGCTCGGTCGTGCCGCTTGCAGCCTTCGCTTATGTGGCGTGGTGGCTGTTCTGGTACCCATGCGTCATCCTCGACGATTCCGGGGTGACTCTGCGCAACCCGCTGAGCACCGTGCAGGTGCCCTGGCCGGCACTGATCCACGTCGATACGAAGTACGCCCTGAAACTTGTGACCCCGAGCGGGTCGTTCACCGCGTGGGCCGCACCCGCCCCCGGTGTCTGGGGCACCCATGCGGGCAAGCCCCAGCACCTGACCAACCTCCCGGGAACGAGCTACGGTCCCGGCGGTTCGGTCAGGCCCGGCGACCTGAAGCACACCGACTCCGGCCATGCCGCCTACCTCGTTCGATCCCAGTGGGAGAAGCTTCTTGCCGAGGGCGTTATTGACATCGACGCCACCGATTCCGCCGTCGTCGCCAAGCGCATCAACGCAGCGCCGATCCTCGTCGGTGTGCTCCTGATCGCCGGCGCCGCCGCGGCGGGCGTGCGCTGACGGGCGCAGAACCGCGCTCATGCGTCCACGGCAGGGCTTGATTCCTTGGCCTTGCGCGCGTTGAACTTCTTCTGCCGGGGATCGAATGCATCGCGCAGGCCGTCACCGATGAAGTTGATCGTCAGGCAGATGAGCACGATGAAGATCCCGGGAAACCAGAACAGCCAAGGGCGCGTCTGGAAGGCTTCCTGGTTCTGGCTGATGATCAGGCCAAGCGACACATCCGGGGCGCGGACGCCGAAGCCGAGGAAGCTGAGGGCCGTCTCGAGCAGGATGGCCGCGGACATCAGCAGCGTGGTGTTCACGATAATGACGCCGACGGCATTGGGCAGGATGTGCTTGAAGATGATCCGCACATTCGACGCACCGGCGATCTTGGCCGCATCGACGAACTCGCGTTCACGCAGGGAGAGGAACTCCCCGCGCACGAGCCGCGCCATGCCCGTCCACGCGACAAGGCCGAGGAAGATCCCGAGGAAGTAGACGGCGGCCCCGCCGGTGAGACCGCCCCCGACGGTGCGGCCCAGCACAGCTGCGAGGACGATGAGCGGGATGATGATGACGATGTCGGTGAAACGCATCAGCACCGCTTCGGTCATGCCCCTGAAGTACCCGGAGCAGGCTCCAACAACCACGCCGACGAAGCCCGCAATGGCTCCGGTCAGGAACATGATGATGATCGAGTTCTGCGCACCCCGCATGGTCATCGCGAAGTAGTCGCGGCCGATGGCATCCTGGCCGAAGGGGTGATCGCCCCAGCTGAAGGGGCCGGTGACGGTTGGGGCTCCGCCGCCGACGACGGGCAGGAACTGTGTGTGGTTGTACTTCCACCACCCGGGGATCCCTGCGAAGCCCAGCGAGGTGAACGCCAGGATGAAGATCAGGGCGAACACGACGAGGCTGATGATCGCTGCGGTGTTGTCGAAGAACCGCCTGCGGACGATCTGGCCCTGCGACATGCCCTTCAGCTCGGGATCGGCAACCGGCCCCGTCTCCCGGGGCGAAGGGCCTACTTCGCCGCGCGGGGTTTCGGACGAATCCTGGATAGTCATGTTTTCACCCTTACGCGTGGGTCAAGGACCGAGTAGACGAGGTCTGCAATGAGGTTGAACAGGAGCGCGAGGATGCCGACCACCAGGAAGAATCCCATGATCGGGTTGGGGTCGGTCCGGTGGAGGGCCTGGACGAAGAGCTGGCCCATGCCGGAGAACGCAAACACCTGTTCGGTGATGACGGCGCCGCCTATCAGCGCCCCGATATCGAAGGCCACCAGGGTTGCCAGCGGGATCAGGGCGTTGCGGAACGCGTGGCGCATCACGACGACGCGCTCGGAGAGGCCCTTGGCGCGGGCGGTGCGGATGTAGTCCATGTTCATGATTTCGAGCATCGACGCCCGCGAGTAGCGGCTGTAGCTCGCGAGCGAGGCCAGCAGCAGGGCCAGCGTCGGAAGCAGCAGGTGGGTGAAGCTGTCGAGCCCCTCGATCCAGAAGTTGCCATCCAGCCCGGGGGTCGATGCGCCGATCGTGGCGATCGGCCGGCCGCGCACGCGTGAATTGTCGACGTAGGAGGGCCAGGTGACCATGAACCGGTCAAGGACGATGAGCCCGCCCATGAGCAGGCCGGTCAGGGCCGCGGCGCGCATGCTCTGGCCACGGTCGTAGCCGCCCATCGCATAGCCGACGCCGATTCCCACAAGGACGGTGAGGACGCCGAGCCCGAGCATCAGCCAGATGGTTGCCGCGCCGAGCATGGGATTCACCACGTAGTAAGCCACGAGCCCCAGCGCCACCATGATCATCGCCGAGCCGAGCGCCCGGCGGTTCTTGAGGCCCGCCGTGAGCAGTGTGATTCCGTAGGCCAGCGCCACACCGGATACGAGGATCACCACCGGTCCCAGGCCGGGGTTGGTGAACCAGTCGACGAGGTTGAGGACGGAGAAGAACGCCGCCGCGGCCAGTGCCCCGAGCGCGAAGGCCACGGCTTTGCGCTTGGCCGAGCCTCCGGCGAACAGCATCCAGATCACGCCGCTGACGACGGCGAGCACAACAATGCTCGAGACGGGAATGTCCGGGTCGCGAAGGAAATTGTTGAAGCCGATGGCGCCGAACTCCTTGAGCAGCACCGCGAGCCAGAAAATGGGAAGGGAGAAGAACAGGAAGGACATGAAGGTCACGCCGTAGTCCAGCCCGCTGTACTGCCGGAGGGCGGTGATGATGCCCAGGGAGATTCCGATGACGATCGCGAGGATCGTCGCGGTCGTGACAAGGAGGATCGTGTTGCCCGTTGCCCGCATCAGCGCGTCGGTCACGGCTTCGCCCTGGATGCTCCGCCCGAGGTCGCAGTTCCCAAGGAACGGCACAACGCACTGCACCGCACCGGAGAGCCAGCCGAAATACCGCAGGGGGGCCGGCGTATTGAGGTCGAGCAGTTCGGTACGCGCCTGGATGAGCTGCTCCCGGTTGGGGGCGTTGCTGGCGCGCAGTTCCTCCAGTGGATCCCCGGACGCCGCCGTGAGCAGGTAGACGAGGAATGAGGCGCCGAACAGGATGAGGAGCGCTGTTATAAGACGCCGAACGATGTAGGTGACCATGCTGACGAGGCCTCAATATCTGTGTCGCCGATTTTCCGGGCTATCGCTGAATTCTAATCCAAGCGCACAGTGTCCGGAATTATGTGGACCGGGGGCGGGGAAATGCGAAAGGTGCCGGAACCGGTTGAGGCGGTTCCGGCACCTTTCAGGATTCGGTGACGAGGTCGACCGAAACTATGAGGTGACTTCCCAATCCCAGAAGTTCCACCAGATGCCGGTCTGGTTCGGCATGTACTCGGGACCCTTGATGTTGTCGGTATGGGCGTTGATTCCGGGCAGCTGGAACAGCGGCAGCCCATACTTGGAGTCCCAGATCAGCTTGTCGATCTGGATCTGCAGATCCTGCTGGACGGCAGGGTCGGTCTCCACGATGAGCTGGTCCATGAGCTTGTCGGCTTCGGGGCTTGAGAACGTGTTGAAGTTCGAGCCCGCGTCGGTCTTGAAGATCTGGGGCACGCCCGAGACCGAAACACCGTTGTTGATCCAACCGAAGATCGTTGCGTCGTACGTGCCGTTACCCAGGGCCGCTGACCAGTCAGAGGCTCCGAGCCCGCCGTCGACGATCTTGAATCCGGCCTGCGTCGCTGATTCGGCGATCAGCGTGTAAGCGTCAAGACGGTTCGGGTTGTCCCGGTTGTACATGATGCGCACCTCGGGGGTTGCCCCGTCGAGGAGTTCCTTGGCGCCTTCGATGTCGACCTCGTTGTACTCTTCCGACCCGTTGTTCTCGGCCGATTCCTCGTACCCTTCCTGGTCGGCCAGGAACAGCTGCGAGTTCAGCGGAGTGGCCTCGGGGTTCAGCTTCTTGATGATCGAGTCGACGATCTGGGTCCGCGGCACCGTCTTCATGAACGCTTCGCGCACGTTCTCTTCCTTGAAGACTCCCGTGAAGTTCAGGTCGAGGTGGTCGTAGGACAGTTCATTGCCACGCAGGACCTGGATGCCTTCGAGGGCTTCGAGCTGCTCGGCGGTGTCGGCCGATGCCTGCGGCGCGATTATGTCGACCTCGCCGTTCTGCAGGGCCTGCACCTGGGCAGGAGCCTCGCCGATGTAGCGGATGGTGATCTCGTCGACCTTGGGCATTGGCCCCCAGGTGTAGTCCTCGTTGCGCACGAGGGTCATGCTCTGGTCCGGGGTCATGGCCGAGACGATGAACGGGCCGTTCGAGAGGAACAGCGAGGGGTCGGACGGCAGTGACTTGGTGTCGAAGCCGGTGTTCCAGAAGTCTGCGACAGCCTTCAGCTCCGGGCGGTCCTGCGGCTTCTCCGGATCGCCCTTGGGCTCCGTCTGGATCAATTCGATGAGCGCGTCTTCGTCGGCGAGCCCGGCATTCGTAGCGACGACGTGGGCGGGCATCCCGATGCCACCCTCCGTCATCGTGCCGAAGGCCACTTCGTAGTCGGCGAAAGGCTCTGAATACGTGAGCGTCATCGAGCGGCCGTCGTCACCGATCTCGGGAACGTCGGTGAGGGCAAGTCCGCTGGTGTCCCCCGCGTAGTCGAAGTAGTTGGTTCCCGACGTCACCTCGCCGGCGTCGTCGGTTTTCGCGTCGTTGAAGTGTCCGGAACCGACGGCCCACGCCAGGAGCATGTCACCCGCATCGACCGGTTCGCCGTCGGACCACTTAACGTCCTCATTGATCGTGTACTTCACGGTCAATGGATCTTCGGAAACCACATCGAGGGTTCCGAAATCGGTGTTGGGGACCACTTCAAGATCATTGTTGATGTAGTTGAAGCCGGAATGCGTGATGTAGGCAATATTGCCGTTGATATCGACATTGCCTTCCGAGGTTCCGTTGTTGAAAGAACTGAACGCGTTCACTTCAACAACTCGGATTTCGCCGCCGGTTTGTTCTCCGTCAGTGCCTTCGGTGTTTTCGGCACCGGTATTGGCAGCGCACGCGCTAAGAGCAAGTGCAGCGGCAGCCGCGACACTCACCGCTTTGGAAATACGTCCGAAACGCATTCCGCCTCCTATTTTATTGGTGTGGATTCAGCCCCCCATGTGGTCTTACATGGCGGGCCACGCGCCATATTGTGGGGTGGCGCCCCTCACATGAGCAGAAGCCTAGTAGCCGACGGTTACCAGCGGGTATCGATTCAATTGCGGCGCTGCGGTTGTTACCGAGATGCAACCAAAGCAGGACGCCGGCCGCGGCGGCGCCCGGGCCGGCGGAGCTCACCGGGAGGCTCCGGGGGCGTTGTCTGATTCAGGCCCGGGCATTAGTGTGGTCTGGGCCGCCATATAGGTCTCACAACGCTCATGGCGGTGGCATCGGGCCCGTCCGGTATGGGGATCGGACGGGCTCCCGCCTGCCTCATCCTCGTACCGGACGGCGCCCCGGCAGGTATCCCGGCGTTCCGCACGGGTGTCCGCCACTGTGGCGGCAGGAGCGGGCAGGCGCTAGTTCCTTCGGGCAGGCGGTTCCCCAGGACCGTCCGGGTGCGGGGAATCAACCCGCTGCCGCTAAGCTTGCGGCGTGACCTCTCCCGCCGAAGCCGCACTGGCTCTGCTTGCAGCGGCGGTGATTCTCACCCTCCCTGGTGCCGCCATCCTTCGAATGCTGCGCGTGCGCGGCTTCGCCTTTTTCGCACTCACCCCGGCACTCTCCGTGTCGATTGTCAGCGTCAGCGCCATCGTGGGGCCGTGGCTCGGCATGAGCTGGGGCTGGTGGGTTCCAGCAGCCGGACTGGCTGTGGTCCTGGTGGTGCTGGGAATCCTTCGCAGGCTCCTACCGGCGGTGGCCGGGGAACCGGCACCGCAGACCCTGGCACGGACCTCGGGCGGACTGGAACGCACGGCCCTGCGGTGGGGGCTGGTTGGAGTAGCCGCAGCCGCAGTACTCGTGACCCTGAGGTTCGCCATTGCGGCCGGCGGCCTTGAGAGCGTCACCCAGAACTACGACACCGTCTTCCACCTCAACGCCGTCCGCTACATCCTGGTCGACGGCGACGCTTCATCCTTCGCGATCAACGCCTACGTGCGTCCCACAGCGGGCGGCTCCTTTTACCCGGCAGCCTGGCACGACGTCGTGAGCCTGGTGATCCAGCTGTCCGGGGCGAGCATCCCCGCGGCAACGAACCTCGTCTGGATCCTCACCGCCGCCGTCGTCTGGCCGCTGAACGTTCTGTTCCTCACGCGCACGCTGGTCGGCCCGGTCCCCGGAGTCCTCGCAGCGGCGGGCGTCTTGGCCGCCGGGTTCTCCGCCTTCCCGTACCTGCTCCTGTACTACGGATCGGTCTACCCGAATTTCCTGGCGAACGCGCTGCTGCCCGGCGGCCTCGCCCTGGCCCTGATCCTGCTCCGGCAGGGACGGGAACCGGCCCTGGCGCTCACCGCTGCCGTCGTTCAGTTCATCCTCTACCTGCCCGGCCTCGCGCTTTCGCAGCCCAACGCGGTCTTCTCGCTGGTGTTCCTGCTGACTCCGCTCATTGTGCTCATGGTTATGCGGTGGTTCAGGGAGGGCTTCCGCCGATCCCGCGCCTCCGGCCTGAAACGCCTGGGCTCGGTCCTGGTGTCTGCCGCGGTGCTCGGCGCGCTGCTGCTCTCCAACCCGACGTTCATGAGGCTCTTCGGGTGGAAACACCCCCAGGGCATGCCCTTCTACGAAGCCCTCCTGCGGGGATTCACGAACTGGCCCTCCCCCACGATCACCCCGCCGCTTGTCCTCACCATTCTGGTGGTGCTCGGGCTCTACCGGCTGACCCGTCACGAGCACCGCGGGTGGCTGGTCGCCACCGTCGTGCTCACCGCCGTCACCTATGCCTTCGCCATCGGCTCCGAAAGCCGGCTCGCGAACCTGCTGATCGCGCCGTGGTACGGCAACCCCGACCGGATTGCCGCCCTCGCCCCGATGTTCGGCGTGCCGCTGGCCGCCGTCGGCACCGCGGTGGTGCTTAAACGGGTCTCCGAACGCTTCTCGCGGTCCTGGCTGAGGGCTCCCGTGGCTGCGGTGGTGCTCGGCTCCGTCGTCGCCGCGTCATCGGTCACCCTGTGGCAGATGACCGGCAACCTCGGCGATGCCTTCCGCGTGCCCAACACCCCCCACCGCGAAAAGCAGTTGGACCGTGACGAATTGGCCCTCCTGCGGGAGCTTGACCGCCATGTGCCGGCCGACGCCCTGGTGATCAGCAACCCATGGAACGGTTCGGCTCTGGCCGAGGCACTGTCGGACCGCCGGATGCTCTACCCCTACATGTCGATGGCGGCCCTGGACGAGGACCGCGACCTGCTGCGGCGGCGTCTCGACGAGATCGGAGCCGCTGATGCCGTATGCGCCGCCGCCCAGCGGCTCGGCGTCGAGTATCTTCTCGATTTCGGGGACGACCTGATTTCCGCGGCGGACATCCCGGGGAAGCTCCGATACCCGGGGGTCAGCCGGGCGGCCATCTCGGGATCGTTCGAGCTGGTCCATGAAGTAGGGCATGCCGGCGTTTACAGGCTCAAGGACTGCGCCCCCTCCCCCTGAAGTGGGCGGGCCATGAACGTCCCGTCGTCCGGATTCGCGCCTAGGTCCTTGAGGCGCCTAGGTCCTTGAAGCCCTTCCAATCATGGCGAGGCGGGTGGAAATTGCTCGCGCGGCGGCGGTGAGACCGGATAGAGCCAGCGCCAGCACCAGCACGGGCCAAACACTGGCATCGGCGCCGCCCACCTCCTCCTGATAGGAGGCATGGCCTAGGAATACGCCGAGGGATATCCAAACGAGGAGATGGAATGCAATTGCTGCGGCGGTCAGATAGCCGATCCATGATGACCGCGCCGACCACGACCTGCCGATCGAATGGCCCCACCGAACGGTTCCAAGCCCACATACCAGCAGGAGCAGCCAATAAATAACGAAGAAATGGGCGTCGTTCGTGGATCCCCACACGTCGGCTGCAGTAACCGTGCCTCTTGAACCCAGCAGGAACAGGGCTGCAAGTGCCGTCGCTGCCGTTATCGCTGAAGGAACTGCCATCGGTGCCTTTCCCATGCTCATCCCCCGGATCGGTTAGTCGGTCCCCTCGTGCAGCCCTGCCGGTCAAACGCGGGCCGCTCGAAGAGCATCAGGTGATCCAAAGGGTAGCCGCTGCGTGCCGGACGTGCCGGGCCACCCGCCGTCCTCACTTATACCTGCGCACCGCCTCTAACGCCGTCGGGTCGTTCGGACAGGCCCACGCATGGGCAGGGCCGTCAGATCTGTGGCACCGCCCACGAACCCGAACTCGAAATACAGGACCCCCGCCGGGCCCGAGCCGAGCAAGTCGTTTCCCTCCCCGCAGACGCACCCGTAAGCCAATCCTCAACGTTCCATTTCGAGCGAATGGCTGGGCACTCGAAGTAGTTCAGGGCGTCGCGGCTTCACGGAGTGCCGTGAGTGCGGTGTGAATGAGGCGGGCCCTGACGGGGTGGGTGCGGGTGAAAGCGACGATGCGGCGACCGACCGTAGGCCCGGTGAGGGGCCGGACGGCGAGACTATCGGGCATCCCTGTCAGGGCAATCGGGGGCAGGACAGTAACTCCGAGGCCGGCAGCAGCAAGGCTGAGGGCCGCATGGTGGTCATCGAGGCGGGCGACGTACCGCGGAGAAAAGCCGGCCGTCGTGCAGGCCCGGGCAATAATACGGCCGGTTGGCCCGTCGTGGATGTCGTGGTCGATCCATGCTTCGTCACGCAGCTGGGCCATGTCCACCACGTCCTGAGAGCACAAGGGGTGGTCCACCGGCAGGACCAGCCGCAGTTCTTCCTCGGCCAGGACGTGCCGCTGGTAACCCTCAACAGTGAGGGCATCCGCATCGAGTGCTTCGTTGCGGATCTCGATGTCCGGCTGTCGCCGCCCACCGCCCGGGTGCAGTTCGTTGATGCTGATCTCCACCACGGTCCCAGGTGAGACGGTCCGCAGGACGCCGACGACATGCGGCATCCACGCCTGAGCGACCGATGCGAAGCATGAGAACGTAATCCGCTCCGCCTTTCCAACGCGAAGGTCTGCCACCGTCCGCTCGAGGCGCTCCAGATCAGCAAGCGCCCGGCTGCTTTCCTCCGCCAGATGAAGCGCGGCCGGCGTGGCCTCGATGCCACGGCCGCTCTTCTCGAAGAGAACCAGCCCGGTCTGCCGGGCCAGGACGCGCAGGTGCTGGCTCACCGTGGCGGGAGTGAGATGCAACCCTGCGGCAGCACCATGGACAGAGCCGGCAGATATAACGGCGCGGAGAATGATGAGCTTATGAGGATCCAGCATCCATCCATCGTATGGCGATAACTACCAATACAAAGCAATTACTTGCTTGTGCCACACATTAAAGGCCTGTCATGGTGGACCTGAGGGTGCGGCTACCGTACGTCCCCACGCCCCTTCTTCCGCACTGAACACCTCTGCTCGAGAGGCAGAATGGCGTCATTGTCGCCGGCATGCTTGCTCGACGCCGCCCTCGAAAGGCCACTTCCATGGACGCATCGAACTACCTCGCCCTTCTCGGCGTAGCCGTCATCCTCGCCATTACCCCAGGACCGGACACCCTGCTGACCCTGCAGCACGCCCTGCGCAGGCGGAGCGCTGGACTTTTCGCTGCCCTTGGTACCGCATTAGGAATCTTCGTGTGGGCAGCCCTGGTCGCTGCCGGTGTCGCAGCCTTCCTCCAGGACTCGCCCGTGACCTTCCACATCCTTCGCGTGCTCGGAGGTGCCTACCTCTTCTACCTCGGCTACCGCGCCCTCACGACACACATCCGCACCCGGACCACAGCCACGACGCCGGCAACGGCAGGCATCGTCATCGGAGCGCAGGGACCACGCACCAATACCCTCATTGCGGAAGACCCTGCTGACACCGTTGCCGCTGACCTTCAGCCACGGGGCACCATGCCGACCGGCTGGTCAGCCTTCAGTGCAGGAGTATTGTGCTGCCTCACCAATCCAAAAACAGGGCTGTTCTTCCTCGCCCTCATACCGCAGTTCACACCCACCAGCGCGGGCCCCCTCTACGTTGTGGCAGTGATTGGCGGCACCGTAGCAGCAGTTATCGGCGGTTACCTCGTCATCGTCGCCCTAGGGGCACACACCGCCGGCACCTGGCTCAACCGCCCCACCGTCGCCCAAGGGATCCACCGCGTCTCCGGCCTGGTCTTCATCGCACTCGGGCTCATGACCACAATTCCCGTCCTTACCGCACTGCTTTAACAGACCATGATGTTCGCGCGGACGGCAGACACTCGCCCCAAGAGAGACCTCCCATGCTGTCCCTTGTCTGGCACGCTGACCGGCTAGGCCGATAACCCGTCGACGTGCTGGGCACGGTCAACCTGCTGCGCGAGCAAGGCGTCGTGCGGTCTGTCTCGGACGGGATTGACCCGGTGACGGCGACTGGTTTCAGCATGCCGACACGCGCGGTATGGAGTCTGCACGCCCGCTGTGCAGTTTCTGGATGGAGCCTCTGAATGGTGTTGCGGTCAGGTCTCGCCCATTCCCCTGCAGGCCCGGAACTGCCTACGGTCGAAGGACGTAAGCGGAACCGAAAGTCCTCAAGGAGCAGCCGTGCACCCCGTCTTGAACCCACCCGACCGACCGCCCCCTCGGCCCCGGCGACCCCGCGCCGCCGTGCTGGCAGGGGTCCTCGCCGGTGCAGCACTCGCACTCACTGCCTGTGCCTCCGGGGGCGAGGACAACTGGAACTCGACGGCGGTGGGTGATGACAAGAGCGTGGGAGCAGTGGACCTGCGCAGCGTCCTTCTCGTCACCGCCGCAGAGGGTGGCCCCGCCCGGATCCTGGGCACCTTGGAGAACAACGCAGAGACGCCGGTTGAGGTCACCATCAGCGATGCAGACGAGCAAAGAATCGTCGTCGTGCCGGGGCAGGGCAGCCTGCCCTTGGATACGAACCCGACGCTGCTCCAGAGCGCCGGGGACGCCCCGGGTGCACGGACGACGCTGACCGCCGAAACCAGTGAAGGTACGGTCGACCTCCTCGTGCCGGTGGTCGATGGCACCTTGGACCCGTATCGGCCCTATCTGCCGGAGTGAGGCCGCCGGCTCACCGGTGTGCGCTGCTGGGTTCCGTACTGCCCATGAAGCACCCCTGCCTGAACCGTGAAAGCCCCGGTTGAGAAAGCGGCTTTCAAACGGGAAGCCGCCCATGGGCGTAGCGCCGCGACGCGCTCCTTGGAGTGTGCGACAGTGATCCATGACTGCCCTTCTTCGCGCGTTGCCCGGCCTGATTGCACTGGTGCTGTCTTTCCTCTGCGGATACCTCTGGACTCAGTTGGGACAGCTGAACCTGTTCACTGTCTCGCATATCGGTTCGGCCGTCGTATGCGTGAGCGTCCCGATCGCCTTCGTCTTGGCTGGCCGGAAAACAAGGTGCCGACCCACGCAGCTGAAACTCGGCGCCATCCTCCTTGGGATCGCCGGAGTGCCAATGCTCATAGCCAACGGAATCTACCTCTTCTCATTCCGCACTCCGCAGGCAGCCGTTGCAGATATCGGCGGCTTCCTCCTCATGCTGCTGGGCTTGGCAGGTCTCCTCGCCACCTCACTAGCCTTCACCATCGCGCTGCCCCTCACACGTCCAATCAATGCAGATCGGCTAGAGAACGAACAGGGGCCCTCCAGCCTATGAATTCTGCGGCCCTGCAGGGCAGTGGAGCGTCCACCACGTCGGCTGGCATCGCAACGTTAGGGGAACGAATTCCAGCCGCAGGGGAACTTCGCGCAACCGGCACCCACAATGGGGTCATGAAGTTCCCTTCGAGGTATTCCATCAGGACGGTCGAGGGGCGGTTCGTGGGTGCCTTCGTGGTGGGGTCGGCGCTGATCGCCGCCGCCAGTGGATGCTCCTCCGATTTGTTCGCTGAACCGCCATGCTTCCCGCCCGAGTACTCTGTCACTCCCACCACGGCCGGGCCCGGAGATGTGGTCACGGTCGAGGCGCCCGGGGCCGACTGCAACCCCCGCTACGGAGAGAACGCCCAGATCCAGGTGATAGTCACCGATGAGCAAGGTGCGGAAGTGATCAACACGACGGCGCCCATGACCGATGCCGGCGCATTCACCTACACCTTCCCTGTCCCGGCCCAGATGGCGGCTGGAGAAGCGGCCGTCACCGCGATGCCGCACGATGTTGACTGGTGCGACGACACCGGCAGGAACAACCGCATACAAGGAACGGTGAACCTGGAACGGGCATCCTGCGCGGAGCCGTTCAAGCCGCTCGCCATCACGCGCTAACCCGTCCAACTCCGCGCCTCGGGGCACAGTCCGCTCATAGCGGCCGGCTGGCCGGTCCTGCTGACGGTGGCGTTCCGAGCACTCAAGCTCACCGGCGGCAGCCGGGCCACCCTGCGCTTGGGACTTTCGTCCACATGAATCGGTCCCCGGCTGGATTCCAGAAGCACCCGGGTGGAACGCCTTCACATGATGAATGTCACGGAAGGACCCGATAAGTTGAAGATTCAACTATTCGATCGTTAGGGTCGTTAGCATGGCTTTCTCCTCCCTCCCCAAATCTTCAGCTGCTCTCGGGCAGATCATCCTCCGCGTCGTCCTGGGCCTTACCTTCGCTCTGCACGGCTGGCAGAAGGTCAACGAGTGGACCATCACCGGCACCCAGGCGGCCTTCTCCGAGATGGGCATCCCGCTGGCTGTCATCGCCGCGCCCTTCGCCGCCGCGGTCGAACTCGTTGGCGGTATTCTGCTCATCGTCGGCCTGGGAACCCGCGTTGTCGCCGCCCTTCAGGTGCTCATTGCACTCGGCGCCCTCGTACTCGTTCACCTCTCTGCCGGCTTCTTCGTCGCCGAGGGCGGCATCGAACTCGTGCTGCTCCTTGGGGCGGCCGCTCTGTTCTTTGCCCTGGCCGGGGCCGGCCCCCTGTCGGCGGACCGCGCCATCGCCACGCGGAACACCCGCGTGAAGGTGTCCGCCTGAACCGTCCCTGAACCACATTGAAGGAGCCGGGAGATTTTTCCCGGCTCCTTCTGTGTCCAGCCGCCTAAGGAGGCCGGCATGTCTCCAGAGACCCGGCTGTATAGAGCAGGAGTTGTCCAGCAGCCGCTTCGTGGTGCCGGCCGGGTTGATGAGGAGGTCCGCCGCCAGTTACGACGGCGGCATAATGGCTTCGAAAGCCCCAGCGCTGGGAATTGGACTTGCCTTGCGAGCGGCCACGAAGACCTCTCGAGACTTCTCGTAATCGCCCGGATTTTCTCAAGGTCCGTCGGGACGTCTAGTCGATGGTGGCGGAGTCGTCTTGGTTCTCATGCCTGTTGCTCTCGCCGCGGGACCGGGTGCGGTAGTCCCACACGATGACTGCCAGCAGCACGGCGTTGCTGGCCCAATTCATGGCCAGCGGCGTAAGGGCGTTCGAGGCGGCGAAGAGGCCGGCGAGCGCGAGGATTCCGGCGATATGGGATGCCAACCACGGCCTGCCGATGGCTCGTTTGAACAGGAGGTTGCCGAGCAGATAGACGGATGATGCCGTCCAAATCAGCAGGTTTGTCGGGATGTACTGGTCCTCAGTTCCTATGTTGTCGTCTGGGTGAAGCAGGACGAGTTCATCTGCGACTGCGGTGAGGACTAGACCGAGCACGAGGACCACGGGGGCATAGGTGTAAGCCGATCGGGCGACCATGCCCGAGTTCTGGGAGGCGTTGATGAAGCGCCGGCCCCGGCTCTCGTCGTGGGCGAAGTACAGCAGCCACATCAGGACAGTACTTGCGAAAGCCGAGAGGAAGGCACTCACCTGCGTCGGATTGCCCTCGAGCTCGCCGAATGCAGTGCCCGTGACGATGATCGATTCCCCCAGGACCACAATGATGAAAAGTCCCGTGCGTTCGGCCATGTACTCCCCGGAGACGGTCCATGCGGACGGCGCTGTCGATCCCAGAACCGGCAGCCCGTAGCGGAGCAGGGGTGCCAGCAGGTCGATCGCGATTGCCGCGGCCCAGAAGTACAGGCGTTCCTCGGATGGAGCGAGTCCGCCGAGGATCCAGAACACGCCCGACATTGCGAACCAGATCGACGTTCGGATGTAGTTCAGGCTCACCACCGCATCATGATGACGTAATGCGGCAGCCACAAAGATTGCGCGGCCGAGTTGCAGGCATACGTAGCCCAGCGCGAAGATCAGCCCCTGACCTTCGTCGAATGCCTCCGGTATGGCGCTGGACATCAGCAGGACGATCAGCATCGCGGCGATGAGCACCACCCGGATCAGCGACCGCTCAGGACTCAACCAGTTCATCGACCAGGTCGTGTATACCCACACCCACCACATGGCCATCGTCAGCACGAGGGTCCGGGCGAATGTTCCGCCGTCCGGGTGGTCGATGAGCCCGTGGGCGATCTGTGTGATGGCGAAGACGAAGACGAGGTCGAAGAACAACTCGACAAATGACACCCGGTGCGACTCAGCGTTCGAGCGTGAACGCATGAGGGAGGGTCTGGGCGTGGAGGACGGCATTGGAGTCCTAGGTATGCGATGGTCGGACGGGCAGCATGCCATTCCACAGTAGGATCCGGCAGGCGAAGTGCAAAACCCTCGTGCCAATCAGCGAATGCCGCGACGCGACAACCATTCCCCGGGTTCACCACAGTCACAGATCGCAGGTGTCACCGGTCAGAGCAGTGCGTGGACAAAACCGCCGCGCGAACCATAGAAGAAGGAACGAGGCCGGTGGAACTCCTGTTACCGCTCAGCGTGCTGCTCGACCATAACGACGGCCCAACCGTTCAAGGGCGCAGGGCATCACTGTGACCCGCGTGCTGACGGAGCAGTTGAACACCATGACCAAAATCTCAGCTCAACCACCCGCGAGTCACGCGCCACATCAGGGGTTACGCAAGGAGCCACGGGGACGCTCTCACGGCAGTCTGAAGGACGATCCCCTTAGTGGACGATTCGAACTTTATGACGACGGGGTCTTGGTGGCGTTCGTGCCATACATGCAGCGCGGTTACGACATCGTCCTCTTGCCGAGCACCGTGCGGATTTGGTCCGCGGAATTTTTGCCGACGTCGAAGCGGTGACGGACAGGGCTCCTATGACCTCCCCTTGGTACACCATCTCGTCCGCTGCCGTCGCTGAGGTGCTCGATGTAGACCCGGCTTACGTCCTGCCCAGCGCAAAGGTCAGTGAGCGGATTGGCGAGCGACGGTAAAGGCTTCTCGTAACAGTCCGGATTCCTTGGAGTCGATCCGTACCGGACATCCCACCGCCGGAGCAGATCACCCCCTGGCCCGACAGCGAGCGCGTTCCCGTCCCCCGAAACCTCGAGGACGTCATCGCCTGTCCCGGCCGCTGGAATGAAGAGCCGAAGTCCTGGCAGGGGTCTGCCCCGAACTGCGAACTTCGGCGTCAAAGACGCGCCGCTTCACACTAGGCAATTGTTGACAATAAGATAATCAGGCCCGCACCATGGGACACATGACTTCCCTTAGCCCACTTCTGAAGCAAGCGACCCCACTGGTGGTTGATCACGCCCTCGGCAGCTGGCTACACGCTACTGATGGAAAGTCGTATCTTGATTTCACTACCGGCATCGGTGTGACGAGCACGGGTCATTGCCATCCGCGGGTAGTTGAGGCTGCCCGCGATCAGGTTGGGAAGATCATCCACGCGCAATACACCACGGTGATGCACGAGCCTTTGCTGGCGCTGACCGAGAAGCTTGGTGAGGTACTGCCCGAAGACATGGATTCGTTGTTCTACGCCAATTCCGGATCAGAGGCGGTTGAGGCTGCGATGCGTTTGGCAAGGATGGCCACGGGCCGGCCAAACATTGTAGTGTTCCAGGGCGGTTTCCATGGTCGGACGGTTGCGGCGGCGTCGCTGACCACTGCCGGAACGAAGTTTTCCGCAGGGTTCTCCCCACTGATGTCGGGGGTGCACATGTCCGTCTTCCCGTATGCCTACCGGTACGGCTGGGATGAGGGGGCAGCAGTGGAATTCGCATTGAAGGAACTGGACTACCTGCTCCAGACCCGCACCGCGCCCGACGATACTGCAGCATTCCTGATCGAACCGGCCCTCGGTGAGGGTGGGTACCTGCCCACCCCGGCAGCTTTCCAGGAGGGACTGCGCGAACGGGCCGACCGGCACGGCATCCAGCTGATCTTCGATGAAGTCCAGACAGGCGTGGGCCGCATGGGCAAGTTTTGGGGACACCAGTACTCCACCGCCACCCCGGACATCCTGATCACCGCCAAGGGTATCGCCTCCGGTTTTCCGATTTCCGCAATCGCCGCCTCCTCCGAACTGATGTCCAAGGGCTGGCCCGGGTCCCAGGGCGGAACCTACGGCGGGAATGCGGTCGCTGCCGCCGCTGGCGTCGCCACCCTCGACGTCATCCGTGACGAAGGGTTGGTGGAGAACTCACGGATCCGCGGCGAGCAGCTCCAGACCGGACTCAAAGAAACTCAGGCCCGCTTCCCCGTCATTGGCGACGTCCGCGGCAAGGGCCTGATGCAAGGCATTGAATTCACCACCGAAGACGGCCGCCCCGACGCCGCCACCGCAGCAGCAGTCCAACAGGCCACCACGAACCACGGCCTGCTCACCCTCACCTGCGGCCCCGCAGGCAACGTCGTTCGTCTCATCCCCGCCCTTATCGTCACCGCCGAAGAAATCTCCACCGGCCTCAAACGCTTCGAAGACGCCATCGCCACCGTCACGGCGGCCGTTTCCGCGAAATATTGAGTCCACCATGACGGATGGTGTTCGCTCCCCTGCAGGCCCAGCAACGGGCACCCGCCGAACAGGCGCACCGGATGCCGGTCCCCTTCCAACCAAGAAAAGGATCACCCATGAGCATTCAGTCAGCCGCCTCCCGAACTTCGCAAGAGGCGCTCAAAGCCGTCGCAAAGGTCAGCAAGAACCTCTACATTGACGGAGAGTGGACCGAAGCATCTTCCGGTGCCCGGTTCGATGTCATTAATCCTGCCACCGAGGAAGTCATTGCCAGCGTGGCTGACGGGGGCCCCGAAGACGCACGCCGTGCGATCGAAACCGCCGGCCGGGTCCAGAAACAGTGGGCTAAAATCCCTCCCCGGGAGCGCAGCGAAATCCTGCGTCGCGCCTTCGACCTGATCATGGCCCGCCAGGACGAACTGGCTTTGATTATGACAACGGAGATGGGCAAGCCCTTTGCCGAGTCCAAAGGCGAGGTGGCGTACGCCGCCGAGTTCTTCCGCTGGTTTTCAGAGGAAGCCGTCCGCATCGACGGAGACCTGACCACCACCGGCGACGGCAAGAACCGCATCCTCGTCTCGAAGGAACCCGTTGGGCCCTGCGTCTTGGTGACGCCGTGGAACTTTCCGCTGGCAATGGGCACCCGGAAAATCGGCCCTGCCATAGCGGCCGGCTGCACCATGGTCTTCAAGCCTGCCAACCTCACTCCACTGTCTTCGCTGGCACTGGCGGACGTCCTGGCAGAGGCTGGCTTGCCCAAGGGTGTTCTGAACGTGGTCACGACCTCCAAAGCCTCCGACGTGGTTACCCCATGGATGGAAAGCGGCATTGCCCGAAAGGTTAGCTTCACCGGGTCTACCGGCGTGGGCATCCGCTTATTGGAACAGGCCGCCAAAAACGTCATGCGTTCTTCAATGGAATTGGGCGGGAACGCTCCGCTGATTGTTTTTGAGGACGCGGACTTGGACCGCGCCGTTGAGGGCGCCTTCGCTGCGAAGATGCGGAACATGGGTGAAGCCTGCACGGCCGCCAACCGAATTTTCGTCCGACGCTCCGTGGCCGCTGACTTCTCCGTCCGTCTCGCGCAGCGACTGAGCGCCTTGAAGGTCGGTGACGGCGCAGTGAGCGGCACGGATGTCGGCCCCCTCGTGGAGGAAAAGGCGCTTAACAAGGTCCAGGAGCTCGTAGATGACGCCGTTTCCAAGGGCGCCAAGGTGGTTTGCGGCGGCTCCCGCCCGGAGGGCAGCGGCTACTTCTACTCCCCAACAGTGCTTTCCGAGGTCAGCCCCGACGCCGCGCTGATGAGCGAAGAAATCTTCGGTCCGGTGGCGCCCGTCATCCCCTTCGACACCGAAGAGGAGGTGGTGCGGCTGGCGAACGATACCCCTTGGGGCCTTGCCAGCTATGTGTTCACACAGGACCTGGACCGTGCCTTCCGCGTCGGCGAGGATCTGGAGTCGGGCATGGTCGGCCTTAACACAGGCATCGTTTCCAACCCAGCGGCGCCGTTCGGTGGCATCAAGGCCTCCGGACTGGGCCGCGAAGGCGGACGCGTGGGCTTGGATGAATTCTTGGAGATCAAGTACATGGCCATCCCGCGGGTCTAGGGATTAAGCCTTCCCCTACCTTCCGTTATTTTCCGCGCACCAACCTACTCTCACCACGCCACTCCAGCTAATGGCTTCCTCACTTTCCCGCAGGATATCTGGAAAGTGAGGGAGCGCTGGCGTAAACGTGGGGAAGACTCACACTCCCACGCCGAGTCGACGCCGGGTGGAACTACCTTCTGCTCCGGCGCGCATTTCCTCCGGTGGGCAGCTTCTTGTGCCTTAGAGATGACACGGCTCGAGGCTTGGCGGCCCTCACAGGAATCGCCATAGGTCCAAGAGAAAAGTTAAGGAATCAGCCGCATCAGTGCATCCTCCATGTGCTCGGCCATAAGCTTCTCGGCGAGGTCTGAATCTCTCTTGGAGATGGCTTCAGCGATGCCTTTATGCTCGGCGATGCGCTTGTCAGCCGTAGCGTACGTACTTTTCAGGGCGTTGAGGCACATCCGCGTCTCCGTCAGGAGAGTGTCGTGCATCTTCTTCAGCCGAGGGCTGCCGGCGAGCTCAACCAAGAGGGCATGGAAGCTCATGTCCGCTTCGGTCATAGCTTCGCCGTTGGGGCTTTCCGCCGCATCCTCCATGGCATGCACGGCTTTCATTAGCTGGGCCGCGTTGCCCTCCGGGTTTGTGCTGGCCACGCGGCGGATGGCGGCTGCTTCGACCGCGGTTCGGGCCCAGTACACATCCCGGAAGTCGTCTTCGTCCATACTGACGACGAAGAGGCCCCTGTTCCGATAACTGATGAGCAGTCCTTCCTGGGTAAGCCGTTGCATGGCCTCCCGCAGGGGCCCCCGGCTGACTCCCAGTTCTTTAGCAAGCTCCGCTTCACCGAGTTGGATGCCTGGAGCGAAATCACCTCGGGCGATTGCATCACGGATCCGACGGGCGATAATGGCCGGCGTAGACTCCTGCACTATCGGGTCCAGCACTCCCCTTTTCATCCTGTTTTCCACCCCTGCTGCAATGAGATTCACCAACAATTCCTGGTTGAGCTGCGTAACCTGCGCTGCCCATGTCACATGTCTTAAGTCAACAATTTCATAGTTTACTCTGAGGCTGGTAGCCCAGAGACTGGCGCGGGATGTCTGCTCATGGGAGGCGATAGGCTCGCATTGAGACGTCTGATAGACAATCAGACGACTGCACCTGCGGTAACGAAGTTCACAGACCCCCGCTGATGATGGACGGGGCGTCAACGAGCCGGTTCCTGGTGCGGTGCGCAAGGGGCTTCCCACTCGGACAACAGTCGGTGGCCCGTCTTTCGACGGCACACCCGTACCCGTGGGAATATCGCTTCCGGGGACACCGCCCCGTGGCCGGGATTTGGCGTTGGCAGGCCCTGCAGAACCGGACATACCCATCACCGACTCACCGTCAACGGCGAACTCATCCGCATACTTGCTACAGCAGCTAAATGGTCACCCCGAGCCGGGCCACCTCTCGGTGCACCTGACCCCGATCCGACTGGGCGACACGCTCTGCTGGGCACCGCGCTGCTGTACCTACTGAGGCCAGAAAGCGACGCGCAAGCAGCACAAAAAAATATTGATGTGACCCAGCTCACGGGCTATGCTGACACCACCGCTGCAGATTGTGTACAAAAGGCAATCGACTGGATGGCATCTGCGGCGCGGCCTTCGGCTAACGCTGGGAGAGACACATGAAGCTGAATAGGAAAGCCAATACCATTGGAGCGCTTGCGCTGGCGGCGACCTTGGCGGCAACCGGATGCGGGGCGATGGGAGGCTCCGGGAACGGCCAGACTAGCGAGACCACTGACGCCGGGTCGGCACAGGATTGGACCGCGCCGGCCATCCACACGGCCGCGGACGGCCAGACTACCGAATCGGAATACACTCCCATCGCACGAGACAAGGTTTCCGAGCAATGGAAGCTCTGCGTGCTGTTCCCGCATATGAAGGACTCATACTGGGCCGCAACGAACTACGGAACACTGATCGAAGCGCAGAGGGATAACCTCGAATACAGCATGTTTGAAGCCGGAGGCTACACCAACCTCGACAGGCAGTTAAGCCAGATGCAGGACTGTATTAACGGTGGTTATGACGCCATTATTCTAGGCGCCATCAACGCTACGGGTGTTTGCCCTCAAGTTGCCGCCGCCCTAGAGAAGAAAATTCCCGTTGTGGATTTCATCAATGGAACCGATTGCCCGGAGTCCGAGGAAAACCCGCTCTTTTCGCACGCACTGGTGAGCTTCCATGATCTTGCGGTGACGACGGCCGAGTACATCATCGAGGACACTGCGGGGTCGCCCGCAAGCGTAGGCTTCTTCCCTGGACCCGAGGGCGCCGGATGGTCGGACGCCGCGGTTAAGGGTTTCGAGGACACGATCGAAGGAACCAAGGTGGAGATCGCGGAGATGCGCCGCGCTGATCCCGGCTTGGAAATCCAGCAAAACTTGATCGAGGACACCCTCAAAATTCATCCGGATATCACCCACATCGTGGGAGTGGACATTGCGGCCGAAGCGGGCGTGAATGCCGTCCGCAACGCCAACAAGACGGGAGAAATCGATGTCTACGCTTTCGATATCATCCCGCCTGTTTACGACGCTATTGTGGCTGGCGACGCCGTAGGGTCCCCGACGGATTACACAACAATTCAGGGGCGTATGGCGGTCGATCAAGCAGTCCGCATGCTTGAAGGTGAGGAGCTGCAGGCGCCCACCTCCGGACCCGTGCCCATGATGATCACCCAGGAGAATGCCGCCGACGTGCCCTACACCGAGATGTTTGCGCCCCGGGACTTTAAGACGGTGACGAGCTGGACACCCGAGAGCTGATGCCGCGACGAAGCTAAGCTGCAGTACCCTCGGTGGACCGCCGGCATGGGAAGGAAGTGAGGCAGGTTTGGAGCAGGAACCGGTCGTTTCCCTCAAGGACATCGTCAAATCGTTCGGAGCCGTAAAGGCGCTTACCGGCATGTCCCTCGACCTCTACCCCGGCGAAGTCCACATCCTGCTGGGCGAAAATGGTGCGGGGAAATCGACTCTTGTCAACATCCTCCTTGGCAACTACCAACCCGACAGTGGGACGATCACGGTTCGGGGTACCGAAGTTGTCCACCATTCGCCGGCCCGTGCCCGGAAACTCGGCATCAACGTCGTCCTGCAGGATTTCAGCTTAGCTCCAACGCTGTCGGTGACCGAGAATCTGTTCCTTGGCCGCGAGCTGAAAAAGCTCGGTCTCGTCGACAACGCAAAGATGAGGGCCATCGCCCGGGAAAAAATCGGACAGCTCGGGGGCGCGATAGATCCGGAGGCAGAGTGTGGTTCGCTGCCCAGGGCCGAGCAGCAGCTTGTTGAGATCACGAAAGGACTCCTGGGAACTCCGGGCATCCTCCTTCTTGATGAGCCCACTGCTGCGATTAGTGAGCGGGAAGCCGACAGGCTGTTCAAGATTATTGACCGGCTCCGGGACGAGGGGTGGGCGCTTCTCTATATCACCCACCGGATGGAGGAAGTCCGGCGCCTAGGTGACCGGGTGACGGTAATGCGGGACGGCCGGTTCATCTCGACCAATACTCTCGACGAGTTTTCCGAGGAGAGGCTGATAAATGACATGGTCGGCCGTGAACTGGCAGCTGTTTACCCGGATAAGGCGGAAATGAACGGCCCTCCGCTGCTGGAGGTCGAAGATCTCTCGACAGCCGACGGCAAGGTCGCTCAGGCATCCCTGCGGGTCTGCCAGGGCGAAATTGTCGCTGTGGCCGGCCTCGTGGGCTCGGGGAAAAGCGAACTCGCCAAGGCCATCCTCGGCCTACTGCCCCTTTCAAGCGGGCACGTATTGGTTGGAGGCAAAAAATATGCCCGACCGAATCCTCGAGACATGATTCAGTCGGGCATCGGTTTCATGCCGGAGGACCGCAGGCGGGAAGCTCTCGCGCTCGATCTCAGCGTCCAGGAAAACATTGCGCTTGAAGTTAACCGAGCGAAGAAGTACAGCACTTTTGGTTTGATTTACGGATCAAGGATCCGTGTCCTGGCCCAGGCTTTGGCCAAGCGGCTGGACATTCGGCCGCGGTCCGTCACAGCAGAGGTCCGGGCTCTGTCCGGCGGCAATCAACAAAAGGTCGTTCTGGCCCGTGCCCTGACCCGCGACCGCAAGGTTTTCGTAGTAGCCGAACCTACATCCGGGGTGGATGTGGGGGCCCGCCAGGAGATCTACGCCAACCTGCGCCAACTGTGCCGCGATGGCGCCGGCGTCCTGATGATCTCTTCTGATCTCGAGGAGGTCGTAGGACTCGCCGACCGGGTCTATGTGATGAACGGAGGGCGGGTGCAGGTCGAGCTCGTTGGAAACCAGATCACGAACGAAGCCGTAGTTGCTGGTGCCTTCGGGCATGCAGCAGGCGCGGCAGCATAGGACTGTCATGTCAACAACCGAAGTCAAAAGCTCTGCGGCCACCGCAGGCGCGGCGCAGAAGGAAAACCGCCAGTACTGGCTCAGGTTCTTCAGCAACGTCGGCCCGTTGCCGCCGTTGCTACTCGTAATGGTGGTCGTCTTTGCCCTGGCAAATGACCGTTTTCTGCAGCCCGATAATTTACTCTCCGTATCCCAGCAATCCGTGGCGCTGCTGCTGATTTCTCTAGGACAGATGTTGGTACTAGTCACTGGTGGATTTGATTTGTCAGTGGGAGCAACCGTTGCCCTGTCGTCGGTCGTTTCCGCCACAATGATGAAACTTGTTTACGGCGGCGTACCTGAATTTGCAGGTCAGTCCATGGTCATGGGATTTGTCGTATGCCTTGCCGTCGGCGTCGTAGTCGGCCTGGCAAACGGACTCGGAGTGGCTTTCCTCAAGGTCAATCCGTTCATTGTCACACTTGCCACCGCCACGATCGTCGCGGGCGTCACCATGGTCTTCAGCGGGGGAGCAACGGTTTCCGGTCTACCGCGAGAGTACATTGTCGGCCTCGGAGCCGGGTTCACCTTGGGCATTCCAAACCTGGTACTCCTTGCTCTTCCGGTCCTGATCCTTGTCTTCGTCGTATTGAAATGGACAACTTTCGGCCGCCACCTGTATGCGATTGGCGGCAATGCCCTGGCGGCCAAGACCGCGGGGATCCAGGTGCGGCGGAACTTGATCACCACGTACGTGATCTGCGCGGTTCTGGCCTCCCTAGCCGCTTTCCTCCTGACCGCCCGCAGCGGTTCGGGACAACCGACTTTCGGCGGTGCTTTTGCGCTTCAATCCATAACGGCGGCCGTCATTGGAGGAGCGTCGCTCCAGGGCGGCAGAGGCGGCGTTGGCGGTACGGTCCTGGGGGTCATTTTCATCATGTTGCTCGGCAACGGTATGAACTTCATGCGGCTTGATACCAACATGCAAAGCATCGCCCTGGGTTTGGCTCTCATTCTCGCGGTCGTGGCGGACCGTTTCCGGGCTTCAGCCAAGGCTCGCCTCATCGCTAGAGGGGTCACGTCATGACGGAGCCGGTCTTCGAATCGCTGATGGTCGCCAACCGGGGCGAGATTGCCCGGCGGATCATCCGGACGGCGAACGCGCTCGGCATCAGGACGATAGCGGTCTGCTCGGACGTCGACGTGGAGCTTCCCTTTGTGAAGGAAGCATCGGAATTTGTCCCCCTGGGTGCGGCCAATCCTGCCGAATCGTACCTGAATGTCGACAAACTGATGGACGCAGCCCGAGCTGTCCGGGCTTCGGCCATCCATCCGGGCTACGGTTTCCTCGCCGAAAATCCCGGCTTCGCCCGGCGGGTTATCGAAAGCGGCATCGCGTGGGTCGGGCCTTCGCCGGAATCGATGGAAATGGTGGCGGACAAGATCAACGCCCGAAACCTGATGCAGGCCGCCGGAGTGCCGGTGGCGACAGGATCAGCCGAACCGGTAAGCGACCCCGCAGAGGCAGTCACGATCGCCAACGCTGTCGGCTATCCGGTCATCGTCAAACCATCCGGAGGCGGAGGCGGCATCGGAATGATGGTCGCCGATAATGACGAAAACCTGCGGGCAGCTTTCGATACTGCACGGTCGCGTGCAGAGCGCTTTTTTGGGGACTCGCGGATCCTCATCGAACAGTTCATTCAGCACGCCCGCCACGTCGAGGTCCAGATCCTCGGGCTCCCCGACGGCAGGGTCATAGCGCTCGGAGAGCGGGACTGCTCGGTCCAGCGCCGCCACCAAAAGGTCGCCGAGGAGTCTCCGTCTCCAGGAATCACACCCGAACTCAGATCCCGGATGCTGGACGCTGCGGTAAGAGCGGGGACTGCTGTCGGCTACCGCAATGCCGGTACCGTCGAATGCCTGGTCGATCCCGTGCGGCAGACCTTCGTTTTCCTGGAAATGAACACCCGGCTGCAAGTGGAGCACCCTGTCACCGAAGCCGTGTTTTCCATTGACCTTGTCGAGGAACAACTCCGCGTCGCCGCCGGCCGGGACGTTGGGTTCGACGCCGACAACCTCCAACCCTCAGGCCATGCCATAGAGATGCGCATCTATGCCGAAGACCCTAAACGCTTCCTGCCATCGCCCGGGCACATCAGTGAGTGGACGGAACCAACAGGAGAAGGTGTCCGCGTCGACAGCGGCTATGCAGCCGGCAATACCGTGACCACCGCCTACGATCCGCTCTTGGCAAAACTCATCGTCCGGGGGCAGGACCGGGAAGAAGCACTCGCACGTGCCGAGTCCGCCGTCGCAGCCTTCCAAGTATCGGGGCCAAAAACCAATCTCCCCTTCTTTCGGATGCTTTTGAACGATCCGGCATTCAGGTCGGGCCGCTACAGCACCGGCATCGTGGCCGACGTGCAGAACCGGGCTGCGGAGTCGATAGCAAAAGGCGAAACAGATCAGGAGGAGTACGTACGATGAAGCCCCACGAGGTTTCCAACCGGTACATCTCTGAACAGTGGGCAGGGGTGCCATCCGCACTTTACGAGCAACATGCGGCCACTGACGGCAAACCTGCTGTTACGTACCGGATCGCCGGCGACAGTTATCTCCTCGTTGAGTTCGGTGGCATGCATTTTGACCTGAACCTCAACTTCTTTGTCCACAACATCAACACCGAGGTGAACCAGTCTCGCCCTCCGGGACTGGTCGAAACATCCCCCGGTTTCCGTTCCATACTGCTCTCCTATGACCCCGCGGAAACAAACGTCGCAAACCTGGTTCTGGCACTGGATGAGGCCTATGACAATGCAGCCGGTACGGAAAATCTGGTCCTCCCCAGCCGAAGAGTGAATCTTCCCGCTGCGTTTCACGATTCGACGTCCAAGGCAGCTGTTGCCCGTTATGTCCGGAGCATCCGTTCTGATGCCCCCAACTGCGTGAACGACAACAATGTCGATTACACGATCGCCTACAACGGGCTTCGGGACGTTGATGAGCTGATTGAAGTCATAACAGGGACGGACCTCTGGGTTGGATTCATCGGGTTCTTCCCCGGACTACCCTTCACTTTCCCGTTGGATCCGAGGAAGGTCCTCTTCGCTCCCAAATACAACCCCACACGTACCTGGACAGCGGAAGGAGCCATCGGTCTGGGCGGACCGTGCTACTCGATCTACCCCGTGGAATCGCCAGGCGGTTACCAGCTGCTCGGCAGAACGCTGCCCGTATACGACATCCAACAGCGCAATCCTGCTTTCGCCCAGTCGCCTCTGCTGCTGCGCCCATGTGACCGCATCAGATTCCATGCCGTTTCCGAGCAGGAACTAGCGGATTACTTCGAAACCGTCCACCGGGGCGAATACGTCTATGACATACAGGACGAGGACTTTGACGTCGGCACCTATAACGCTTGGTGCGCCTCGCTCGTGGCCGAAGCCGCAGACTTCACCGCCAAGCGGGACACCGCTGCCGCGGCAACCGCCGTCCCGTGAGGAGTCACACATGTCCATTGAAGTTCTTCAATCCGGCATCCAGACAACCGTCCAAGACTGGCCTGGACGAATCGGAATGCTGTCACGCGGGTATTTTCCCGCGGGTCCGATGGATGATTTCGCCTTCCGGCTCGGCAATGTCGCCGTCGGCAACAGCCCTGACGCTGCCGGTCTGGAAATCACACTAGGCAAGACCAAATTCCGGTTCCGGTCCCCCGCCACCGTGGCAGTAACCGGCGCCGCCGGCGAAGTGACAGTCGATGGTAGCCCGGTGCCACAGTGGGCCGCTGTCAACGTTCCCGCAGGTGCCGAATTGAAAATCGGCCTGGCCGTATCCGGGTTCAGGTTTTATCTGGCGGTCAGAGGAGGAATCGATGTTCCCCAAGTTCTCGGTTCCCGGTCCACCTACACCATGGGTTCGCTTGGAGGCGTTGAAGGGCGCGCGCTCGTCAAGGGAGATGTTCTGGACATCGGAAGCTCGGATACCTCACCTATAGCGGAACTGCCGCAGGAAAGGATCCCCGAGTACCGGCACGACTGGGAACTGGAAGTCGTGCCAGGGCCATTTGCTACGCCTGAATTCGTCACGGAAGCGGACGTCGAAAACTTCTTTGCACGCTCATGGACAGTTGACCAAAATTCAAACCGTACCGGTATCAGGCTGGACCCGGCTAGGCTGCAGTGGGCCCGGTCCGACGGCGGTATTGCCGGCGGGCATCCATCCAACATCCTCGACACCGGCTACCCTCTCGGCGGGATCAACCTCAATGGTGACACGCCCGTGATCCTCGGACCTGACGGGCCAACTTCCGGCGGCTTTGTCGTATTCGGAGTCGTACCCAAGGCGAGCCTATGGAAGACCGGCCAGATGCGGCCGGGGACAGATACGATCCGGTTCAAGCCAATTTCCATCGACGACGCTTACGCATTGGACGAGGAACGATCCATGCTCATGTCTGCAGCAGGAGGGACCGAACAATGAACACAGCCATCGAACTCAACTGCGACATGGGAGAAGGCTACGGCCGCTGGCGCTTCGCGCCGGACGAAGAATTCATGCCCTATATCAGCGCCGCTAACATCGCCTGCGGCTTCCACGCCGGGGATCCGAGAATCATGCGCCACACGGTCCGTGCGGCAGTCGGCCAAGGCCTGCAGATCGGAGCGCACGTCTCGCTGCCGGACCTTCTGGGCTTCGGACGACGACGGATAGCGGTCTCAGCGGAAGAGCTCCAGGACTACACGCTGTATCAAATAGGCGCACTAAAGGGTTTCGTTGAGGCCGAAGGGTCGAAACTTTCCCACGTAAAACCGCATGGGGTCATGTACCTGATGTCGCTGGAGGACGAAGAGTTGGCCGAAGCTGTCATCGCTGCGGTAGCCGAAATAGACAGCTCCCTCCCTCTCTACTGTTTCGACAAGCGCCACTCGGAGCTCGCCGCGCGTTACGGCGTCCGGCTAGTCCAGGAAGGATTTGTCGACCTCGGCTACGACGACGCCGGCGGCCTCATTATCGAGCGGGAAAAGCAGGCTTGGGACCCTGCACTTGTGTCCTCACGTGCGATCAGGCTCGTGAGGGAAGGGAAGGTAGCCACAGTGTCGGGGCGGGATCTCGAAATTTCCCCGGAGAGCATCTGTCTGCACGGGGACGCACCGAACTCGGTGGAGGTTATCCGCACGGTCTGGCAGTTCCTGCAGGATGCGGGCATATCTGTGCGTCCGTTGACGGAAGCCGAAAACGTGGCGACGGAACCGGGTTGATCCAGGTGTGCATCAACCTGACCCCCGCAAGGATAGGAGCGACCAGGTGAGTGAACCGGTGCTGGAGCCGATCCTCATCGACGGAACAGTGGACACCATTGTTAACCGGCTGCGGGGCGCTATTGAAAAGGGCGCCTACTCGCCCGGCCAACAGCTTCGGGAAACCAGTCTAGCCAGGCAGCTGAACGTCAGCCGCTCGCCGGTGCGCGAAGCAATGCAGCGGCTCATCCAGGAAGGCCTCCTGCACCGGGTACGCAACCGCGGGGTTTTTGTCTTGGAATTATCCGAGGCGGATATGGATGACATATCTGTCGCACGTCAGTCCGTTGAAAAGACAGCAGCGGAGGAGCTTGCAAAAAATCCAAGAAAACAAATCTTCGATGAGCTTCACCGCATCATTGCCGACATGAAGACAGCCTCGGAAAGCGGACGCCCTTGGTCTGATCTGGTCGACTTGGACCTGGCATTCCACACTGTCTTGGTCGGGAGCCTTGGCAACAAACGTCTGACGGTCTTCTACCAGACCCTCCTCACCGAAACGCGCCTGTCGCTAATGATGCTGGAGAAGTCGTATCCCGATCCAAAAGAGATAGCGGCCGAACACCAGGAGCTCCTGGCAAACATGAAAGGAGGAAACATCGCGGACCTAGACGAGCAAATCAAACAACATATGGACCACACTGGCCAGCGCCGCAGGTCCATGACGAACACAGCAACTTATTGTCCCGGTTTTTCGAGGAGAGGAACGCAAATTGAGTGAAGTGCGGTCGGATCTGGCGGCGAATGTCTGGAAAATTCTCGTGACGCCGGGAGCGTCTGTGGAGGAAGACGAAACGATAATGATCCTTGAGTCCATGAAGATGGAGATTCCGGTTGAAGCGCCCGAATCCGGCGTCGTCACGGACATTTCCGTGTCCGAAGGGGATGCAGTCGCGGAAGGACAACTACTCGCCGTTCTCGACTAACCGGCGCGGGCACACCCCAACCCCGGAATGCCCACGTCCAACTTCGCCCGCATAAATGCCGAATCCGCTTATCACGCCCGCAAGCGACGCTCAAATGGGGACCAGCCCAGGAGGCATAGGGCAGTCTGGCGGCGGCTGCACATGGAACTGCTCTATTGGCCTGCCTAGGAGAACAAACAATGGCTACCGAAGCAACCGTTTTCAACCCGGCAAACCGTCCCAAGCACGTGGGCGAGTCGCTATGGAGCGCCCAGGCGCACATGCCCTCGGTCCTGCAACGCCGCGTCGTCATTACCGAAGGACGCGGCGCGTACCTCACGACCTCGGACGGACGCCGCCTGCTCGACGCCACCGCCGGACTGTGGCACGCAAACATCGGGCATGGCAGGGAATCAGTGGCGAAAGCGGCTTATGACCAGATGTGCAAACTGGAGACCTACCACGTTTTCGGCCGGTTCTCGAACGACGTAGCTCTCTCCCTCGCGGACCGGCTCGTGGCCATGGGGCCGATACCGGACGCCAAAATAATGTTCAACAGTGGCGGGTCGGACTCCGTCGATCTGGCCTGCAAGATTGCACGGCGCCACTGGCAGCTTGAAGGCATGCCGGACAAAAAAACCGTCCTCAGCCGTACTTACTCATACCACGGGCTCCATGCCTTTGGTACCAGTGTCGCCGGGCTTGACTTCAATCGGGACGGCTACGGTTCCGATTCCCTCGTTCCCGAGACCGCCTTGGTTCCCACCAACGATATTGAAGGCGTCCGGGCGGTCGTAGACGAAATCGGCCCCGGGAATATTGCCGCGATCATCACCGAACCAATCATAGGCACCGGAGGGGTAATTCCGCCTGCCACCGGATATCTTGAAGGTTTGCAGGAAATCGCCCGTAAAAATGACATTCTTCTGATCGTTGATGAGGTCATCACCGGATTCGGCCGGACAGGCTTCATGTTCGCCTCCCAACGGTTCCATCTCGAGCCCGACATGATTCTGTTAGCCAAAGGAATAACATCCGGCTACGCCCCGCTGGGCGGCGTCCTTGTCTCCGACCGGATCTGGGGACGGTTCTATCGGGGACACGACGCCCCCGTCCTGAGACACGGCATGACGTACTCGGGTCATGCCACAGCTTGCGCAGTTGCACACGCCAACCTCGACATCCTCGAGAACGAACAACTCGTTCCACGGGCCCTGGAACTTGAATCTGTCCTCGATAAGGCCCTGACCCCTCTTGCCTCCCATCCTCTCGTGCAGGAAATCCGCAGCGGCGTCGGGTTTCTCGCCGGCGTCCAGCTGGCACCCGAGGCAGACGCCGAGGCCGTGGCCAACTCATGCATAGATGACGGCGTCGTCGTACGGCCCCTGCGCGGCAACACCCTCCAGATCAGCCCCCCATTCGTAGTGGGAGACGAGGACGTTGACCTGATCGCCAAGACTATCGGGCGGGTCCTCGACCGGGCAGATCCTATACGCGGGCAGTAGCACTGCCCCACCGGCATCATCAAAGCACGCAGGAACATGAATTCCCTGGAAACCACCTCCCCTGCGGAAAGAATACTCACCTCGCCTTTGCCTCCGATCCGGACTTCGCGCCGGCTAGGAGTTGACGGGGCCCACACCGTTTGTGCCTTCAGCCGCCTGTCTCCGGCCGGGCGCGTCGGGCCAGTCCTTTGATGAGCAGTTTGACCAGGCGGTCGGCGTCGTACCGCGGATCCTTGCCGTCGCCGGCACATAGGTTGCCAACCCCGCGCATGAGTTCATAGGCGCCTACGTCCGAGTCGATCTCCCCTGCTGCCACGGCGGCCCGGAGCAGATGTGCGCACACCGGCACCAGCCGGTCGACGAAGTAGGTGTGCAGGGCGTCAAAGCCATCCCTGTCATTTTGCAGTGCTGCGGCCAGGCCGTGCTTGGTGACGAGGAACTCGACGAAAAGGTCAATCCACTGGCCAAGGGCCGAATGCGGGGATTCGGTATCGGCCAGCAGCGCCGGACCGGCCTCGGCGCAGGCCTCCACCTGGTGCCGGTACACCGCGATGATGAGGTCCGCGCGCGTCGGGAAGTGACGATAGATCGTGCCGACCCCCACTCCGGCCTTGCCTGCAATCTCGCGTACCGGTGCGTCCACCCCGGAGGCGACAAAGACAGCAGCGGCAGCGGCAAGGAGCACCTGTTCGTTGCGTACGGAATCGGCGCGCTTCCGCTGCGTCCCCTGCCCTGCCTGCCCGGCGTCCAGACTCATATCCCTGATCCTCTTCCGCCCTCATTGCTAAACGGAACAGCGTTCCATATAGTCAAACGGAGCAACGTTCCTCTTAGTAAGTATGTCAGACCGGACAGCCCACCTTCAGTGGGCGTCCGGGCAATACGTCAACTCTCCCGACAGAAAGCCCGTGGCATGACAGCTCTCATCTCCTCGCATTCAGACCCGGCCGTCGATGCTCCGGTTCCGGTCATGTCCGTCAGCCCGGTGGTGCTGCCGGCCCGCGGCCGCGGCGAGGACCTCCAGGTGCGGGTCTCCGCTCCGGTGACCGGGCGCGGGCTGCCCGTGATTGTTTTTCCCACGGCCATGGTTCGTCCATGAGGGACTACGGCCCGCTGGTCGATCACTGGGCAGCGCACGGCTTCACTGTTATCCAGCCGACCCACCTCGACTCAAGGACGTTGAGCCTCGACCCACAGGACTCACGGTTCTCCGAGAGATGGCGCTTCCGGGTCAGGGACCTTCGGCAGATCCTTGACCAGCTCGACCACATCGAAGCTGCCGTGCCCGGCCTGGCCGGGCGCCTTGACCACAGCCAGATCGCCGCGGCCGGCCACTCCTGGGGCGGCTACACGGTAGGCCAGCTGCTCGGCGCCCGTGTCATGGGGCCGGACGGCGGGCCGGGAGTGGACCTGCACGACCCGCGGATCTCGGCGGGCGTGCTGCTAGCCGCCCCCGGGAGGGGCGGCGCCGGTCTGACGGAGTTCGCCGCAGGGAATTACCCCTTCCTGAACCAAAGCTTCACCGAAATGACCACCCCCGCCCTCGTCGTCGCGGGAGACAGGGACCGCACCCCCCTCAGCGTCCGGGGTGCGGACTGGTGCGCGGACCCCTACCATCTCAGTCCGGGCAAAAAGAGCCTGTTGACCGTCTTCGGCGCAGAACACTCCCTCGGAGGAATTCCCGGCTACGGAGCCGCGGAGACCACGGAGGGGAGCCCGGCACGGGTCGCCTTCATCCAGCAGGCCACCTTCTCCTACCTGCGCAGCGCGCTGTATCCCACCAATCCGAGCTGGAGCGAGTGCGTCGCCGCGCTTGACGAGAACCCCGCTCCCCTCGGACGCATCGACAGTAAATAACTCCTCACAACCCAACCCCACCCCACATCGAAAAGGACACCCTCATGCAGTACAACACCCTCGGCCGCACCGGCCTGCAGATCAGCTCCCTCGCGCTGGGCGCCATGAACTTCGGGAAGATCGGCCGGACAACCCAGGACGACGCAACCGCACTGGTGGATGCCGCCCTCGAGGCCGGGATCAACCTGATCGACACCGCCGACGTATACAGCGGCGGCCAGTCCGAGGAAATGGTCGGCAAGGCAATCGCCGGCCGCCGCGACGACGTCGTCCTCGCCACCAAAGCGGGCCTGCCCATGGGGGACGAGCGCAACCACCAGGGCAGCTCCCGGCGCTGGCTGATCACGGAGCTTGAAGCGAGCCTGCGACGGCTCAACGTCGAGCACATCGACCTCTACCAGATCCACCGTTGGGACCCCAGGACCAGCGATGAAGAAACCCTCTCCGCCCTGACCGATCTGCAGCGGGCCGGCAAGATCCGCCACTTCGGCTCCTCAACTTTCCCGGCGTACCGCATCGTCCAGGCCCAGTGGGCCGCCAGCTCGCACCGCCTGAGCCGCTACGTCACGGAACAGCCCAGCTACTCGATCCTGCAGCGCGGCATCGAGACCCAGGTACTCCCCGCCACCCAGGAATACGGCATGGGTGTCCTGGCGTGGAGCCCCCTCGCCTCGGGATGGCTCTCAGGCGCCATCCGCGAGGGCCAGGAGATCAGCACGAACCGCTCGGGCTTTATGCAGCACAGATTCGACGTCTCCATCCCCGTCAACCGGGCAAAGCTTGACGCCGTTGAACAGCTGGCCAAGGTAGCCGACGGCGCCGGCCTCACCATGATTCAGCTCGCGCTCGGCTTTGTCACAGCGCATCCGGCAGTCACCAGCGCACTGATCGGACCGCGCACCATCAATCACCTGCACTCCCAGATCGCCGCCGCCGATACCGTCCTGTCCTCGGACATCCTTGACGCGATCGACGCCATCGTGCCACCCGGCACCGATCTCGCACCGCAGGAGAAGAACGACGCCCCGCCGGCCCTGCTCGACCCGTCACTGCGCCGGCGCAGCTGACTCCCCGCTCCCCGAAACGACACCACTTTTCCGAGCACCACATGGTGGCGCCTTGGGGCTTTGACAGCTTCGGCTAAACAGTTTAGCTTTAAGCTATTCCTATTAGCCATTTGGAGGCTGTCATGTCCGAGCACCTGAGCACCCCTGAGGGGACCATCGCCTACGAGCTAAGCGGCGTGGGTCCCCTCGTGGTCCTCGCCCATGGCATGGGCGACAGCCGGCACTCCTACCGTTTTATCGCGCCGGCCCTGGTGGCCGCCGGCTACCGGGTTGCCAATGTCGATATCCGCGGCTGCGGCGAATCCAGCACGGGATGGAGGGGCTACAGCCGCACCGACATCGCCGGTGACCTTGTCGCCCTCATGCGTGCACTCGGCGGCCCGGCGGTCATTGTGGGCCACTCGATCAGCGGCGGCGCGGCCACCATCGCCGCCGCCGCGGAACCTGGACTGGTTGCCGGCGTCGTGGAACTGGCCCCCTTCACCCGCCGACAGTCGGTTGACCTTGCCGGCCTGTTCCGCCGTAGGGACTATCGGACCGGCACGGTCCAGCTCGCGAAGGTTATGCTCAGCGGGAGCGTGAAGGCGTGGCTGGCCTATCTGGACCTGGCGGTCCCGGCCAAACCCGCCGACTGGGACAGCGAGTCCGCCCGCATCCGGGCCGCCGTGAGCCGGCCCGAGCGGATGGCGGTACTGCGCGCCATGATGAAGACGTCCCCAGCCGATGCCGGCGCCCAGCTGCCCAACGTCCGGCGCCCCGTCCTGATCGTCGAGGGCAGCGCCGACCCTGACTGGACCGACCCCCGTGCCGAAGGTGAACGCATTATCGCCGACCTTCCCGACGGCGTCGGTGAACTTGCCGTCATCGAAGGTGCCGGGCATTACCCGCACACCCAGACCCCGGACGAGCTGCTCGCCCTGCTGCTGCCGTTCCTGGGCAGGACGCTGACATCCACCACCGGCGTGGATCATGCCTAGGGCCGGATTGGATGCCGCGGCCGTCACCGAAGCCGGCGCCGCCCTCGCCGATGAGATTGGCTTCACCCAGCTCAGCATGAGCGTCATCGCCGAACGTCTCGGGGTGCGGACTCCCTCGCTGTATAAGCACGTCGATGGGATTGCCGACCTCGCCCGCCGCATCTGCATCCTCGCCGTCACAGAACTGGGCGACGCAGTGCGTGATGCCACGCAGGGCAGGGCACGCAGGGATGCCCTCGAAGGGGCGGCCCAGGCGCTGCGGGGCTACGTGAAGGACCATCCCGGACGCTACGCCGCGACCGTCGGGGCCCGGCCTACGGGCCCGGACGATCCCCTCGCCGCGGCGCTGGAGCGGTCGCTCACTCCCCTTTCGGCCGTGCTGCTCGGCTACCGTCTGGATCCTGCCGACGAGATTCACGGTGTGCGGACGCTGCGCAGCATGCTGCACGGTTTCGCGACGCTCGAGATCTCAGACGGCTTCCAGATGCGCACCAACGTCGACACCAGCTTCACCTGGATGGTCGACTTCATCGACCAGGGCCTGCGGGCGGCAGCGGCCGGTGCCGGGCATGGGCGTGTGGTGGCCGCCCAGGCCCCGCTGCTGTGATCGACAGTCGGCCGGCAGGATGAACATCGCGCGACAACCTGCAGGACCCGGCACTCGGGCACCCGGCCACGACCTCGTCCGCGGCGGCCTGCGCTTCACGGCCGAACTCATAGCCTGGGTCGGCTCTGCCTGGGCGCTGTGGCCGCACTCGATTCCACTGGCCATCGGAGCAGTGGTCCTGCTCATCGGACTTCCCGCCGTATTCAGCACCCCGGGTGACCGCCCCGGCGGGAATGGGCCGGTCGCCGTTCCTGGCATCGTCACCATCCTCATACTGGTGATTCAGCTCGTTGCAGCAATGATGGCCGCCTGGACACTCTGGCGCGGATGGATCGCCGCCGCGGTGACTGCGCTGTGTCTTCTCGTGCCCATCACCGACCAGCCCCGCTGGCGCGCGCTCACCGGCCCCGCTCACGGGTAACCACAAAGGTTGCAGCGTGCGTACAGCAGTTGCCACGATCGCGGCAGGGCCATAACAGCAATGACGACAACGAGTGAGGCTCACGAACCGCGGGGCCCGCGTCGCGTCGATCTGCTACGCCGCATCCGCCCCCGCGGATGCCGACATGCTCGAGGCTGTCGGTTCACCGCATCGCGGACCAGGTCGGCCTGGGAACCGGATCGAACCTCCGACTGCATTTCCGCCGGCTCCTGGATGCGTCCCCCTCGGAGTACCGCGCCACCTTCTCCGGGCGGGGCTGACCACAGCTATACCCGCCCGAATGCCCTGAGCGTTCAGCTACGAGATGCGAGGGGGAAGCACGACAGTGTCGCCCGCCACATCGATCGCGACCTTGCCATGCAGTGCATACGACCGCCTGTTCTCCAGGAGCTCATGAGCCTCACCCATCCGGGCCAGCGGAAGAATCGCGCCAATGACCGGCTTCACGAGGCCGCGCTCGACCAGGGTGGTGAGCGCGTCCAGCTTGCCGCGGTTCTGACGAGTGAACACGAAGTGGTAGGCGGCGTTCTTGCCCCACGCCTCAATGAGGTTCTGCGGCTGCGCGATATCGACGATGCTGACAACGCGTCCAAAGTCGGCAAGTATCAGTGGGCTTTTCGTGAGGGTGTCGCCGCCGATCGTGTCGAAGACGACGTCGACCCCCTTGCCCCGCGTCAGCTCGGCCACGGAGTCGACGTAGTCCGTCGAGGTGTAGTCGATGACCGCATCCGCTCCGAGCGAGCGCACGAACTCATGGTCACCTGCTTTCGCGGTGGTGATCACCCGCGCGCCTATGGCCTTGGCAACCTGGATCGCGATCGTACCCACACCGCCCGTACCGCCGTGAATTAGGATCGTCTCCCCCACGGTGAGCTGAGCCCGCGTCACAAGGGCCTCCCACACCGTTCCGCCGACGAGTGTCAGACTTGCTGCTTCCAGGTGGGTCAGGTTCTCCGGCTTCCGGCCGACGAGGTCGACGTCGGCGACGTGCTGTTCGGCGTAGGAGCCGGGGCCGCCGAAGATTTGGGGCGTGTAGTAGACCTCGTCGCCGACGCGGAACTCGGTCACGTGGGAGCCGACTTCCTCGATCACGCCGGAGATGTCGTGCCCTGTGATCGCAGGAAGAGGGACGTAGTCGGCGTAGTCTCCGCGTCGCACCTGGTAATCGAGGGGATTGAGGGCGGTCGCATGGACGCGCACCCGTACCTGGCGGGGTTCAACCTTCGGTACGGGGACGTCGCGCAGCTCAAAAGCATCGGGGCCTCCGAAACGAGCGAGCACAACGGCCTTCATCTGATCAGTCATAGTGGTGTTCCTCATCGTGGGTCGGGATGCGCAACGCGCAAGGGCGGGCTGTTCCCTCTACTGAACCGCGCGCACGGCCAATGCATTTCAGGTGCCGCAATGTCGATCGCCGCTCAGCCGTACAGGGCCGTGTAGGTCCCGTAGTTTTGGTCACCGTCGTTCTGGGGTGCAGCCCTCGAGCCCAGGAGGCCCGCGCCTCGCGCGCATCGCCCTTAGACCGGGCCGGATCAGCACCGCTCTCTGGACGGTTGATCTCCGCCCACACCGCATCGAGGGACAGACCGAGAACTTCCGCGATCGCAGCGATTGTCGGAAAAGCGGGAGTTGCTGCGCGGCCCGACTCGATCTTCCGAAGGGTTTCCGGTGAGACACCCGCAGCCAGGGCCGTATGGAGCATTGACCGCTCCCCCCTGGCGAGACGCGTCAGCGCGCCGAGTTTCTCTCCGTCCTCCATGGGCTGCCGCACAACTACGCGCTGGCCGACGGCGACCTGCTGACCCTGGACCTTGCCATCACCAAAGGCGGGATCGCAGCAGACTCCGCCATCAGCTTCATCGTGGGTGAAACGAAGCCCCCGCACAGCCTCGCCATGATCAGCGCTACCGAACGGGCGCTCACCGCAGGGATCGCCGCAGCAGGACCAGCGGCCCGCATCGGTGATATCTCACACGCCATCGGCTCGGTCCTCCGCGAGGCGGGATACCCCATCAACACCGAATTCGGCGGCCACGGCATCGGATTAACAATGCACCAGGACCCGCACGTTGCGGACACCGGCCGGCCGGGCCGCGGCTACACACTGCGCCCGGGGCTGCTGCTCGCACTGGAGCCGTCGGTGATGGCCGACACCGCCACGCTCATCACCGACGCCGACGGGTGGACACTGCGCAGTGCGACAGGCAGCCGGACGGCACACAGCGAGCACACCATCGCAATTACCGACGATGGCACAGAAATTCTCACCCTTCCAAAGCCGGCCGATCGTGATCGTGCAGCGCCACTTGCGCGCGTGCACACGGGTTCCCCGTTACCTTTGCCATAGCCAGGTCCTGTTGCAGGATGAGGGCGTGTTGATAGGTCGGTCCCGGCATGGTTGGTGCCTCAAGCCGAAAATGATCCGGGGGTTTTGCCGCCACGACCGACCTGGCGGCAATTGATCGCTTATACCAGCATCCAGCACCAACGACCCGGGCTTGTGGGCTCCGGGCACTTGCTGATGGTTGTTACAGCCCGGTGGGAGCAGCGGCGCAGCCGGCTAACCGGCCTGAATCGCGATGGTGGGGTTCAGGGCGCTGAAGGAGGTGTTGATCAGCGTCGAGAGGTCCTCCCTTCCTCTTGATTCCCTCCAGGCCGCGAGCGCCGCCGCAAAGCACTCCATCGCCGCCGCAACCCGAACCTGAGTGACGAGTGACGCATCCGGTGCGGCATGGGTTTGTTGCAGTTCGCGGACAATATTCGGCCGCCAGTCGAACTGCTTCTCCCGGAACCGGGCACTGAGTGCTGGTGTCTCGTAGATCAAATCCAGGAATGCCATGACTTCGCTTGTGTCCCGCATAAGGAAGTCCACCACCGGCTTCAAAGCGCGCCGCAGCGCATGCCAGTCGTCGTCTGACCGGGCATCGGAGGCCAGGGCTTCGACGATGGTGTCGCCGATCGGATCGAAGAGGAACAGGACGACGTCTTCCTTGTTCGTGAAGTACCGCAGGAACGTGCTTCGAGACACTCCGGTAGCACCCGCGAGGTCAGCAAACGTGACCTGATTGAAGCCGGTTGCGCAGAACTCGTTGAACGCTACGCGTGCGAGTTCTGCCCGGACTGCGTGCCTACTGACGGCTCGAACACTGACAGGACTAGGAGGCATGCCTTAACTCTACCCTGTGTCCCTTGAATGGAGTCCAAGTGCTAAACTGATACTCAGTGTCACAAATGACGCCGGAGTGCCCAAGGTGCGGTGTCTCCACCCTTCGGCTGCGTGCGGCCCTTTCGAATCGAGATATTTTGACTTACGACAACCTGCCTGGTCTCCACATTTCCATCGACGCGGGAGTCGCCACGGTGACGCTGGATCACCCGCCGCTGAACCTCATGGATGGTGTCCTGCTGCCCTCGCTGCGCGGGTTTCTCTACCAGATACACGATGACGCCGCTGTCCGGGTCATCGTCTTCCAGTCGGCCGATCCGGAGTTCTTCATCGCCCATGGGGACATGGCCTATCTGACAGATCCGGGGGCACTTCCAGCCGCCACCGATGCGGCTATCGCGGCCGCACCCGGCTGGGATGTCCCGGAGGGCCTGAACATCCTTCAGGCTTTGAGCGATGATGTGCGGAACCTGCCCCAGGTAACGATCGGCAAGCTCGCAGGTTTCGCCCGTGGCGCGGGCAATGAGTTCCTTATGAGCCTCGACATGCGGTTCGCGGCGATCGGCAAGTCCGGACAGGCCCAGCCCGAGGTGCAGATGGGCATTCTTCCCGGCGGCGGCGGCACCGTAAATATGACCCGCCTCATTGGCCGTGCCCGAGCCCTGGAACTCATCCTGGGTGCTGAACTTGTCGACGCGGAGCTGGCTGAGCGGTACGGCCTCGTCAACCGGGCCCTGCCCGCCGATGAGATCGACGCACACGTTGATGCTCTTGCGCGTCGCATCGCGCGGCTTCGCCTGGAAACCATCGCCGCAGTCAAAACAACCGTCAACGCCATGGCACCCGCAGTGCCGTTGGAGGCCTACGCCGTCGAAAACACCTCTCTGCACGCGGCATTCGGCGACGAAGTTTTCGAGCTGGCCGACAAGCTCCTCGCCGCCGGCGTCCAAACCCGCGACGGCGAACTGGATTACGAGCGCATCTCCAATAGCATCTAAGCTTCGACCGGAGCATAGTGCAGCGTGAGAAGGCCCTGCCCATAGCGGCGGGCCTTCTCGCCCACGTGGCTCGACCCACGAGTTTCTCAGCCGAGCGCTCCCCCGCCGCGTCAGACCCGCCCGCAGGTGCGCCCGCTGAAAGATGCTCAAACGCACCGCTCCCGCCCGGTACCGCGGGCCCACCTCAGCCACAAAGCGCTATGCACTCCTTCGCATAACCTGCAGGATTTACCGCTGCGCTTGGGGAACGGCATAAGCGACTTCCCAAATACGCTCCCGCGCTCCCGCGTACACTCCTGCCGGATGCCACCAACCTAAGGGCCGGGTACTAATCGACCAAATAAGGGGTAACACCCTTACCATGTGCCATGGCGGAGACACCTTACCGGGTCGTCTCCCGGCGACGCTGCGGCCTGCACGGAAGGCACCGGCGTGCGCGGTCGGGACCGCGGCGATGCCGGGGATCGGTTCCTGCCGGCTGGTCAGTCGAGGATGGCGGTGGCTTCGACCTCGACGAGAACATCGGGTTCAAAGAGGAATTCGACCCCAATCAATGATGCGGGAGGCATCGGCAACGGCAGTGCGAGTTCCTCTGCGACGGAGTCGATGCCCGCCATGAAGGCATCAATTTTCTCAGGGGCCCAGCCCGTCACGTAGAAGGTGAGGCGTACGACGTCCTTGAAGGTGGCGCCGGTGCTGGCCAGGCCTAGGTGGACGTTGCGGAGGGCCGAGGCGACCTGCCCGGCGAGGTCGCCTGGCTTCTGCGGTGCTCCGTCCTGGTTCGTGGCAACCTGGCCGGCGATGTACACGTGCCGGGCGCCGGTGGCGACGGCGACGTGATGGTAAGGGGTTGAGGGCATCATGCCCTGGGGGGAGGACAGGCGGACGCTCACGGGAATCTCCTTCAGCTGGTGATTGGTATCCTCAAGGTACTTGGTATGTTTTGGACACTTCAACGAGACTAGGTTTCATGCCGGATACTGATGCCCATTCCACGGAGCGCTTTGAACTGAGTGCGCCGCACCGGGAGCTCCTGGATCAGGTGCTCGATAAGTGGTCGCTGCAGGTGCTGGGAGAGTTGTGTGAGCGGCCCTGCCGCTTCAATGAGCTGCGCAGGGCCATTCCGGCGGTCACGCAGAAATCATTGACCGGCACGCTGCGCCGGCTTGAACGCAATGGCGTCGTCGAACGCGTCGTTCTCGACGCCCGTCCCGTAGCGGTGGAGTACCGCATCACGGCATTGGGCAAGACCCTTCGAGCACCGGTCGATACGATCCTGGAATGGGCGGCGGTTCATCTGCCCGGCATTGAGGCAGCGCGCAACCGCTACGACGCGGGTGTCCGCTGACTGAGTGATAGGGGAAGGACCCGGCCGACCGTGAAGCAAATGTGGGAACCGCTGCCACTCGCTAGTCGGAGTCAGCGCGTTGCGTGTACCCCCGCGCCCTCCCACCTGATGATGCGCCAGGGCAGTCCCCGGTTGAGGAGCGCGGGCATCCGCCCTATCTTCGGCGGAGCACCGAAAAAGCCTGTGTAGGTGATAGGTCATCAGGGGATGATTCCGCCGTCGTTGAGGAAGCCGCCGCACGTCCGCGGCGAAGGCACGGATCCCGGCCAACCACGGGCTTACCGGCACCAAACGCGGAAGGCCAAGACTTCGCGAAGCCCTGATGGCGAGCAGGGCGGGAGGCCCCGGTCATCACGACACTGGACCGGCCGGCGCGACGGCAAGTGCCCAGCCCGTCCAAGTCCCAGAAAACCCACCTGATGCCCCTCCAATGGCGCTGTGGATGCTCAAGTCGGTGCCGTCCGGGAAATGCTGACTTAAGCCATTGGTGGTCTCACTAATCCCGCGCTGCCATGTGAATTGGGGTAGCAAAAGTAAATGTCGATGCCCCTATCGATCGTCACGCTCTTGACTGTCAGGGTTGCTGTTCACTTGAGTCACGAGGCCGTGATTCTTTGCTCATCCCTCGGAGGAGGCCCTCAAGGTCCCGTTCGCCTTCGATTGTCTGGGCGCCGCGCTCGAGGCTGTCGCCAATGAGGTGCCGGGCTGCGGGAAGCCCGAACAGCGCACCCCATTCTGTTTCGTCCTGCCCTTAGCCCCTGAGCGGTGTGATGGGATTGAAATTCCGCTTGGCTGCGGCGAGTACCCCCTCGGGCAGGTCGGCGATGTTGTGGGCGAGCCGGTCGACAAACGCATCAAGACCGTTGGCAGGGATAGCGCGGTTGATCCACCCATAGGAGGCAGCGACATCCGCCTCGAAACCGGTCGATCTGCCGCACGGATCCCGCTTCTCAGAACAGTACGGATGTTTCAAGGATGGCCATCGCGGACAGGCAGCCACTACAGGGAGATACTTCCTGTGCCTCAAGGAAAACGGGCGAATCGAGCAGTGCGCCGCCACCCACCACAATGTCGCAGGGACGGACGGGTGTGCCGTGATCCACCGATACAGCGTACTAGTACGCTGTGATAGTCTTGGTTGAGATTTCACCCGGCGTCGCCAAGCCATCCCGCAGGGCCCGGTGCAGTATCAGTGAGCACCAGGCATCCTCCCCTACTCCCGGGGTGGAACCTGTCGGTGCCGGGCATTCCAAGTTGACCCTGTTGTGTGAACACAGTTTCTGATAATTGCCGGGAACTGAAACGCCATGATCCCTTTCCGTTTCCGGAAACTTCACGACCCAGCTTGCCCACGTATCCGAGGACGACGATTTGACGAACGGACCCTCAGGTGGGAGCAGGCGGTGCCCAGACGTGCAGAAAAAGACATTCACTGCTACATCGATTAGAAGGATTGGCCCATGATCGAAGCCCAGACCCTTACGAAGCGCTATGGCGCAAAGACGGCGGTGGATTCCGTGTCGTTCACCGTCCAGCCGGGGAGGGTGACGGGATTCCTGGGCCCGAACGGTGCGGGGAAGTCCACCACGATGCGCATGATCATGGGGCTGGATAATCCCAGCGGTGGGCAGGTGGTCATCAACGGCCGGCCCTACGCGAAGCACAAGGCCCCGTTGCACGAGGTCGGAGCGCTGCTCGATGCCAAGGCGGTTCACACCAAGCGCTCGGCGTATAACCACCTCCGGGCGATGGCGGCCACCCATGGCATCCCGAACTCCCGGGTCAACGAGGTCATCGAGCTCACCGGGCTGGGCGCGGTCGCGAAAAAGCGTGTGGGTGGGTTCTCCTTGGGCATGGGTCAGCGCCTGGGCATCGCGGTGGCCCTGCTGGGCGATCCCCAGACGGTGATCCTGGACGAGCCGGTCAACGGTCTCGATCCCGAGGGCGTGCAGTGGGTCCGCCACCTCGCTAGGGACCTGGCCGCCGAGGGCCGCACGGTGTTTCTGTCCTCACACCTGATGTCCGAGATGGCCCTGACGGCCGATCACCTGATCGTGATCGGGCGCGGACGGATCATCGCCGACGCCCCGATCCAGGACATTATCGACGGTCAAAGCAAGGCCCGGGTCCGGGTCCGCGCAGACCGGCCGCAGGACCTGCTGAATCCCCTCGCCGGCGACGGCGTCAGCTCACAGCTCCTGGAACCGGAACTGATCGAGATCACCGGCGTCGACCCGCGCCGGATCGCCGAAACCGCCCAGCGGACCGGCGTCCTGGTCTACGAACTGACCCCCCTGCAGCTGTCCCTGGAGGACGCCTACATGCAGCTCACCCAGGCCGAGGTGGAATACCAGTCCCACAGCCTCTCCCCCACCGTCCCGGACACCACGCAGCTCACCATCCCCGTGGAAGGACACCGACCATGAGCGCACAGACAACCACATCGCCCTCACCAACCAGGCACGCCCCCCGGCCCCGCTCCGGCATCACCTTCTCCCGGGTGCTTCGATCCGAATGGATCAAGGTCACCACGGTGCGCTCGACCGTGATCCTGATCCTCTCGACCATTCTGGTCATGGTCGGTCTCGCCGTGCTGGCCGCCTGGGGATACACCCAGATCGCGCGGATCATGAATGACGGTGGCATGCCCGCCAACTTCCAGGCGCAGGGCCCCGGCGACCCCGCGTACGATGCGCTCACCACACCATCGTCCGGATTGATCTTCGGGCAATTGCTCATCGCCTCTCTGGCGGTGGTCCTGATCGCCTCCGAGTGGGCGACGGGAATGATCCGCTCCACCATGGTCGCGGTCCCCGGGCGCACCCCGGCGCTCCTGGCGAAGACGGCCGTCGTCGCAGCCGTCTCCTTCCTCGTGGGTCTGCTCAGCGCCCTGGTGTCCTACCTGATCACCCAGCCCATCCTTGGAAGCCAGGACATTGATTTCGCCCTCACCGAGGACGGCGTCCTGGCGAGCATCGTCAACACCGGCACGTTCCTCGCCCTCGTAGCGGTCATCTCAATATCCCTGGGAATACTGCTGCGCAACACCGCCGGCGGCGTGGTCACGGCCGTCGGAATCTTCTTCGTCCTGCCGGTCATCATGCAGCTGCTTTCGGGTCTGGCCGACTGGGTTCCCGACGCTGCACGTTTCCTGCCCGGGGACGCAGGCAACCAGATGGTCGCCGTGACGGCCGCCGAGGGAGCCCTGACCCAGTTCCAAGGCGGGCTTGTCATGGGCGCCTGGTCCCTGGCATTCCTCACCGCTGCCCTCATCGTCACCAGAAAGCGCGACGTCTAAGGAACCACCCCCTCCCCTGGCCAATGCCAGGGCCACCAACCCTCGGTGAGGGAACCACAGAGCGAACGCTGTGGAACCCTCACCGAGCCTGCGGCACCCTCTCCGCGGCGCGGGGGCCCGATTGGCGGTTGCTGCGCGGGCGACCTGGGCAGCACGGAGCTAGCGAGTGCTACCACCGTGGCCGGAGTCTTGTCCGGCCGGAACCCCCGTCGCTGCTGGCGTCTCGCCGGTACGGCCGGTTCCGAGCACCGCATCAACGGCGAGGTAAAGTGTGGCGGTTTCGGACTGCAGGAGCGATTCATTCGCCGGAAGGGCCCGCTCGTACGAGAGTCCATTGAGGACGGTGAGGAGAAACCGCGCCTGCGGTGTGTGATCGGCCCGTTGGACCGCACCCTCGCCCGCGAGGACTGTAAGCCAGTAGGTGACGCGGCGCAAAGATTGCCGCTCGATCCCCGCGTAGGCCGCGCGGAGGTCTGCGGTCTGTTCTGGCTTGATGAAGTTCGTATATACCGCTTCCCAGGCTTTGCGGGCTTCGGCTCCCACTCCGGTAGGAGCGAGGATTTGCCGCAGGCACGCCACCAGACGATCCCGGGCCGACAACGCAGGATCGCGGATCGGGTCCTCGGGAAAGAAGTGGTCGTAAATCCGCGCCAGCAGGGCGTCTTGGAGGGCATCCTGGGTGGGGAAGTGGAACCTCAGCGATCCGACACTCACCCCGGCACGCGCCGCGACCGCGCGCACGCTGAGGTGCGCCGCGGGGTTCTCGGCCATCATCGCCGCCGCGGCAGCAAGGACCTTCTCTCGTGAGCTGACGTTCCCGCCGTCGTGCGTCTCCATATATGCCTCCTGCTCCATGTTATCGATACATCGTGCTAGCCGGCGCCGCCAACGAAGGCACCACAGGATGAGCTGGCGAAGACCTATCGATAGATACACAACCCTCGACTATCACGCCGTACTAGTACGGCGTGATAGTGTGCGGTGGCGGTCTCGTTTGATGAGAACTCGGTGATTGGTTGAAGCACTTTTGTCATGCGGTTCGGTGATTTTGGCCGACACTATCTTGAGAGGAACACATGAGGGTCATACGGATGGACGATCTTCTCGTCGGGGATTCCGGCTCTGCTCCGAGCCGGAGGTCGCAAAGTGGTCACATGTGGGGGTGCCACCCCGCGGCGCCGCGCGCAGGTGCGGCCGAGTCGGTGGTCCTGTGAGCAGCGGCGCAGTCCCTCAGGACCGGCCACACTCCCTGCAGGAGCAGGGCGGCAAGAAGACCTCGGCCCCGATCCCCTCCCGGCCCTTTGGCGTGCATATCCGGATGCAGCGGTGGAAGTCTTTGATCGTCCTGATCGCGGCGCATGTGACTCTGCTCGTTGCGCAGATCGTGATCTTTCAGTTTGTGACGCTGATCGAAGGTCCTGCTGATCCACTGAAACCCGTGCTTACTCCGCTGACGATCCTTGCGGTCGGCCTCAGCACCGCCCTTGCCGCGCTGATCACAACAGCACTCATGGCCCGGTTGGCAAATATCCCGTGGCGGAGCCTGTTCCGCCATAACCGGTCGTTCGATTGGCGCCGCCTGCGCGTTTATCTCCTCGGTGCAGCCGTGCTGGTCGCGATCGGAGGCACTATCACCAGGCTGATCGCACCTGAGTCCACCGGCACGGGTGCCATCGAAATTGGGACCACCACACTCCTCCTCATTCTCGTGACTCTGGTAGCGATTCCGTTGCAGTCCGCAGGCGAGGAGGTGTTGTTCCGGGGAGCGGTCGTCCCGGCAGCCGGGTCGTGGTTCCGTGGCGTGCGCCCCGCAATTGCCTTCAGCATTATCGTCTCGGGGGTGTTGTTCGCCCTGGTTCACGTATCAGTGGAGCCGTGGTTCGTCAGTTATCTTTTTGTCTTCTCCGCCTGCACAGTGATCATGGGGCTCATCAGTGGAGGACTCGAAGCGGCGATCGCGTTCCATGTCGCCAATAACGTCGTCGCAGGTATCGTCAACGCCGTGTTCTCCGGCAACGGCACGAGCGCGCTCAACCGGGGCGTTGATTCCGGTCCCGGGCCGGCCATGATCATTCTGATGCTCATGAATGTCGCAGTCGTGATCATGGTATGGCTGATCGAACGTGCGAGACGTTCCCCAGAACGACCCGACTCCCCTACCGGCCGGTTAAACCACCAGGCCTCTCAATGACTGGACTGACTTCACGAGTGCCGTGCCCTTCAGCGATGGTCGCTCCGCCCTTATGAGCTAGGTCCACTACGCTTCAGTGTTCCTCGGGCTTGGTGCCGTAGGGACAGGCTCGTAAGTCCGCAACGCAGACGCGGTATGCGCCGCCAGGGTTTCGGTGCAGGTTTCTAGCGGTCAATTGCCGCCCATCAGAAGCCCTGGCCCTCCAGGGCAGCGAGGAAGACCTGCGGGTTCCAGTACTCGCGGTAGGTTGCGATCTCACCGCCGCGGAACGTCACGAAGGTCGCGTAGCGCATGGCGTAGGGGTTGCCGGTCCTCACGACCGTTCCTGCGACGCTCCACTCCATGACAACGACGTCGGGGTCGCCGGTCGTGTACATCGTCGTGGTGGGGAGCTCATGGACGTCAATCGTCTCAGGGTAGCCACGCAGGTACTCGTAAAGCGCCGCCCGGCCCTCGATGACCGACGGACTGCCTTCGGGTGCGAAGGGAAACTCGGCGACGACGTCCTCCGCGCACAAGTCGGTCCAGGCCTTCATGTCCTTCGACAGGAAGAGGTCGAGGCCGTGCTGCAAACGCTGCACGTTGGTCTGCTCATCGCTCATGACTTTGCTCCGCTCGATCTTTTCTCCTAAATGTGCTTGGAACGATACCGTTCCAAGCACATCTAGGGGGCAACATGTCGACCATGCTTACCGCGCGTGAAGTGGCGCAGAAGTCACTACAGCTTCTCCTGGCTAAGGATATGGAGGGCTACACCACCCTTTGGGGCCCTGCTGGCTCTGATCGATGACCTGGAGCACAGGGGAGTGCATTTCCGCAGCGTCACCGAAGGCATCAGCACCCCAGGTCCCATGGGCAAAGTGATGCTCACTGTCATGTCGGCCTTCGCCCAGATCGAGCGCAACCACAACAGGACCGGGGCAGTCCCGATTCATGCCGGTTAGGACGACGGGTTTGGGTGGGTTAGGGTTCTCCTATCAAGGGGAGTACTCCCGTCTGTGAGCGGCCCGTCAATACGGATGCACTGAGGCATCTCGGGTCGTGCGGTCCGGTATAGTCCGGGCGGAGGAGACCTTGGCGTATCTGTTCAACGCCTACCCTTGGGAGCATCCTTATGCAGATCACACCCCTGATCTGGCTCATCACGATCGCTGTGACGATCCTGTTTTTCGTCTACGAGTTCTTCGCCCACGTGCGTAAACCCCACGAGCCGTCCATCGCAGAATCGGCGCGCTGGTCGGCGTTCTACATCGGGCTCGCCCTGCTGTTCGGGGTCGGGATCGGCATGGTGTCCGGATGGACGTTCGGTGGTGAGTACTTCGCTGGATACCTCACCGAGAAGGCACTGTCGATCGACAACCTATTCGTCTTCCTCATCGTGATGGCCGGATTCGCGGTACCGAAGAAGTACCAGCAGAAGGTGCTGATGATCGGGATCATCATCGCCCTAATCCTGCGCGGCGGGTTCATCGCCATCGGAGCGACCCTGATCGAGAACTTCTCCTGGATCTTTTACATCTTCGGCGCTCTGCTGCTCGTCCTGGCCTACCGGCAAGCGTTCAGCAATCACGAGTCCAATCCGGCTAACGGTAAGTTCATGACACTGATCCGCCGGGTCCTACCCGTCACTGATGAGTATCACCAGGACAAACTCACCGTGGTGCAAGGCGGGAAGCGTTTCGTCACGCCCATGCTGTTGACCATCATTGCGATCGGCTTTGTGGACCTCATCTTCGCTGTCGATTCAATCCCCGCGATCTATGGACTGACCAACGAGGCCTACATCGTTTTCACCGCCAACGCGTTCGCGTTAATGGGTCTGCGTCAGCTATTTTTCCTCATCGGAGGGCTGCTCGAACGCCTGGTCTACCTCGCCCAGGGTCTGGCCGTCATCCTCGGGTTCATTGGTGTGAAACTCGTCTTCCACGCCCTGCACGTCAACGAGCTGCCCTTCATAAACGGTGGGGAACCGCTGCTCTGGGTACCCGAGATCCCCATCTGGTTCTCGCTGCTCTTCATCGCCGCCACCATTGTCGTAGCGACCGTCGCGAGTCTGCTCAAGACCCGCGGCGACGAAGACAAAGACGACCACGCACTGTCCACGGCAAACCGTTGATCACCGCCGGCCCACACGACCAGCACGAGGATTCCGAGATGAACGAGAAGACAACGTCCCGGGGGTGATGCCTCATATTCGACCTCACCAAGGTGTCTCGGAAAGCTTTAGCTTTCTGAGACACCTTCAGTGGCAGTCGACCGGAATCGGCGTTGCACTTGTGGTACCCCTGCGTCCAATTTCACCGTCCGAGTAAACGTCCATTCCGCAGCCCGGCGCCGTCGGCAGGCTCGTAACTCCTGGACAGCCCCAGTGCGGGACCGCTCATCGGACGAGTCCTGCAACGCCGACCGTGAAACCGGCCTCTGGGAAACCATCGAAAAACTCACCGCTGCCGGACACACTTCTCGGCCAATCTCGCTCAAGGGTCGGCACGTGCAGCCGAGGCCGCATTGCGTAGTAGGACCGTGAGGAGGTGAAGCCGCTAGCAGCCGCACCTGTTGCCACCAACCAGGTGCCTGGCCACCCCCCCTCCAAGAGCCACATCCGAGAATCGTCGCTCAGTCGATCTGCTGTAGACTACGTGAGTAAATACTCACTTACCCATTTTGGTTCGCCTTGGGTGTTTCATGAAGACCCGCGGACAGAACATGGTCCAGTGCAACGATGAGGAGATAGTAATGAATAGTCCTGCGGCAAACTCAGGCACCGTCCTTGTGACAGGTGCAACAGGTACGACGGGGAGTCGGGTGCTCAGGCTCCTTCTCCAAGCAGGAGTAGCGGCTCGGGGCGCAACCAGGTCCCCTGGCAGCAACCGTAATCTCGTGACGTTTGACTGGTCGGATCCGACGACGTACGCGGCTGCTAGCAAAGGGTGCAGTGCCCTCTATCTCGTTGCTCCTGTTGCCGAGCCTGCAGCGCTCGATCTGGTCAAAGCCTTCACTGCTGTCGCGAAGGCAAACGGAGTAAAACGGGTCGTTGTCCTAAGTTCTTCCTCGCTTCCGACCGATGATGAGTCCATCCGGCATCCTCTGATCGAGATCGCGCGGTACGTGCGCTCCGAGTTCGAACAGGTCGCCATCTTGCGGCCCTCCTGGTTCATGTCCAACATGATCGGCTCCACACCGCTTGCACGCGCCATTCGTGACCGCGCCGTCGTTGTCTCCGCTACCGGCGAGGCGAAGGTGGCGTTCATCGATCCAGACGACATCGCTGAGGTCGCCGTGAAGATACTGCAGGAGGACAAGGCAGCGTTCCCCGCCGGTGATCATGTCCTGACAGGGCCCAGCACCCATAGCTTCCGTGAGATGGCCTCGCTCATCTCGCGCGAAGTAAGCCACCAGGTATCTCATCTTGCCTTGGATATTGATGAGTTCGCATCCTTCCTGGTGGAAAGCGGTGTTCCCGCCATTCCTGCTCGGGAACTTGCCGCCTTGGACCGGGTTGTTGCCGCCGGCGCTGAGGATCGTGTCACAGACACCGTCGAACGGCTCCTCGGGCGCCCAGCTCATCAGCTCGAGCAGTACATCAGGTCACACTCCGATGAATTGCAGAACCGAGAAGGGGCAGGTCCCGACCAAGAGGCGGCACGCGATGCACTGTCAACGATGGCGTGGTTCGTTGACCGCCGGCAGTGGCAGGACCTCGAGGCTCTCTTCACACAGGAAGTCAGCCTCGATTACTCACGCGCCCGAGGCACAAGTTCGGTTATCAGCCGAACCGAACTTGTACAGAACTGGCGGGAACGTCTCGACCCGTTGGAAGCGTCACAGCATGTCCTCGGAGGCATTCGAGCCTCGGTGATTGGAGACGTTGCTCACGTCTCGGCAAATGTACTGGCTTATCTCCTTGCTCGCCCGACCGAAGGGGGAACCGGCGAACTTACAAAAAACGGAGGTCAGTGGGAAGTCGAAATGGTGGTCCGGGAAGGTAGTTGGAGAATTCAAAGCATGACGGCATCTCTGAGTTGGGCCGAGGGACGACAGGATGTCCTAGAGGGAGCACAGAGCCGCAGCTCACACGCCTGACCCTCGAAGACTGTCGGCCCAGGCACTCCTTTCTTCCGGGGTGGGATCCAACGCATTGACACTGTTGATGAGTTGACCAATGGCAAGATATTGCTGAATTTCTACGTCCGTCGCACCAAGGCGTCGACGTAGAAAATCGACTTGGTCGGAATAGCATTCAGCCACGGCCTGACGAAGCGCCGGCACGGAAGATGCGGCGGTCGCATGAAGCAGGACCATCGCCGCATTTCGATCAATCCCCGTACGCACAGCGCGTTCTCGCAATACATCACCTGCCGAGAACGGGTGTCCGGACGCCTCGAAGCCTTCAAGACTTTCCAGGATCCCTGCCCTTAAACGCAGCTTGACCTCGTCAAGGACCGCGACAAAGAGAGCCTCCTTGCTCGGCCAGATCTTGTAGAGGTAACCCTCAGACAAATTAGCTGCTGCAGCGATGGCGGCTGTCGTCGTGCCGTAATATCCACGAACACCGAATACCACAAGAGCTGCATCAATGATCTCGGCACGCCGTTCAGTGCTAGTGGACAATCGACGCGACTTGGCTTCCATTCTGGAAGGGTAGCAAGTGTGGGAGGCGATGCCCGCCATGCTGCTCAAGCTCGTGACTGTTGCAGATGGGGAACGGATTGCGGGCGGTGCCTGCGGCTTGTTTCTGGAGTTGATTAGTTCGTATGTTTACGTCAGCAGAGCGTTCGGAGCTGAAAGCAGAATTGATCACTCCAGCACGATAAGATCCGCGTATTGCCGGTGCCGCGTTAGCGGGTTCGGCCGCTCGGGACACTGAGGACGACTGGTCGGACATCGACTTGGTGCCCCAGCTCGCACCTCAGGCAGACGAGCCGAGCGTCGTGGAGGAACGACTCGCTCCATCGATGAACTGGGTCCTCGGGCAGACGTACTCGATGTCACTGCCACAGGAAGCTACCCGGGCTCAGCTGTACCGGCACGCGATATTCCCAAGTATGCGCAGCTCTGGCGCGAAGGAAGACTCCTTGTCGAGAAACTGATCGCCTCCCGAATCAGGCTCAAGGAAATCAACAAAGCCATGGACGAACTTGCCGACGGGCGTGCCATCAGACGAGTGATTTTTTTCGAACCGCCCAACGGTGCGGCCACGACAGCCGGCTGAGCAGAGCCCTGCGGGACCCGAGCCGCCAAGCTCTGGTCGGGGTTCTTGCCTGCCAACGCGTCGTGATCCTCCCCTAACCTTTGCTCTACGATGACTGGGTCTTCCTCAACGCCGGTGACAGAATTCCCGTCGCCCGTTGGGCAATGAGCCCCAGAGGAGCCACGGTCGACCAGGTGGCTGAGGACGCATTCTATTTTGGGTTTGGCTGGACCGGGGAACCGCGTGCCTCCATCCGGACCCCGCGTCAATGGGCGTCCGTGGCCCGGCTGGTCCGCTGGCGGCGGGCATGCGCGCGGGTTTTCATTCGGTTCCCGCACGTGGTCATCGAGCACCACCTACCGGTTCCCGGTCGACTGCGATCGATGAAGAACAGGTTGCAGTCGCTGTTCGCGCACGCCTTGAGCCGACCCGGTGTCGACTCAGCGAAGCGGGACCACGCCAGGGCCGCACGTGCTGCGAGTCGTTTCGGCGGATCCGCTTCCAGCCGCCACTGGATACCTGCCGGAGACGGCTCCGGCACGAGAGAGATATCGGAGAGCAACTCGGCCAGGCGCCCGGTCGCCCCTTCGGCCCCCCGGATGACGTCTTGAAGCACCTGCCTCATGAGCCGCAGATGCTGCAGCTCGGCATCGGAGCCGGCACCGCCGAACCTCACCGCAAATTCTCCGGCTGCTCCTGCATGGAGCTCCTCCGTGATCCGGCCGCTGACGGCGGGGGCGCTGTTCAGCAAGGCCAGGAGAAGGTCTTCGTCCGGGCCCGCGCTCTGTGAAACCATCCTCACCCTTTCGCGTTGCTCACCTGTAGAGGGTGTCAACGTTTGTGCTACATTTCCACTAACCAGTATAGACCATTTTAGGAGTTAGTCTTGGCTACAGTTCATCACCGCGTCGCCACAGTCAACGGTCTCAGCATGTTCTACCGGGAAGCCGGGCCGGTGGGTGCGCCCGTCCTGCTTCTCCTGCATGGATACCCGACCAGTTCCCACATGTTCCGGCACCTCATCCCCGCCCTGGCGGACGAGTATCACGTCATCGCGCCCGACCACATCGGCTTTGGACGCTCTTCGGCGCCGTCGGTGGATGAGTTTGAATACACCTTCGACTCGCTGGCGGACATAACGGCCGGGCTGTTGGCGGGCCTTGGCGTCACAAAGTACACCGTGTATACCCAGGACTACGGAGCACCGATCGCATGGCGGCTCGCGTTGGCCAACCCAGGGTCGATTGAAGGGGTCATCTCCCAGAACGGCAACGCCTATGAGGAAGGCTTCGTGCCGGACTTCTGGGCTCCCATCTGGGCGTATGGCGCCGACCCGTCCCCCGCGAATGAGCTCGCTCTGCGGCCGGCGCTCGAACGGGAAGCCGTGGAATGGCAGTACAAGCACGGGGTCCCCGATGTGACCACGATTGATCCGGACGCGTGGGAGCATGACCTCGCCCTTCTGGGCCGGGCAGGGATGGACCGGGTGCAGCTGGCTCTGTTCGGTGATTATCACACGAACCGTACGCTGTACCCGGCGGTTCATCAGTGGCTGCGTGAATCGCAGATTCCTGTCCTGGCGGTCTGGGGCGGGAACGACGAGATCTTCGGCCCGGACGGTGCCAAGGCGTTTCTCAGGGACGCCCCTCACGCCCAGGTGCAGCTGCTTGACGGAGGGCACTTCCTGCTGGAATCGAACCTCGACGAGGTCGCCCAGCTCATCCGCGGCTGGCGCGCTGAATTCTAGCGGCGTCGGCAGCGTGACACACACATACCGTGGCGGGTTCTGCGGTACCCTTCCGCTGCCTCGTCGATCCGTCCATCTGCGCTGCGCGGGGTGATGATAACGCAGGGGCTCCCGGAGTCCAACACCGTCCGCGGCTCCTGCAACGTGGGTTTGGTCACATGCCCTTGACTGTGTTGTTGGCACAGGGTCTTCAATGACGACGTCAGAACATTCAGGGCCTTCACACGACGGCCCGACCAGGCCGGCGGCGAGGGAACTCCCGGCCGGAAACGTAAGGAAGATAAGCATGGCTACTCTATTTGAAGGCCTCCAGGACTTCGTGAATCAGGTCCCGGAGGTCCTGCAGCCCCTCGGTGTGGGCCTTGTCGGGATGATCCCCTATGTCGAGGGCGAAGGCTCGGCGGCCCTGGGCATCATCGCGGGAGTCAACCCGATCATTGCAGGGATCGCCGGCGCCGTGGGCAATTTCCTGAGCGTCCTGGTGGTGGTGCTGCTCAGCTCGAGCCTCCGCCAGCAGGTCATCGCGCGGCGGGCAGGCCGCAGCGGACCCGGCGGCACCGTCCAGACGCTCGAGGCCCCGGGATCGACTCCGGGATCGACCCCGCGGTCGGCCCGGCAGGCCAAGGGCCAAACCCGCCTGCGGGGATGGCTGACCAGGTTCGGTGTGCCCGGGGCAAGCATGCTGGCGCCGCTGGCCCTTCCCACGCAACTGACCGCAGCGTTCTTCGTCGCCTCAGGGGTAAGCAAGCAGCGGGTGCTGCTGTGGCAGGCAATCGCCATCATCGTGTGGACCGCCGCGGTCGCCGCGGCCGCGACCGGAGTACTGGGCCTGCTCGGCTGGTAAGGCGTGCGACGGCCGGAGTCCGATATCTACGTTAGGGAGTGAGCCTGTGAAAGTCTTCATTATTGGTATCAGCGGTGCCGTGGGTGGGCTCCTTGCGGAACGTCTGCTTGAGAGGGGCAGCCAGGTATCCGGGCTAGTGCGCACCGAAGACCAGCAACGCCGATTGGAGGTACGCGGCGTCTCCACATATATCGGCGATCTGGCTGCCATGGATGCGGCAGCTCTGGCACCCCTCTTGAGCGGTGTTGATGCGGTTGTGTTCGCAGCGGGTTCCAATGGCGGCACGAAGGAAGAGACGGACGCTATCGACAGTGTCGCGGTCGACAAAAGTCTGGCCGCGGCGGAGCGTGCCGGCGTCAGACGATTCGCCCTCGTTTCGGTATTTCCGGAGGCCTGGCGTGAGCGGGACCTCAGCGACGACGAGGAATACTACTTCGCGGTCAAGAAGCTCGTGGACATCAAAGTCAGCCAAAGCGGCCTTGACTGGCTGATCCTCCGGCCATCCCTCCTGCAGGACCGCCCGGGCCAAGGGACGGTCTTCCTTGGCCCCGCGGCCGTGCATGAGGATATTTCAGGGGAGGATGTGGCAGAGGTTCTGACCGAACTCCTCCTTCAGCCGGAGGTGACCCGGCAGATTCTGGAAGTCACCAGCGGTCGGACGCCGATCGTCGATGCGGTCCGATCCGTCGTCCCGAACCCGCCAACGTCGGGGGAACTCCTTCCTTGAGCGTGTGGTGAGAACATTGAGTTCAATCGATCCGAGGCCGGATGACGAACCCGCCGTGGCGCGCATCGACAACCAACTGCCGAAAATGATCCAGGAGGGAGGGACAGGGATGGGTTGGAGTACACGGGAAATCGCCGATCTGGCGGGGACGACCGTAAATACCGTGCGTCACTATCATCAGATCGGACTTCTTGAGCAGCCGGACCGCATGTCCAACGGCTACAAGCAATACCAGGTCAGACACCTCGTTCGCCTCCTGAGGATCAGACGCCTGCGCGACCTCGGCGTCCCGCTCGACCAGATCGACCAGGTCGCCGTCGATGGCGAGTCGTCGACCGAGGCACTGCGCGCCATCGACAGCGACCTCCGGTTGAGCATCGAGCGGCTGCAGCGCGCCAGGGCCGAGATCCAGGCAATCCTTCACGGATCGTCGGTGACGGACGTTCCCCCGGGATTCGAGGACGTTGCAGCCCGAATGTCGGAGGCGGACCGGTCCCTGGTGCTGATCTACTCCCAGCTCTACAGCGAAGAGGCGATGAGTGACCTGCGGGACATGCAGGAGGCGGACCCGGATGAGCTGAGCGCAGACCTCGATGCGCTGGCACCCGACGCGGACGAGAGTGTGCGCCAGGAACTCGCCGAACGCTACGCGCCCACGCTGGCCAAGACACTCAAGGACTATCCCTGGCTGAGCGACCCGAAAGATCACGTGACCAAAAGCGCTGAAGTGACTCAGGACACCGTTGTCGAGGCCATCCAGGCACTCTACAATCCCGCACAGCGGGACGTTATCGTCCGCGCCAGCATCATCGCCAACGGCCTTTTGCGCAGCGCAGATCCCCCTGCAGAAGGCCAAGAGCCCACGCCCTAAGACCGAAACGCTTGTCTACGAAGGACGGGAACCAAGATGCACAACGACATAACGAAACCTATGCTGCACACTGATGAGGCGGGTCCTGCGTCGAGTTCGACGGCCGAGGGATGGCCTGCGCTGCGCGTGGCCGATTGGCAGGACACGCAGTCCACTTTGCACATGTGGCTGCAGGTTGTCGGCAAGATCCGGATGGCGCATGCGCCGCTCGTCAATCACTGGTGGCAGGTGCCGCTGTACGTGACGCCGCGGGGCCTCGGCACGTCGTCGATACCGTATGGAAACGGCATGTTCGACATCGAGTTCGACGTCGTCTCGCACCGCCTGCTGGTGCGCAGCAGCTCCGGTGAGGACCGCAGCGTGCCCCTCGAGCCGCAGTCCGTCGCGCAGTTTCACGAGCGGACCATGGCGGCGCTGGCGGCGCTCGGGATCGAGGCGCCTATTCGCCCCGTCCCCACCGAGGTGGATCCCGCCGTCCCGTTCGCCGCGGACCACGCCAACACCGCCTACGACGCGGAGGCCGTCACCGCCTACTGGCGCCAGCTGATCCAGGCCGAGCGCGTCATCACCCGTTTCAGGACCGAGTTCCTCGGGAAGGTCAGCCCGGTGCACTACTTCTGGGGCGCCATGGACCTCGCCTGCACGCGCTTTTCGGGCAGGCCCGCGCCCACGCACCCGGGCGGCGCCCCGAACTGCCCCGACTGGGTCATGGAGGAGGGGTACTCCCACGAACTCTCCAGCTGCGGCTTCTGGGCCGGCGGCGGCGAGGAAGGAGCTTTCTACTCCTACGCCTATCCCGAGCCGGAGGGGTACCGGGACGCACCCATCGGCGTCGAAGGGGCGCTCTACAGCGACGAATTCCGCCAGTTCCTGCTGCCCTACGAGGCCGTGCGGACGGCGGCGGACCCCGACGCCACCTTGCTCGAGTTCTTGCGCGCCACCTACCGTGCCGCGGCGACCACCGGGTCCTGGGACGCGGACCTCCTCGTCGACCCGTACCGGCTCGACAGGCACACCCAATAGGAAAGCAACCCCAGCAGAGCATTGATTTCGTTCCACGATGGGTAGCTTCTAGTGGCTACCCTTGTTAGCCTCCGCTCGCTGTCGAGCGCAGTGTCTGCCGTGCCTGACTCCCAAATTGGGCGGGTGATGATCCAACCACGCGGCGGAAGGCGGTGCTGAACGCGCTTTCCGCGACAACGTCCGCATGCTCAGCGGCGCGACGATTCTAGTTCGACGGTTTCGATGGACGGGGCCTAGATGGGTCGGGCCACCACCATCGATGTTCCCGTGAAGGGACGTCGGCCTGCAGCATGTCCCACCCCGGCAGCAGCGCACGAAGCGACGAGGAACGCTTTCCATCGTGCAGCAGGGTCACGAGCGTCGCAGCGTCATCCATGTCTATGCGGTCCACGCCGTTCAGGCTAGCGCGCTTCGACCCGCCACCGCCTCGGGAGCAATCACCGTCTGGATCGTCGACTCGCACCCGCGTAAAGTGCTGACGTGTCTTACCCCCGCACGATCCCCCTGCTGCCTTGCGCCGACATCGACGAAATCGAACCATTTTTCGCCGCCCTGGGCTTCCGCACCACCTACCGCCAACTTCGACCGAACCCGGCCCTCTGCCTCAACGGTCACGGGTTCGACCTGCAGTACTACGGACTGGACGGCCACACACCAGAGGCCTCGCACAGCTCCTGCCTCGTCATCGTCGACGACACGGGCCCGATCTGGGAGGAGTTCGCAGCAGGACTCCGCGAGGCGTACGGAAAACTGCCGATCAAGGGCTTCCCGAGGATCACACGGCCGCGCGCCCGCAAGAACGCCGGCGGGCTGAGCGGATTCAGTCTCGTCGACCCGGCTGGCAACTGGCTTCGCTTCTTCCGCGACGGGGTCGCGGAGACCTCGCCTCCCGAGCTCAGCCGGTTGGGCGAGGCGGTTCAGAACGCGGTCGTCCTCGCTGACAGCAAGGGGGACGTGGCTCAGGCCGCCAAGGTCCTCCAGGGTGCGCTCAAGCGCGCATCCGCTGACGATCCGGCGCAAGGCGAAGCTCGAAGCTTCATCGACGAGCTGACCGAGCGCCTGTCGGACGGCTGAGACCGGGCCGGGACTCCGGTTTGCGCCTGGCTGGTTAGCCAATCCCGGTCTCCGAGCGAATCCGGCCGGGTATGCCGGATCTGCTCTGGGGTTGCTCAGATCAGCGCCGCGGTTCAGGGCAAATCAGCAGCGGGTTCAGCTGCAGCCACTGCCCAGAGCGGCTCGGGGGTGATTGGGACTTCCGGAATGCATCAGCCGGTGAGGAAGGTCCTCCCTGGGTCGGATGTGGTGGCGGCAGCGTCACGTTTAGAGTGATTCTCATGGACTTCCATCTCCGGCTCGCGCGCTGGGTGCGCGCGCATCCGGGCACGGTCGACACCGGCCTCGCTCTGATCCTCCTTGTCGTTTTGGCCGCCCCGATCGCAGGGGCCGGAATTCCACTGCTCGTAGCTCTGACGGCGGCCTTGGTGGTTCCGCTGGCCTGGCGCCGCTCCCGGATGCTACTTTCTGCGGGCATCATCGCCGGAGTCTCGGTGCTGCAGCTGATTGCGGGGATTCCGGCGGTACCGGCGCAGATTGTCATCCTTATCACTGTCTACACTTTGGCCGCCTACGCCCCCCGGTGGGCAGGTCTGGCCGGGCTGGGGTCCGCCCTGGTGGGGTCCGCACTGGGGTTCCAGTCGTCATACGGGCCGCTCTTTGGGCCCAGTTACGCAGGGCCGGTGCCGACGGTCCCGCCCGTGTTCATCATCGGTTCCGTCGTATTGCTGGCTTGGACGATGGGGGATCTCGCCCGGTCGCGGCGGCTGACGTACCAGGCGTTGGAGGACAGGGCCCGGCGCCTGGAGGTCGAGCGCCAGCAGGAGCGCGACCTGGCGGCAGCGGACGAGCGCAGCCATATCGCCCGCGAGATGCACGACATCGTCGCCCATTCCCTGTCGGTGATCATCACCCAGGCCGATGGCGCACGCTATGCCAGTGTGCAGGCACCGGACGTCGCGGCAAAGACGCTGGGCACCATCGCCGACACGGGGCGGGGCTCCCTCCGCGAGATGAGGCGCCTGCTCGGTGTCCTTCGCGGTGACGAGAACGCCTCAACGCGCCCGCTTCCTACGCTCGACGACATCGATGCCCTCGTTCACTCGGTCGGCCGGGCAGGAGTCAGTGTCTCCTACCGCCGCATCGGAACGCCCCGCCGGCCGCTTCCCCTTGGTGCGGAACTGACCGCCTACCGGGTGGTCCAGGAAGCCCTCACCAATGTGCTCAAGCATGCGGGGGCCAACACGACCACCGCGGTCACCCTCGAGTACGGTCCGCGCGGGCTCACCATCACGGTCGACGACGACGGCCGGGGAGCAGCATCTGACCCGTCCACCGCGGGAGCCGGGCTGGGCATCACCGGCATGACCGAACGCGTGCGCCTCTACGACGGCACCGTCTCGGCGGCACCACGCTCCGGCGGGGGCTACCGGGTCGAGGCCTTCATCCCGTACACCCAGGCCTGAGCTGCCTCCAACATCCGGACAACACCCAGGACAACCGATCCAAGGAAAGCAGAACCACAGTGGACATCACCGCAGGGACAATCCCGCCGACAATCCCGTCCGGGGCTGGTCCGGCGGCCGAACCCATCCGGGTCGCCATCGTCGATGACCAGCATCTGGTGCGCAGCGGATTCGCCATGCTCATCAATTCCCAGCCTGACCTTGAGGTCGTTGGTGAGGCCGCCAACGGGCAGGAGGCGCTCAGGACACGCGCCGTAACCGGTGCCGATGTCATCATGATGGACGTACGCATGCCCGGCATGGACGGCATTGAAGCCACCCGGCGCATCCTGGCGGACTCCGGCACCGCTGCCGGCGGGGCAGCCGGTGCTGTCCTGCCCCGCATTGTGGTGCTGACGACGTTCGACCTCGATGAATACGCGCTCTCGGCGATCCAGGCAGGCGCCAGCGGTTTCCTGCTCAAGGACGCCCCGCCGGAGGAGCTGCTCGAGGCGATCCGGACGGTGCACCGGGGCGACGCGGTCATCGCACCTTCGACCACGCGCCGCCTGCTCGATCACGTGGCACCGATGCTGCGCAGGCCTTCCCCGGCCCAGGATGTGCACGCCGCCGCGGTGGCCCGGCTGACCCCGCGGGAGCACGAGGTCTTCGAACTGATCGCCCAGGGGCTTTCCAATCCGGAGATCGCCCTGAAGCTTTTCCTTTCGGAGGCCACGGTGAAGACCCATGTGGGCCGGATCCTTGCGAAACTCGAAGCCCGCGACCGCGTGCAGGCCGTGGTGATCGCCTACGAAACGGGCATCGTCCGCCCCTGACCGGGGCCGGTTCCCGGCAGGTCACGGTCGGCGCCGGCCCTGTCATCCCCTGGTATGACCGTCTGCGCCGGAATCTCCGACCTGGCGCTGATTCCCCCGGCTGCCGTGATCCGTAGCGTGGAAGTATGACCATTTCCACCAATACACCAGGTGCCCCCGCGGGTGCTGCCTCGCCCACTCCTGCCAGTGCCGTCGTCGCCCGGGGTGTGTCCAAAAGCTATGGGCACGGCGGGACGGCCGTCCATGCCCTCCGTGATGTCTCCCTCGATTTCGGCCGGGAACGCTTCACCGCGATCATGGGCCCATCGGGATCGGGCAAGTCGACCCTCATGCACTGCCTGGCCGGTCTTGACAGCATCGACACCGGGCAGCTGTGGATCGGGGGGACCGAGATCACCGGACTCGCCGATGCGGAACTCACCCGCCTGCGCCGGGAGCGGGTCGGTTTCGTGTTCCAGGCCTTTAACCTGGTGCCGACCCTGACTGCCGAGCAGAACATCACCCTGCCGGTGGCCCTGGCCGGAGGGGTGGTGGACAGGGCCTGGCTGCAGCAGATTGCCTCTTCGCTGGGGTTGACCGACCGTCTCTCCCACCGTCCGCACGAGCTCTCCGGAGGCCAGCAGCAGCGCGTTGCCGTGGCACGGGCCCTGCTGACCCGCCCCGACGTCATCTTCGGAGACGAACCGACGGGAAACCTCGATACGGCCACGGGCGCCGAGGTGCTGTCCCTGCTGCGCCGCAGCTCCCGGGAAATGGGCCGAAGCATCATCATGGTCACCCACGACCCGGTCGCGGCATCCTACGCAGACCGGGTCGTCCTCATGAAGGACGGCGCACTGGTCGGCGAACTCGAGAAGTCAACCCCGGACGCTATCCTCGGTGCCCTCGCGAAGCTGGGGGCCTGACGTGCTGCAGGTAGCCCTTGCGCAGCTGCGTGTTCATGCCCGCCGTTTCATCGCCGTCGGACTCGCCGTCATGCTCGGCGTCGCTTTCCTGTCCGCGACACTCATGGTCAGCGCAACCACCAAGGCGAGCCTCGCCCAAAGCATCGGTGCGTCCTACGCACGGGCCGACCTTGTCATTACCGGGGCCGACGGCGGGGATCTGTCCGCGGACGCCGTCGATAACCTGGTCGCGGTACCAGGGGTCGAGGCAGTCCATCCGCTCGAGCGCGTCTTCACCAAGCTCACCACAGGTTCGCAAGCCTCCCGCGCCGTTCTAACCTCCACCGCGCCGGAACAGCTGGAGACTGCGGTTATCGACCGCGGGTCCTACCCCTCGGGGGTGCAGGAGGTGGCCCTCGACGCGGCGTCAGCGGCGCGGCTCAATGTCGCGCCGGGTGACACGGTCGCCGTCGATTCCGGGGCACCCTCCACCTCACCGTTGAACGCCTTGACCGTCACGGGCCTTATCGAGCCCAGTGACGATCCCACGGTAGCCCATGCCGTCCAGGTCCTCGCGTCACCGGCGGTGGTGCGGGAACTCACCGGCGACGTCGCGGGTTTCCAGAGGGTCCAGCTCGCGCTCTCCCCCGGCGCCGATGCCGCCGCCGTCACCAGCGAAGTCATTGCAACCCTCGGAGACACTCCGGAGGGAGTGGAACCGGTTGTGAAGACGGCGTCCGACCAGACGGTGAGCGACGTCGCCGCGTTATCCGACGGCACGGACAGGCTCACCGGAATCCTGCTGGCCTTCGCTGGTGTGGCCGTGATCGTCGCCGGGCTCGTCATCTCGAACACGTTCTCCGTCCTGGTGACGCAGCGCACGCGGGAGCTGGCCCTGTTGCGCACCATCGGGGCGGAACAGCGGCAGGTGCGAACCTCGGTGCTCGTTGAAGCGGCCATCGTCGGACTGGTATCCGCCGTGCTCGGCGTCCTCCTTGCGGTCGGCGTCATGGCGATCCTCGTTGGCCTGGCACAGGGAACCGGCTTCGGTTCCTTCGCCGTGCTCTCTGTACCCGCGTCAGCGGTCCTGATCGGTATGGCCGTGGGCGTCGTGATGACGATCCTCGCAGCGTTCGCCCCTGCACGGGCGGCCACGCGGGTCGCCCCGCTTGCCGCGCTCCGTCCCGCCGATCCAACGCCGGTGAGGAGCAGGAGCGGCAGGACACGGCTGGCCGGCGGGGTCGCATTAATTGCCGCCGGGGGTGCCCTGCTCCTCTTCGGCTCCCTGCAGGCCAGCATCGTCCCCGCGGTTGTCGGTGGCGCGTTCTCATTCCTCGGCATCGTCCTCCTCGCACCCTTCTTCATCCCCCGGAGCGTCGCCGTGGTCGGGCGTATCGCCCGGCCGCTTGGAGTGGCCGGTACGCTCGCGTCGGTCAATGTGCTGCGGAATCCCGCACGGACGACCGCGTCTTCGGTGGCCCTGATGGTCGGGGTGACCCTCGTATCAATGATGATGGTCGGCGCCCAAACCGCGCGGACGTCGTTCGATCGCGAACTGGACGGGAACTACGCCGTCGACCTCGCGGTGGCGGGGTCCGGTACGGCTGCGGCCGGACCGGACGGCCCTGCCGTGGAACCGGAAGGCCTGGACGCCCCGACCCTGCTGCGGGTGGACGGCGTGCAGAACGTCGTCGAGCTCACCCCTGTGATGCTGACCAGTTCCGACGACGGCGGGCAACTGGTGTACGCAGCCGACGCTGAGGCGGTCTCTGCCGTCCTCCGCTCCACCGGGGTGGCGCTGACCGACGGCATGCTCCTCGCCCCGCAGGCCTGGAAGCAGACCGAGGTGACCCTTGACGGAGGCGGCGGGCCGTCGACCCTGCCCGTCACGCCGACCGACGCTTCCCTCTTCCTGCCGCTCATCACCACGAAGACGGCCGAGCAGCTCGGCGGGACACCGCCGGACGCACTCCTGAACTATGCCGGTGAGACGGGAGACCCCGCGATCGACCAAAGGCTCACCGGGCAGGATCTCGCTGCGTACGTGGGGCAGACCTTCTGGCTCAAGCTCGACGATGGTCTGGAGACCGCGTCGATCGTCGAGGTTCAGTCGCGGATCGTGGACACCACCGGAGTGTCTGAGTACCAGGTCACGGGAGCGGCAGTCGAACGGGCCGCCTACAACCAGATCATCGATTTCATGCTCCTGATCGTGACCGCTCTGCTCGCGGTGGCCGTGCTCATCGCCCTGATCGGTGTCGCCAACACCCTGTCCCTGTCGGTCCTGGAGCGGCGCCGGGAGAACTCGCTGTTGCGGGCCCTTGGCCTCACCCGGAGCCAGCTGCGGGGAACACTCGCGATCGAGGCGGCACTCATCGCAGGCGTTGCCGCCCTGCTCGGATCGGTTCTTGGGATCGTCTATGGCTGGCTCGGCGCCCTGTCGGCGCTCGGCGCCATTGCCACTGTCAGTCCCTCCATTCCGGTCGGGCAGCTCCTGGCTGTCCTCGCGGCCGCCGTGGCCGCCGGCCTGCTGGCCTCGGTCCTCCCGGCCCGACGGGCAGCCCGCCTCTCCCCCGTCGCGGGTCTCGCGGTGGAATGACCCCTGCCACTGCAAGGGGTCCTGGCCGGGCTCTGCTGACACCAACCGGGGTGGCAGCAGAGCTCGGAGGGGGAAGCTGACGCCCACACGGTCGTCCCTCTGCCGGAGCGCTGTCACCGCCAGTTCTGCACCTTCCACAGCGGCTTCCACTCGCCTTACTTGTTCCAGGTCGAACTGCGCGTCGGTGCGCGTCGCCTCCCACCGCGCCCGGATTTTGGGGACGACAGTGGAGGCCGGCTCGCCTGTTACTCGATGCTGACGGTTCCTGTGCGTATGCCCCAGAGGACAATCTGGAGGCGGTCGCGGGCGCCGGTTTTCTGGAGCAGATGGGCGAGATGGTATTTGATGGTGGATTGTTCCACGAAAAGTTGTTTAGCGATTTCGGCGTTTGAGAGGCCCTGCGCGAGGAGTTGCAGGACGTCGATTTCCCGGTCGGTGAGCGGCGAAGGAAGCGGCGTGCGCATCCCGGCCGGCGGTGTCGATGGGCGGCGCTGCACGAACTCTTGCAGGATTCGCCGTGTCAGCCGCTGGTCGAGGGTTCCATCGCCCTGTGCGACCGAGCGGATGGCGTTGAGCAGCGTGTCCTCGTCGGCGCCTTTGAGGAGGAAGCCCGCGGCCCCTGCTTCGAGAGCGGAGAAAATGTCGTCGTCAATGTCGAAGGTGGTGAGGATCAGGATCTCGCTGCTCAGGGTGGCATCGGCGGAGATGATGCGTGTCGCGGCGACGCCGTCCATGACGGGCATGCGGATGTCCATACACACGACGTCGGGGCGAAGCTCCGTGGTCAGCCGGATGGCTTCCCGACCGTTTTCGGCTTCCCCGACGACGGTGATGTCGGCGGCTGAGTCGAGCAGGATCGATAGTCCGGCCCGAACGATGACCTGGTCGTCGGCGATCAGGACACGGATCATTGTGGTGCTCCTTGTACGAGGTTCGGGATTCGTAGCCGGTTGCTCCAGCCGCCGGTTTCCGTACGCCCGGTGGTCAGTTCGGCTCCGATGAGTTTCGCCCGCTCGTGCATGCCGACGAGCCCGTATCCATGGTTTGCCCGGTCGTGAACCGGTATCGGCTGAGCGTAGGTGATATCCCGGTAGTGGAGGCTCGACGTGTTTTCCACGGTCAGGACAGTGGCCTCGGGTAGGTACTCGATCGTCACCATGCACTTAGCCCCTGGAGCGTGGCGTGCGGCGTTGGCCAGCGATTCCTGCACCACGCGGTAGACGGTCGCCTGGGCGACGGGCCCGAGATGGGATGCTTCCCCTGTCGATTCGAAAGTGACGCTCTGTCCGCGGCGCACGGCGGCATCGATCAGCTCCGGGAGATCACCCAGTCCCGGGGTGCCGATGGACGCCCGGATATCACCGGTGGCACCTTCGGTTTCTGGGTCCGGGCGGAGTAGCCCGACAGTCCTGCGCAGATCGACCATCATCGCCCGGGCCTCTCCTTCGAGTTCACGGAGCATGGCCCGTGTGCGCAACGGATCCTTCTCGATCAGTGTTCCTGCCGCCTGCGCCGTCACGATAATGCCGGAGAGGTGGTGTCCTGAGATGTCGTGCAGCTCCCTGGCAAGGGCGGTCTGCTCGGCCCGCCGGCGCTGAGCCTCATCCCGTACCTGTTCACGGCGGATCATCTCGTCCCGCTCACGCGCAGCAGTGGCGAGGTAAGCGCGGTTGCGGACGAGTTCAGCGGCCAGGGCCGGTGCCGCAAACTCGAAGAACAGACGCCCGGCGATCAGGGCGAAGACGAGCAGCGGGGGTTGGGTTCCGCCCAGTGCCACCCCAAGGACGAGGGCGCTGCTCGTGAGCGCAAGTGCCATCAGGACGTACCACGCCCGGGGCCGTGGTGCCCACCGAATGAGGTAAAAGGCGGAAACCACGACCGCCAGGGTCCCGAGCCCCAGGTCCGCCCCGCCGGTGACGAGGAGAACCGTCTGCAGCATCACGACGATCGCGAACACCGGCGCTGGGGCACGGTAGCGAAAGAGAAGTGCAGCGGCCTGCCCGGCTACGAGAGCCGCCTGCAGCGCCGTCAGAAGCAGTGGCTGACGCGGCACCGAGGGATCGATGCTTGTGATGATGAGGTTGGCGATCGCGACCGCGAGGACGACGGCGGGGAGGGCAACCACGCGTTGGAGTGACCGTGGATGCTCGGACTCCGACGTTGCGCCGGCCGCGCTGTCTCGGGCCCTTCGCCGGGCTCGCATGGACTTCACGGGATAAGTCAACCACGAACGCACCGGCATACCCGGACGCCCCGTCAAGGCCGGGAAAGGTCCCACCAATCGGACGGCTGCAGACTGTCCTTTTGGCTAGTGAAGGACTGTCCGTTTGGCTAGTGCAGGACTGGTCCTTATGGCTAGTGAAGGACTGGTCCTGGGGCTGGGGTGCGGAGGGTGCGCAGCTGGCATCTTGGAAGTATGAACAAGCAAGAGAATGAACCCCTCCTCGTAGAGCACCTTTCGAAGTCCTTCCGCGGTGTCCGCCGGGTCGAGGATGTTAGCTTCACCGTCGGCGCAGCCACTACCGGAGCCCTCACCGTCCTGACCGCGCTTCTTCTGACCGGCGCCGCGTTCACCCTGAAACGCCGCAGCCTCTAACGGCCGCATCTACCTTATGGATCGAGGGAGGATCCGTGCATTCGGTACACATCAGGAACTGCTGGCGACCGATTCGCAGTACTGGAACCTCCTCGACGCCCTCAGCATCCCTGCAAACCAACCCGACAACTCAGATTCGTTCATCACGAACCTGCACCGGCCAAGGGAAGAGTCATTCGGCATTGAAGAAGGAAAAGCATGTCTAAGCAGCAAAATCAGGTGATGGAGGACGACAAGGATGTGACGCCAGCTGCGTCCACGAAATCTTTGCCAATACGACGGATCCGCAGCGGAGCGTTACTCTCCGCACTGACAGCTGCAGCGGCAATTTCGGGCAGAGCACTCATCCTCGCCGCCGCGGTCATTGGGGTTTGTTACTTGCTGTCGAAGGTGTGGGTGGTGGTTCTCCCACTCATTCTCGCGTTGCTGCTGACCTCGGTCCTCTGGCCGGTCACGCGGTTCTTACGTCGCGCTATGCCAGCGGCCGCAGCGGCGGCCATCACCATTGTCGCGTTGGCGGGTGCTGCGGCCGGGATCGGTTGGGCTGCCGCGGCGTTGTCCATGAACGGGGTGCGAGAGCTGTCAACGCAGATGGCCGCGAACCTTCAGAACCTTGAGGCTTTCGCTGAGTCTTTGTCCTTCTCGAAAGCGGACCTCAACGAAGTCCTGAAGCCAGCGGTTACCTGGCTGCAGGAGAACGCGGGTCAGGTCCTGACGCAGGTTTCCCTCGGCTTGGGAACAGTCGGTTCCCTCACCGTGACCTTCTTGCTGACGTTGATTCTCACCTTCTTCTGCTTGAAGGACGGAGACCGGTTTTCGGGGTGGCTTCTGCGGTGGACAACAGGTACGGCTCTCGTTCATACCGCGGAAGTGACATCGAGGAGTTGGCGGACATTATCGGCCTACATATCCTCACAGGCAGCAGTAGCACTTGTTGACGCCGTCTTCATCGGGATCGGTCTCTGGCTCCTCGGCGTTCCGCTCGCTCTACCCCTTGCGGTGTTGATCTTCTTCGGCGGATTCCTTCCGGTTATTGGGGCAGTAACCACCGGGCTCCTCGCTTCGATCGTGGCACTCCTTACGGAAGGATGGATCACAGCCTTGATCGTGCTGGGCCTGGTCCTGCTTGTGCAGCAGCTTGAGAGCAACGTACTTCAACCACTGCTGGTCGGACGATCTTTGAAGCTTCATCCTGCAGTGGTTCTCATCGGTGTAGCAGCCGGCGCATCCCTGTTCGGAATCGAAGGGGCCTTCCTCGCCACACCCACTGTCGCCGTAGTGATGATTACATTCCAGTACGCCAGGGAGCAGATGCTCGAACCCGTAAGCAGGTTTCCACTGCTCACGACTGAAGAGACCCCCGGGCCGGCTAGCGGAAGTCTTTCATCGGTATCAACATGAGATGCGCGAAGTATCCGTGGTGACGGCACTGTTGTTTTATATTCCTGGGCTGAGTCAACGGAATAGGGCATCGGGGGAGCACCACAGCGGGTGCGTGGCTCGGACGGCTGCAGACTGTCCTTTTGGCTAGTGAAGGACTGGTCTTGGGGCTAGTGAAGGACTGTCCCTGGGGCTGGGGTGCGGGGGGCGCGCAGCTGGCATCTTGGAAGTATGAGCACGCAAGAGATTGAACCCCTCCTCGTTGAGCACCTTTCGAAGTCCTTCCGCGGTGTCCGCCGGGTCGAGGATGTTAGCTTCAGCGTCGGCGCCGGCCGCATCACGGGCCTGCTTGGGCCCAATGGTGCCGGTAAGACCACCACGATCCGTATGCTGCTGGGTTTGATCGCCGCTGATGCCGGGAGCGCGCTGGTGTTCGGGAAGCCTTTCCGCGACCTGTCCGATCCCACCCGGGTCGTTGGAGCGGTCCTGGATGCGGGCGGTCTTCACCCCGGGCGCACCGCACGCCAGCACCTGAGGATCGCCGCCGCGCAGGGTTACCATGCGGTGGCCCGTGTGGAGGAGGTGCTCAATATTGTGGGCCTGAGCGCCGACGCCGACCGCCGGATCCGTGATTACTCCCTGGGCATGCGCCAGCGTGTTGCCATCGCTGCGGCGATCCTGGGTGATCCGAAGATCCTGGTGCTCGATGAGCCGGCCAACGGCCTGGATCCTGCCGGCATTTACTGGCTCAAGCACTACCTGCGTTCCTTCGCCGACCATGGCGGCAGTGTCCTGCTGTCCTCCCACATCCTCGCCGATGTGGAGCAGATCGCGGATGACATCGTGGCCATCGCCGATGGGCAGGTGCGCTCAGCGACCACGCTCACCGAGGCCCTCGCCGCCTCCGAGGGCGACCTTGAGGACTTCTACCTCTCCATGATCAGCTCTTCCGAACGGACCACCCATGCTGCGCGCTGAAATCCTCAAACTCACCACCATCCCTGCGACGCGGATCGCGGTCCTCATCGCGGCCCTTGGCCTGGTTGCCACGCAGCTCTTCGCCACCGTCCTGGATCCTTACCTCGCCCAGAGCGGAGCCTCGGGCCCGGAAGCCGCCGGCGGGACGGTCATCGATATGACGCTGGCCTCCGAGCAGCTGGCAGTGCTGAACCTCCTCGGAGGTAGTAGTTCCCTCGGGATTGTCCTGATCGCGGTCATCCTCCTGGGCGTCCTGGCCGGGATCAGCGATTTCCGCTTCGGCGGCATGGTCGGTACGGCACTGGCCCAACCGCGCCGTGAGCGCATCGTCCTGGCCAAGACCGGGGCCACCGCGCTGATCGGCGCCGCAACAGGACTGATCCTCGCCGCCGTGTCCGTCATCACTTTGGTCCTCACGCTGATCCTTGACGGAACGGCCCTGGCCGCGGCCCTGCCCGACATTCTGGGCTCCCTTGGCCGCGGCGTCCTGGCCATCACGTTCCTGAGCCTGATCGGACTGGCCGTCGGTCTGCTGCTGCGGAACCAGCTCACCGCGGTCCTGGTCATGCTCGCCGTCCTGGTCCTGGAACCACTCCTCCTGGGAATCATCCAGCTCGCCACCGGGACCTCTCCGATCTGGGCCCAGCTGATGCCCGTGACCTTATCCCACGCCCTGATCAGCGCACCCAACGCACTCGCCGGCGCGGGCTCTCTCGGAACCCTCACCGTCCTGACCGCGCTTCTGCTGACCGGCGCCGCCCTCGCCCTGAAACGCCGCAGCCTCTAACCCACCACCCCCCACCCACCAACCAACTAGCCCTCCAACCCGAATGGTTTTCACATGACCCACCATCCCCATGTCCAAGGACATGAACCCGGCCGCACCATCGTGCTCTGGGCAGTACTCACCGCAGCACTGGCCGCCAACGTCCTGACCACCACGGTGGTTCCCATCTTGGCGCTCTCGATCCCCTCCGGAGTCGTCATCCTCGTCAGCGTGGCACTCCTTGTCCGGGCGCACCGGCGCCGGAGGCGCGCAGCATCAGGAACAACCCCCTCCACCGAATCGGAGCACTGACATGAAATACACCCCCAAATTCGCGGTCATCACCACCGCGCTGGCCGCGTCGCTCGCGTTCACCGCCTGCACCTCCTCGGCCGCCACCAAGGACGCCCCCGAGGAAGCACCGAAGGTGCTGA
>NZ_JBZCNJ010000009.1:0-218287 GCF_058269255.1 Arthrobacter sp. TJ-217
CCCCCCCCCCCCCCCCCCCCCCCCCCCCCCCCCCCCCCCCCCCCCCCCCCCCCCCCCCCCCCCCCCCCCCCCCCCCCCCCCCCCCCCCCCCCCCCCCCGCCGCCGCTTGTGCTTGCGATCCCGTTGCCGGGGAACGCCGGCCTGCCCGTACAATCGGATAAACGAAGCTGGCTTACGATAAGGACTGCGTGCATGACTGGGGAGACACTGGCGGGTGGCCGCTACGCCCTGGGCCGCCGCGTGGGGGCCGGCGGGATGGCTGATGTATACATCGCGCGGGACATCCGGCTCGACCGCGACGTCGCCGTCAAGGTGTTCCGGCCGGGCACGGCCGACGGCATTGCCCGCGGCTCAGCGGAGGCCCGGCTGCTCGCGGGCCTCGACCATCCGGGCCTGGTGCGGGTGCTCGACATGGACACGGGGGAGCGGCCGGGCGACAGCGCCTACCTCGTGATGGAGTACATTCCGGGCCCTGACCTCGGGCAGCTGCTGCGCGGGGGCCCGCTCGACGGTGAAGGGGTGCGCCATCTTGGCCTTGACCTCGCGCGGGCGTTGAGCCACATCCACCAGCGCGGAGTGGTGCATCGCGATATCAAACCGTCGAATATCCTCACCCGCGACGCCGACCCGGACAGCGGGATCTTCACCTACCTGTTGACCGATTTCGGCATAGCGCGCTTCTTCGACGGCGGCGGCATGACGGCCACCGGGCAGGTGATCGGCAGCGCCGCGTACTTCAGTCCGGAGCAGGCACGCGGGGACGCCGTGGGCATGGCGACGGACATCTACTCGCTGGGGCTCGTCCTGATCGAAAGCCTCGCCGGCGAACGCGCCTTCCCGGGCACCGGCGTGGAGAGCGCCCTGGCCCGGCTCCAGCGCAGCCCGTCCATACCGGCGTCGGCCGGTCCGGAGCTGACCGAACTGCTTGCCGCGATGACACTCGATGACCCCGCGGCGCGCCCCGACGCCCAGGCTGTTGCCGCTGCGTTCGGCGCGCTGCACGCGCGCCCGGGGCCGTCTCCCGTGCTCCCTCCGCCGCCTGTCCCCGCGGTGCCGCTCACGTCCCCGACGAGTGTGCTGCGGCCGCACGGGGCAGTGGCGGCCCCGGCGGAAAGTGCCGCTGACGCAACGGCGCCTTCACCGGCTGCCGGCGCCGCGGCCGCAACGGCACCGCTGAGGGGCGCCGAGCAAGCAGCGCCGGCTGGCAGCGGCCGGGTGGAACCGGCCACCGAGGCTTTCGAGCGGGTTCACCAGGACGCCGCGGCGGGGCACTCCCCGGCGCACGCTCCCCGCGCCGGCGGCCCGGAGGTTCCAGCGGGGCATCCGGTGGGGCTCCAGGGTGACTCAGGGCGCCGGCCGCAGCTTCCGCCGCTGACGGTTGACGACGACGGGGAAGCCGACTGGAACCGGGCTCCGCACGCGGACCCCGTCGCGGGCGGCTATTCGACGGCCGGCCCTGCCCGAGGGGGCGTCGTCTCAGGAAACCCGGCCCAGGGTTCCCGGCAACCGCGCGGAAACGCGGCGGGAACCCGGGGCAGGCGCAGGCGGACCCGGGTGGGTCTAATCCTGATGGCGGCCGCGCTGCTGGTAGTCGCCGTGCTCGCCGCCGCCGTTACGCTGGTCCCCGAAAGGCGGGCCACGCCCGAGCCGCTGCCCGCGGTGTCGGGGCCGGCCGGTGAAAAGCTCAAGGAACTCTACGAAAGCGTGACTCCGTGAAACTCAACGCTCCGCACCGCCGCCCGCAGCGGCTCGGCCTGACCGCAGTCCTCGCCGGAGGCCTCCTGCTCTCGGGCTGCGGGAGCCCGGCCCTTGACCCGGCCGCCGCGGAGGGGCTCCAGGCCGCTGTCCGCGAAGTAGCCTCACTGGCGGCCTCCGGTGACGAGGCGGCGGCGATAGCGCGGGCGGAGCGGCTGCGCGGCGACGTTGACACGGCGCAGGCCGAGGGGTCGGTTTCACTGGACCGTGCCGCGCGCATTACGGCGCGCATCGACGAGGTGATCGAGTCGCTCCGTGCGGCGGGGGACGACGCTCCCGCGCCGGTCGAGTCAGCTCCGCCGGCTCCGGCTCCGGTTCCGGTGCCGACTCCCGAGCCCGAAGTACCGGCACCCGCGCCCGCGGACCCGGAACCGGGCGTCGAGGAACCCGCGCCCGCCGAGCCCGAGGCCCCGGAGGAGGATCAGCCGGACCCCGGCAGCGGGAACTCCGACGAGGATAAACCTGACAAGCCGGACAAGCCCGACAAACCGGATAAGCCTGACAAGCCCGACCTTGACTCGTTCAAGAAGGAAATGCAGGAGAAGTTCGACAAAGCCGGAGAGAAGGCGGCAGAGAAAGCAGCCGAAAAGGCCGGGGAGAAAGCCGGAAAAGACAACGGCTGACCCTCCGCTGCGGCGGTCAATCGCGGATTGCCGCGATCACCGTACCGGCCGAGACTGTGTCGCCCGCTGCGGCGGTCAGCCCCGCGACAGTGCCTGACTTGTGGGCGGTGAGGGGCTGTTCCATCTTCATCGCTTCAAGCACGACGATCAGGTCTCCCTCCGACACCCGGTCGCCGTCGGAGGCGGCGACCTTCACGATCGTGCCCTGCATCGGCGAGGTGAGTTCGTCTCCGTTGGCAACGACTGCCCCGGCACGGGGCCGTGTTGACTTCCGGGGCTTGCCGGGGGCGGCCTGCCGGGGGGTGCCCGCGCCGAGGCCGGCCGGGAGCACGACTTCGAGCCGCTTTCCGGAAACCTCGACGGTGATGCGCTGCCGGGCATCGTCCTCGGGTGCCGAGGGATCGGCGCCGTCGGGAACCCAGGGCGCGATCCGGTTGTCGAACTCGGTCTCGATCCACCGGGTGTGGACCCGGAAGGGCCCCGCCGAAGGGGCGAACGCAGGGTCGGACACGACGGCGGCGTGGAAGGGCAGCACCGTCGGCATCCCCTCGATCTGCATTTCGGCGAGTGCCCTGCGTGAGCGCTGCAGGGCCTGGTCGCGGGTGGCGCCCGTGACGATGAGCTTGGCAAGCATTGAGTCGAAGTTCCCGCCCACCACCTCTCCGGCTTCGATGCCGGAATCAACGCGCACGCCCGGGCCGGAGGGCAGCCGGAGGGTCTGTACGGTGCCGGGGGAGGGCATGAACCCGCGGCCGGCGTCCTCGCCGTTGATGCGGAACTCGAAGGAGTGGCCCCGGATCTCCGGGTCCGCGTAGCCCAGCGCTTCACCGCGCGCGATCCGGAACTGCTCGCGCACCAGGTCGATTCCGGTTACCTCTTCGGAGACGGGGTGCTCGACCTGCAGGCGCGTATTGACCTCGAGGAAGGAGATGGTGCCGTCCTGGCCCACGAGGAATTCGCAGGTGCCGGCACCCTGGTAGTTGGCTTCACGGAGGATCGCCTTCGACGCCGAATAGAGCCGCTCGTTCTGCTCGGGGCTCAGGAAGGGAGCCGGTGCCTCCTCAACCAGTTTCTGGTTGCGGCGCTGCAGCGAGCAGTCACGCGTCGAGACGACGACGACGTTGCCGTGGGCGTCGGCCAGGCACTGGGTTTCGACGTGGCGCGGGGCATCGAGGAAACGCTCAACGAAGCATTCGCCCCTGCCAAACGCGGCGGTGGCTTCGCGTACGGCAGATTCGTAGAGTTCGGGGATCTCCTCGCGGGTCCGGGCGACCTTGATGCCGCGTCCGCCACCGCCGAACGCGGCCTTGACCGCCAGCGGCAGCCCGAATTCGTCGGCGAAGTCGAGGACTTCCTGCACCGATTCGACCGGGTCCTTCGTACCGGGCACCAGGGGCGCGCCGACGCGTTCGGCGATGTGGCGGGCCTGCACCTTGTCACCAAGCTTGGAGATCGACTCGGGGGAGGGACCGATCCAGGTGAGGCCTGCATCGAGAACGCGCTGGGCGAACTCCGCGTTCTCGGAGAGGAACCCGTAACCGGGGTGGATGGCGTCGGCGCCGCTGCGCCGGGCCGCCTCCAGAATGCGGTCCATGACCAGGTAGGAGTCGGTTGCCGTGTTGCCGCCGAGCGCAAAGGCCTCGTCGGCGAGGCGCACGTGCAGCGCGTCGCGGTCGGGGTCCGCGTAGACGGCGACCGAGGCGATCCCCTCATCCTGCGCCGCCCTGATCACCCTCACGGCGATCTCACCCCGGTTGGCGATCAGGACCTTCGTGACGGAGGCCGGGCCGGCAGGGGACGTTGCGGTGTAGGGGGCTGCAACAGGCTGCTGTGCTGCTCCGGAGGGGGTCTCACTCATGGGGTTTCGTGCTCCTTCGTTCCTGTTCGGAGCCTAGCGTCTATTTGTTGGATCCGCCTATAAACCGTGGCCATGGCGCGTGTTGTGCCCCCTTCCTTTGTAGGGATGCTACAAAGCCCGGCTCACACGTCAGTCGAAGGCGCCCACAGGTCCGTGATTCCCACGCCTGCCTCGGCGAGCAGGTTCCGCAGCGTCGAGATGCTCAGTCCGACCACCGCGTGGTGGTCGCCCTCGATCCGGTCGATGAAGGCTCCGCCCAGGCCGTCGATGGTGAACGAGCCCGCACAGTGCAGCGGCTCGCCGCTGGCGATGTAGGCCTCGATCTCCTGCTCGGAGAGGGCGGAGAAGTGAACGGACGCGGAGGAGACGGCGCCGACCCCGGCGCCGTCGCCGCCGTCCCGGTTGTCGATGAGCCAGTGGCCCGAATGGAGCACCCCGGAGGATCCGCTCATCCGGCGGATGCGCGAGCGCGCGACCTCGGGAGTGTAGGGCTTGCCGTGCGCTTCCCCCTCGAACTCGAAGATCGAATCACACCCGATCACCAGCGCCCCGCCGGCGGCAGGCACGGCCGCGACCGCCTCCGCCTTCGCCCGGGCGAGCAGCAGGGAGGTGTCGTGCGGGTTCAGTTCCCCGGCGGCAGCGGCGACGGCGTCCTCGTCGACGTCGGACACCAGGACGTCGTGCGCGATCCCGGCCTCGCGCAGGAGTTTGCTGCGGGCGGGGGAGGCCGAGGCGAGGATGAGGCGCTGAGTCATCCCCCTACCCTATGCACCGGTTCCGGCGCGGTCCTAGCCGAGCAGCGCACGCCGCAGCGTGTCAAGGCCGATCGAGCCGAGGTTCAGGGCCCTGGTGTGGAAGCTCCGGAGGTCGAAGGCGTCCCCCTCGCGCTGCCGGACCTCGTCGCGGATCTGCTCCCACAGCCGCTGGCCGATCTTGTAGGACGGCGCCTGGCCGGGCCAGCCGAGGTAGCGGTTGAACTCGAAGTTCAGCTGGCCCTCGCTGATGGCGATGTTGCGCCGCAGGAAGTCGTACCCCTTTTCCGGGGTCCAGGTTCCGGTGCCCCACCGCTCGGGGACTTCAAGCTCGAGGTGCACGCCGATGTCGAAGACAACGCGGGCCGCCCGCATCCGCTGGGCGTCAAGCATGCCAAGGCGGTCCCCGGGATCGTCGAGGAAGCCGAGTTCCTGCATGAGCCGCTCCGCGTAGAGGGCCCAGCCCTCGCCCTGGCCCGACACCCACACGGCATTGCGCCGCCAGGAATTGAGCAGGCGCCGCTGGTAGACCGCCGTGGCGATCTGCAGGTGGTGGCCCGGGACGCCTTCGTGGTAGACCGTCGTTGTCTCCTTCCACGTGGTGAAGGAGTCCTCTCCCTCGGGCACCGACCACCACATGCGGCCCGGCCGCGAGAAGTCGTCGCTTGGCCCGGTGTAGTAGATGCCGCCCTCATGGGTCGGGGCGATCCGGCACTCGAGGGTCCTCATGATGTCGGGAATGTCGAAGTGCACTCCTGCAAGGGCCGCGACCGCACGGTCGGAGAGTTCCTGCATCCAGGACTGCAGGGCGGCAGTGCCCTGGAGCTGGCGCGCAGGGTCCTCATCGAGGAGCCGCATCGCCTCCTCGATGGTTGCGCCCTCGCGGATTTCCGCGGCGACAGCCTCCTGCTCGGCGATGATCCGGTCGAGCTCCTCGACGCCCCACTTATATGTTTCGTCGAGATCGACGGCCGAGCCGAGAAAGAGCCGCGACATGAGGGAATAGTGTTCCCGGCCCACCGCATCCTTCTCGGGGGCGGCGGGAAGCAGTTCCTCCTGCAGGAAGGTTCCGAGGTCGCGGTACGCCTGCCGGGCTGACCCGGCGGCGGCACGCAGCTCGGCGGCAAGCGGCCCGGGAAGCGGCCCGTCCTCGGTCACCGCGCCGGCGGCGAAACTGTCGAAAAAGCCTCCGTCACCGGCGTACCGGGAGGCCTGCTCGATGACGTTGAGGACCTGCCGGCGGGCGGCAACGATTCCGCGGTCCCGGGCGGCGCCAAGGGAGGAGGCGTACTGCGAGAGCGCCTCCGGCACGTTGGCCAGCCGGCCGGCGATGAAACCCCACTGCTCGGCGGTGGCTGTGGGCATGAGGTCGAAGATGTCGCGGATCTCCTGGGCGGGCGACTCAAGGTTGTTGAGTTCGGCGAGGCGGAGGCCCGTTTCGTGGATCTCGAGTTCAAGGCCGAGCCGCTCGCGCATCGCGTCGAGGGTGACGGCGTCGACGTCGTCGGCCGGCTCGAGACCGGAGAGGCGTTCGAGTGCCTCCCGGGCAGCCTGTGCGAGCGCCTCAAGGCCGGCGGGGGAGAAGTCCCGGTATTCGCTTTCGTGGCCGGAGACCCCGAGCACCGTGGCGAAGCCGGGGTTCAGTTCGATGAGCCGCTCGGTATAGGACTCGGCGACGGCGTCGACCGCCGTCGGCTGGCGCACGGCGGCACCGGCGGAGCCCGGGTCGGAGGAGGCAGGGGCAGGAGTGGTCTCGTTGTTCACAGCCCGAGCCTAGCGCCGTCCGTTGCCCCGGGCTACGGGTCGCCCGAAAAACCCGCACAGTCCCGGCGCCGCCGGGTTGCACCGCCTGCGGCCGATGAACCCCGCGCGCCCCGACGAGCACCTAGGGTGGGGGAATGAACCAAGCGGCGGGGGACCCGCAGAAGCAGACACAGGACAGCGAGCGGAAGAACGGATCGGGCAACGCGCAGGGGCCCGTTCCGCCGCCGGAGGAGGCGCTGCGCCGCTCCGCCTACCGGGTGGGCGCGGCGCTGCTGGCAGGCCCGGGCGGAAAGAACCGCGTCACCAGCCCCGTCAGCGCCCTGTGCGCCCTGATGCTGCTGCGTGCCGGTGCCGGCTCGAGCACGGCCGCCGAGCTCGACGAGGTGCTCGCCCTTCCGGTGACGGGCCGCGACGAGGCAATGGGATCGCTGCTGGCCCGGCTGCGCCGGTACGACGGTGATCCCGGCGCGGTGAACGAGGACGAGCTTCCCGTTCGGCCGGTGCTCCATCTGGCCAACGGAGTGTTCGTCGATCGGGGGATTCCCACAGGGGAGACGTTCCTCGCCACGCTGGCGCAGCACCACGGGGCCGAGGTCCACCCCGTCGACTACGCCGATGCCGCCACCAAGGCGGTGCTGGACGGCTGGGTGGCGACCCATACAGGCGGACGGATCGAAACGGCACCGGTGGGATACGACCCGTCGACAACCCTGTCGCTGCTGAACGCCGCGTACTTCGCTGCCGCCTGGGCTGATCCCTTCGACCCGTCCGGCACCTACCCTGAGGAATTCCGGCTGACCGACGGAACCTCCGTTGACGTCGAGATGATGCACAACCTCACCACCGCCCGGTATGCAGCAGGGCCGGACTGGCAGGCTGTTGACCTCCCCTACACGGAGGGGTTCGTCCTTCGGCTCGTGCTGGCCGGGGCCGGTGCCTCCTCAGCCGGTGCCTCCTCAGCCGGTGCCGGAGAGCCGCCGTTCCTGCCGGCGCAGACCGAGGAGGCGCTGCTTGAGGTTTCCCGGGTCATGGACGGAGCCGGGGAGGTCTTCCTGCGGCTGGGCCTGCCGCGCTGGGAGTCCGACACCGCCCTGGACCTGCTGCCGCTGCTGCTGGGACTCGGGCTGCGGGAAACCCTGGGGGAGGCGCCGGACCTCGACGCCATCCAGCCGGACGCGGTCGTCTCGGCCGCGGCTCAGAATGCCTCGATCACCGTTGGCGAGAAGGGAACGGTCGCTGCGGCGGTGACCCAGTTCGACATGATCGCCACTTCGGTTCCGGCCGACCCCGAGTTGGTCCTTGAGGTCGACCGGCCGTTCCTTTACGCCGTCGTGCACGAAGCCACGGGCCTGCCGCTGTTCCTCGGGACCGTCACCGACCCGCGCTGACCGGCCGCTGTTGACCGGCCCGCGCTGACCAACCGCTGTTGACCACCCCTGCCGGCCGGCAGGGTCACGGCGCCGCCTACCTGCCGCTGCGGCGCCAGGAGCCCGGACCGGGCAGCGGGTGGAGGCGCAGCATCGCCCGGCGCAGCCAGGAGCGGCCCTGGCCCCGGCGCTCATCGGCGGCGTTGTCGGCCTGGACAGCGAGCACGACGGCCGTGAGCGCTGCAAGTTCCTCGTCGGTGGGGTTCCCCGAGACAACCGAGAGCAGCGGTTCCTCCGCCGCAGGGCCGGTGCTCACAGCGGGATGTTCCCGTGCTTCTTGGCGGGCAGGCTTGCCCGCTTGTCGCGCAGGGCGCGCAGCCCGCGGACAACCTGGATCCGGGTGTCCGACGGCGCGATCACGGCGTCGACGTAACCGAGCTGGGCCGCCTGGTAGGGGTTGAGCAGCTCCTCCTCGTACTGGGAGACGACCTCGGCCCGTGCTGCTTCGACATCCCCTCCGGCGTCGGCCACGGCCTTGAGCTGTCCCCGGTAGAGGATGTTCACCGCCCCCTGCGCGCCCATGACGCCGATCTGCGCCGTGGGCCAGGCAAGGTTGAGGTCCGCCCCCAGCTTCTTCGAGCCCATGACGATGTAGGCCCCGCCATAGGCCTTGCGGGTGATCACCGTGATCTTGGGAACGGTGGCCTCGGCATAGGCGTAGAGCAGTTTCGCACCCCGGCGGATGATGCCGTTGAACTCCTGGTCTTTGCCCGGCAGGAACCCGGGGACGTCGACGAGGGTAAGGATGGGGATGTTGAAGGCGTCGCAGTGCCTCACGAACCGGGCCGCCTTCTCCGAGGCGTTGATGTCGAGGGTTCCGGCGAACTGCATCGGCTGGTTGGCGACGATGCCGATGGTGTGGCCCTCGACCCGCGCGTAGCCGATCACCACGTTCGGGGCGAAGAGGGACTGCATCTCGAGGAAGTGTCCGTCGTCGACGATCGCCGTGATGACGGCGTGCATGTCGTAGGGCTGGTTCGCCGAATCGGGAATGAGGGCGTCGAGGGCTTCGTCCTCCTCCGTGTGTTCGAGCAGCTCGGCGAACGGGGCAAGGGGCGCCTCGGCCAGGTTGTTCGAGGGAAGGAAATCGAGCAGCTCGCGCACGAAGCTGACGGCGTCCTGCTCGTCGGTGGCGAGGTAGGTCGAGGTTCCCGTTGTCGTGTTGTGCTGGCGCGCCCCGCCGAGCGTCTCCATGTCGACGTCCTCGCCGGTGACCGTCTTGATCACGTCGGGGCCGGTGATGAACATGTGGGAGGTCTTGTCGACCATCACCACGTAGTCGGTGAGGGCGGGGGAGTACGCGGCACCGCCGGCGCACGGGCCAAGGATGAGCGAGATCTGCGGCACCACCCCTGAGGCGTGCACATTGTTGCGGAAGATGTCGGCGAACATCGCCAGCGAGGCGACACCCTCCTGGATGCGCGCGCCGCCGCCGTCGTTGATCCCCACGATCGGGCAGCCGTTGCGCATCGCGAATTCCTGGACCTTGACGATCTTTTCCCCGTTGACCTGGCTCAGCGACCCGCCGTACACGGTGAAGTCCTGGCTGTACAACGCCACGAGGCGCCCGTCCACCGTCGCGTAGCCGGAGACGACGCCGTCGCCGAGGGGTTTCTTCTTCTCCATCCCGAAGGCGGTGGACCGGTGAACGGCCAGGGCGTCGAACTCGACGAATGACCCGGGATCAACGAGCAGCTCGATGCGCTCGCGGGCGGTGTTCTTTCCGCGCGCATGCTGCTTCTCCACGGCCTCGGGCCCCGACGGCAGCTCGGCCTGGAGCGAACGTGCCCGGAAGTCGGCGAGCTTCCCGGCGGTCGTCGTGAGGTCGGGTTTCAGGTCTTGGTGCATCGAGTCTCCGGGTGCGCATCGGTAGCGGTCAGGGGCGCCTCCCGTTTAAGTAGGAATCCTCCAAAAAGGCGGGCGACTGTCCCAGTCTAATGAGGCATGGGGCCGTCCCGGCTGTAGAACCCCTACAGTTTCTCCCCCAATCGCTTAGCCGGGCCCCGGAAGGTTACCGCGCAGTAACCCTTCGGTGAGTCGCTCCGTCGGGGGAGGCCCCGGTGCGTATTCTTGGGGCATGACCGCGAGCAACGACGCTTTCCAACCGGCCCCCGCACCAGCGCAGTCCCTCAAGGGACGCACGATCCTGATGTCGGGGGGCAGCCGGGGCATCGGCCTCGCGATCGCCCTCAGGGCCGCCCGAGACGGCGCCAACGTGGCGCTGCTGGCCAAGACCGGCGAGCCCCACCCCCGCCTCGAAGGAACAGTCCACACGGCGGCAGCCCAGATCGAGGAAGCCGGCGGTGCCGCCATTCCCCTTGTCGGGGACGTGCGCAACGACGACGACGTCGCCGGCGCCGTGAAGGCTGCGGTCGAGGCCTTCGGCGGCATCGACATCGTGATCAACAACGCCTCGGCCATCGACCTCTCGCGCACCCGGGAGGTCGACATGAAACGCTATGACCTGATGGCGGACATCAACGTGCGCGGAACGTTCCTGCTGAGCAAACTTTCGCTCGATGCCCTTCAGCACTCGCGGAATCCGCACATCCTCACCCTTTCCCCGCCGCTGAACCTCGACCCGCGGTGGGCGGGAAGGCACCTTGCGTACACCATGGCGAAGTACGGAATGAGCCTGACCACCCTCGGCCTGGCCGAGGAGCTGCGCGGCGAAGGGATCGCCGTCAACTCGCTGTGGCCCCGGACCCTCATCGACACCGCCGCCATCCGCAACATGCCAGGGGGAGGCTCGCTGGCGCAGGCCGCCCGCAGCCCGGAGATCGTCGCCGACGCCGCCGCCGCCATCCTGGGCCGGGACTCCCGCGAGTGCACGGGGAACTTCTTCACCGACGAGGAGGTGCTCCGGGAGGAGGGCGTCACCGATTTCACCCCCTACAGCCTCGGCGCCCCCGAAGACCGGCTCGTGCAGGACATCTTCCTTTAGCCGGTCCGGCGTGCCCGGCTGGGTAGAATCGAGTGCATGACCTCCCGCTACTCCAACCTCGAGCGCCCCGGCCTTGACGCGGCGGCCCTCTCGGCGGCGCTTTGCGCTCCGGGGGGACCCTTCGCCCGGTTCGAGCTCGTGCAGGAGACGGGATCGACAAACGCCGACCTCGTCGAGCGCGCCGGGCTCGGCCCCGGGGAGTGGCCCAACCTCAGCGTGCTCACCGCGGAAATGCAGCGGGCAGGCAGGGGACGCCTCGGCCGCAGCTGGGTGGCCCCTGAACGCTCATCGCTCATCGTCAGCATCCTGCTGCGCCCGGTCGGCGCCTCCGGACGCCCGCTGACCACCACCAGCTACTCCTGGCTCTCGCTGCTGGCCGCCCTGGCCCTCGCCGAGAGCATCGAGGCCCGCACCGAGATCCGCGCCCGGCTCAAGTGGCCAAACGACGTAACCGTCGACGGGCGGAAGCTCGCGGGCATCCTCGCCCAGTTCGTTCCGTCAGCCGACGGCGCACCGCCGGCGGTGGTCGTGGGGGCCGGGCTGAACGTCAGCCTCACCGACTCGGAACTGCCCGTTCCCACCGCGACGAGCCTGCTCCTCGAGTACGCGGGAACCACCGACCGCAACATCCTCATCAAGTCCTTCCTCCGGACCTTCGCCGCCCTCTACGCGGAGTTCTGCGCCGTCGAAGGCGACGCCCTTGCCGCCCTTGGCGACGGCAAGTCCCTGCGGGCGAAGGTCTCCGAGCGGACGCACACCCTCGGCCGGGAAGTGCGGGCGGAGCTGCCGGGAGGCGGCGAACTGAACGGGCGCGCGCTCTCGCTCGACGCATCCGGGGCGCTTGTAGTGCGCGACGGCGACGGCGAACGGCACGTGGTTTCCGCGGGGGACGTCGTGCACCTCCGCCCGGCGGGTTAGGGCGCTGAAATGACAGTCTTTATCCGGCCGGAATCAGCGGTGCCATGCGCCTGAAGCTCGCCCCCGGGGAACAGGTCCTCGTGCGCACCCGGCCCAGCCCGCGTCCGCTTCTCTGGCCCACCGCCGCCGCCCTGGTGCTGCTGGCAGCCGCAGGGTACGCCCTCGGCTGGCTCGGCAGGCCCGCGCTGCGCGACCAGCTCCAGGAGTGGCAGCCGGTGGGGCTGCTCCTGGTTGCCGGCGTGGCCGCGGCGCTGCTGACCCGCATCTTCCTCCGGCCGCTGCTGCGCTGGCTGAACAACCGCTACATCCTGACCAACATGCGGCTCGTCCACCGCCGGGGGGCGACACGCCGCAGCGACAACGAAGTTCCCCTCGCCGCCGTGTACCAGCTCGGCACAACGCAGTCCCTGGTGCAGCGGATGCTGGGCAGCGGCACGCTCACCCTTGACCTCGGCTACGGCAGGGTCCTCCGGTACCGGGACGTGCCCCAGGTCTCCACCTTCCGGGAGTACCTTGTCGAGGCGGTGCGGGGCCTGCCCCGGACGGCGATGTTCGATGGTGCGGACAGGGAGATTCCCGCCGAGGACTGGCGGAACCGGTACGAGCAGGTCGAAAGAGGTGATGCGGGATGACGCTGGACAACAGCGCCGACTCCGCCGTTCCGGTTCCCAAGGCCGTGTGGCAGCCCGAGCTCGCCGACCCCGCCCCCGAGCCCCTGGTCCCGCCCGGGCCGGGCGGGAGCACGCCGCCGGAGCTGAGCCGGGAGACCATCCGCCAGCTCGAGATCGAGCTGCTCGGGGCCGAGCGCACGCTTCGCCGCCGCGAAGTCGCCGCCCGTGCGGGCGTCTCGCTGCTCTCCGCCCGCAAGCTTTGGCGCGCGATGGGGTTTCCCAACATCGGCGACGAAGACATCGCCTTCACCGAAAAGGACAAGGAAGCCCTCACCACCATCATCGAACTGGTGCGCCGGGAAAAGCTCACCGAGGACGCGGCGATCTCCATCACCCGTGCGGTGGGCCAGATGACGGACCGCATGGTCGTGTGGCAGATCGAGGCGATCGTCGAGGAGATGGTGGTCCAGCGGGGCATCCCCGACGCCGTCGCGCGCAGGACACTCGTCAGCGAGCTCCCCGACCTGATCGCCCCTCTCGAAAAGACGCTCGTCTATGCCTGGCGCCGGCAGATGAACGCCGCGGTGCAGCGCCTTGCGCTGCGCGCCGAGTCGGGGCTGCGGGCCAGCGAGGAGGGCCGGGACGGCGATGAGGACGACGCCCCGCTGCCGCTTGCCCGCGCCGTCGGCTTCGCCGACCTCGTCTCCTACACCAGCCTGTCCCGGCAGATGAACGAGCGGACGCTGGCGCAGCTGGTGCAGCGCTTCGAGAACAAGTGCGCCGAAATCATTTCCGTCGGCGGCGGGCGGCTGGTCAAGACCATCGGCGACGAAGTGCTCTACATCGCCGAATCGCCGCAGGCCGGTGCCGAAATTTCGCTCGCCCTCGCCAAGGCCTTCACCGAGGACGACCTCCTTCCCTCGGCACGCGTCTCGATGGTGTGGGGGCGCATCCTGTCGAGGCTGGGCGACATCTACGGCCCGACGGTGAACCTCGCCGCGCGGCTGACCTCCCTCGCCGAACCGGGCACCGTCCTCATCGACGCCTCGACAGCGGCGACCCTCAGCGGGGATGAGAAGTTCATCCTGATCCCGCAGCAGGCGCGGACAGTGCGCGGATTCGGTGACGTCCATCCGGTGACGCTCGCCCGCGGGAGCGGCCCCGGACTCGTCCTGGACTGAGCCGTGGCAGCGGCACTCCACACCCCGGAAGGGGGCCGCTGGTGGATGGCTGCGCCCGGGCAGTGCAGAATGGGAAAATGACGGATCAGTTGATCGGCCCCCCGAACCTCTCCGAGCCAGGCACCCCGGCGCACCTGGCGGGGTGCGCATGAGCGGACCCGCCGACGCGCAGGAAGCGGGGCCTCCGTTCAGCATTTCGGTCGGCTACGGGACGGACAAGGGCCTGCGCCGCGACAACAACGAGGACTCCCTTATCGCATCGCCGCCGATTTTCGCCGTCGCCGACGGCATGGGCGGACACGAGGCCGGTGAGGTGGCAAGCGGCATCTGCGTGCGGACCCTTGAGGGAAGCCCGATCAGCGGTGTTTCACTGCCGCAGTTCACCTCCGGCGACCTCGAAGCGCTGATCCGCAAGGCCGACGCGGATATCCGGGCCGCAGCCGCGGGAATGGCAGGCACAACGGTCTCCGGGGTCGTGCTCGTCGAGGAAGCCGGCGCGCCCCACTGGCTGGTTTTCAATGTTGGCGACTCGCGCACGTACCGGCTGAGCCAGGGCCGGTTCGGGCAGGTCTCGATTGACCACTCCGAGGTCCAGGAACTTGTCGACAGCGGCCAGATCACCCCCGCCCAGGCGCGCACCCACCCCCGCCGCCACGTTGTCACGAGGGCCCTCGGCACGGGCGATGACGCCGAGCCCGACTGCTGGCTCCTGCCGGTCGAGGAAGGGGACCGGATCCTCGTGTGCTCCGACGGGCTCACCGGCGAACTGAGCGACGACGCGATCTACGAAACGCTGAACACCATCGCCGACCCGCAGGCCGCGGTGGACTCGCTCATTGACCAGACACTGCGCGCGGGCGCCCGGGACAACGTCTCCGTCATCGTCATCGACGCCGCAGGAGTGCCGGCCCCGGCCTGAGCGCGGCGCTAGAACGCACAGTTGCCTTAGTGCAAGATGGAACGGTGACTTCCGATACAGACGCCGTTTCCCTGTCCAGCCCGGAAGGCGGCGCGCCCAGCGACGCCCTGCGGGAGGAGTACCAGAGCCTCGCGGACCAGATCCGCGCCCACCGGTTCGCGTATTACCAGGAAAACGCGCCGACAGTCTCCGACGCCGAGTTCGACGCGCTGTTCCGGCGGCTCGAGACGATCGAAGCCCTCCACCCGGAACTCGTCGCCAACGACTCGCCCACCCAGGAGGTCGGCGGAGAGGCCTCCTCGGCCTTCGCCGCGGTCAAGCACCTGCAGCGCATGTACAGCCTCGAGGACGTGTTCTCCCTCGACGAACTGACGGTGTGGCTGCGGAGGGCCGCCGCGGGCGCGGAGCAGCGCAGCCCGGGCAGCACCATCTCCTGGCTGACGGAGCTGAAGATCGACGGCCTCGCGGTGAACCTGCTCTACCGCAATGGGACGCTGGTGCGCGCTGCCACCCGCGGTGACGGGGTGACCGGCGAGGACATCACCCACAACGTGCTCACCATCGCCTCAATCCCGCAGCAGCTCACCGGCACCGGCTTCCCCGAGGAGGTTGAGGTCCGCGGCGAGGTCTTCATTCCCTCGAAGGAGTTCCTCAAACTCAACGAGCGTATGGTCGCGGCAGGCAAGGCACCCTTCGCGAACCCCCGGAACGCTGCGGCCGGTTCACTGCGGCAGAAAGACCCCGCACTGACGGCGGAACGGCCCCTCGACGCCTACATGCACGGCATCGGGGCACGCACCGGCCTCGCCGCCGAGACGCAGTCCGAAACCTACGACCTGCTCCGGAACTGGGGGCTGCCCGTCTCCCCGTATTCGGAGGTGCTTCCCGACGAGCAGGCCATCGTGGAATTCATCGAACGCTACGGCAGCAAGCGCCACTCGCTGCGCCACGAGATCGACGGCATCGTGGTGAAGGTCGACAGCTTCGCCCTGCAGCGCGCCCTCGGCCACACCTCCCGGGTGCCGCGGTGGTCCGTCGCCTACAAGTACCCGCCCGAGGAGGTCAACACCAAGCTCCTCGACATCCTCGTCAACGTGGGCCGTACGGGACGGGTGACGCCCTTCGGGCTGATGGAACCGGTCAAGGTCGCAGGCTCGACCGTGAGCATGGCCACCCTCCACAACCAGGAGGTGGTCAAGGCCAAGGGCGTGAAGATCGGCGACATCGTTGTGCTGCGCAAGGCCGGCGACGTCATCCCCGAGATCGTGGGGCCGGTCATCGCGCTGCGCGATCAGCAGGATCCGCCGGTCCGAGACTTCGTCATGCCCACCGAGTGCCCCTCCTGCGGGACCCCGCTGCAGCCGGCGAAGGAGGGCGACGTCGACATCCGCTGCCCCAACGCCCGCTCCTGCCCCTCCCAGCTGCGCGAACGCGTCTTCCACCTCGCGGGGCGGGGCGCCTTCGACATCGAGGCACTCGGCTGGGAAGCGGCGATCGCGCTCACCCAGCCGTCCGAACCGGCGGTGCCGCCGGTGACCAGCGAGGCCTCGATCTTTGACCTGACCCCCGGACTGCTGGCCGACGTGAAGATCGAGCGGGACAAGAAGCTCAAGGGCGTCGTCGTCGGGCGCGAACTCGTTCCCTACTTCTACTCCAAAGGCACCGACAAGAAACCCTCCGAGCCCACCGCCACAACGCGCAAACTGTTCCAGGAACTTGAGAAGGCGAAGAAGCAGCCGCTGTGGCGGGTGCTCGTCGCCCTGTCGATCCGGCACGTCGGGCCCACGGCCTCCCGGGCGCTTGCCACGGCGTTCGGGTCGATGGACCGCATCCGCGCGGCAGGCGAGGAGGAGCTGGCCCATGTCGACGGCGTCGGGCCGACGATCGCCGCTGCCCTCAAGGAGTGGTTCGCCGAGGACTGGCACCGGGAGATCGTCGACTCGTGGGCGGCGGCCGGTGTGAGGATGAAGGACGACGTCGACGAATCGATGCCGCGCACCCTCGAAGGCCTGACCGTCGTCGTCACCGGATCCCTCGAGAACTACAACCGCGACGAGGCGAAGGAAGCGATCATCCTGCGCGGGGGAAAGGCGGCCGGCTCGGTGTCGAAGAACACGAGCTACGTTGTGGCCGGCGACAACGCCGGAACCAAGCTCGACAAGGCCGAACAGCTCGGCGTTCCGGTCCTTGACGAGGAAGGCTTCGTCCGCCTCCTGGCCGAGGGGCCCGCGGGCGTCGCCGCGCCGGACGGTCCTGCGGATGCGGAACCGTCCGACGCCGAACACGTTTCCCTGGAGCCCGAGGAGGAGTAACCCCCCGGGGTCCGCGCTGCGTCCCCGCCTTCCCCGTCGAAACACCACGTCACCACGCTTGCGGCGCCGCAAAGGGTGGTGAGCTGCAGTCTCGGCGGTGCGGTGGTGGGGCGGTGGGGTGATAGGCGGTGGGGCGGTGGGGCCGGGCGGACCCCTCAGCCGAGGAGCCGGGCGGCCAGCGCTTCTGCGCCGGCCCGGGAGGTGCCGTGGGTGTACAGGACCGGTTGGCCAGGATCGCCGGCGGGCACGATCCCGGTGTGCGCCCAGACTGCCCCAGGCAGCAGGCCACGGACCGCCTGCGCCGCCTCGAGCTGGGTGCTGCGCGGGGAGAGATCGTCGGTCAGCACCAGCACCCGGCTCGCCGGGGTCAGCCCGAGCGCGTTCACCAGCGACGCGGCCCCGCCCGGACCGGCGAGGGCGTCCCTGCAGACGGTGGTGCGCCGTGCGATGGCAGCGGAGAACACGTCGCTGAGCGGGCCGGCGGCGATATTGGAACGGCCGCGGGCGTCAAGGATCCGGACCGGGCCCGACGTCGTGCCGTTCCCTGACCAGGACGGTCCCGTGCCGGTGATCGCGCGTCCGGCGGCGTCCACCCAGTCCCTGCCGGAGGGACCCGCCGGCGCGTTGCCGGTTGGGTCCCGGGTCTCCGTGCGGGCCTGCCGTGTCCACTCGACAAAGCGCCGGACGCGCCGGGACGCGGCCTCGAAGCGGGCCGGCGCCAGGGTGCCGTCGCCAAGGGCGGCAAGGAGCGCGTCGCGCACCTCGAGGTAGTCGTCTTCGTCGGAGGTGCTGCCGGCCTTGGGGCCGAGGTTCGAGGGATTCCCGACGCACAGCAGGTCGGCTCCGGCCTGCAGGGCCATCACCGCGCCGGGCCCGGAGCCCACCGTCGAGCGGACCGCTGCCATGTCGAGGGCGTCGGTCACGAGCAGCCCGTCGTAGCCGAGCCCGCGCAGCAGTGAAACGGCCGCCGGGTTGAGGGTCGCGGGCTGCCCGCCGAGCTCCGGAATCACGATGTGCGCGCTCATCACCGCCTGAACCCCTGCCTCGGCCGCGGCCGCGAAGGGCGGGAGGTGGTCCCTGAGCACCTCCTCGACCGTCAGGTCGACCCGCGGCAGGGCAAGGTGTGAGTCGGTGCTTGTGTCCCCGTGCCCGGGGAAGTGTTTGGCACAAGCCCCCACGCCCGAGGACTGCACTCCACGCACCATCGCCGCCACGTGGGCGGAGACCCGGCCGGTTTCGGCACCGAAGGAGCGTACGCCGATCACGGGGTTGAGCGGGTTGGTGTTGACATCCGCCACCGGCGCGAGCACCAGGTTCACCCCGGCCGCACGGGCCAGTGCCCCGATGTCCCGTCCGGCGTCCTCGGTGAGGCCGACGTCGTCAAGGACGCCCAGGACGGCGGCACCGGGGATGTCCGAGCCCTGCGCAGACTGAAGCCGGGTGACGTTGCCGCCCTCCTCGTCGATGCCGATGACGGCATCGGGATTGGCGGCGAGCACCGACGCCGAAAGCTCCCGCACCGCCTCCGGAAGGTCGGGATCGATGTTCTGGCTGAAGTAGACAACGCCGCCCAGGCCCCCGCGCAGCGCCGATTCGAGCCACGGCGGCAGGGTGGTTCCGAGGAAGCCGGGGAGGATGACGCTGTTGACGAGGCGGAGCAGGCCGGGATCCGTCATACCTTCACCGCTCATCCCTTCACCGCTCCCGCGACGAGCCCGCCGCTGAGCCGGCGCTGGACGAGGACGAAGAAGATCATCACCGGCAGGGTGATGAGCGTCGAGCCGGCCATGACGTAGCCCCACTCGTTCGAGTTCTCGCCGAAGAACTGCTGGAGCCCGACAGCCACCGTGTACTTGCCGGGGGTGTCAAGGAAAGTCATCGCGAAGATGAACTCGTTCCAGGCCATGATGAACGCGAAAACGCTCGTCGCAACGAGTCCGGGCGCGACGAGGGGCAGCAGCACCGACCAGAACATGCGGCCCCAGCCCGCCCCGTCGATGTACGCGGCCTCCTCGAGCTCCTCGGGCACCGCCGCGACGAACCCGCGGAGCATCCAGATCGCGAAGGGCAGGGAAAACGCGACGTAGACGATGACGAGCCCGAGCAGGTTGTTGAGCATCTGCAGGTCCCGCACCTGGATGAACAGGGGGATCACCAGCGCCTCGAGCGGGACCATTTGGATGACAAGGATCAGCATGAGGATGGCGGTGCGGAACCGGAACTTGAACCGTGCAACGGCGATCGACGCGAAGAGGGCGAGGATCCCGGAGAGCAGGACGGTGAGCAGGGCGACGACGGCGGAGTTCCGCAGGAAGGTGCCGAACCCTCCCTCGGTGAGGACGTAGCGGAAGTTCTCCCAGGTCGGCTCCGAGGGCAGGAACGACCGGGCCCCGCTCGAGGCGCGTCCGTCGAAGGCGCTGCTGATCATCCAGTAGGTGGGAAACAGCGTGAACAGCAGGAGTGCCGCGACGGCGACGCAGCGGCCCGCGAGGATCCACCGCGCCCTGCGGCTGCGAGGACGGCGGAGCGGGGCACTGCCCAGCGGCACCGGAGCCGGGAGCGGAGCGGTTGTCATTTTTCCTCCTTGAACAGCGTCCGCACATAGACGACGCTGATGAGAAGCAGCAGCACGGTCAGCAGCACGGCGATAGCCGAACCGAACCCGTACCGGTTCTGGGCGAACGACTCGACGTAGGACCACACCCCGAGGTTGAACACTGAGCGGTTCGAGCCCGAGCCCCCGGGCATGAGGTAGATCTGCGCGAACACCTTGAAGTCCCAGATCGTCGAAAGGATCACCACGACGGCAAAGACCGGTTTGAGGGTGGGGAAGGTGATCGAGAAGAAGCGCCGGATGCTTCCGGCGCCGTCGACGGTTGCCGCTTCGAGCATCTCCTTCGAGACCCCGAGCAGGCCCGCCAGGACGGTGATCGCCACGAACGGGAAGCCGTGATGGATGATGTTCACCAGGACGACGGCGTAGAACGACCAGCGGTCGGTGAACCAGTTGTGCGGCCCGTCCAGGAGCCCCGCACCCTGCAGCAGCTGTCCTACGAGGCCGCGGTCGGCGTCGAAGATCCAGATCCACACGTAGGTGCCGGTGACCGCCGGCATGGCCCAGGCGACCATGATCGCGCTGCTGACAATGGTGCGCCACACCCGGTTGAGGGTGGCAAGGAGCAGGGCGACGAGCGTGCCGAGCACAACGGTGCCTCCGACGGCGACGACGGCGAAGCCCACGGTGTTGGGGAGGACCACCTGCCACAGCATCGGGTCCCGAAAGACCTCCGCGTAGTTGGCAAGCCCGATGTAGTTGGAGCGTCCGCTGACGATCTCGCGCAGCCCGTAGTCCTGGAAGGAGAAGAGGGCGACGCGGGCCAGCGGCCACAGGAGCAGGACGGCGAGCACGATCAGGGTGGGCGCCAGCAGCAGCCACGGCCGCATCACCGCAAGGCGCAGGACGGGCGGTGCCCGGCGGGGGGAGGGGAAACGGCCTGGGGCCGCACGCGTTTCCTGGCGTGCGGCCACCGCCTTCGTTGGGGTGCTCAAGAACTACTTCCCGTTCAGCAGTTCTTCGATTTCGGCTGCGGCGTCAGCGGTCGCCTCATCGACGCTCTTGTCTCCCGAGAGGATCGACTGGATCATGGCCGGCACCGTCTTCTTCGCCTCGACGGCGCCCCATCCCGGAGCCACCGGCACCGAGGTGCCGGCCTCGACCATCTGCGTGGCGAACGGCTCGACCATCGGGTCATCGGAGGCCGTCGATTCCTTGAGCAGCGACGCCTGGCCGGGGAAGTAGTTGGTCTGTTCAGCCCACTCGGCGGCTTTTTCACCGGTCGTCATCATCTCGACGAACTTCCAGGCAAGCTCCTGCTTGTCCGAGCCCTCGAATACGCTCAGGTGCGAGCCGCCCAGGAAGGACGGGCTGTAGCCCTCCTCCGGTCCGGGGATGGGGAACGCGCCGATCTTGCCCTCCAGGTCGGGGTTCTGCTCAAGGATTGTCGGCATGGCCCACGAGCCCATTGTCGCCATCGGCAGGGTGCCCTTGACGAAGTTGTCGAGCACGTCCTTTTCGTTCCACGTCGTCGCACCGGCCGAGGAGAGCCCGTGCTCAAGGGCCAGGTCCGTGTAGAACTTGACGCCTTCGCGGGCTTCGGGGGAGTCCAGGCCGGAGGTCCAGGTTTCACCTTCCTGGGTTGCGAGCTCCGCGCCGGCGCCCCAGATGAACGGGTAGGCAAGGTAGGCGGAGTCACCGGGTATCGCGAACGGCGTCATATCGGGCTTTGCCTTCTTGAGGGCGAGGCCGACCTCAAGAAGTTCGTCCCAGCTGGTGGGCGGGGTGAGGCCGAGCTCCTCGAAGATGTCGGTGCGGTACACCACCGAGCGCACGCCGGCGTACCAGGGCATGCCGTAGAGGCTTCCGTCGAGCGTTCCGGCCTCGACGAGGCCCTCCACCAGGTCGTCCTTCAGGCCGGCGGCTTCAACCTGCTCGTCAAGGGGGGCAAGCGCCCCGGCCTCGGCGAACTCGGCGGTCCAGGTGGTTCCGGTTTCGGCGACGTCGGGCGTGGAGTTGCCTGCAATGGACGTCACGAACTTGTCGTGGGCGTCGGCCCACTGGACGAACTGGACGTCGAGGGTTGCGCCGGTCTCCTCCTTGAACTGTGCCTTCACGTCCTCGAAGTACGTTTCCGCATCCGGGTTCGTCCCCTCCATGATCCACACGCTGAGGGAGTCCCCCTCGGCGTTTGAATCGTCACCGTTTCCACAGGCCGTCAACGCCAGTGCCGCAACCGCAGTCACGGCGATGGAGCGCTTTAGTCTTTTCACTTGCTGCTGTCCCCTCAATCGTGGCGAGGGCGGTAGCAGCGGAATGTGCCACAGCCCATAGGATGAAAGTAATCTTCATCACAGTCTAAGTCAACGGAACAAAGTTTCAGCGCTGGCGGACCGGCGTGGCGGCAGGCCCTCGCAGCGCGCGTGCAGAGCCGCCGGCCCAGCGCGGTAAAATTGGTGTTTTCTCGATGAAGGACACAGTGGAAACCGCCAGCAATTCCAGCCCGCTCTCGACGGACACGACAACCATCCGTGCCGTGCGGCCTGCAGATTATGACGACGTCCGGCGGATCACCCGCACCGCTTATCTCGAAGCCGGGTACTTCGACAGCGAAGACCACCCCTACATGGCGGTGCTTTCCGACGTCGAGCACCGCGCCGAGCACGCCGAAATCTGGGTGGCAGAACGCGGCGGGCGGGTCGTCGCATCGGTGGCGCTGACCTTTGAGGGCCAGCGCTACACCGACATCGCCGTCGCCGGGGAGCTCGAGTTCCGCATGCTCGCCGTCGACCCCGCCGTGCAGCGCGCCGGGGTGGGCCGGGCCATGGTCGAGGCGATCATCGCCCACGCCCGGACCCTGCCCGGCATCGACGCTGTCAGCCTCACCAGCGGCTCCGACATGGTCCGGGCCCACCGGCTTTACGAGTCGCTGGGGTTCCACCGCGTCCCCGAGCGCGACTGGCTGGTGCCCAACGAGGACATCCTGCTCTGGGTCTTCCGCCTGGAGCTGTAGGCCCCGCCCTTCAGGAGCCGGCTGCCGCGGCAAGCGCTTCGGCAAGAGTGTCGAAGCGCAGCGCCGCAGCCACCCTGCCGCCCTCAAGCTCAAAGAGCGTCGCGGTCCGCACCGGCTCCCCGGCCCCGGCGGCCTCAGGGTGCCGGGGCCACGACGCCTCCTGTTCCACAACGACCCGCGTGCCGTCGACGGGGTGCCACGCCACCGGCACCAGGTGGATGCCGGCCCTGGAGATCCACTCCAGCAGGGAATTCACCCCGGCCACTTCGCCCCGGGGTCCGCCAAGCCGCACCGTGTCGGTGCTGACGGCGCGCGCTGCCGCCTGGTCCTGCTCGTTCACCGCACGGTGCCATTCCTTCACCGGCGCCCAGTCCCCGGACATCCCGCCTCCTTCTGCCTGTAGTTCCCCCATCAAAGCCCCGCTTTCCGCCCGGCCTGTAGCTCGTCCGCGCCGGTGCGGCGGTGGGGCCGCCCTGCCGTGCGCGGCGGGGGCGAGGCGCCGGGGCAGTACCTTCACCGGCGTCCGGCCCCCGTAGACTAGAGGCAGATACCCATCCACTTCCAGGGGAGATCCATGGCTGAGATTAACCGTGAGGACGTCGCGCATCTGGCGCGGCTGGCCCACATCGACATGAGCTCCGAGGAGCTCGACCGCATGGCCGGTGAGCTGGCGGTGATCGTCGATTCGATCAAGAGCGTCAGCGAGGTGGCCGGCGACGACGTCCCCGCCACCAGTCACCCGATTCCGCTAAGCAACGTCTACCGCGACGATGTCGTGGGGGAGACCCTCAGCAACGAGGAGGCGCTCGCCGGCGCTCCCGACAACGCCGACGGACGCTTCAAGGTCCCGGCCATCCTGGACGGGGAATAACCGATGAGCGACATCATCCGACTGAGCGCCGCGGCGCTCTCGCAGAAGCTGCAGTCCGGCGAGGTTTCCGCCGTCGAGGCCACCCAGGCCCACCTTGACCGCATCGCGGCCGTTGACGGCGCCGTCAACGCCTTCCTCCACGTCAACACCGAAGAGGCGCTGCTCGTGGCGGCCGAGGTCGACAAGGCCCGCGCCGACGGCGACGTGCTCCACCCTCTCGCCGGCGTGCCCATCGCGGTCAAGGACCTCATCGTCACCAAGGGTCAACCCACGACCGCCGGTTCGAAGATCCTCGAGGGCTGGCACAGCCCGTACGACGCAACCGTCGTCCGCCGGTTGCGCGATGCGCGCATGCCGATTCTCGGCAAGACGAACCTCGACGAGTTCGCCATGGGGTCCTCGACCGAGCACTCCGCATACGGGCCCACCCGCAACCCCTGGGACCTCGACCGGATTCCGGGCGGCTCCGGCGGAGGCTCCGCGGCCGCCGTCGCGGCCTTTGAGGCGCCCCTGGCCCTCGGCACCGACACCGGCGGCTCCATCCGCCAGCCCGGCGCCGTCACCGGCACCGTCGGCGTCAAGCCCACCTACGGCGGCGTCTCGCGCTACGGGGCGATCGCCATGGCCTCCTCGCTCGACCAGATCGGCCCCGTTTCGCGCACAGTGCTCGACTCCGCACTGCTCCACGAGGTGATCGGCGGCCACGACCCGCACGATTCGACCTCGCTGACCGACCCGGTGGGGGCGCTCGTCGAGGCAGCCGCCCGCGGCGAGGTCAAGGGCCTGCGCATCGGCGTCATCAAGGAACTCCAGGGCGAGGGCTACCAGGCCGGCGTCCTGAACCGCTTCGCGGAATCCCTCGACCTGCTCCGCGGAGCAGGCGCCGAGATCGTCGAGGTCTCCTGCCCGAACTTCAAGTACGCCCTTGGCGCCTACTACCTGATCATGCCCTCGGAGGCCTCGAGCAACCTGGCCAAGTACGACGGCGTGCGCTTCGGCCTGCGCGTCGTGCCCGACGGCGCCCCGACCATCGAGCGCGTCATGGGGGCCACCCGGGCCGCGGGCTTCGGCGACGAGGTCAAGCGCCGCATCATCCTCGGCACCTACGCCCTGAGCGCCGGCTACTACGACGCCTACTACGGCTCGGCCCAGAAGGTGCGCACGCTGATCCAGCGCGACTTCGCCGCCGCCTTCGGGCAGGCCGACGTCCTGATTTCCCCGACCGCGCCCACGACGGCGTTCAAACTCGGTGAAAAGCTCAACGATCCGCTGGCGATGTACCTCAACGACGTCGCCACCATCCCCGCCAACATGGCAGGGATCCCCGGGCTCTCCCTGCCCGGCGGGCTCGCCGACGAGGACAACCTGCCGGTGGGCATCCAGCTGCTTGCCCCCGCACGGAAGGACGCCCGGCTCTACCGCGTGGGCGCCGTGCTCGAAGCGCTGCTCGAAGACAAGTGGGGCGGACCGCTCCTGGCGCAGGCCCCCGACCTTGCAGGAGTGAAGTAATGACGGCCGTTACCGAAGAAATCCTTTCCTTCGACGAGGCAATGGAAAAGTACGACCCGGTCCTCGGATTCGAGGTGCACGTCGAGCTGAACACCAAGACCAAGATGTTCTCCTCGGCCCCCAACGCTTTTGGGGACACCCCGAACACGAACATCACCCCGGTGGACCTCGGCCTGCCCGGGGTGCTGCCCGTGATCAACAGGGTCGCCGTCGAGTCATCGATCAAGATCGGGCTGGCCCTTGGCTGCAAGATCGCCGAGCGGTGCCACTTCGCGCGGAAGAACTACTTCTACCCCGACACCCCGAAGAACTTCCAGACCTCCCAGTACGACGAGCCGATCGCCTACGACGGCTCGATCGACATCGAACTCGCCGACGGCACGGTGTTCACCGTTGAGATCGAGCGCGCGCACATGGAGGAGGACGCCGGGAAGCTGACCCACATGGGCGGCTCGACCGGGCGCATCCACGGGGCCGAGTTCTCCCTCGTCGACTACAACCGGGCAGGCGTTCCCCTCGTGGAGATCGTCACAAAGCCCATCGTCGGCGCCGGTTCGCGCGCCCCCGAGCTGGCCAAGGCCTACGTCGCCGCAATCCGCGAAATCGTGAAGAACCTCGGCGTATCCGACGCCCGGATGGAGCGCGGCAACGTGCGCTGCGACGCGAACGTGTCCCTGATGCCCAAGGGCACGACGAAGTTCGGCACCCGCACCGAGACGAAGAACGTCAACTCCCTGCGCTCCGTCGAGCACGCCGTCACCTACGAGATCCAGCGGCACGCCGCGGTCCTCGACTCCGGTGCCGCAATCGTGCAGGAGACCCGCCACTGGCACGAGGACACCCGTTCCACGACGGCCGGGCGGCCCAAGTCCGACGCCGACGACTACCGCTACTTCCCGGAGCCCGACCTCGTTCCCGTCGTCACGAACGAGGCCTGGATCGAGAAGCTGCGCTCCGAACTGCCCGAGCCCCCCGCCGAGCGCCGCAAGCGCCTTCAGGCCGACTGGGGCTACTCCGACGCCGAGTTCCGCGACGTCGTCAACGCAGGCGTCATGACGTCGGTCGAAGACACGATCGCCGCCGGAGTCACCCCCGCTGTCGCCCGCAAGTGGTGGATGGGCGAGATCTCCCGCCGCGCCAAGGTCGCCGACGTCGAGCCCGCCGAGCTCGGAGTCACTCCAGAGCTGATCGTCGAGCTCAACGCGCTGATCGAATCGGGCAAGATCAACGACAAGCTCTCCCGCGAGGTGCTCGACGGCGTCCTCGCCGGTGAGGGCACCCCGGCCGAGGTCGTGGAGGCGCGCGGCCTTGCCGTTGTCTCCGACGACGGGCCGCTCCTTGAGGCGATCGACGGAGCCCTCGCGGCCCAGCCCGACGTTGCCGATAAGATCCGCGGCGGCAAGGTCCAGGCCGTCGGCGCGATTGTGGGCGGCGTCATGAAGGCAACCCGCGGGCAGGCCGACGCCGGCCGCGTGCGCGAACTGATCCTGCAGCGCCTCGGCGTCGAGGGCTGAGGACCGGCAGCGCTCCCCACTGATCACCCCTGCCCACCGACAGCACCGCGTCGGTGGGCAGGGGTGTTTCCGGGCGTGCTTCCGGTCGCCCCTGGGAGGAATCCAAGCACGGGTGCCCACTGACACAATGGCACCGGCGGGCATGTCCGGACCTGCCCAGTGAAACGGGCCGGTCAGTGGGCAGCCCCGCAGACACAGCCCGCGATGTGGGAACACGAACCGAAGGGGGAGGACGCCGGTGGCCAACATGCCGGGCGCCGAGGTCGGGATAACCCCGGGACTCGTCCGCGCGCTGCTCGAGGAGCAGCACCCCGACCTCGCCGGGCTCGAGCTGCGGCCCGCCGACGAGGGCTGGGACAACCGGCTCTACCGGCTGGGCGGCTCCCTCGTGGTCCGCCTGCCCCGGAGGGCCTCCGCGGCGCAGCTGATGCTCAATGAACAGCGCTGGCTCCCCGGCCTCGCCGCCGCGTTGGGGCCTTCCGTTGCCGTCGGCACATCGGCGCCGTTGCGTACAGGATCGCCGTCCGCCCTCTACCCCTGGCACTGGAGCATCTGTGCGTGGCACCCCGGGCGCAGTGCGGCAACGGCTTCCCCCGCCGAACGGGACCAGGCAGCCGAACCGCTCGCCGCGTTCCTCACCGCCTTCGGCACGCCGGCCCCGCCAGAAGCGCCGGTCAGCCCCGTCGGGCGCGGCGGACCCCTCACGGGAAGGGACGCCGCAGTGCAGGAGCGCTTTGCCCAGCTCGCGCCGGTCCTGGGACCCGGGCCGACGGAACGGTTGGGGGAGGTGTGGGCAGCCGCGTGCGCCGTTCCCGCATGGACGGGGCCCGCGCTGTGGCTGCACGGCGACCTCCATGCCGGGAACCTCGTATTGACCCGCGCGGGCGGGCTCTCGGCCGTCGTCGACTTCGGCGACCTCACCAGCGGTGACCCCGCCACCGACCTCGCCGCCGCGTGGCTCGTCTTCGCCCCCGACGCCCGGCGCCGGTTCATGGCTGCGGTCGATGCGGTGCGGCCCACCGACGCCGCCACCTGGCAGCGGGCCCGCGGCTGGGCGCTGAGCATGGCCGGCGCCATGCTTGCCTCCTCCGACGACCAGCCGGTGTTCCGCAGCCTCGGACACCAGGGCATCCGGGCCGTCCTCGAGGACGCCGGTCCCGGACCGGGCTGACCGCACAACCAGCCTGCCCGGTCAACTCCTCCCATCGGTGGTCATATCCGGACATGCCCACCGGCCGGCGGCCGTCAGTGGGCAGGACCGCGGCGGGCTCCGGAGGTGGGGGAGGGCCGGTCCTTCCGCGACCACTGATAATCTGAATTCGGCTGTCACCGCAGCCACACAGGAAACCTCCCCCGTGCAGCGCAACCCGCCGCCCGCGCGGGAGGTGGGGAAGGACGCACGTGAAGGCGCTGTACAAGGCCGGGGCAAAAGCCGGCTTCGAAATGGTCGACCGCCCGGAGCCCACAGTGGGACTTGGCGAAGTGAAGATCCGCGTGATGACCACCGGGATCTGCGGAACCGACCTCCACATCGAATCCTGGGACTCCTGGGCGCAGGGCATGATCAACGCCCCGCTCATTCCAGGCCACGAATTCTACGGCGAGGTTGTCGAACTCGGCGGCGGGGTCCGGGACGTGCGCATCGGAGACCGGGTCTCCGGCGAGGGGCACATCGTCTGCGGCATCTGCCGGAACTGCCGCGCCGGCCGCCGCCAGATGTGCATCCACACCTCGAGCGTGGGCGTGCAGCGCGACGGCGCCTTCGCCGAATACGTGGTGATCCCCGAAACGAACGCCTGGGTGCACCGCGACGAGATCAGCCCCGAGCTCGGCGCGATCTTCGACCCCTTCGGCAATGCGGTCCACACCGCCCTGAGCTTCCCGCTGGTCGGGGAAGATGTCCTGATCACCGGCGCCGGGCCGATCGGCCTCATGGCCGTCGCCGTCGCCCGCCACGCCGGAGCGCGCAAGATCGCCATCACCGACGTCGCCGCACCGAGGCTTGAACTGGCACGCGCCGTCGGGGCCGACATCGCCGTGGACGTCAGCCGCATGCGCATTTCCGAGGCACAGCGGGAACTGGGGATGAAGGAGGGATTCGACATTGGAATGGAGATGTCGGGCCACGCCTCCGCCCTTCCCGAAATGATCGACAACATGAACCACGGCGGGAAGATCGCCATGCTCGGCCTGCCCTCGGAGTCCATCTCGATCGACTGGGGCAAGGTCGTCACCCACATGCTGACCCTCAAGGGCATCTACGGGCGGGAGATGTTCGAAACCTGGTACGCCATGAGCGCGATGCTTTCCTCGAACGCCGGCCTGCGCGATGCCGTCGCGAGCGTGGTCACCGACACCCTTCCCGCATCGCGCTGGCAGGAAGGCTTCGACACGGCCCGCCGCGGTGCAAGCGGCAAAGTGGTCCTCGACTGGACAGCCCTCTAAGACTTAAGGAGAAGCACAATGTACACCTCAGTTCGGGACCAGCTCACCGGTGAGCTTGACGACATCCGCGGTGCGGGCCTCTTCAAGCATGAGCGCCGCATCTCCTCGCCGCAGTCGAGCCACATCCGCGCCGGAAGCCTCGACGGCGGCTCGGCGGACGTGCTCAACTTCTGCGCCAACAACTACCTCGGGCTCGCCGACCACCCCGACATCATCGCCTCGGCCAAATCCGCGCTCGACGAGCGCGGCTTCGGCATGGCCTCGGTGCGGTTCATCTGCGGCACCTCGGACCTCCACCTCGACCTCGAGAAGCGGGTCTCGGAGTTCCTCGGAACCGAGGACACCATCCTTTTCTCCTCCTGCTTCGACGCGAACGGGGGAGTCTTCGAATCGCTGCTGAGCGCCGAGGACGCCGTCATCTCCGACGCCCTCAACCATGCTTCGATCATCGACGGCATCCGGCTGAGCAAGGCCAAGCGTTTCCGGTACGCCAACCGGGACATGTCCGATCTCGAGGCGAAACTCAAGGAGGCGTCGACGGCCCGACGCCGCCTGATCGTCACCGACGGCGTCTTTTCGATGGACGGCTACCTCGCGCCGCTTGAGGCGATCTGCGACCTCGCGGAGAAGCACGACGCCCTGGTCATGGTCGATGACTCCCACGCCGTCGGGTTCATGGGCGCCACCGGCGCGGGCACCCCGGAGCACGCAGGTGTGAGCGGGCGCGTGGATATCTACACCGGTACCTTCGGCAAGGCCCTCGGGGGAGCCTCCGGCGGTTACGTCGCGGCCCGGAGCGAGATCGTTGCGCTGCTGCGCCAGCGCGCCCGTCCCTACCTCTTCTCCAACTCGCTGGCCCCGTCGATCGTCGCAGCGACCCTCACGGCCCTCGACATGGTGCAGAACAGCGCAGACCTCCGCGCCGCCCTGACGGCGAACGCCGCTCACTTCCGGCGCCGGATGACCGAGGAGGGCTTCGACCTGCTCGAAGGCGAGCACGCAATCATCCCGGTGATGTTCGGCGATGCAGTGCTTGCGGCACGGACCGCCGATGCAATGCTGGCCCACGGCGTCTTTGTCACGGCGTTCAGCTACCCGGTTGTACCCAAGGGCGCCGCCCGCATCAGGGTCCAGCTCTCCGCGGCCCACAGCAGCGAAGACATCGAAGCCTGCGTTGCGGCGTTCGTCGCCGCACGCGCTGAAACCGCCGGCAGCTGACACCTCCGCCCGGTTTCCTTGCATCCGGCCGGCGCCCAGCAGCCGGGGCGCCGGCGTGCTGGGGCGTGCCCGGCCAGGGATGCGCCTAGGATGGCGCAATGAAGCTCACCTGCGAGGTGCTGATCATCGGCGGAGGCATTGCGGGCCTGTCGCTGGCCTCCGAGCTGGCCGGCCAGCCCGCCTACCGGGTGGCTCCCGGCCGGGCACCCAGGGTCATCCTGGTCGAGGCGGAACCGACCCTCGGCTACCACACCTCGTCCCGTTCGGCCCGCCAGCTGATCCCCAGCTACGGTCCGCCCGTCGTCCGAAACCTCACCCGGCGCACCCTCGACCTCCTTGCCGGCGTGCAGGAACGGACCTCGCTGGCACTGACCGCGCCGCGGAGCTTCCTGCTCATCGGCAGCGAAGCCGACGTGGCCGCCAAGGCGAGCGGGTCGATGCGCGAGGTGTCCCACGCCGAGGCGCTGCGGCTGTGCCCCCAGCTGCTTCCCGACACCTTTAAGGCCGCCGGGCTCGACACTACCTGCGTGGGGACGGACACCGACGCGCTGCTTGAGTACCACCGGGCCGAGGCAGCGGCATTCGGCGCGCTGATCGTAACGGGTGCGCGCGTCACCGCGGCCCGCCGGGAGGCCCGGGGATGGCACGTCACGGCGGGGGAGCACACACTGTCCGCCCGGGTGATCGTCAACGCGGCGGGCGCCTGGGCCGACGGGATCGCCGGCATGTGCGGAGCCCAACCCCAGGCGCTGGTGCCCTACCGGCGCACCGCAGCAGTGGTCACCGCCGCGGCACAGCCCGCGCCGGGCACGCCGATGGTCGCCGCCGCCGACGACTCCTTCTACTTCCGCCGCGACGAATCCGGCGTGCTCATCTCGCCGAGCGAGAGCGTGCCGAGCATTCCCGAGGACGCACGCCCCAATCCGGGAGACGTGGAGGCCCTGATCGGGCGGCTGAACCGGCTGACGACCCTCGGCATCACGGGCGTCGTCAGGAAGTGGACCGGGCTCAGGACCTCCCCGCCGAGCGGCCTTCCGGTCGTGGGCTTCGATCCGGAGATTGACAGTTTCTTCTGGTTGGCAGGCCAGGGCGGCTACGGGTTCCAGACATCCTCGGCCGTGGCCGAACTTGCTGCGTCCCTGCTGACCGGATCAGCGCCGAGGGACCCTCAGGCGGCCTCCGAACTCACACCAGCCGCCGCGCGCCGAAATTCCTCCTCCGGATAGGCTGATCGTTCCGTGAAGTCATACCAAAGTGCGCACCCGCGTTCCCGAGGCTGGCAGCGGCACAGCCGGTCGGGCATAGAATCCTTCAATGAACGTTGATGAAGTACCCCTGCCCGGAATTGGGGTCCGCCGGGACATCGAAACGGCCTCGGGCCGCCGCATCGGCATCGTCGCGCACCGGGAAGGGAGCCTCGACCTGATTATCTCGGCGGTCAGCGACCCGGATGCCTGCGTCGCTTCGATCCCGCTGACCCCCGATGAGGCTGCAACGATCGGGAACCTGCTCGGCGCGCGGCACCTCGTGGCCCGGCTCACCGAGGAGCACCGCGACCTCCCCGGGGTGACCACGCGGCAGTTCCTCGTCGAGCGCGGCTCACCCTTCGCCGGCCGGCCCCTCGGTGATACGCGCATGCGGTCCCGGTCGGGCGCCTCGGTGGTGGCCGTGCTCAGTTCCGGCGAGGTCCAGGCTTCGCCCACCCCGGACTTCGTCCTTGCAGCCGGTGACCTTCTGGTGGTCGTTGGAACCTCGGAAGGTCTCGACACCGCGGCGGAAATCCTGCGGCACGGCTAAGCAGTGCACACAACTGCGCTCACCCTGATTGAACTTGGTGCTGTTCTGCTGTGCCTCGGAGTGCTGGGCCGCCTGGCGGGGCGCTTCGGCCTCTCGCCCATCCCGCTCTACCTGGTGGGAGGGCTCTTCTTCGGGCAGGGCGGGTTCCTCGAGCTGGAGGGGATTGCGCGGTTCAGCGAGGTGGCCAGCGAGATCGGCGTCGTCCTCCTGCTGCTGATGCTCGGGCTCGCGTACACGGCGACGGAGCTCGTCACGGGCATGCGCCAGTCCTGGATGGCCGGGGTGGTCGACGCCGTCCTCAACTTCCTGCCCGGGGCAGCCGTGGCCCTGATCCTCGGCTGGGGGCCCGTCGGCGCGCTCGTCATGGGCGGAGTGACCTACATTTCCTCCTCCGGGATCGCGGCGAAGGTAATCAGCGACCTGGGGCGCCTTGGCAACCGGGAGACACCGACCGTCCTGGCCATCCTCGTCTTCGAGGACCTCGCGATGGCCGTGTACCTCCCGATCCTCACCGCGGTCCTCGCCGGGCTGAGCTTCGTCGCGGGAGTCCAGACGGTGGGCATCTCCCTCGTCGCTGTGACAGTTGTGCTTGTCGTTGCGCTGCGCTGGGGCAACGTCGTCTCTGCGATCGTTGACAGCAAGGACCGTGAGGTTTTCCTCCTGACCCTGATCGGAGCGGCGCTGCTTGTGGCAGGGCTCGCTTCGGCAGTGCAGGTCTCCGCTGCGGTCGGGGCATTCCTCCTCGGCATTGCCATCTCCGGGGTCACCGCCGAAAGTGCCGCGCGGGTGCTCGAACCGCTGCGTGACCTCTTCGCTGCAATCTTCTTCGTTGTGTTCGGGCTGAACACCGACCCGGCCTTGATACCGCCCGTCCTCGGCTGGGCGGTCCTGCTCGCCGTGGTGACCGCGGCAACCAAGATCGCCACCGGATGGTGGGCGGCGGCCCGGCAGGGCGTTGGCCCCCGCGGCAGGGCACGAGCCGGAACGGCGCTGGTGGCCCGGGGCGAGTTCTCAATCGTCATTGCCGGTCTGGCCGTCGCCTCGGGTGCCGTGCACAGTGAGATCGCTCCGCTGGCTACGACCTACGTCCTCATCATGGCCATCCTCGGGCCGATCCTCGCACGGATCGCGGAGCCGGCCATGGGGCTGCGCAAACGCTGGCGCGCGCAACAGCCGCTTCAGGCCTGACCTGTTCGCTCCTGAGCCGGAAGGGCTTGCCGGGACTCGGGCTGACCCGTTGGAGTTTCCGGCCGGGAAAAGATGCTCTGGTCAACCTCAGTAGATGACGCTACGGTGATTGAACGGTGAATTCGCCCGCCGAGCAGCAGGGCGAACCAGCGTAGGTCTCGCGCTACCGGTGCTGTTCGTGGTCTCCACTGCTCTGCTTGGTCTCCACTGCCGCGCCGGTCATGGCAGGCCGACGCTGCCCGAAGGGTTATCCCTCCGTTGGCCTCGACAGTGCACGCGATGTGCGGATCATACCCGCCGGATCGTGCGCCAGGCCCCAGCCAGCCCGTCTGGCACTCATTCCCGCGCACCGCGGCGTTCCGCAGTGAATCTGCCCACGCGCGGCACCACACTTCCCAGCCCCGCATCGAAAATTCCCTTGACACCGGAATGGATCAGGAAGGCCACCGCCTCGACCTGACTTCCGTAGCCGGTGGACGGCGCGCTCCGGCGGCCGGCCGACCGGATCCGATGAAGAGCTGCCTGGACGGAGACCGCCAGACGGGCAGCGACAGACCGAAGGAAGACCAGTGACGGATATTTTTGAAACCCTCGAATCCGAAGTCCGCAGTTACTGCCGCGGTTGGGACACAGTCTTTGAACGCGCCGCGGGAAGCATGCTCTACAGCGAGGACGGCAAGGAGTACGTTGACTTCTTTTCCGGCGCCGGGGCACTGAATTACGGACACAACAATCCGCTGCTGCTTAAGCCGCTGATCGAGTATCTCCAGTCGGGCGCCATTGTCCATTCCCTTGACATGAAGACTCCTGCAAAGCGGAACTTCCTCGAGACCTTCCGCGAGCTCATCCTCGCGCCGCGGGCCCTTGACTACAAGGTGATGTTCCCCGGCCCCACGGGGACGAACACGGTTGAGTCGGCGTTGAAGCTTGCCCGGAAGGTTACCGGAAGGCATCACATCCTCGGCTTCACCAACGCATTCCACGGCATGACCCTCGGCTCGCTGTCCGTCACGGGCAACTCAATGAAGCGCCGGGGGGCCGGAATTCCCCTGACGAACACGTCGAGTATTCCCTATGACGGATACCTCGACGGGGGTGAGGATTTCCAGTGGCTCAGCCGGATCCTCGAGGACAGCGGCTCGGGTCTGGATCTGCCGGCGGCGGTTATTGTCGAGACGGTCCAGGGCGAAGGCGGGCTCAGGACCGCGCGCCCGTCCTGGCTCAGGGGACTCGCCGAGATCTGCCGCCAGCATGGCGTACTCCTCATCGTCGACGACGTGCAGGCAGGATGCGGGCGCACCGGAACCTTCTTCAGCTTCGAGGAGGCGGGCATCATTCCGGATATCGTCTGCCTCTCGAAATCGATCTCGGGCTTCGGACTGCCCATGGCCCTGACGTTGTTCAGGCCGGAACTCGATATCTGGAAGCACGGTGAGCACAACGGCACGTTCCGCGGCCACAACCCCGCCTTCGTGACCGGTGCCGCGGCTCTGCGCCACTTCTGGTCCGGGCCTGAATTCGAAGCCCAGATTGCCGCGCGGTCGGTTCAACTCCACGACGGGCTCGAACAGATCGCAGTGCGCACCGAGGGAGCCCGGGTGCGCGGACGCGGAATGATGGCCGGCATCTACTACCCCGACCCGAACACGGCGGGGAACATCGCCTCCGAAGCCTTTGCCCGGGGTCTGCTCGTCGAAACCTCAGGACCGAAGGGGGAGGTGCTGAAGACCCTTCCCGCACTGACCATCGAGACGAGCGAGCTGCGCCGGGGACTGGACATCCTCGCCGATGCCGCGGGAGCTGTCACCGGATCGGTTCCGCAGCAGGTCCCGGAAGCGGCTGCCCCGCCGTTCGACGGGGAGACCGTCAGCTACAGCGGAGCAAGCTAGGCCCGCTGCGGCACACGGCCCGGGCCCGCTCGGGCCGTGTGCCGCACCTGCGGGCCCTGCTGCCGGGGCAGCCCCGCTGGGCCATGGAAGCGCGTTCGGCCGGAGATGGCGGACCCGGGCCGGGTCCTGCGGCGGACCTACTCCGGCGGCGGAGCCATGGCGAAAGCCCTTGTCGCGTAGGCCAGGGCCCCTGTCATTTCGCTGAGCATCTCGGGGTCAACATTGTCGATGGTGTCGCAGCGCTCGTGGTAGCAGGGGTCGTGTACCCGCCCTGCCGTTCCACCGTGAAGCCGCGCCTCTGAGTCGGTCTTGATTCCGGTGTCCCCGGTGAAAAGCCCGCCGACCGCGATCCCGGCCTCCTGAAAGGCCAGGTAGTCCGACCCGCCGTCCAGGAACGCTGGCTCGGTGGCCAGCTCGTTCTGTTCGAAATAATCGAGGAAGACATTCTCGATGGCGTCCGAGCCCTTCGGCCCGCCGTCCGAATCCGAGCCGTCGCCGTCGTAGACGAAACGGACTCCGTTCGGTGATCCGACCATGTCGAGATTGAGGTTGAGGGCCGTCCTGTCGACCTCCTCCCCGCTCAGCTCGGAGACATAGTGGTTTGAGCCATAGAATCCGTCTTCCTCGCCGCCCCAAAACGCGAAACGGACCCGGTTGGCCGGCTCGATCCCGCTTTCCGCCAACCAGGCGGCAGTCTCGAGGATGGCGGCCACACCGGTTGCGTTGTCGTTGATCCCGGGGCCTTCGGCCACGGAGTCGAGGTGCCCGCCCACCACAACGGTGTGCTCGGCGCTGCCCGGGCTGTCCGCCAGGATGTTGAAGGATTGAACTTCCTGGCCGGTCCAGTCATTGCGGTAGCTGAATTGCTGCCGGACGGGCACATACCCGGCCTCGCGCAGCTGCTCCTCGACATACCGGGCAGACTCCTCGTAGCCGGAGGTGCCGGAGGCGCGGATTCCCCCCTCCGCGTCGGCGACCGCCTGCAGTGCCCCAACATGGGCGAAGACATCGCGATCGCCGACGACTTCCCGAATCTCGTCTGCGTCTCCGGCCGACGTCGGGACAAGCGGCGGCGGGGAAGAACATGAGGTGAGCGCTGCCAGCACCAGGCCGGCGGCGACCGCCAATCGTGTTCGGGATTTCATTCAGGTCCTCCTTCGATGAACCTCATAGGTCGCCCACCGACGCAGAAGTGCCTTTGAGACGGCCAAGCCTACCTACCATTCGTAGGCATAGGCTGTGATGGATGTCACCAACTACGGAAAAGTCAGGGTCCGGCCGCGAAGGCGGACACCGGCTTTTCCCGCCGGCTCCGGAGGCGAAATGGAAAACGCGGCAGATGGCGTAATCGACGGCGTTTTTCTCGCCGCGCGGCGCCTCTCCGAGGTGGACCCCGCGCTCGCCGTCCTGCTCGATGACGCGGAGCGGCGCAGGGCCGCCGCCTTCCGCCAGCCGGCCCAGCGCCAGCGGTTCCTTGCCGGGCGCATCCTGCTCAGGCAACACGCCGCCCGGCTGGTGCAGGAGGCCCCTGAGCGGCTGCGGGCAGACTACCGGTGTCCCACCTGCTCCCCGGGAGACGGTGCCCACGGCCAGCCCTGGTACACCCTGCCCGGACACGGCCCCGAACCTGCTCTCCGCATGAGCCTCAGCAGGTCCGGAGACTGGTGCCTGAGCGCGGGAAGTGTTGATCCCGGCATCTCCGGCCTCGGGGTCGACCTTGAAGGCCCCTCGCTGCCGGGACCTGAAGGCTTCGAGGAGGTTGCGCTGGCGCCGGGGGAGCTGAAACAGCTCTCCCGGGTATGGAAGGCACGGCGCTCCGCCTCGACGATACGGTTCTGGGTCCGCAAGGAGGCGGTGCTGAAGGCGTTGGGCACCGGCATGGACGTTGATCCGTCGAGTCTTGACGTCTCCGCGGCCGTTCCCGTGATGCCTGGCGGGGAGCAATTGAGTGGTCAGTGGCAGACCCGGGACATCACGCCCCGTTCTGTCGGGCTGCCCGGGGGATTCACTGCGGCATTGGCGGTATTCCGCAGATCACGGGGCACTGCCTAGGTCAAGAACGGCTCCCGCCCAAGGTTTTTCCAAGGTGCTGGTCACACAGTCGAAAGGTGACCGAAGCCCAAACCCTGCACCCCGCTCCTGATTGACCCAGGAGGCCGTCTTGAATAATTTCCTGCATGGATCCGATGCTCCATCCGGGCCCGAGCTTTCCTCTGTAGCGCCCCTGCTGCCGGAACCTGCGGTCACCTCGGTGGTCCCGGCGGGCGCCCCGGGAGCAGTACCACGCCCGGCGGGTCCCGACACGAGCCTCATCGTGCAGAAATACGGTGGTTCCTCGGTCGCCGATGCGGCCGGGATCCTCCGCGCCGCCCGCCGCATCGCGGAAACCCGGGCAGCAGGGCACCGCGTTGTCGCGGTGGTTTCGGCAATGGGCGATACGACCGATGAGCTGCTCGACCTTGCGGCCGCGGTCTCGACCCGCCCGCATCCCCGGGCCCTCGATGCCCTGATCGCCACCGGCGAGCTGGTGTCGATGGCTGCCCTCGCGCTTGCCCTGGCGGACCTCGGGGAGGACGTAACCACCTTCACGGGCAGTCAGGCGGGGCTCATCACCGACAACCTCCACGGTAAGGCGCACATCCTCGACGTCCGGCCCGAGCGGATCGTCTCCTGCCTGGAGCGGGGCGGAATCGCAGTCGTCGCCGGATTCCAGGGCCGGACCCGCAGGAAGAAGTCACTCACGACGCTTGGACGGGGTGGGTCCGACCTCACCGCCGTCGCACTTGCCGCAGCGCTTGGCGCAAGCATCTGCGAGATCTACACCGACGTCGACGGCGTCTATACGGCCGACCCGCGGGTTGTCCCCACAGCCCGCAAGATCGATGTGATCTCCAGCGAGGAGATGCTCGAGTTCGCCGCATCCGGGGCGAAGATCCTGCATCTGAGGTGCGTCGAGTACGCGCGCCGTTTCGGCGTCCCCCTCCATGTGCGCTCCTCCTTCGCCCAGCACCGGGGAACGCTGATCCTGCCGAGCCTCGACCGGCGGCCCGGGGAACCCGCACGGGAACAACCGGTGATCACCGAGGTGGTCGGGGCCAATTCCAGCGCCCGGATCACTGTCGTCGGGGTGCCGGAGGGCCCGGACTCCACGGCCCGGATCGTGCACGACCTCGCCGGATCGGGCCTGACCCTGGAAACGATCGTCAAGAGCCCAAGGCCCGCCGACACAGGACGTACCGACATCTCCTTCACCATTCCCGCAGCCGAGGCCCCCGCCGCCATGGAAGCGCTCGAGTCGGCGCGGACCGACATCGCGTTCGAAGGCATTGAGATCAACGAGCACGTGGGGAGGGTATCGGTCGCCGGACTTGGCATGCGGTCCTCGCCCCATGTCTTCTCAACGTTCTTTCGGGCACTCTCCGACGCCGGCATCGACATGGAGCTTGTCGAGATCTCCGAAATCTGCATAGCGGCGGTCACCCGGACCGGCCAGCTTGACGCCGCCGTCCACGCCGTCCGAGAGGCTTTCGGCCTGGTCCCTGCCGGCGAGGAGGCGTCGGCCTAGCCCGGGACCATGCAGTTCATTGACGCTTCCGCGGGCAACACCGCGGTTGGAGAAACTTGGCACCGGCCACCTGGCCCGGCGTCACCACCAGGGACGGCAGGAAAGCACCCCGGCGCACGGCGCCGTTCCGAAACGCAGAAGAGATTGGAGACCTGAATGGGGCGACATGTAGCCGAACCGGTTACCGCCAGCAGGGCGTTCACCCGCACCCACCGCTCAAACGGGCGCGTCATGGATGGCGTGCGCACAAAGCCGCTGGCCCGCCCTGAACAGGGCGTCCGGTGGACACCGGGCGAGCGGTTGAACCACCTGTTCGAGGACCGGTGCGACCGGCTGCGGAGCGAAGGCCGAAGCAGCCAGCTTGCTGTCGATGCCGAAGATGTCACCCTCACCTATGACGAACTCGATGCACGGGCCAACCAGCTCGCCCGCCACCTGCTGGCGCAGGGAGCACGCCCCGGCGACCGGATCGCCCTGCTGTTCGACCTGCCCTGGTGCGCCTACGTCGGAATGCTCGCCGTCCTGAAGATCCGTGCCGCGTATGTCCCTTTGGACCCGGGATTCCCGCCGGACCGGCTAAAGTACATTCTCGACGACGCGAACGTGGCGCTGGTGGTTTCACTGTCCCACCTCGAGGAGCTCGTGCCCGAAGGGCGCAGGGCCCTGTTCGTCGACACGGAGCAGCCCCGGATCGATGCCCAGGATCCCTCACGGCTCGACGCAATCCCCGGACAGGACGGGGCAGGCGAGTTGGCCTACATCATTTACACCTCGGGTTCGACGGGCAGGCCCAAGGGCGTGGCGATCGAGCACGCCAGCATCTGCAACTTCGTTCGGGTTGCCGCCGACATCTACGGGGTGGCACCCACCGACCGGTTCTACCAGGGCATGACAATCGCCTTCGATTTCTCGATCGAGGAGATCTGGGTGCCGTGGATGGCAGGAGCGACGCTCGTTCCGAAACCCCGCGGATCGAGCCTTCTCGGTGCCGACCTCGCCGACTTCCTGCGCGAGAAGCACGTCACCGCCATGTGCTGTGTGCCCACTCTCCTGGCGACGATCGACGACGACCTGCCGGAGCTTCGGTTCCTCCTCGTCTCCGGGGAGGCCTGCCCGCGCGACCTCATTGCCCGCTGGCACCGGCCCGGCCGGCGTTTCCTCAACGTCTACGGCCCCACCGAAGCCACAGTCACTGCCACCTGGGCCATCGCTGATCCGCGCGAGCCGGTCACCCTCGGCGTCCCCCTTCCCACCTACTCCGCGGTCATCCTCGACCCGCATGAATCCCGGGAGGTGCCGCGCGGGGAAGTGGGCGAAATCGCCCTGGCCGGCATCGGCCTCGCCAAGGGCTACGTCAACCGCCAGGACCTCACCGACCGCGCCTTCATTCCGGACTTCCTCAACCTCGCCAACAACCCGTCGGGGCGGATCTACCGCACGGGGGACCTCGGCCGGTTCACCGAGGCGGGCCAGATCGACTACCTCGGCCGGATCGACACCCAGGTCAAGATCCGCGGCTACCGCATCGAACTGACGGAAATCGAATCCGTGATGCTGAAAATCCCCGGGATAGCTCAGGCGGTCGTCACCACCCACGAGTCGAGTCCGGGAAACACTGAGCTGGCCGCCTACTACAGCCTCCGCAAGGACACCGAGGCCATCGACGAGGCAATGATCCTTGAGGTCCTCCGCGATCGGCTGCCCGGGTACATGGTGCCGGCCTACCTGGACCGGCTCGAGGTCATACCGATGCTCACCAGCGGCAAGGCCGACCGCAAGTCCCTGCCGAAGCCCGTCAGCAAGCTCAGCGCCGTCAGCAGCAGCGGTACCTACACCGCACCCGTCACCGCGGCGGAGGAGATCCTCGCCGATGCCCTGGCCGCCGTGCTCCAGGTCGAAAAGGTTTCAACAACCGACCACTTCTTCAAGGATCTCGGCGCGAACTCCTTGCTGCTTGCCCACTTTTCCGCCCGGCTGCGCAACGACGGGCGGGTTCCGCCGGTTCCAATGCGCGAGATCTACCTCAAGCCGACGATCGCGTCCCTCGCCGCCTCGCTGGGCGAACCGACGGGAGCCACGGCGGCCCAGCTGGTCCACCCCGACAGCCCACCGCCGGCACCGGCAAGCACGGCGTCCTACGTGCTGTGCGGGACCCTGCAGGCGCTGTTCTTCCTCGGTTCGACCTTCGCCGCGTCACTGCTGCTGCTTGTGGGCTACCGGTTTGCCTCCGGAGGCGACACGCTCGGCGAGGTGCTCTGGCGTTCGTTCGTATTTGGGACGGTGAGCTTCGTTGTCTTCGCCCTGCTGCCCATCGCCGCCAAATGGCTCCTCATCGGCCGGTGGAAGGTGCAGGAGATCCCCATCTGGTCGATGCGCTACCTCCGGTTCTGGCTGGTGAAGACCATCCTCCGGGGCAGCCCCCTGAGGATGTTCGTCGGAACCCCCGTCTATGTGCTCTACCTGCGGGCGCTTGGCGCGAAGGTTGGCCGCAATGTCGCGATTTTCGCCTCGGCAGTGCCGATCTGCACCGACCTGCTCACCATCGGTGACGGAACGGTCATCCGGAAGGACGCCGCGTTCAACGGTTACCGCGCCCACCGGGGGACGATCCAGACCGGGACCGTGACTATCGGGGCCGACGTCGTGATCGGCGAGGCGGCGATCCTCGACATCGGCTCGTCGATTGGTGACGGCTCGCAGCTTGGACACGCCTCGTCGCTGTATGCGTCCCAGGCCATCCCGGCGAACGAGCGGTGGCACGGATCGCCGGCCCAGCGCAGCACCACTGACTACCGGGCCGTGGCCCCGGCCAACTGCAGCCCCCGCCGACGCATCACGTACGGCACCTTCGCCGTGATCAACCGTGTCTTCCTCGTGGCTCCGATCGGCCTCGCCGGTCTTGCAACGCTTATCCCGATGTACACCACCACGGAGCACCTGAACCACACAGACCTGATGTTCTATGTCGACACCCTGACGTTCTCATTCCTGCTGTTCTTCGGAGCCGTAGTGACCGGGCTGCTCTTCGTCGTGACAGTGCCCCGACTGCTGAACCTCTTCCTCAAGCCCGGGAAGGTGTACCCCCTCTACAGCCTGCCGTACATGCTTCACCAGGCCATAGCAGGGATGACGAACCTGAGGTTCTTCATGGAGCTGACAGGGGACAGTTCGCTGATCGTCCACTACCTGCGGCTGCTGGGCTACAAGCAGCCGGGCCTTGTCCAAACCGGCTCGAACTTCGGCGTGGCGCTCAAGCACGAGAACCCATTCGCGGCGACCATCGGCAGCGGCACAATGGTCGCCGATGGTCTCTCGATCATGAACGCCGACTTCTCCAACAGCTCATTCAAGATCTCGCCCACTTCGATCGGCTCGCGCAGTTTCTTCGGCAACAACATCGTCTATCCCTCGGCGGGAAGGACTGGGGACAACTGCCTGCTAGCCACGAAGGTCATGGTTCCCATTGACGGGCCTGAGCGGGAAGGAGTCGGCCTGCTCGGCTCGCCGCCGTTCGAAATCCCGCGCTCGGTGCAGCGTGACAGCGAGTTCAAGGCGATTCGGCCCGAGGAGCTGAAGACGCAGCTGCGCGCCAAGAACGGCCACAACGGGTTTACCATTGCCTTCTTCCTGATCAGCCGCTGGATCTACACTTTCGTTGCCCTCGTCATCGGATCCTTCGGCGTTGCCCTTCACACCATTTTCGACGTCCTCGCTGTCGCAGCGTGCTTCACCGTACTGCTCGTATTCACCACCTTCTACTTCGTCCTCATCGAGAGGGCCTCCCTCGGATTCCGCAGGCTGAACCCCCTTTTCTGCTCGATCTACGACAACCGCTTCTGGCGCCACGAGCGCTTCTGGAAGCTCAGTGCAATCTCCTACCTGGATTTCTACAACGGAACCCCGTTCAAAAACCTCGTGTGGCGGATGCTCGGTGTCCGGGTCGGACGAAGGGTCTTCGACGACGGCTGCTCAATTCCGGAGAAGACAATTGTGTCGATCGGCGACGACTGCACCCTCAACGCCCTAAGCACCATCCAGTGCCACTCGATGGAGGACGGAGCATTCAAGGTCGAAGGGATCACGATCGGAGCCGGCTGCACCGTCGGCGTCAACGGCTTCATCCACTACGGGGTCACGATGGGCGACGGGGCGGTGCTTGAGCCCGACTCCTTCCTCATGAAGGGCGAGGACCTCCCCGCAGGCAGCCGCTTCGGCGGCAATCCGGCCCAGGAGCTCACGCGCTCCGCCGTCGGCCTTCCCGCAGCAGCGAAGGCCGAAACACATCCGCGCCGTAAGGCCCTGCCCTACGTGGGCTGAAAAGCAGGTGCCATACCCGCAGAGGAGCGGGGCAGAGACGCTGCCCCGCTGCACGGCTACTCGTACGGATACTCATAGACAACACGGTTCACACTTGTCTTCCGCCTGATCCCGCGGAACGAGTACCCGTGTTCCTTGTCCGACGCCTTCGGACCGTGCCACGGTTGCTGCAGACCGTCCGATATGGCCCGACAGAAAGGATTTTGGCCATGAACCTCGGGCGATTGTAAGAGTGTTGTCTCGGAGAAATTGAAGAACCTTATGGAACTAGAGGCGGAATTCCCAAGGTCCATCTCCGTAAAGTTGATCGGCGACTTTTCAGTGACGCGTGGGGACGGCACGGTCCTGCGCGCCGGAGATTTGGGTGGATGTAAGACACGGCTGATCCTTGAGCTGCTCCTGGTGCAGCTCGGTACTCCCGTGTCGAAGGACCGTTTGATCGAAGTGCTGTGGGGCAGGCGGGCTCCAAGCGGTGCAGTGGCCACACTGGAAAGCTATGTCAGTGCCCTGCGCAGGACCATCCAGCCGGGGCACACGCGGACCGGGCCCTTGCGGACCGCCAATGGCGGATACGTGCTCGACGCGAAGCTTGTCGACCTGGATCTGGCGCGCTTCCGCCACCTCGTCCGTTCCGCGGGGCGGTGCACTCCGGCCGAGGCGTATTCCCGCCTGCTGGCGGCACTTGAGTTGTGCACGGGACCCTTGCTGGGGCATGAGCTGACGTCGGAGTGGGCGGAGGAAGCCCGCCTCGACCATGCCGCCACGGCGCAGGAGGCACGGATCAAGGCCGCCGAAACCGCTTCACTGCTTGGTGAACCGGGCGAAGCGATCCGCCTGGCACAGACCGCCGTCTCGAATGACCAACTCAGCGAACGGGCCTGGAACTCTTTGATCGTCGCCTTCGAAAATGCGGGGATGGCGGCCGAGGGTCTCTCGGCGTTCGAGCGCTGCCGGAGAATTTTCGGCACCGACCTCGGCTGCAGTCCGGGACCGGCCCTCCAGGCCGCCTATCGGCGGCTGCTTCGACAGACGGCCGAGGCCGACGCCGACCTGTCCGACGAGCTCGCCGCGCTGCTGTACCTTGGCAGGCGCCTTCACGGAACCGGCGCATCCCAGGTCACTGACAACGGCCGCGAATTCAACAGCGAGATCGCCGGCCGGATCCTCGACACCTTCATCCAGCGAGCACGCGAAGCAAGTTAGGGGCCGTCAGGGCCGACCCGGCGCCCAGCTCAGTCGAGGATCTTGCCGATCGGTTCACGCTTCTCGGCCTGGAACCGGTCCTCGGCGCGGCCGTACGCCCAGTAGCCCGAGAGCGAGACCTGGTCGCGCGCAAGCCCGCGCTGTTGGAACAGGACGTCGCGCAACGCCTTCATGGCGCCGCGCTCGCCGTGGACGAATGCGTCAACCCGGCCGTCGGGCCAGTCGGCGGAGGCCACCGCGTCGGCCAGCAGCGACGTCGTGCCCGCCGGGCGGCCGCGACGGAACAGCCAGCGGACCGCGACGCCCTCGGGCGCAATGAGGGGTATGGTGTCCGCCTCGGAGTCCACTTCGAGCCAGGCCGTGCCTGTGGCACCCTCCGGGAGTGCCTCAAGGCCTGCCGCGATGGCGGGGAGGGCCGCCTCGTCGCCGGCGAAGAGGTACCAGTCCGCGTCGGCCCGCGGAGACCACGCCCCCGACGGCCCCATGAGCACGAGACGGTCGCCGGGCCGGGCGTGTGCAGCCCACGGGCCGGCGACCCCTTCGTCGCCGTGGACAACGAAGTCGATGGCGAGCCGCTGCCGTGCCGGATCCATCCACCGGACCGTGTAGGTGCGCTTGACCGGGAGATCCTCAGGCGGGAGTTGGACCGCAAGCGCTTCGAGGTCGTAGGGGGGATGGAGTCCGAGCTCGGGACGGGCGAAGAGCAGCTTGACGTACTTGTCGGTGTTGTCGTTGGGGTTCAGGTCGGCGAATCCCTCGCCGCCTGCAACCACACGGACGAGGTGCGGGCTGACCCGGGTGGTCTCGAGGACGCTGAGCACCACCTGGCGGCGGGGCTTCTTCACGGCAGGTGCGGTCATGGCAGGGTGCGGCTCTTTTCCGAGGAGGGTTTGTTAGCCAACCCTAACAAACGTCGGGGGCGCCCCGGGCGGCCGGGGCACCAGCGGCCCGCGCCGTCGCGTCAGACCAGTGCCGCTCCCAACGCCTCCTCGGCGGCTCCGACCAGGGCGCCGTTGTCCACGAGCACCCGGGCCGCCTCGATCTCCGGGGCGAGGTAACGGTCGGTTCCAGGGCCTTCGACCTCCCGGCGCAGCGCCCGCCGGACGGAGGCGATTGCCTCGGAACTGCGCGCCACCGCGATACCGCCGTCGCGCATGTCGAGTGCGCGGGCGGCGGTGAGGATCTCGATGGCAAGGACGCGGGTGAGCCCGTCGAGGGCGCGGCGCAGCTTCAGGCCGGCCGCCCAGCCCATTGAGACGTGGTCCTCCTGCATGGCGGAGGAGGGGATGGAGTCGACGGATGCCGGATTGGCCAGCCGCTTCAGTTCGGAGACGATGCCGGCCTGGGTGTACTGGGCGATCATGTGGCCCGAATCAACGCCCGGGTCATCGGCGAGGAAGGCGTTGAGCCCGTGGCTGCGCGCCTTGTCCAGGAACCGGTCGGTGCGGCGTTCGCTCATCGAGGCGACGTCGGCGACGGCGATGGCGAGGAAATCGAGGACGTACCCGACCGGGGCGCCGTGGAAGTTGCCGTTCGACTCGATCCGGCCGTCCGGGGTGATCACAGGATTGTCGATGGCCGATCCGAGTTCAATGTCCGCCACCGAGCGGGCGTGGGCAAGCGTCGCGCGTGCCGCCCCGTGGACCTGAGGCGCACAGCGCAGCGAGTAGGCGTCCTGGACGCGGGTGAAACGGTGCCGGCCGGTCTCCGAGGTGAGCTGGTCGCTGATGAGCGCGGAGCCCCTGAGGAGCGAGCGGATGTTGGCGGCGGAGTCGCGCTGGCCCGGATGCGGGCGCAGCGCATGGAGGTCCTCGGCGAAGACGGCGTCGGTGCACAGCAGTCCCTCAACGCTCATGGCTGCGGCAAGATCCGCCGTTTCCAGCAGCCGCTGCAGGTCCGCTGCGGCGAGGATGAGCATCCCCAGCATCCCGTCGGTGCCGTTGATCAGGGCGAGGCCCTCCTTCTCCCGCAGTTCGACCGGAGCGATGCCTGCTTCGGCGAGGGCTTCGGCCGCGGGAACAAGCGCCCCGCCGCCGGTCCGCACGGTGCCCTCGCCCATCAGCGCCAGCGCCACGTGGGAGAGGGGGGCGAGGTCCCCGGAGCAGCCGAGCGAGCCATACTCGCCAACGACCGGGGTGATTCCCGCGTTCAGCATCTGTGCGTACGTCTGCGCCACAACCGGGCGGACGCCCGTGCGTCCGGTCGCCATCGTCGAAAGCCGCCCCAGCATCAGCCCGCGCACCACCTCGCGGTCCACCTCGGCCCCTGAGGAAGCGGCGTGGCTGCGGATCAGGCTGCGCTGGAGCTGGGTGCGCTGCTCAAGGGGAATGTGCTTGGTGGCCAGGGCCCCGAAGCCCGTTGAGACCCCGTAGTGGGGAGTGGGGTCGTCGGCGAGTTGCTCGACGACGCGCCGCGAGGCGGACATCGCCTCGACGGCTTCCGGAGCCAGGGACACCGGGGCGCCATAGCGGGCCACGGCAACGACGTCGTCCGGGCTGAGCGCGCCGGTACCGATGGTGACGGTGCCGAGGGTGACTGTCTCGGCGGTCGGATGAGCGGTCATGGGGGAGCCTCGCTTCGCGGAGCACTCAAAAGTATTGCCATTGAGTGAAAATGGAGTTTCAATAAGTGAAATACAAATGGAACCTATGCGCAAGGGGATTCCGGTGGGCGATACCTCAACCCGAACCGTCGAGCGGGCGTTGCTGCTCCTCGGCGCCGTGTGCGAGCGCGGAACCGTCACCCTGGCCGAGGCCGCGCGCGATGCGGGGCTCTCCGCCTCAACCGCGCTGCGGCTGCTGCGGACCCTCGAATCCACAGGCTTCGTACGCCGTGACGACGCCGGCGGGTACCGTCCAGGGCTGCGGGTGGTGCAGCTCGGGGCGCAGGCGCTCAGCTCCGAATCGCTGGTTTCCCTCGCCGAGGCCGCCCTCGACCGGCTCGTGGGCCTCACCGGGGAATCGGCCTACCTCAGCGTCCCCTCCCACGACGGGCACGGCGTCTACCTCGCCGTCAGGGAAGGAACGCACTCCGTCCGGCACGCCAGCTGGGTTGGCCGGAGCATTCCGCTCCAGGGGACGGCGGTGGGTGCAGTGCTCTCCGGCGACGTCCCCGAATCCGGCTACGTCGTGGTGCGCGACGGCGTGGAGTCCGACGTCACCGCCATCGCCGCCCCGGTCCACGCCGGAGGGCGCATCGCCGCGGCCCTGAGCGTTGTCGTGCCCAGCTACCGCATCAGTGAAGACCAGTCAGCCGGGATCGGCGCGCATGTGGCCCGCGAGGCCGCGGGCATCCTGCCCGGCATCCCAGAAACCCCTGAAGGAGAAACAGCATGAGCCCCACCGAGGCCAGCGGCACCGCGTCCCCTGCCACAACCCACGATCCGTCCCGGAACATCCGCGCAGCCCGCGGAACGGCGCGGACGGCCAAGAGCTGGCAGACCGAGGCGCCGCTGCGGATGCTCATGAACAACCTCGACCCCGAGGTGGCCGAGCGGCCCGAGGACCTGGTGGTGTATGGCGGAACGGGCCGTGCCGCCCGCAGCTGGGAGGCCTACGACGCCATCGTGCGCTCGCTCGAGGACCTCGAGGACGACGAAACCCTGCTGGTGCAGTCGGGCAAGCCCGTGGGCATCTTCCGCACCAACCCCTGGGCCCCCCGGGTGCTGCTGGCCAACTCGAACCTTGTGGGGGACTGGGCCACCTGGCCAGAGTTCCGCCGGCTCGAGGCCGAGGGACTGATGATGTACGGGCAGATGACCGCCGGGTCCTGGATCTACATCGGCACCCAGGGGATCCTGCAGGGCACCTTCGAAACCTTCGCCGCCATTGCAGAGAAGCGCTTCGGGGGCACCCTCGCCGGAACCCTCACGCTCACCGCCGGCTGCGGCGGCATGGGCGGGGCTCAGCCGCTGGCCGTCACCCTCAACGGGGGAGCGGTGCTCATTGTCGACGTTGACGAATCGCGCCTGCGCCGCCGCGTCGCCAAGCGCTACCTGGACACCGTGGCCGACTCGCTCGACGACGCCGTCGCGCAGGTCCTCGCCGCCAAGGCGGAAAAGCGGGCGCTGTCGGTCGGCGTCGTGGGCAACGCCGCCGAGGTGTTCCCGGAACTGCTCGAACGCGGCATCGGCATCGACATCGTCACCGACCAGACCTCCGCACACGACCCGCTGAGCTACCTCCCCGAAGGGGTGGCCCTCGAGGACTGGCCACGGGAGGCCGCGGCGGACCCGGTGGGCTTCACCAAGAAGGCCCAGGCCTCAATGGCCCGCCACGTCGAGGCGATGGTCGGTTTCCTCGACGCCGGCGCCGAGGTGTTCGACTACGGGAACTCGATCCGCGACGAGGCCCGCTCCGGCGGGTATGCCCGTGCGTTCGACTTTCCCGGTTTCGTCCCCGCCTACATCCGCCCGCTGTTCTGCGAGGGCCTCGGGCCGTTCCGGTGGGTCGCCCTCTCCGGGGACCCGGCCGACATCGCCGTCACCGACGCCGCGCTTAAAGAACTGTTTCCCGAGAACACCCATCTTCACCGCTGGCTTGACGCCGCCGCCGAACACGTCGAGTTCGAGGGCCTCCCGGCGCGCATCTGCTGGCTCGGCTACGGCGACCGCGCCAAGGCAGGGCTGCTGTTCAACCGGCTCGTCGCCGAAGGCAAGGTCTCCGCGCCCATCGTCATCGGCCGCGACCACCTCGACTCGGGCTCCGTCGCATCGCCCTACCGGGAGACCGAAGCCATGGCCGACGGATCGGACGCCGTGGCCGACTGGCCGCTGCTCAACGCCCTGCTCAACACCTCCTCCGGCGCCACCTGGGTTTCGATCCACCACGGCGGCGGGGTCGGCATCGGCCGCTCCATCCACGCCGGCCAGGTCTCGGTTGCCGACGGCACGGAGCTCGCCGCGCAGAAGCTCGAGCGGCTCCTGACGAACGATCCCGGAATGGGCGTCATCCGGCACGTCGACGCCGGCTACCCCCGCGCCGCCGACGTCGCCGCCGAACGCGGCGTGCGCATCCCGATGCAGCAGTAGCCGGCCGCGCGGTCCGGTATCAACGCCCGGCCGCCCTCCGCCACGGAACGCCGACCGCGTTCGCCCTCGCCCAGACCCCCCGGAGGCTTGATGGATTCCGTTTCAACCCTGCTCGACTCGATCACCGGTGTCGGCCGCGACGCGCGCCGCGGCGGGTACTCCCGCCCTGTCTATTCAGCGGCGGAGAACGAGCTGCGCGAATGGTTCGAAACCGAGGCCCGCAAACGCGGACTGGCTGTGGAGACCGACCGTAACGGCATCCTGTGGGGGTGGTGGGACGTGCCGGGCGCCGGACGTACCGGATCCCTCGTCACCGGCAGCCACCTCGATTCGGTGCCGGGCGGCGGAGCCTTCGACGGACCCCTTGGGGTCGCCTCGGCCCTCGCCGCGGTCGACATCCTGCGCGGGCGCGGCGTGCAGCCGAACCGCGCGCTCGCCATCACCGTCTTCCCTGAGGAGGAGGGCTCACGGTTCGGTGTTGCCTGCCTCGGCTCCCGCCTGCTCACGGGCACCATCGATGCCGACAGGGCGCGCAGCCTCACCGACGCCGACGGCACGAGCTTCGCCGATGCCTCCCGCGCCGCCGGGCTCGACCCCTCCCGGATGGGGCGCGACGACGAGGCGCTGAGGAATATCGGGGACTTCATCGAACTCCACGTCGAACAGGGCCGCGGGCTCGCCGACCTCGATTCCGCCGTCGCGGTCGGTTCCTTCGTGCTCGGCCACGGACGCTGGCGGCTCTCGGTGCACGGGCAGGGCAACCATGCCGGGACCACCCTTATGGCCGACCGCGCCGACCCGATGGTTGCCGCGGCGCAGATCGTTCTCGCGGTGCGGGAGGCCGCACGCGCCCAGGAGGATGCACGGGCCACAGTGGGACGGCTTCAGCCGGTGCCCGGCGGCACGAACGTCATCGCCTCGCGCGTTGACCTGTGGCTCGATGTGCGCCACCCCGACGACGCCGTGGCCGCCGCCCTCGTGGAGAGGATCCACGGCAAGGCCCAGAAGGCCGCGGCCTTCGAGGGCTGCTCGGTGACACTCACCGAGGAATCCCTCAGCGGAACCGTCGCCTTCGACCCCGCCCTCCAGCGCGGGCTCGCCAACTCACTGGGCGGTGCGCCGGTGCTTCCCACCGGCGCCGGGCACGACGCCGCGGTGCTCTCCGGAATCGTTCCCTCGGCCATGCTCTACGTGCGCAACCCGACCGGGATCAGCCACTCCCCGGAGGAACACGTCGAGCGCGACGACGCCGACGCCGGAGCGTCGGCGCTCGCCGATGTGCTTGAGGACCTGCTGTGAGGCGCACACCGTGAGGCCGGTGTGGTGCGAATCGGCGTGGCGGGAGGGCCGGGGCATCACCGCGGGTGTGCGGGCCCGGCTCAGGCATGACGGAACAATCGACTCCGTCGAAACCGGAGTGCCCGCGGAGGACGGCGACACGGTGCTGCGGGGCGTCGTCTTCCCCGCAGCGGCCAACGCCCACTCCCACGCCTTCCACCGGGTGCTGCGGGGGCGCACCCATGCCGGGGGCCCGGGCAGCTTCTGGACCTGGCGGGAGCAGATGTACGCCGCGGCTCGCACCCTCACCCCTGAGCTGTACGAGGAACTCGCCACGGCGGTCTTCGCGGAGATGGTTGTGACCGGCTGGGCAAGTGTGGCCGAATTCCACTACGTGCACCACCGCGGGAACGGAACGCCGTACGGCTCGTCCGCCGGAGCCGCGGGCGGCGCAGACCCGAACCCGGCGGACGAGCCGCACGCCATGGAGTTCGCCCTCGCCCGCGCCGCCGAAGCGGCGGGAATCCGGCTGACCCTGCTCGACACCTGCTATCTCACCGGCGGCTTCGGGGTTCCCCTCGAACCCGCTCAGGCCCGGTTCGGCGACGGTTCCGCTGCGGCCTGGCTCCGCCGGCACAGCTCCCTCCGCCGGGCCCTTGCCGGCCGGTTTCCGGAATCCCCGGTTGTCCTCGGGGCCGCGATCCACTCGGTGCGCGCGGTCCCCGAAGCGGCCCTGGCCGAACTCGCCGCAGGGCTCCCGCCCGAGACACCGCTGCACATCCACCTCTCGGAACAGCCCGCCGAAAACGAGGCCTGCCTCGCGGCGACGGGGCTTACGCCCGCCGGTCTCCTGGAGCGCCACGGGCTGCTGAGCGGGCGGCTCTCCGCCGTCCACGCAACCCACCTCACCCGCGGGGACATCGGCCTGCTTGGCGGTGCCGGTGCGACAGTGGTGATGTGCCCGACCACCGAGGCCGACCTCGCCGACGGCATCGGGCCCGCCCTTGAGCTGCAGCGGGCAGGTGCGCGCATTGCCCTGGGCACCGACCAGCACGCGGCAATCGATCCCTGGCTTGAGATGCGCTCCCTTGAATACGGCGAGCGGCTTTCCTCGGGGCAGCGGTCCCGCTTCACCGCCGACGACCTCCTCGCCGCAGGCAGCGGCAACGGGCTTGCCGCCCAGGGCCGCCCGGCCGCCGGGCTTGAGCCCGGACAGGTCTGCGACCTGATGGCGGTCGACCCCGCATCACTGCGCACCGCAGGGAGCAGCCCCGGGCAGCTCGTCTTTTCCGCAACGGCCGCCGATGTCACCGACGTCGTCATCGGAGGCCTTCCCCGGGCCCGCAACGGCCGGCACCTGCGGCTCGGGGACCCCGCCGCCCTGATGGCGGCCGCCATCAGCCACCTCGACGCCGCGGCCTCCGGCGCCGCCACCCAGGAGCAGCAATGAGTTCGACCCTCGTCACCAACATCGGTGAGCTGACAACGCAGGACGCCGAGCAGCGGGTCCTCCCGAATGCAGCGGTCGTCCTCGAGGGCGGGAGGATCAGCTGGATCGGGCAGGCAGCCTCGGCCCCGGCCGCCGATACGGTCCACGACGCCGCCGGCCGGGCCGCCCTGCCCGGGTGGGTCGACAGCCACACCCACCTGGTCTTCGCCGGCGACCGCACCGCCGAGTTCGAGGCGCGCATGGCGGGGGAGGCGTACGCCGCCGGAGGGATCGCCGTCACCACCGAGGCCACCCGCCGGACCGGCGACTACGACCTCACCCGGCTCCTGCTCGGACGCGTGGAGGAGGCCGCCTCCGGCGGCACCACCTACCTTGAGACGAAGACCGGCTACGGGCTCGACGTCGAGCAGGAGGCCCGAAGCGCGCGGATCGCCGCGGGTGCCGTCGACGAAGTGACTTTCCTGGGGGCGCATCTCGTTCCGGCCGGAATCAGCGCCGACGACTACACGGAACTTGTCTGCGGGCCGATGCTCGAGGCCGTCCGCCCCTACGCTGCATGGGCCGACGTGTTCTGCGAACGCGGAGCGTTCACCCCCGAGCAGAGCCGGGCCGTGCTCGCCGCCTGCCGGGACGCCGGCATGGGCCTGCGCGTCCACGGGAACCAGCTCGGCCACGGCGAGGGCGTGGCGCTCGCCGTGGAATTCGCCGCCGCGAGCGTCGACCACGCGAACTATCTCAGCGATGAGGACGTCGACGCCCTTGCCCAGTCCTGGTCGGGCTGGGACGGCGGCGAAGGGCGCGGAACCGTCGCAACCTGCCTCCCGGCCTGTGATCTTTCGACCCGGCAGCCGTTCCCTCCCGCCCGGCGCCTCATCGACGCAGGGGTGCAGCTGGCCCTGGCGAGCAACTGCAATCCCGGCACCTCCTACACCACCTCGATGGCCTTCTGCGTTACCACCGCCGTCCTGCAGATGGGACTGAGCGTCTCCGAAGCGGTCCGTGCCGCCACGTACGGCGGCGCCCTGGCCCTGGGCAGGCACACGGGAACCGACGCGGACGGTGCGCGCGCCGTCGGTTCCCTCGCCGTGGGCCACCGCGCGGACCTGCAGTTGCTCAACGCACCCTCGGTGACCCACCTCGCCTACCGCCCGGGCATGCCCCTGACCGGCGCAGTGTGGCGCAACGGGCAACGGATCCGCTGACGCTTCATCCCTTTGGCTGTGAATCCGCCGCTTCCGCTGGAAAGATAGGCCCATGCGCGCTCCCACCGCCCCGGCCGGCCGGCTAGATACGGCGCAGCGCCGCCGCACCACCGGCGAAATCCTCCTGGTGCTCGGGCTTTCCCTTGGGCAATCCGCCGTCTATTCGATCGTCGACCTGCTCGAGAAGCTCAGCCGCGGGCCCCTCTCGGCGCAGACCAGCACCCTGAACCCGGTGCTCAACGACCGCGAGTACTTCGACCTCGCCTATCAGCTTCTCGGAATCTTCTTCGCCCTGGTTCCGGTGGCGCTTGTCCTGTTCCTGCTCAGCGCCGGCGGGGGATCGGTGTTCCGGAAGATCGGGCTCACCTTCGAGAAACCCGCCGTCGACTTCGGACTGGGACTCGGCCTCGCCGCGGGCATCGGCGTCGGGACCCTCGGGGTCTACGCCGCCGGACGGGCGCTGGGGGTCACGACGGCGATCGTCCCTGCGGCCCTCGACGCCTACTGGTGGACGGTTCCGGTGCTCGTGCTCTCCGCCCTGAGGCACGCACTGCTCGAGGAAGTCATCGTGGTGGCGTACCTCTTTGAACGCCTGCGTGCCCTCGGCTGGTCGGCGCCGGCCATCCTTGTGACGAGCGCCCTGCTGCGCGGCAGCTACCACCTGTACCAGGGCATCGGACCGTTCCTCGGAAACGCGGCAATGGGGCTCGTGTTCGGTTACATCTACACCCGGACCCGGCGCGCCATGCCGCTCGTCGTTGCCCACGCCGCCCTCGACATCACCGGGTTCGTCGGGTTCGCCCTGCTCGGACCGGCAATCGGGGTGGGCGGCTGAGCATTCAGGGCAGGTGGGCTGACCCGCCGGGCGCGGAACCGCCGGGTCCCGCTCCGGCGCGCAGATGGCGCAGGCCGGTGCGCAGCACCCCGTAACGGCGGATCCTGCGCATCGACGTGGCGACTCTCAGCCGCCGGTCGATGCGGACCGCCCGCCGGCCGAACGTGCGGGCCACCCGAAGGGTGAGCTCGACATCCTCGTCGCGCTCATCGGTCGACGAGCGGGGGAAACCGCCCGCGCGCTCATAGGCGGACGAGCGGACGGCAAGGTTGTGGCCGGCGACAATGCGAAGGCAAGCCGGGTCGCGGTGGCGCAGCGCGAGGGCTCCGCGGAGGGCAGGGAAGAGGAAGGCGAGGAGCACGCCGTCAAACCGGCGCCGGTAGGCGTCCGGCAGGGGCACGGACGTGCCGCCCAGCAGTTGCACCGAGGGGTGCCCGGCGAAATTGCGGCGGATCCGCGCCGTCCAGTCCGGCCGGGGTTCGCTGTCGCCGTCGGTGCGCGCCACCAATGGAAAACCGTCGGCGATGGCCCTGCGGAAACCGGTGTCGGCCGCCGCGCCGGTACCCTTCTGCTCCTCATCGAGCACCACGAGCGGAAAGTCGCGCCTAAGCCGGCCAAACGCCTCGATGCGCACCCGGGTGTCATCCGACGAGCCGTTGTCCACCACATAGAGCACCATCCCGGTGCGCTCCGACTGCCGGTACAGTGCCTCAAGGGTGCGGCCGATCCCGGGCTCGTTGAACACCGGGACCACGACGGCGAGCCGCTCGGCCATGCCGGTCTCCGGGGGATCCGGTACTAGATCTCGACGCGGCCGTTCGCGGTGTCGAAGGTCACCGACATGAGCCCCGGGGTGCCGTTTGGCGCAATCCACTTGACCGAGACATCGCCCAGGGGCGCTTCGACGGGCATTCCGAGCCACTCGGTCACGCGTGCGCATGAGCCGGCGATGGTCAGCGAGTCGAGCCGTGCGGTCGCAGGGCGTGCCTGCGAGGGGTGGAGTGCTTCGGTGCCGTCGTCCCAGCGCAGCAGGTAGGGGACCTGCGGATCGGCGATGAGGCCCTTGATGCCGATCTGCTGCCAGGTGAGTTCCTGGCCGTCGGGGAACTTGCGGTTGCCGGGCACGGCGCGCCGGCCCAGGCGCTCTTCGAACGGCGTGAGGTCATCGACTGCGACTACCCAGCCCATCCAGCCACCGCCTGCTTCGGACCGGGACCGCACGGCCTGGCCGAAGGGTGCCTTGTCCGAGGCGGGATGGTTCAGGGTCTCGACCACCTCGACGTACTGGCCGTTGACGAGGGGCAGAATCATGTTCCGTGTGCCGAAACGGGGGTGGACACCACCCTTCACCGCTTCTACGCCCAGCGCGGCCGAAATACGCTCCGCGGTGGCAGCGAGTCCATCAGGTTCAGAGGCATAAGAAACATGGTCCAAGCGCATGGCTACATAGTGGCACTTTGTGACGCCCGTCTCGACTTAGGGGCACCTTACTTAACGGGAAGTCATATGGGTTGCCGAAATCCGGTCCCTCGGCTTTCATTGAGGCAGGTCATGAGTGCCAGCACACAGCCCCGGCTTGCTGGCCGGCAACCCTCCAACCGCGGTGGGGTGCCCCGGGTGAAGACCAGGCGCAGCGTCACAGGGATGCTGCGCAAGCGCGGGTCCTTACCGATCCACCGTCGCCTCGATGGCGCGGCGTCGACGGGGCCCCTTGAGCACCAAAGGGAGCGCCATGTCCAGCAACTGGTCTTTTGAAACCCGGCAGATCCACGCCGGCCAGACCCCCGATTCAACAACCGGCGCGCGTGCGCTGCCCATCTACCAGACGACGTCGTTCGTCTTCCCCAGCGCCCAGAGCGCCGCCGACCGCTTTGCCCTCACGGAGCTTGCCCCCATCTACACGCGCATCGGCAACCCCACCCAGGAGGCCGTTGAGACGCGCATCGCCTCACTCGACGGAGGGGTGGGTGCCCTCCTGCTCGCCTCGGGGCAGGCGGCCGAAACCTACGCCATCCTCAATATCGCCGAGGCGGGCGACCACATCGTTGCAAGCCCGAGCCTGTACGGGGGCACCTACAACCTCTTCCGGCACACCCTCAGGAAATTCGGGATCCAAACCACCTTCGTCGAAGACCCCGACAACCTCGAGCAGTGGCGGGCCGCCGTCCAGCCCACCACCAAGGCGTTCTTCGGCGAGGTCGTCTCCAACCCCCGCCAGGACGTGCTCGACATCGAGGGGATCAGCGCGGTCGCCCACGACAACGGCATCCCGCTGATCGCCGATGCGACAGTTTCGACCCCGTACCTCATCCGGCCCATCGAGTGGGGTGCCGACATCGTTGTCCACTCCGCCACGAAGTACCTCGGCGGACACGGCACGGCCATCGGCGGCGTCATCGTCGACTCGGGCCGCTTCGACTACGGCCGCGACCCGGAGAAGTTCCCCGGCTTCAACACCCCGGATGAGAGCTACCACGGGCTTGTCTACGCCCGGGACCTCGGGGTCGGAAGCGCCTTTGGGGCCAATCTCTCCTACATCCTCAAGGCGCGCGTGCAGCTCCTGCGCGACCTCGGCTCAGCGATCTCCCCGTTCAATGCCTTCCTGATCGCACAGGGCCTCGAGACGCTCAGCCTGCGCATGGAGCGCCATATCGCCAACGCCCGCGCCGTCGCGGAGTTCCTTGAGCTGCACGACGACGTCGAATCCGTTGCCTATGCCGGACTGCCCTCCAGCCCCTGGTACGAGCGCGGGCTGAAGTACGGGCCGAACGGCACCGGCGCCATCGTCTCCTTCGACATCGCCGGCGGAATCGAGGCCGGCAAGCGCTTCGTCGACGGGCTCGAACTCCACTCCCACGTGGCGAACGTCGGGGACGTGCGCTCCCTGGTGATCCACCCGGCTTCAACAACGCACAGCCAGCTCGGAGCCGAAGCGCAGCTCACGGCCGGAGTCCGCCCCGGTCTCGTGCGCCTTTCGGTCGGGCTGGAGAACATCGCGGACATCCTTGCGGACCTCGACGCCGGTTTCCGCGCCGCGAAAGGGGCTTAGCGCGGCGTGAGTGTCTATCCTCCCGGCGCCGCCCGCGCGAGCACCGAGGCCCCGCACCGCAGCTCCGACGGGCTGCTGCGCACCGCGGCGATCGGGGCCCTGGGGCTCGAAACGGGCGGCAGCCTGCCCGAAGTCAGCCTTGCCTACGAGACGTGGGGAACGCTCGACGCCGACGCGTCGAACGCCGTCCTGATCCACCACGCCCTGACCGGAAGCTCCCATGTGGCCCGCGGTGCTTCCGATGAGGAAGGGTGGTGGGACCCCCTCGTGGGTCCGGGCAGGGCCATCGACACCGACCGCTACTTCGTTGTGTGCGCGAACATGCTGGGGGGCTGTTACGGTTCCACCGGCCCCACGAGTCCGGACCCGTCGGGACGCCGCTGGGGTTCGCGTTTTCCCTTCGTCACAATCCGCGACTCGGTTGCCGCTGAGGCTCGTCTTGCCGACCAGCTGGGCATACGCCGCTGGCATTCGGTGCTCGGAGGCTCCCTTGGCGGGGCCCGGGCCCTCGAATGGGCCCTGATGTATCCGCACCGCGTGGCCCGCTGTGCCGTCATCGCGTGCACGGTTGCGAGCTCCGCTGAGCAGATCGCCTTCGGGCAGGCGCAGCTGCAGGCGATCCGGCTCGATCCGGCCTTCGCCGGCGGCGACTACGACGAGGCAGACCCGCCCGCGGCCGGGCTCGGGCTGGCGCGGCGCATCGCGCACATCACCTACCGGTCGGAATCCGAGCTTGAGGACCGTTTCGGCAATGCCGCCCAGGGCGCCGAGCGGCCCCTCGGGGCCGCACGGTCGGTGGAGCGGGGCCGTTACTCGGTTGAAAGCTACCTCGACCATAAGGCGGAGAAGCTCGCCGAGCGGTTCGACCCCAACAGCTACCTCATCCTGACCGAGGCTCTGATGAGCCACGACGCCGCCCGCGGGCGCGGATCGGTGGAGCAGGCGCTCGGAGGGGCCACCGCCGAGTTCCTCATCGCAGCGGTTGATTCGGACCGGCTGTACCTGGCCGAACAGTCCTACCGGCTTGCCGCCGCCCTACCGGGGGAGGTGCCGGTGTCGCTGATCACCTCGCGCATCGGCCACGACGCCTTCCTCGCCGAAACCGCTCAGCTTGGCCGCCTGCTTGAGCGGGCGTTCTACCCGCGGTAGCTCCAACCCGCGCACGGGGCAACTTCCCCGACGGGCCCGGATTGCCCGTTGGGTTTGCCCGGGATCGCACCTAGGCTCGGACTGAGCGTGCCGGGCATGCCTCCGGCGTGTCTTTTCAACCTTTCCACACTGCAGGAGGAGCTGTTAATGGAACTGAACACGATCGGCTGGAACGAAGAAGCACGCCAAAAGATCCTGCTTGACGCCGACCGGGCGCTGCAGGAGGCGGTGAAGGAAGCGGCGCAGACCCTCGGCGGGCGCAGCCGCGAGGAGGTCTACGAGTTCCTCTTCCAGAAGCTCCAACCCCAGTTCGTCGACTTCCAGCCGGGGCCGGACCTCAGCACGTACGCCGACGCCGTCGCGAACGGTGAGGTGGACGCCGGCAGCTAGGACGCCGGCCGCCAGGACAGCGGCGGGGAGGCCTGGCAGGGCAGGTGGAAAACGCCGGGCAGGTGGAAAATGCCGGCCACCGCGGTGCGGACGCAGCGCCGGCGCCGGCCGGGCTGCCGCTAGGCGCCCGGCGGCATCCCCGGGCCGAAAATTGCGGAGGCCTCGGGGCGCTTGGGAGCCCGTCCGTCTCCGGACGAGCGGTGGCGCAGCCGGCGAAGCACCCAGGGCACGAAGTACTCGCGCGCCCAGACGAAATCCTCAGCGCGCGCGGTGCGCCAGTTCTTCACGGGAACCGCCTTGGGATGCAGCGGCTCAAGGGTGTGGTTCACCGCGAGCGTGTCGAGGACCATGATGGCGATCGTATGGTGCCCCAGCGGCGAAAAATGAAGGCGGTCCTCAGACCACATCTGGGGATCAACCAGCTCGCGCAGCGCCCACATGTCGGCAACCACCGCCTCGTGCCGTGCCGCAACGGTGCGGAGGTTCTCATTGAAGATCGCGGCCTTGGACCTCACCGTACCGAGAACGCTGTCGCGGACATCCGGGGCGGTGAACAGAACAACCGTCGCACCCCCGCTTGACAGCTCCTGGACCGCCGCATCGAGGCGCTCGGCAAGGCGGTCGGGGTCTCCGCCGGGCCGCAGCAGGTCGTTCCCGCCTCCCGAAATCGAGATCAGGTCGGGGTGGAGTGCAAGGGCCGGCTCCACCTGCTGGTCGACGATCTGCTGAAGCAGCCGCCCGCGCACCGCAAGATTGGCGTAGGAGAAGCTGCTGCAGCCGCGGCCGAGCTCCTCGGCCACCCGGTCGGCCCAGCCGCGGTTGCCGCCCATGCTTTCCGGGTTCGGGTCGCCGATTCCCTCGGTGAAGGAATCACCGAGGGCCACGTAGCGCCGCCACGGGTGCGGCAGGCCGGCGGCCTGGTCGTCGCGCACGGGTTCCGGCGGGCGCTCGGCAGCGGACGCATCGCCTCCCGTCCCGGAGAGGGAGTCGTCGGGCTGCTCGGAAAGTTTTGGTTGCACAGTTCCATCCTGCCAAGTCCCTACCCTCTTTAGCGAGCGAACGCCCACCCCGTGACGTGGGCAACGGCCGGCCGGGTGCAGCGGCGGCTTCCGCCCGATTCCGCGGCACAGAGGGCTGCGTGCCAGAATATCGGAATGACAAATCCCGGATCCGACGCCGTCTCCGCCCCCGTCCGGGAGCCTGTGGCCCTGTGGTCCCGGCCCCCCGAGCAGCGCGCCGGCACACCGCTGCTTGTGCTTTTCCACGGCTACATGGCAGACGAAGCTGACCTCATGGGGCTCGCCGACCACCTGCCCGGAGAATTCACGGTGGTGTCGGTGCGCGCCCCGCACGCCGCCGGACAGGGCTTCTCCTGGTTCCCGCTCGCACGTGACGCCGACTATTCGGTCGAAGCCGTCGTCGACGCCGTCGCACGGGTGGGCCAGTGGCTCGAGTCGGTGAAGGGAGCCCATTCAAGCGTCAGCCTCCTCGGCTTCTCGATGGGGATGGGCGTTGCCACCTCGCTGCTGCGCAACCGCCCCGAGGACTTCGCAAGTGTTGTTGGGCTCTCCGGGTTCGCGGTGCCGCATCAGGAGCACCCGTTCTTCAAGGACGATGCACTCGCCGCGGCTTCGGTGCCGTTCTTCTGGGGACGGGACCAAGAGGACGCCGTGATCGCACCGGAGATGATCGAGTACACGCACCGGTGGCTGACCTCACACACCAAGCTGACCAAGGTGCTCTACTCCAACATGTGGCACAGCATCAGCCAGCAGGAACTCGCCCACGTACGCGAGTTCCTCACCCTCACGGTGCTCAACCGGGCCTAGCGCCGCCGCCCGTGTCAGCCCTTGAGGATGCGCACGCTCTGCCCGTTGACGCTCACTGTGTCGCCGGGATGGAGCTGGCGTCCGCGGCGTTCTTCGATCTCCCCGTTGACGTGGACGAGCCCGTTGTCGATCAGGGTCTTTGCCTCGGCGCCGTCTTCGGCAAGTGAAGCGAGCTTCAACAGCTGGCCCAGCCGGATCATGTCGTCGCGGATCGGGAGGTCGCTGACGTTTTCCGCCGGATTCTTCGCGTTGAATTCGCTGTTCATGTTCCAATTCTGCACGACCGGCCGGCAGTCCCGGTCGACTAAACTTGATCGGTGATCAAACCCTCCTCCCTTTCCCCACTGATCGGCCTGCCGCTGGCGCTGGTGGCCGGTACGGCCATCCCGCTCCAGGGCAGAATCAATGGAGCGTTGGGGAGCGTCCTTGACGACGGGCTTGCGGCAGCCTCGGTGAGCTTCGGCACGGGGCTCGTGCTGATGATCCTCATCTCCCTGGCACTGCCGCGGGGACGGGCGGGCTTCCGCACGATCGTCCCTGCGGTGAAGGAGCGCCGTTTCCCTCCGGTGTATCTCGCGGCGGGAGCCATTGGGGCGTTCTTCGTGTTCTCGCAGTCCCTGACCATCGGGATCATCGGCGTGGCACTGTTTTCCGTCTCCACCGTCATGGGCCAGGCCCTCAGCGGGCTCCTCGTCGACCGTGCGGGGCTGGGGCCCGCGGGCAAGAAGCCTGCGACGCCCATGCGGATCATCGGCGTGGTGCTGACCGTCGTGTCGGTGGCGTGGACCGTGTCGCCGCGGTTCGGCACCGCAGAGGAGGCATCCTCGCTCGTGCTCCCCGTCCTGCTCCCCGTCGCGGCCGGGATCCTGATCAGCTTCCAGCAGGCGATGAACGGTACCGCCGCCATGCACTACGGCACCCCGATCACCGCCACGCTCGTTAACTTCATCACCGGATCGGCGGTCCTGTTCGCGGCCTGGGCGCTGAAGGTCCTCCTCGCGGGACCGGGAAACCCGCTGCCCGCCGAGTGGTGGTACTACCTGGGTGGGCCCATCGGCTGCGTGTTCATCGGGCTCGGGGCGGTGCTGGTGCGCACCCTGGGCGTCCTGTTGACCGGGTTGGGGCTGATCGGCGGCCAGCTCATCGGCTCGCTGCTGCTCGACCTCGTCTTTCCGGCACCGGGCACGGTCGTGGTCTTCGCGACCGTCGCCGGCACCCTCCTGACCCTCGGGGCGATCGTGCTCACCACCCTGCCGTGGCCGCGACGCCCCTTCCGCCGCCCCGGTCCGGTCCCGGCGGGACGGAACGCCGGGAAGTCAGCTCCGGATACGGCGGGCCGGGGCACGGCAGGCCCTGACGCCGCGGGCTCTCCGCAGGGTCCCGGACACCCGGCGGAGAGCCCGTAGCCAACCGACGCTTATTCGGCCCGGGGCACCGCTGCCGGTAGGCTAATGGACGAACTTCACCACCGGAATACCGCAGTCCCGCTTTCGGATTCCGCCCACCCCTGCGGACCGCACCCAGCGGCCCGCTGACGACCGGAGAACCATCCCATGGCAGCACCCAAATCAGCGCTCGACCCGATCATCTCCCTCGCCAAGCGGAGGGGCTTCGTCTTCCAGTCGGGGGAAATCTACGGGGGTTCCCGCTCCGCCTGGGACTACGGGCCCCTCGGCGTCGAGCTCAAGGAAAACATCAAGCGGCAGTGGTGGCAGTCGATGGTGCGCGGACGCGAGGATGTCGTCGGTCTCGACTCGGCCGTCATCCTTCCCCGCAAGGTGTGGGAGGCTTCCGGGCACGTTGAGGTCTTCAGCGACCCGCTCGTCGAATGCCTCAACTGCCACAAGCGGTACCGCGGGGACCACCTCGAGGAGGAGTACGAGGAGAAGAAGGGCCGCGCGCCCGAGAACGGGCTGCTCGACATCACCTGTGCCAACTGCGGCACCAAGGGCCGCTGGACGGAGCCGCAGCGCTTCTCCGGCCTGATGAAGACCTACCTCGGCCCGGTGGAGAGCGAGGAGGGGATGCACTACCTGCGCCCCGAGACCGCCCAGGGCATCTTCGTGAACTTCAACAACGTGCTGACCACGGCCCGGAAGAAGCCCCCGTTCGGCATCGGCCAGATCGGCAAGAGCTTCCGCAACGAAATCACCCCGGGCAACTTCATCTTCCGGACCCGGGAGTTCGAGCAGATGGAAATGGAGTACTTCGTCGAGCCGGGCACCGACGACGAGTGGCACAAGTACTGGATATCCAACCGCTTCGACTGGTACACCGACCTCGGCATCAATCCCGAGAACCTGCGCCTCTTCGAGCACCCCCTGGACAAGCTCAGCCACTACTCCAAGGGCACCACCGACATCGAGTACCGGTTCGGATTCCAGGGCTCCGAGTGGGGCGAGCTCGAAGGCATCGCCAACCGCACCGACTTCGACCTCTCGACCCACTCGAAGCATTCGGGCACCGACCTGAGCTACTTCAACCAGGGCACCAACGAGCGGTTCATGCCGTACGTCATCGAGCCGGCCGCGGGCCTGACGCGATCCTTCATGGCGTTCCTCGTCGATTCGTACACCGAGGACGAGGCTCCCAACGCCAAGGGCGGCGTCGACAAGCGCACGGTGCTCAAGCTCGACCCGCGCCTGGCACCGGTGAAGGCTGCTGTGCTTCCGCTCAGCCGCAACGAGGACCTCTCACCGAAGGCGAAGGAACTCGGGGCGCAGCTGCGCAGGACCTGGAACATCGACTTCGACGACGCGGGCGCCATCGGCCGCCGCTACCGCCGCCAGGACGAGATCGGGACCCCGTTCTGCATCACCGTCGACTTCGAGACCCTCGAGGACCAGGCGGTCACCATCCGCGAACGCGATTCGATGGCGCAGGAGCGGGTTTCCCTCGACAAGGTCCAGGGTTACCTCGCCGAACGCTTGATCGGCGCCTGATGCCGCTGGAATACCGTGCCTGGCAGGACGGGGACGACCTCGAGCTGCTGCAGCTGTGGGGCGGGCCGGAATCGGCTCCCTCGGAGCAGTTCCGCGGCTCGTTCCGCCCGCCGTCGGACACCCCGTGGAACCGCTGCATCACGGCGGTCGACAAGGGCATTCCCGTGGCGGCCGGATTTGTCTATGAGACGGCGCTGCACCCCGAGCGGCTCTGGTGCTATGTCGAGGTGGCGCAGGACCACCGCCGGGCGGGGGTCGGTTCCACGCTGCTGACAATGCTGCGCCACGAGGCGGAGACGGCGCCCTCCGGCGTGCCGGCGCTGCGCAGCAAGGTGCAGCCCGGAACCAGCGGCGCGGGCTTTGCCGCGGCCGTCGGCTTCTCGACGATCCAGCGTTCCCGGATCCTCGTCGTGAGTCCGGGTGCCCTTGCCGCGCCCCGGTTCGATGACGCCTCCGGGCCGCAGCTTGAGGAAGCGGCAACCGGGTCCGTCGAGCTGACCCGGGCCGTCGCCGACTTCTACAACGCCGTCCACGGCTGGGACCGCGCCGACATGACGCTCGGGCGGGCGCAGCAGCTGCTCCTCGCCGATTCGACCGGGGCGGGAGGGGCGATCGTGCTGCGCGACAAGCCAAAGAACGACGGCGGCAGGATCGCGGCGTTCGCCGTCAGCTACACCTCCGCGCGCACCGACAACCCGGCCGATGTGCTGCTGGGCTATGACACCACGCTGCCGCCGGCCGAGCAGGAGGCCGCGGTTGCAACGCTGCTGGCGATGCTTGTGCACCAGTACCCGGTGCAGCTCGAAGTCGACGACTCGATGACGGCGCTGGTCAACGTGCTCGAGCCGCTGCTTGCTGCCGGGAGCGTCGCACCCGCGGCGCCGGAGACGCTCGTCGTCGGCGGATAGCCGGACAACGGGAGGCCTGCAGGACCGGCAGCACGGCCTGCGTGCCGGCGGCACACTCCGCCGGCGGCCAGGCGGTGGTACACGCCGTGCTCAGCCCCGGCTGTGCCGTCCGGTCGCGGCGTCGTGCTGGTCGGCGGCGATGCGCTCGGTCTCGGTCATCGCCCCGCCGCCAAGATGCGCCGGCTGCCACCAGGCGCCGGGCTCCGGGGTGATTTCAAAGTCCGCAATGCCCCGGTTGATCCCGTCCTGCAGCTCCGCGCGGAGCTTCTCGGTCTCGGCGGCCACATCGGCCTCCGCATTGTGCCAGATCGGCTCGCTGATGTGCACGCGCACAGGGGACCGCCAGGCGCGGCGGAGGGAGAAACCGTGCCCGCGGGTAAGCAGGCGGTGTGAACCCCACACCGACACGGGAATGATCGGCACCCCCGCTTCGGCTGCAAGCCGGACCGGACCGGTCTTCAGCGGGCGCACCGTGAAGCTGCGGCTGACCCCCGCCTCCGGAAGGATTGCGACATACTCACCGGCACGCAGCTTCTGGAGCGCGTCAGCATAGGCCGCGGCACCGGCGCTGCGGTCGGTCACCACATGGCCTAGGGCGTGAACCACGGGGCGGAGGAAGCGGTTGGACGCCGCGGCCTTCGTGATCATGTAGCGCATCTGGATGCGGGCATGGCGCCACAGCACCAGTTCGGCGAAGGCGAAGTCGAGGTAGCCGAAGTGGGTGATTGCCACCACCGCGCCCGTACCCGGAACTGCGCGCCGGGAGCGGCCGGCCGCCGGCTCAGCGGGCAGGAGGTTCTCAGTTCCGCTCACTGCGACGCGCAGCCGCAGCGCCCACCGGAGGAAGAGGCCGGTGCGGACGATGAAGCGGTAAAGCCGGTCATTGGGTTGGAGCTCGCGTGCCATGGTCAAGCACCCCGTTCTGGGTTGGTTATTGGAAAAGCCGCTGCCGGAGGTGGGGCGGGCTGATCGGCGCGGACGTGTCCGGTGGCGGTCACAGCGTGATCCCCAGGGGCTCCTCGTGGTTCAGCAGGGTCTCGGCAAGGCGGAACCGGGCCGGATCCACGGCGGCGCCGGTGTCGGCGGCGAAGGCCCGCACCACGAACGACGCCGTCATTGAATGCCAGAGCCCAACCTTGCGGAACATGAAGTGCCCCGCATTACGAAGCCGCACGTACCGGACCGACGCCGCAATCGGCAGGGCGCGCTCGGCAAACAACAGTGACTGGCGCGCGCTCGTCCACCGGTCGGCATCGCCGTGAACGATCAGCAGGTGCCGCCCGCGCACCTGCTCGACCGGTGTCCTGCTCTCAAGCCACGGGGCGAGCGCCGCCGCTGCACCCACCTGCGGATGATCGGCCGCCAGAAGGGCCACAAGCCCGCCCATCGAGTGGCCCACCAGATACACGGGCACCCCCGGATGTGTTGCGGCAATGCGTTCAAGAGCCCACTGGGCGTCGCGCAGAGCCGACATCTCGGACCCGTTCCAGCCGCGCACCCGGTTCCGCAGCGACCACACGTCAAGGCCCTGCCCGCCCGCCCACCGGTGGAGAAGCTCGGCGAACGGAATCATCCGCGCCGGGCTCAGGTGCCTGCCGCGCACGGGATCGAAGCTGTTCGCCCTTCCCCCGTGAAGGACCAGTGCCACACCCCTGACGGCGCCCCGGGCGCGCCGGACGGTGAGGACCGGTTCAACCGCCGGCCCGGCGGCAAAAGGTGTATAGAAGCCCTGCGTTCTGCTTTTCCGTTTCATCCCCGGCTCCAACCCATTCCTGCCGACCTTCCGTTGGTTTTCTCGTCTGTCACATACTGCTCTCTACCCACTTACCGCGTTTCTAAGCCTAGGAGGCGCATTGCGCGTGTCTACCCTGCGTAGAATCCGTAGCAGCAGCGCGGGCCCGCGGCGGATTCCACGTCCACCGCACCAACACCGCACCGACCACTTTCAAAGGAAGTCCGTGGGCACAAGCCACTCCACCACCGGCAATTCGGAGCCGTCGCCAGCAGCGATTGCCGCGCGGCGCCGGGCGAATGCGCTGCTTGCGGCGATCCTGGTCCCGGTGGGACTGCTCACGATCGTCGGGATGTTCCTGCTGTGGCCCTCGGGGGATGCTTCGACGATCTCCGTGGCCAACCCCTATGCCACAGCCGAGGGCGTCGCCTTCGAGACGGGAACCGTCCAACGCGTTTCGCTTGAGGACTGCCCCTCGTCGCAGCCCACCGTCGACGCCGGCGGCGAGGCGCTCAGCTGCACCGTCGCCTACGCCGCGCCGGACGCCGGAGGCCCGCTCGTGCCGGTCGAGGTGACCCCCGAACTCGCCAAGGCAAGTGCTGTCGGCGTCGGCGACCGCATCCGCTATCTCGACCTTTCCGGGGTGATCCAGGGCGGCTCGGCCCCCTACGTGTTCGTTGACTTCGTGCGCACCGTGCCCATCGCAGCGCTCGCCGTCCTCTATGCCGCCGTCGTGATCGCTGTGGCACGCTGGCGCGGCCTGCGTGCCATCCTCGGTCTGGTGGGGGCCCTGTTCATCCTCGCCCAGTTCATCCTGCCCGGGCTGGTTGAGGGCAAACCTCCGCTGCTGCTCGGGCTTGTCGGCTCGGTCATGATCATGATCGGGGTGCTCTACTTCGCCCACGGGTTCTCGGCAAGGACCTCGACGGCCCTGCTCGGCACTGTCTTCGGCCTGGCCATCACGGCGCTGCTCGCCGCCTGGTCAACCGATACGGCGCACCTGACCGGGGTCGGCGACGAGAACGCCTACACGCTGGTCAATGCCTCGGACCAGCTGTCCATCTCGTCGATCATCCTGTGCGGGCTGATCATCTCCGGCCTCGGCGTGCTCAACGACGTGACGATTACCCAGTCCTCGGCTGTCTGGGAGCTCTACGAACTGGCACCCTCGACGTCGGCCCGGCGCCTGTTCGCCGGCGCAATGCGCATCGGCCGCGACCACATCGCCTCAACCGTCTACACCATCGCCTTTGCCTACGCCGGGGCGGCCCTGCCGGTGCTGATCCTTGTATCCCTCTACGACCGCGCCCTCGTCGACACGCTGACCAGCGGAGAGCTCGCGGAGGAGGTGGTGCGCACGCTCGTCGGATCGATCGGGCTCGTCCTCGCCATCCCGGTCACAACGCTGATCGCCGTGCTCGTGGTGAAGGCCGTCGGCAGCCGCGGCGCGGCAGGCGCCGAACCCGGCCATCCCGGTCACCCGGCCCACCCTGCGCATTCGGCGCATGAGGAGGTCAACGCCACGGTCCTCGCAGCGGAAAACGCCCGCGCCCTCTCGGAAGGGCACACCCTGACCGCCACCGGGCCCGGACCCGATCCCCTTCAGCAGGGCCGGCGGGCGCTGCGGGACCCGCAGCCGCGCTGACCACGCCGGCAGGCTGACCATGCCAACACGCCTGGCCGCGCGGGCGGGCCGGCACATAACGCGGCGGGCCCGCCGGCACGCGCTTAGGGATGCCGGATCCCCCGATTTGCCCGCACTTGCGAGAATGGTTAAGTGACTGCTGTATCAACCCGGACCGCCGGGCCCGCCCCAAGCCCCGCCGACACCATTGACGCCGCCGCAGCCTCCGGCTCCGCCGACACGATGTCAGGGCCGGTGGACCGGCTCGACCTTCCGCCGCTGCGCCTCGGCCCGATCACCGTGGATACCCCGGTGATCCTCGCCCCCATGGCCGGCATTACCAACAAGGCGTTCCGCCGGCTCTGCCGCGAGTACGGCGGCGGACTCTACGTCTCCGAAATGGTGACCTCCCGCGCGCTCGTCGAGCGCAGCCCCGAGTCGCTGCGCATCATCTCCCACGACGACGACGAGAAGGTGCGTTCGGTGCAGCTCTATGGCGTCGACCCCGTCACCGTCGGGGCGGCCGTGCGCATCCTGGTCGAAGAGGACCGCGCCGACCACATCGATCTCAACTTCGGCTGCCCCGTGCCCAAGGTGACCAGGCGCGGCGGGGGAGCGGCCCTGCCCTGGAAGATCGACCTGTTCACCTCCATCGTGCAGACCGCCGTCCGGGAGGCTTCCCGCGGGGGCCTTCCGTTGACGATCAAGATGCGCAAGGGCATCGACGATGACCACCTCACGTTCCTCGAGGCCGGACGCATCGCCCGCGACAGCGGCGTCGCCGCCGTCGCCCTCCACGGCCGGACGGCCTCCCAGTTCTACTCGGGCAAGGCCGACTGGGCCGCCATCGCCGAGCTGCGCAACGCCCTGCCCGACATCCCGGTCCTCGGCAACGGCGATATCTGGAGCGCCGAGGACGCCGTGCGCATGGTCCGCGAGACCGGCGTCGACGGCGTCGTCATCGGACGCGGCTGCCAGGGCCGGCCCTGGCTGTTCGGTGACCTGATGAACGCGTTCGAGGGCAGCGCCGAGCGCCACCGGCCCGGGCTCGGCCAGGTGGCCGAGACCGTGTACCGGCACGCGGAACTGCTCGTCGATGCGTTCGGCAACGAGATGATGGGGCTGCGCGACATCCGCAAGCACATGGCCTGGTACTTCAAGGGTTATGTTGTCGGAGGGGAGCTGCGTGCCAAGCTTGCCACCGTTCCCACCCTGGAGGTGCTGCGCGCACTGCTTGAGGAACTCGATGCCGAATCGCCCTACCCCGGCGCCGACGCGGAAGGCCCGCGCGGGCGGGCAGGCACCCCGAAGAAGACCTCCCTGCCGCAGAACTGGCTCGACTCGCGCCGTCTCGACGACGCGCAGCAGGCCGACATCTCGGCCGCCGAACTCGACGTTTCGGGCGGCTGACCGGCCCGTGGCAGCTCACTCGGCAATCCGGCCCAAAGCAGCTCCGGCCGCGAAGGCACCCCACCCAGCGGAAGGTAGAAAGGTTAGATGAGCTTCCCCCTCGCCCCCCTGACCGACGGATACACCGACGCCGACATGCACCGGTGGGTCGACGAACCGGCCAAGAGCTCGCACCGCTCCGACTTCGAACGCGACCGGGCACGGGTGCTTCACTCGTCGGCCCTCCGGCGGCTCGGAGCCAAAACCCAGGTTGTCGCCCCCGACACCGACGACTTCGTGCGCACCCGGCTCACCCACAGCCTCGAGGTCGCCCAGGTGGGCCGCGAACTCGGCCGCTCGCTGGGCTGCGATCCGGACATCGTCGACGCGGCGTGCCTCGCCCATGACCTCGGCCACCCGCCCTTCGGCCATAACGGGGAGACCGCCCTCAACGACATCGCCCACGGCATCGGCGGCTTCGAGGGCAATGCGCAGACGCTGCGCCTGCTGACCCGCCTCGAACCGAAGATCATCCGCGCCGACGGCACGCCCGCCGGGCTCAACCTGACGCGGGCAAGCCTCGACGCTTCGTGCAAGTACCCGTGGACGGCCGCGGGGGCGCCGGTCCTGAACGGGCACCGGACCTCGAAGTTCGGAGCGTACGAAGATGACCTGCAGGTCTTCTCCTGGCTGAGGGACGGGGCGCCCGAGGGCAGGTCGTGCCTCGAGGCCCAGGTCATGGACCTCGCCGACGACATCTCCTATTCGGTCCACGACGTCGAGGATGCGATCGTGGCAGGACACCTTCAGCTGCGCTGGATGGACAGCCCCGACGCCCGGGCCCGCGTAGTGGGCTACACCCGCCAGTGGTACCTGCCCGGCAGCGACCCTGCGGCCGTGGACGCGGCACTGGCACGACTCGAGAAGACCGCGGTGTGGGTCCGCGAGGCGGACGGCAGCCGGCGCTCAATGGCGGCCCTGAAGAATATGACCAGCCAGCTGATCGGCCGGTTCTGCCTCAGCGCGCTCGCGGCAACCCGGGCCATCTACGGCACCGATCCGCTGACCCGCTACGCGGCGCAGATGGTGGTGCCCGAGGAGACCCTCTTCGAGATCGCCGTCATGAAGGGCCTCGCCACCACCTACGTGATGACGACGGACCAGCGCCAGCCGGTGTATGAGCGCCAGCGGGAGGTGCTCGCCTCCCTCGTCGCCCAGATCGCAGCCAACGGCGAGGCCTACCTCGAGCCTTCCTTCGCGGCCGACTTCCGCGAGGCCGCCGACGACAACGCCCGGCTCAGGGTGGTCATCGACCAGGTCGCCTCCCTCACCGACGGCTCGGCGCTGGCCCTGCACGAGAGGATCGTCGGTCCGGTCCCGTCCCTCTGGTAGCGGGAATCGGCCCAGCCCGCACGCCCGGCCCCTGGTGGTGTTCCACATCTCCCCGGCGGACGGCGGGCGGCAACCGCTGCGGGCTTAGACTGTTTTCATGGCCGGACTCATCAAGCGTGAAGACATCGATGAGGTACGCCAGCGCACCGATATCAAGGAAGTCGTCGACGGGTATGTGACCCTGAAGTCCGCCGGTGTCGGCTCGTGGAAGGGCCTCTGTCCCTTCCATGACGAACGGTCCCCGTCCTTCCACGTGCGCCCCCAGATGGGCTCGTACCACTGCTTCGGCTGCGGCGAGGGCGGCGATGTCATCTCGTTCCTGCAGAAACTCGATCACACCTCCTTCACCGAAACCGTTGAGAAGCTTGCCGCCCGGCTTGGCTATGAACTGCGCTACGAGGACGGCGGCACCGGGCCGCGCAGGGAGGACGTCGGCAAGCGCCAGCGCCTGCTTGACGCCCACAAGATCGCGGCCGAGTTCTACCGGGACCAGCTGCTCACCCAGGGCGCGGCGGCGGGCCGCCAGTTCCTGCAGGAGCGCGGATTCGACCGCGACGCAGCAGCCCACTTCGGCGTCGGCTACGCACCACAGGGCTGGGACACACTCCTGAACCACCTCACCGGGCGCGGGTTCACCTTCGATGAGCTCAAGCTGACCGGAATGTTCAGCGTCGCGTCGAACAACGCCTCACGGCTCTACGACCGCTTCCGTGGCCGCCTGATCTGGCCCATCCGCGACATCACCGGCGACACCGTGGGCTTCGGCGCCCGGAAGCTCTACGAGGAGGACCAAGGGCCCAAGTACCTCAACACCCCTGAAACCTCGCTCTACAAGAAGTCGTCGGTGCTCTACGGCATCGACCTTGCCAAACGCGAGATCGCCAAGACCCGCCAGCTCGTGGTTGTTGAGGGCTACACCGACGTCATGGCCTGCCACCTGGCCGGCGTGGGAACCGCCGTCGCCACGTGCGGCACGGCGTTTGGGGCCGACCACATCAAGATCGCCCGCCGGCTGCTCTCCGATGACGGAACCGGGGGAGAGGTGGTTTTCACGTTCGACGGCGACGAGGCGGGCCAGAAGGCCGCTGTCCGCGCGTTCGAGGAAGACCAGCGGTTCATCGCCCAGACCTACGTCGCCGTCGAGCCAACCGGCGCCGACCCGTGCGACCTGCGGCAGACCCGCGGCGACGACGCCGTCCGCTCGCTCATCGCCGACCGCAGGCCGTTGTTCGAATTCGCGATCAAGGCGTCCTTCGCCAACTTCGACCTCACCACGGGGGAGGGCCAGGTGAAGGCGCTGCGCCACGCCGCGCCGATCGTCGCCCGGATCCGTGACGTGTCCCTGCGCTCGACCTACACCCGGGAGCTCTCCCGGTGGCTCGGAATGCAGTTCGTGGGGGAGGACCAGGTGGCCAGGGCTGTTGCGGCGGCCGCCCGCCGCGAAGGCTCCGCCGGTGCAGAGAAGGCGCGGGGGCCCGTTCCTGCTGCCGACGCCGAGCCCGGGCCGCAGCAGTTTCCCCGGCCCGATCCGCGCGACCCTGTGGGGCGCATGGAACGCGAAGCCCTCGAAGTGGTCCTGCAGCAGCCGGGGCTGCTTGAGCCGGCGCAATGGGAAGGATTCGCGCAGGCGCCGTTCTCCGTGCCCGTCTACGCCGCCCTGCACAGTGCGGTGCTTGCCGCGGGCGATCCCGGAGCGGACACCGCCCAGTGGATCGAGCGGGTGCGCCGGGAAGTCCCCGACGTGCTGCGCCCCATGGTCAGCGAGCTGGCCGTCCGGCCGCTGCCCGCGAAGGATGCCGACGCGATGGTGATCTACTGCCGCGACATCCTCAACCGGCTGGCCGAGCTGCGGATCACCCGCCAGAAGGCCGAGAAACTGGGCCAACTTCAGCGCATGGACCCGAACTCCGATCCCGTGCTCTACAACCAGCTGCAGCGCGATCTGATGGAGCTGGAAATGCAGCGCCGGCAGCTCCGTCCGGACTGATCCAGCGCCAATTTCACTTCACCCCGATTCGTATGTAAAGTTGTACCTGCCGCTTTCCTCCGTAGCTCAATTGGCAGAGCATTCGACTGTTAATCGAAGGGTTACTGGTTCAAGTCCAGTCGGAGGAGCAACGAGGGCCGTTGACGGGATTATCCCCGTCAGCGGCCCTTTTTCATTTGTCCTTTTCGATGCGCCGAGGTCACCGAAGTCCCACCGCCGGGCCGGCTCGCAGGGCCGGCTTCGCGGGTGCTGCTTCATCGGCCCCGCTTCACCGGCGCGGCGGCCGGGTGCCAAACGGCAGGAGCGGGGGACCGCCCTCAGGCGCACTCCCGCAGGCGCGGCAGCGGGCCCCGTGCCGCGCTAGCGCAGTGAGGCGAGTGCGGAGCGGGACAGGGCCGCTTCTGCCTTGTCCCAGCTCCACCGGCGCTCAAGGACCAACGTGCGCCACGCCGCCGGGCCGAACCACAACCACAAGAGGTCCGCTGCCTCTTCGGCGGACAGGTCGGCGCGCATCGCACCGAGGGAGTGGAGGTGCTCGGCCACCTGCGCCAGCAGGGCCAGGTAGGCGGCGGTTGTGCGCCGCCACAGCGCCTCGCCGTGCTCGTGGACCGGAAGCGCCTTGTAAACCGCTTCAAGGGGTACGGCCTGGGTTTCGTTGCCCCTACGGGTGCCGTGTGCGAGCTCCCGAATCACCTCGTCGATTCCGCTGAGGCCGAGGACTTTCTCGACAGTCGCGATTCCGGGAGAGTCGGCGACAGCCCGATCGACGACTTCGTTGAGGATTGCGGCCTTGCTGCCGACACTCGCGTAAACCGTCTTCGACGCGACTCCTGCCGCCGCCGCGATGTCGGCCACCGTGACCCTGGCATATCCGCGCTCGGCGAAGAGCACCGATGCATGGCGCAGGATCGAGGCTTTCGTTTCGGCGGCCCCGCTCTCGCGGTACGGGGAACTGTAGGAGCGCCTGCCGGTTATGCCGGAGGCCGGGGATGGGAGATCGCTCACAAAAGCACTGTACCCCGCTGCTATTCGATAGAATTGTTGTTACCCCAATTAAGGTCCGCCCTGCAGCGGTCCTGCGGCACGCATCGGCCGACCCGTCACATCATCACCTCCTTAGGAGCAGCAATGCAGATCGACCCCTCAGCACCGGCGGACAAGCCGGAAACGGCCCAGATGATCGTCATTCACAAGGCCCTGCGCCGTGAGTTCGCCCTGCTCCCCGGAATCGTCGGGCAGGTCGCGGTCGGCGACACGAACCGCGCCGGGATCGTTGCTGACCACGCGAAGCTCACCCTGCGCTTCCTGCACGAGCACCACGAGAGCGAGGACCGCCTGCTCTGGCCGGTCCTCGAGCAGCGCGTTCCCCTGGAGCAGGCCCTCGTTGAAACAATGGAGGCCCAGCACACGGTTGTCGCGGACCTTATCGCCTCGCTCGAAAGTGAACTGGCGGCGTGGCGCGCCGACGCATCGGCGGCCGGCCGCGACCGCATCCTTCCGCTGCTCACGAGCCTTGACGCGGCGCTCGGAGAGCACCTCGACGCCGAGGAGGCCGACGTGCTGCCGTTGATCCACGAAAACCTGACTGTGGCCGAGTGGGACGCTCCGGTGAAGGATGCGGCCGCAAACATGCCCAAGGACCTCCGTTCCCGCCTGATGCTGGCGGGAATGGTCATCGAGAGCGCGGCCGGCCGGGAGCGTGCCTGGTTCATGAACGAACTTCCCGCTCCGGCGCGGCTGCTGTCGAAGCTGATCGGCATCCGGATGTACAGCAGGTACCTCCGCGCCATCCGCGGAGCCTAGCCCGCGGCTCCGCTCCGGTGGGCGCCGCTGCCCTGCTGCGGCGGGGGAGTCCGGGCGTAGGGTTGATCCATGAACAACGAAGGCAGCGTCATCCTCGTCACCGGAGCCACGGGCTACATCGGTGGACGGCTCGTCTCACGCCTGATCAGCGAGGGCCACAGGGTCCGCGTCGTCGTCCGCTCGCCCCAGAAGCTCAAGGACGTTCCATGGACGGGCAGCGTCGAGATCGTTCAGGGCGACCTGCAGGACGCCGAAACCATGAAGGACGCCTGCCGGGGGGTCGACGCCCTGTACTACCTTGTCCACTCGATGGGATCGGGCAGGGGATTCGAACTCCGCGAGTCGGCGATAGCCTCAACCGTTGCCGAGGCTGCGGCGGCCACCGGGGTGCGCCGGGTCATCTACCTCGGGGGGCTGCATCCCGAGGGCGTCCAGCTCTCGACGCACATGAACTCGCGCACCGAGGTCGGGCGCATCCTGCTCGCGTCGGGCACCCCCACCGTCGCCTTCCAGGCGGGCGTCGTCATCGGTTCAGGGTCGGCATCCTTCGAGATGATCCGCCACCTCGCCGACGTCCTGCCGGTGATGCCCGCTCCCAAGTGGGTGCTGAACCGGATCGAGCCGATTGCCGTCCGGGACGTCATCCACTACCTGATCGGTGCCCTGGCCATCCCCGAGGGAACCAACAGGACCTTCGACCTCGGGTCCCGCGAGGTGCTCACCTACGCCGAAATGATGAACCAGTACGCCGAGGCCGCAGGTCTTCCGCGCCGGAAGATCCTCGCCCTGCCCGTTCTGACACCCCGCCTCGCCGGCCACTGGGTGAACCTCGTGACGCCCATCCCGCGGGTCATGGCCATGCCGCTCATCGAGTCGCTGCAGCACGATGCCATCACCGCCGAACACGACATCGACGGGTTCGTTCCCCTGCCCGAGGGCGGACTGACCGGGTACCGCAAGGCCGTCGACCTGGCCCTCGGGAAAATGCGCAGCGGCGAGGTCGAAACCAGCTGGGCCGGCGCCTCAAGCTCCGACGCGGCAGCCGATCCGCTGCCGTCCGACCCCCAGTGGGCCGGGCATACCGTGTTCACGGACCTGCAGACCTACCGCTCGTCTGCTCCTGCCGAAACGCTCTGGAGCGTGGTCGAAGGGATCGGCGGCGACAACGGATGGTACTCCTGGCCGGTCGCCTGGGCCGCCCGCGGCTGGATGGACAAGCTCGTCGGCGGCGTAGGCCTCCGCAGGGGCCGCCGGGACGCCGACGAGCTCCTCACCGGCGAGGCGCTCGATTTCTGGCGCGTCGAGGAGCTGGTCCGGGGTGAGCGCCTGCGGCTGCGGGCCGAGATGAAGGTGCCCGGCAGGGCCTGGCTGGAACTCAGCGTCGAGCCCGACGGCGCCGGGAGTACCTACCGCCAGCGTGCCGTGTTCTTCCCCCGGGGGCTCTCGGGCAGGCTGTACTGGCTCGCGGTGCTTCCGTTCCACAATTTCATCTTCAAGCCGATGGCCCGGAACATCGCGAAGGCTGCCGAAGCAAGGGTGTAAGCCTTCGCACGTCCCTTCCCGCACGTGCGCGCACAGATCTGCCGCGGCCGCCCCGCGCGGCGCAGCGGTGGCCGGCCCTGCCGCCGCGCTACTGGAGCGGCGGGACGCGGCGCGGGCGCACCACGGTCCACAGGACCACGATGGCCAGGGCGATACACCCTGCCATAACCTGTGCCATGGGCGTTGCGCTGTCGATGCCCATCAGGCCGACAAGCGGCGAGATGGCTCCGGCAAGGCCGAAGGTGACTGCACCGAGCAGGGAGGCCGCCGTTCCGGCCTGCGCCCCGTGGTTGGCCAGGGCGAGCACCTGGACGCAGGGGAACATGAAGCCCGTGGCAAGGATGTAGAACCACAGCGGCACGGCGGTTCCCCACAGCCCAAAACCGAGCTGGTCGAAGGTGATGATGAGCAGCGCCATCAGGAGCATGACCGCCGTGGCGCAGGCGATCACCCACTGCGGCCCCACCCTGCGGAGACTCCGCGCACTGATCTGCACCCCGGCAACGATGCCCAGCGAATTGACGCCGAAAAGCAAACCGAACTGCTGCTCGCTGAATCCGTAAAGATTTTGGAAGAGGAATGGTGAAGCCGAAAGGTAGGAGAAAAGCCCCGAAAAGTTCAGTCCTCCCACCAGCAGCACACCAAGAAAGATCCTGTCGGTGAGTACTGCGCGGTAGCGCTGCAACGCCGTCGACCCGGAACTCTTTCGCCTGTCGGCAGGCAGAGTTTCACGGATAAAAACGGATACCGCAATGATGACGAGGATTCCGTAGGCCGCGAGGAACCAGAAGACGCCGGGCCAAGCCGTGACAAGCAGCAGCTGCGCCCCAATGACCGGCGCGAAAATAGGCGCCATGCCGTTGATCAGCGCCAGGTAGGAGAACATCCGCACCAGCGTGTAACCGCTGAACAGGTCGCGCACCATGGCCGAAGCCACAACGCCGCCGCCGGCCGCGCCGATGCCCTGGAGGACTCGGTACACCATGAGCATTTCAATGTCGGTCGACATTGCCGCCCCGAACGAGGCGAGCACGTGCACCGACGTGGAGACGATCAGGGGGATTCGACGACCCACCTTGTCGCTCAACGGGCCAACCACGAGCTGGCCGGCGGCAAGTCCGATGATCGTTCCGGTCAACGTCAGCTGAACGGCCGCCTCAGTAACACCGAAATCGCGCTGCAGCGATGGGAAGGCCGGAAGGTAGAGGTCGATCGTGAACGGCGCAAGCGCAGTCAATGCGCCGAGGATGACGACGTAAAGCAGTTTTTCCCTGCGCGAGAGGGTGTCACCGGGGGAGGTCAGGGTGGTCAAAGCGTACCTATCGTGCCAGGGGCGAGCGGGGTCGGTGTCGGAGCCCCGGGTTCTTCAGCAGCGCCATTCCAAGCAACGCTATTCCACCGGGGGTATCGAGCGGTAGGGTGGCGCCGCACTGCGCCGTTTGATGAAGCGCGCACCGTGACACACACGGAGAACGCCGAAAGCGGTGCTCTTAGTTGCCGGAGCAAACCACTAGTATCTTAGTTTGCCTGAGTCCGTTCCGCCGCGCTAAGCAGGCTTCCCATTACCGTAGGGTGGTGGGGGTCGGGGAAATACCGGCTGCGGCCCCGGATCGGCTTTCCCGCATACCCGCTCAGCCGCGGCTGCGCGAATGTGAACGGGAAAGAATTTCCAAAAGGGCCCGGACGGCACCGGTGGTAATTTTAGGGGCAGTATCTTCGGCACAGGACCAGGAATGGAGGCGGGGCACAATGAACAGCTCGGCTAGCACACGCGGTAAGCGGTCAACCGGTTCGCTCTCCCTGTTTGGGCTCATCAGGCTTTTCACGCGGCTCACCCCGCGTCAGGCCAGCGACGAATTCTCGCTCGCACTGGAGCAGATGAAGCAGAAGGGCGTCAAGGCCGGTGTTGCGGCAGCCATCCTCGCCGTCGCCGTTGTCTTTGTCGCGTTCCTCGCCGTCGCCCTGGTGGTCGCAGCCATCTCCGGGCTTGCCGAGGTGATGCCGGCCTGGCTTGCCGCGCTCCTCGTCGCACTGCTGTTCCTGATTATCGCGGGAATCCTGGCGCTCATTGGAATCTCACGGTTCAAGAAGACCCTCCCGCTCCTGCCCGAGGACGCGATCCGCGGAGTCAAATACGACCTGGGTGTGCTCAAGGAGGGCCGCAGCTTCGATCCGGCCACGCTCGACAGGCCCGAGCCCCGCGACGAGAAAAAGGAAGCCGAGAAGGAAGCCGACAAGGCGCCCAAACAGCCGGGTCCCTCGTACGAGGAACTGCGCGGCCGCTCCGGGGAGCGCCGTATGCATCTGGCTGACGCCCGCGACTCGCTGGGCAGCCAGCTCGATATCAAGACACGCATCGCCGAGGCGAAGAAGAAGGCCCGGGCACGGGCCGCCCGCTCCAAGAGCGCAAACACCGGCCGCCGCAGCGACGACGTCGCTGCCGTCGCCGTCGAGAAGCAGGTTCCGCACACCGTTACGCTTGCCGACCGCTGGCAGCCGTTGACCGTGCTAGCCGCCTCCCTCGCCGCGCTCGTCGTGATGCTCAGGCGCCTGCTCTCCAAATAACCGCTCTGCCGTGCGCCTGCCTGCATAATGGGCAGGGGAGGAACTAGTGATTCGATTGATCGGCGCTGGCACGCGCACCGGCGCGACGCCCGTCGAACTGACGACGCCCTGGACGGTGCCGAACGTGGTGACGCTCGTCCGGTTCCTTGGAGTTCCCCTCTTCGTCTGGTTCATCATCGACAAGGACTACGGCGCTGCGGTCCTGACCCTCGTGATCCTTGGGTCAACGGACTGGGTCGACGGGTACGTGGCGCGGCGTTTCAACCAGGTGTCGTCGGTGGGCAAGTGGCTGGACCCGGTGGCCGACCGCACCGCACTGATCACCGTCGCCGTGACTTTCGTCGTCGACGGGGTGGCCCCTGCCTGGCTCGTCTGGACCATCGTCATTCCCGACGCCATCCTGATCGTCAACGCGCTCATCCTTTTCCGGGGACGGCTTCGGCTGCGGGTGAGCACCGTCGGCAAGGTGCGGACGGCGCTGCTCCTCGTGGGATCGCCCCTGCTGCTGCTGCACCGGGTTCCGGGCTATGAGGGCCAGTGGATTCTCACGACGGCCAATGCCCTCCTCGTCGCCGGGTGCATCGGCCACCTCATTGCCTTCTACGGCTACTTCACCGCGGCACACCGGAAGTACCGTGCCGAGAAATACAGCGCGGAGGCGGAGGCGGCCCGTTCAGCCGGCGAGCAGACGGATGGAGCCGGGGACTCAGCACGTGAGCTCTGAGCCCGCGCCGCACAGATCCCGGTCCGGTCCGCAGCCGGACGCCGGGGATCCCCGGCAGGCCGCAGGTCCCCGATGACCTTCCTCGCCATCGTGCTGGCCCTCGCAGGGGCGGCCTTCCTCGCCTTCGGCGCCCAGCGCCAGGGCAGTGCCGTGCGCGTGAACACGGGTGGGCTTTCGCTGAACTCGACGAGCTTCGCCCGGCTGCTGCGCAACCCGCGCTGGGTCTTCGGACTTTTTCTGCTCGTCACCGGGATGGCCCTCAACGTCGTCGCCCTTTCCCTGGCAACCCTCACCGTTGTCCAGCCGATCGGGGCGATCGCGCTGGTGATCACCACCGTGGTCAACTCCAAGGACCAGGGAATCCGGATCAACCGGCCCACAGTCGCCGCTATCACGGCGTGCGTCACCGGCAGCGCGCTCTTCGTGCTTCTCGCCGTCAATGTGACCCGCGCCAACCATGCGGTCGCGGTCGGCCAGGAACTCTCGGTGGTGCTGCTGCTGACCCTCGCCGTCGTCCTCTTCGGCTCGCTCGCGCTCCTCGGTCGGCGGCGGCTCAACGCCTTCGCCTACATCCTCGGGGCCGGCGTGCTTTTCGGCTTCGTCGCGGTGCTGACCAAGATCATCGCCACCCACCTGCTCGAGCCCAACGGCCGCTTCCTGCTCAACGTCCCCTGGTACACGGTGTTCGCCCTGGTCGCCGCCGCCGCCCTCGGGTCGTGGTTCGTCCAGAGCGCCTACGCCACCGGCCCGCCGGACCTCGTCATCGCCGGGCTCACCGTGATCGACCCGATCGTCGGAATCGCCGTGGGCATTACCATCCTCGGCGAACTGCAGCCACAGGTAAGCGCCGTCATAGCAATCGGCATGGCAGCCGCGGCTTTGATTGCTATCGTTGGAGTAGTTGCGTTGTCCCGCCATCATCCCGATGTAATAAAGCGGCAGCGATGACGGTGCCGTAGGCCACCACCTGCCGCTTCCAAACCAATCTGGGGGATCCACAGTGAGTTATCCGGCTGTAAACAAGCCATTGACAGTCCTGATTGCCGCAGACACCTACCCGCCGAACATCAACGGCGCCGCCCAGTTCGGTTACCGGCTCGCCAAGGGAATGGCATCCCGTGGCCACACCGTGCACGTCCTCGCCCCGAACCCGGCCAACGGCAGGAGCTACACCGAAGAGCCCGCCGGGGACTGGACGGTCCACCGCCTGCGCTCGCACAGCGTGCCGACCCACGACTACTGGCGCATCTGCCTGCCGTGGGAGATCAAGCGCGACATCAGCATGCTCTTCGACCGGGTGCAGCCCGACGTTGTGCACATCCAGTGCCACTACATGGTGGGGGAGTACACCCTGTACGAGGCGGTGAAGCGCGGAATCCGGGTTGTTGCAACGAACCATTTCATGCCCGAGAACCTCAACCCGTTCCTTCCGTTCCCCGACTGGTTCAAGCGGATCGTCGCGAAGAACTCCTGGCGCGACATGGGCCGGGTCATGGGCAAGGCCGACGCCGTCACCACGCCGACACCGCTTGCGGCGAAGGCAATGCACGACCATGCCTTCCTCCGCACGGTGCTGCCCATCTCCAACGGCATCGACGCCGACGTGTACCAGGTGCGCCCCGGCGAGCAACTGCCCGAGAAGGACCACCCGACAGTGCTCTTCGTCGGGCGCCTTGCCGAGGAAAAGCACGTCGACGTGCTGATCGACGCCGTTGCGAAGACACCGTCCGAGCTCAACCTGCACCTCGAGATCGTCGGCGGGGGCGAGATCAAGCATGCCCTGCAGGCGCGGGCGGCGCGGCTGGGGCTCGGTGACCGCGTGAAATTCCTTGGACTGATCAGCGATGAGGACCTGCGGCTTGCCTACCTGCGCGCCGACCTCTTCTGCCAGCCGGGAACTGCCGAACTTCAGTCCCTCGTGACGCTCGAGGCGATGTCCGCCTCGACCCCGGTGCTCCTCGCGAACGCGATGGCACTGCCGCACCTGGTCAACCACGGCGAGAACGGCTACCTGTTCACGCCGCACGACAGCGACGAACTCGCCGGACGGATCACCGAGATCCTCCGCCTTTCGCAGGCTGACCGCGAGCGGATGGGCAAGTCGAGCCGGTCGATCGTCGAGAAGCACAGCCTCGAGGCGACCCTCGCGACCTTCGAGAAGCTGTACCGAGGGCAGCCGGTCGACACGGCGGCCGTTTAGCCGCCGGTCATCCGGTTCCGGCTGCACGGCACCTGCCGGCGCGGGAAGGCGGCGCCCGGGGCCCGGCCCAGCCGATACAATTGTGCGTGCAGACGGCCTTGGCTGCGGCGCGACCGCAGCGGATGCCGCCTCCGGGGGCTGTAGCTCAGCTGGTTAGAGCAGCGGACTCATAATCCGTTTGTCCTGGGTTCAAGCCCCAGCAGCCCTACCCCGGTGGACCCGATTTCCGCCATTTGTTGCACCCCGTGAAGTTCGCTTCACGGGGTGCCTTCGTTTAATCCGCTTTCATGAGGCGGACCCACCCCGTGCCCGTTGGGTGCTGGCGCACTATGTTACCGGCGGGTAACCTAGGTGGTGAAGGAAGTGTCGGGCGGGTGCCCGGGAATCAACGACGCCGATCATCGAGGATCAGGGGTAAGGGAACAATCATGAGCAAGCCGAGCATCGATCTCAACAACCTGCCCTATGCGGACGGCGACTTCCTCGCCTTTGAAGCACTCCTGACCGACAAGGAGCGTTCCCGGCTCGCCGAGATCCGGAGCTGGCTGGCTGCCGAGGTGCGCCCGAACGCCGTCCGCTGGTGGAATGAGGGCGTGTTCCCGCAGAGCATCGTTCCGCGGCTTGCCGAACTGGACGTGATGAGTCCAATCCGCCGCCAGGGGTATTCGAACCTGTTCGCCGGGATCGTGCACTCGGAGTTCACGCGTGCCGACACCTCGATGGCAACGTTTCTGGGTGTCCACGACGGCCTGTTCACCGGCTCCATAGAAGTGCTCGCCTCGAAGGAGCAGCAGGAAGCATGGCTGCCGGACATCTACGCCCTGCGCAAGATCGGCGCCTTCGGGCTGACCGAGCCCCTTGGCGGGTCCGACGTCGCCGGGGGTACCCGCACCACGGCGCGGCGGGACGGAGGAAACTGGATCCTCAACGGCGCAAAGCGCTGGATCGGCAATGCAACCTTCTCGGACTGGGTGATCATCTACGCCCGCGACGTCGCCGACAACCAGGTCAAGGGTTTCCTCGTTGATACGACGCTGCCCGGCTACTCCGCCACAAGGATCGAAAACAAGATCTCCCTGCGCTCCGTGGAGAACGCCGACATCTCCCTCGAAAACGTCGTAGTGCCCGACGAATTCCACCTCAAGGGCGCCAACAGCTTCAGGGACACCAACAAGGTCCTCAAAGTGACCCGGCTGTCCGTAGGCTGGCAGGCCGTGGGCCAGCAGCTCGCCGCGTTCGACGTCGCTCGGCGGTACGCCGTTGAACGGCAGCAGTTCGGCCGCCCGCTCGCCTCCTTCCAGCTCATCCAGCAGCAGCTGGTGCAGATCCTGGGCAATGCGATGAGCTCGATGGGCATGATGGTGCGCCTTTCCCAGCTCGAAAACGCGGGCCAGGCCAAGGACGAGCAGTCGGCCCTTGCCAAAGCGTTCACCACGGCCCGGATGCGCGAAAGCGTGGCGGCGGGACGGAACATCCTTGGCGGAAACGGAATCGTGACCGACTACGAAATGGCGAAGATCTTCTCGGACGCCGAGGCGATCTACTCCTACGAGGGAACCCAGGAGATCAACACCCTCGTTGCGGGCCGGTCGATCACGGGCATTTCGGCTTTCGTCTAAAGACCTCCCCCGGCGCCCATCGGAGGGGGCGGGTTGGGCGCCGGGGGAGCGGGGGCCGCCGTGGCCCTTCCTATGCTGCCCCCTCGGTGGTGATCCATCAGGTTCCCGGCGGGCCGTTCAGCGGCAGCAGGATCGAGGGGCGCCTGTCCGAAACGAAGCTGAGTGGATTGACGTAGTTGCCGTGGCGGCGCACCCCCCAGTGCACGCAGGGGAGAGGGCAGTGCGGGGGGCCGGCAATGCTGCCGAGTGCGGCGCCCTCGGCGACGTCGTCGCCTTTCTTCAACGGGCTTGCCACCGGCTCGAAGGTGCTCAGCAGTCCGTTTCCGTGATCGATGGTGATCACCGGACGGTCGACGACCACCCCGGCGAAGTGCACCCTGCCGGCGGCCGGACTCGAGACGTGCCTTGAAATCTCGGCTGCGAGGTCAACCCCGCGGTGCCCGGCCCGCCACGGCTCGGGCGGCGGCAGGAAATGCCGCAGGACCCGTGGCTCCGGCTGCAGCGGCCACGACCATGGTGGGCTGTAGCCGCCGGCAGCGCCACCCGGCGCTGGTCCTGGTCGGACTTCGCCGAGCGGTTGGCTGTGCCGGTAGCCCGGTGGTGTACGCGGCTGTCCTTCACCGGCAGGGGATACGGCGTTACCGTCACCTGGCTGTGCCCCTGCCCTGCCGTCGTTGGGCCGCGTCCCGGCATCGCGGTCATCGATGCGGTCATCGGTGCGGACGGCCGCTGGGTGGGTGCGGGTTGCCGCGGCATGTAAAGCCGCCCCCACCTGCCCGTCCGCGGATGGAAGGGAGGAGGAGCCGGCGGGCAGCGAGAGCGCGGCCACCAGGACAAGCACGAGCGCCCCCATCCGCGCCGGCGTTCGAGCCGACACGCATGGGCCGTGCGGCAGGCGCCCCAGCACCAGCGGTAACCAGAAGACAGGATCGCTCCTCACATCACCGACTATGCACCGGCCGCCCGCTTCCGCCTCAGCAATCCCGCCATATGTGGAAAAGCGCGTCCTGGGGCGCCGCTCGGATGCCTCCGCACCCGAATGCGACAGTCGCATGCAATATCCCGGGGGCGCCTGTCATTCCGGGGTGCGCCGGGCGGGACGGGGTGCGCCGGCACCCGATGACGACGTCGAGCGCCCCGCCGGCCAATGCACCACGCCGAACAACCGCCCCGGGCGGCGCGCGACCGCCGCCGTTCCGCCGGTTCCCGGGCCCCTGCGGTGTCCGAGGCGATAACACCGCTGTAGTACACTGAACAGAGCAGTTTGCTGGTTTTCGCTGTGGCATCGGGCCTTTCGCCCGTGGGTCGCGGCGCAGGGCAGGCTGACTACGCGTGCCTGTGACCCGCTCTGAAATGAAGCGGGCCATTTCTCCAACGGTCCGGAGCAATCCGGTGGAGGGGAATGGGTCTCAGCAACGGACAGGCGCCAGGAGTACCGCCCAGCCTGGGCGGAACGCTAACAACCGTCAACTAAGCAGAGGAAGCGCGCTGCGCACGCCCTGCTGAAATGAAAGGCATCCCATGCCAGTAGTAACAATGCGCCAGCTGCTCGACAGCGGCGTCCACTTCGGACACCAGACCCGCCGCTGGAACCCGAAGATGAAGCGCTTCATCTTCACCGAGCGCAACGGCATCTACATCATCGACCTCCAGCAGTCGCTGTCCTACATCGACCGTGCGTACGAGTTCGTCAAGGCCACCGTCGCCCACGGCGGAACCGTCCTGTTCGTTGGCACCAAGAAGCAGGCCCAGGAAGCAATCGCCGACCAGGCGACCCGCGTCGGCCAGCCCTACGTCAACCAGCGCTGGCTCGGTGGAATGCTCACCAACTTCCAGACCGTATCCAAGCGCATCCAGCGCATGAAGGAACTCGAAGAGATCAACTTCGACGACGTCGCCGGCTCGGGCCACACCAAGAAGGAACTCCTCCTCCTGAAGCGTGAGCTCACCAAGCTTGAGAGCAACCTCGGCGGTATCCGCAACCTGACCAAGGCTCCCTCGGTCATCTGGGTTGTCGACACCAAGAAGGAGCACCTCGCCATCGACGAGGCAAAGAAACTCAACATCCCCGTCGTCGCGATCCTCGACACCAACTGCGACCCCGACGAGGTCGACTTCCCGATCCCGGGCAACGACGACGCCATCCGCGCCGTCAACCTGCTGACCCGCGTTGTCGCCGACGCCGTTGCCGAGGGCCTCATCGCCCGCAACAACCGCGCCAACGGCACCGACACGGCAGCAGCCGAAGAGCCCCTCGCCGAGTGGGAGCGCGAACTGCTTGGCGCAGCCCAGGCCAACGCCGAAGCTCCGGCCGCTGAAGCAGCGCCTGCCGCCGAGGCCCCCGCCGCCGAGGCCCCTGCCGCTGAGGCTCCCGCCGCCGAAGAAGCCCCTGCAGCTGCAGAGGCTCCTGCCGAGGAAACCGCAGCAGACGACTCGAAGTAATTCCCAATGCGTAAGGGGTGTGGGTGATTCCGCGCCCCTTACGCATGTTCCACCGGCCCAGCGCCGGCAGGGATCCCCTTTGTAGAACAACCAGAACTTAGGAGTTTCATATGGCGAATTACACTGTCGCTGATATCAAGGCCCTCCGTGAGCGCACCGGCGCCGGCATGATGGACGTGAAGAAGGCCCTCGACGAAGCCAACGGCGACGCCGACAAGGCACTCGAGGTCATCCGCATCAAGGGCCTCAAGGGCGCAACCAAGCGCGAGGGACGCTCCACCGCTGAAGGCCTCGTCGCCGCACGCGTCGACGGCAACGTCGGCGTCATGGTCGAGGTCAACTGCGAGACCGACTTCGTCGCCAAGGCCGGACCCTTCATCGATTTCTCCAACAAGGTCCTCGACGCGGCCATCGCCTCCGGTGCCACCGACGTCGAGTCGCTTGTGGCTTTCGAGGTTGACGGCCGGCCCATGTCCGAGCACCTCATCGAGGCCGGCGCACTGCTCGGCGAGAAGGTCGACATCCGCCGCGTGGCCCGCGTTGAAGGCGCCGTCGTCGACGCGTACCTGCACCGCACCTCGAAGGACCTCCCCGCCCAGGTCGGCGTCCTGTTCGCCGTCGAAGGCGAAGGTGACGCCGCGGTCGAGGCCGCTCACGACGTCGCCCTCCACATCGCCGCTTACACCCCGACCTACCTGACCCGCGACGAGGTTCCCGCGGACCTCGTCGAGTCGGAGCGCCGCATCGCCGAGGAGACCGCACGCGCCGAGGGCAAGCCCGAGGCCGCGCTCACCAAGATCGTCGAAGGCCGCCTGACCGGCTTCTTCAAGGACTCAGTGCTGGTTGACCAGCCGTTCTCGAAGGACACCAAGAAGTCGATCGCCCAGGTCCTCAGCGACGCAGGCGTGAAGGCAACAGCCTTCGCCCGCTTCCGCGTTGGAGCCTAAGGCCTGAAGTCGGCTGGTTGTGACAAGTGAAAGGGTGGCCGCCCGTGGTGGCCACCCTTTTTCGCGCCCGAATCGGCGCACCGTATCCTTTTTACAAACTGTGTGAACACACCTGCTCGATGCCCGGGAGGCACCATGGACAACCTTGAATCGGCAATCACCGGTGGAAAAAACGGCCGGCGGCGGGTGCTCCTGAAGCTCTCCGGTGAGGTCTTTGGAGGCGGAAAGCTCGGCGTCGATCCCGAAACCGTGAGGGCCGTCGCCAAGCAGATCGCCGCCACCGTCGGCGAGGTGGAGGTGGCGATCGTCGTCGGCGGCGGGAACTTCTTCCGCGGCGCCGAACTCTCCCAGAGCGGCATGGACCGCTCCCGCGCCGACTACATGGGCATGCTCGGCACCGTCATGAACTGCCTCGCCCTCCAGGACTTCCTCGAGCAGGCAGGCGTCGAGACCCGCGTCCAAAGTGCCATCACCATGGGCCAGGTCGCCGAGGCCTACATCCCGCGGCGCGCCATCCGCCACCTCGAGAAGGGGCGCGTCGTCATCTTCGGCGCCGGTGCGGGCCTGCCGTACTTCTCCACCGACACGGTCGCCGCCCAGCGGGCCCTCGAGGTCCACGCCGACGAGGTGCTGATGGCCAAGAGCGGGGTTGACGGCGTGTACACCGCCGACCCGCACAAGGATCCCACCGCCGAGAAGCTCATCACGCTCTCCTACGACGAGGCGCTGCGCCGCGACATCCGCGTCATGGACCAGACCGCAATGACCATGTGCAAGGACAACAACCTGGAGATGGTTGTCTTCGGCATGGAGGGCGAGGGCAACGTCACCCGCGCGATCCGCGGCGAGAAGCTCGGCACCCGCGTCAGCAACTAGCCGCACGGCCCCGGAAGCCGGGGCCACGGGCTCCGGCCCGTGAACTAGGATTGAACACTGGACCGGTTGCCGGGCAACTGAACGCAGAGCTAAGGAGAAATCGTGATCGAAGAGATCTTGCTAGAGGCCACCGAAAAGATGGACAAGGCCGTGGAGGCGGCGAAAGTCGACTTCGCGACGGTGCGGACCGGGCGGGCCAACCCTGCGATGTTCTCCAAGGTCATGGTCAGCTACTACGGTGCACCGACGCCGCTGCAGCAGCTCGCCTCCTTCCAGAACCCCGAAGCGCGCACCCTGCTGATCACCCCGTTCGACCGCGCTGCGCTCAACGACATCGAGCGGGCCCTGCGCGACTCCGACCTTGGCGCCAACCCCTCCAATGACGGCAACGTCATCCGGGTGGTGCTCCCCGAGCTCACGCAGGAGCGCCGCAAGGAATACGTCAAGCTCGTCCGGACCAAGGCGGAGGACGCGAAGATTTCGATGCGCAACATCCGCCGCAAGGCCAAGGACGGGCTCGATAAGGCCGTCAAGGACGGCGACGCCGGAGAAGACGAGGGCTCGCGCGGCGAAAAGGAACTCGACGCCCTGACCAAGTCCCACACCGACACCATCGACGACATGCTCAAGCGCAAGGAAGCCGAGCTCCTCGAAGTCTAATGAGTGAGCCTGAGCCTGTGCGGGCAACCGGGGCCTCCGATCCCGCCGTAGCCTGGGCCACCCGCCGAGAACTGCGCGAAGCGCGCAAGCGCAGTACCGGACTCTTCACGCGGAAACCCCGGGCTCCCCGCGAGCCCGGGGCGCCTTCGCGTGCCGGCCGCAACCTGCCTGCGGCGATCGGGGTCGGCGCGGCGCTTCTGGTGCCGGTGCTCGCGGGCCTGTTCCTTGTCCCGGTCGCCTTCGTGGCACTCGTCACGGTCTTCGGCGTCGTTGGCGTCTGGGAGGTTGCCCGCGCCCTTGAGGTACGGCGGATCAGCGTTCCCGTCATCCCGTCCCTCGCGGCAAGCGTTGCCCTGCCCTTCGCCGCGTACTTCGGGGGAGCGGAAGGCTTTGCGTTCGCCGCTGTATTCTCCGTCCTCGCGCTGCTGCTGTGGCGCACGCTGGACCCGGCGCCCGAGGCGCCGCGGAGCATCATGGCCGCAACCTTCACGCTGCTGTGGGTTCCCTTCATGCTCAGCTTCGCGATGCTGCTGCTGCAGGCCCCGGGCGGGGACCTGGTGATCGCCACCCTGCTGCTGCTCGTCGTGGCCAATGACACTTTCGGATACCTGATCGGCGTGATGTTCGGCAAACACCCGATGGCGCCGGCGATCAGCCCCAAGAAGTCGTGGGAGGGCTTCGGCGGCTCGATCGGCGGGGCGATGGTCGTGGGCGTGCTGTGCGCCGTCTTCCTGCTGGACCAGCCCTTCTGGGTGGGACTGATCCTCGCCGTCGCGATCGTCGCCGCAGCCACAGCCGGAGACCTCGCCGAATCGATGATCAAGCGCGAACTGGGCGTCAAGGACATGGGAACCCTCCTGCCCGGGCACGGCGGCATCATGGACCGCCTCGACTCCATCGTGTTCGCCTCACCGATGGCATTCCTTCTGTCGGCTACATTGGTTCCGGGGTTGCTGTAGCGGAAGGGGATTCCGCCAACCCTACTTTTGGTCTCAGTAGAAAGACACTTTCATCATGGACGATGCTCGCCAGGGCAGCTCACCGTTCGCGCGCGTCGGACGCCGCGAGTACGGCTACAACACCCGGCAGGTGGACCGCTTCCTCACCCGGGCGCGGGCGTTCTACAACGCGGTCGAACCCGGGGTCGAACCCGTCACCAGCACCGACGTGCGCTCCGCGGCCTTCGATCCCGCAAAGGACGGCTACAACCCGCAGGCCGTCGACGCGGCCCTCGACCGGCTCGAGGACGTCCTGGCGCAGCGCGAGCGTGACCAGCTCATCGAGTCGAAAGGCGAAGATGCCTGGCTCATGCAGATTGGGCGCACCTCGGCCGTGATCCGCGGCAGGCTGCGCCGGGCCCCGGGGGAACGCTTCCGCCGTCCGTCGTCACGGAAGAAGGGCCCAAGCTACAACGTCGACGACGTCGACGCCCTGTGCGAGAAGCTCCGCGGCTACTTCGAGAACGACATGCCGCTCAGCGTCGATGTGGTGCGCCGGGCCGTGTTCCGTGAAGCCTCCGGAGCGGAAGGATACGAAGAGACCCAGGTCGATGCCTTCCTTGACCGGGTCGTCGAGCTCATGGCAGCGATCGACTGACGCCGGCTGCTAGTCCGTTTCCGGGCTGTGCAGCCTCGCCAGCACCCGCGAGGCGCTCACCGGCCGCCTTCCGCGCGTCGCCCGTGACACCGCAACGGTGACCAGGAACGCGGCCGGGACTGTCCACAGGGCCGGCTGGCTCAGCCACTCGAACCCCGCGGCAGCGCCGGGGCCCATCAGCGAGGCGGCAAGCATCGAACCGCCGCAGAGGACGGCGCCGGTAAGCATCCCGGCGACCGCACCCACGTCGGTCAGCCCGCGCCACCAGATGCCCAGCAGCAGCAGCGGGCAGATTGTCGAGGCGGTGAAGGCGAACACCGACCCCACGCTCCCGGCCAGCGCCAGCGAACTGGTGAGCAGGGCAAGGACCAGCGGGATAAGCGTCGAAAGCACGGCGGCGCGCTGGAACCCTCGCACGCTGCCTTTGAAGAACTCCTGGCTGAGAACCCCGGCGATTGACACCACGAGGCCGCTGGTCGTCGAGAAGAACGCGGCGAACGCCCCGGCGGTTACGAGCGCCGAGAGGAGATCGCCCGCGGCGCCGGAGAAGACGGTGCTTGGCAGCAGCAGCACCGTCGCATCAGCCGACCCGGATGCGGCAAGGCCGGGGGTGTGGATCCTGCCCAGGATGCCGTACACGGTGGGAAAGAGGTAGAACACCGAGAGCAGGCCGAGCACCAGGAGCGTGGTGCGCCGGGCCGAGGTGCCGTCCGGGTTCGTGTAGAAGCGGACCAGCACGTGCGGCAGCCCCAGCGTGCCGAACAGCAGCGCGATCACCAGCGACACCGTCGTATAGAGGGACGCCCCGGCAGTCGCGTTCAGGTCGGCGGTGAACGCCGCCCCGCCGCCGGTGATCGGCTGGCCTTCGGCGCCGAGCCGCAGGAGGATGAAGACCGCCGGGACGGCGAGGGCGGTGAGCTTGAGCCAGTACTGGAACGCCTGGACGAACGTGATCGAACGCATCCCTCCGCTCATGACGCTCGCGCACACAACGACGACGACGGCGAGCGGGCCCACCCAGGAGGGAAGGCCGGTGGTGATGCTCACCGTCAGCGCCGCACCGTGCAGCTGCGGAACGATGTACAGCCAGCCGACCACGACGACGAGCAGGCTCGTCACCCGCCGGGCCCACAGTGACTCGAGCCGGGCCTGGGCGAAGTCGGGGATGGTGTAGGCGCCAGACCTGCGCAGCGGGGCGGCGACGAAGAGCAGCAGCATCAGGTACCCGGCGGTGTAGCCGATGGGAAACCACAGGGCGTCAACCCCTGAGACAAGGATCAGGCCGGCAACACCGAGGAAGCTCGCCGCCGAAAGGTACTCGCCGCCGATCGCCGAGGCGTTCCACCACGGGCGGACGGTCCGCGAGGCGACATAGAAGTCGCTTGTGGTGCGCGAGATGCGGAGCCCGTAGATGCCGATCAGCACCGTGCTCGCCGCGACGACGGCAAGCGCCGTGTACCCCACCATGGGATTGAGGCCTGCGCCGGCCCATCCCGGGAGCGCTTGGGCCAGCGCGGTGGAGCCGTCAGCCCTCACCAATGAGCTCCTTGAAGCGTCTTTCGTTGCGCGCCGCGCTTCGCACATACAGTGCTGCGCAGCCGATCGAGAGCGGATACACACCGACGCCCAGCAGCAGCCACGGCACCGGTACGCCGAACACCGCCACCTCGTTGATGGCGGGAAACAGGCCAAGGAGCACCGGAATCCCGATGAGGATCAGCAGGAATCCTCCAGCGACAACAAGGGCCAGGCGCAGCTGGGAACGGATGAGGGAGGCAACGAAGACCTCACCGACCTCCGAGTGTTCCTCGAGTTCGCGCGTCACCGGGAACGCGCCGCTGCTCGGCCGGGCGCTGGTGCGCGGCGCAGTGACGCGTACCCGCGGCGGCGGACCGGCAGGCATCACCTCCGGCACGGGCTGAGCGGGCCCGCCGGGCAGGGGGCCGGGCGTTCTGGGGTCGGGCATCGGGGCCACTACTGGCCCGGGCGCAGGCGTGTTGCTTCGAGCTTGCCGCGCAGGTCCGGAAGATGGCGCCGGCTCACCGGGAGCTCGGCGTTGCCGACCATGACGCTGGCCCGGCCTGCGTTAATGCGTACGAGGCGGACCTGGTCCATCGCCACAAGGTAGGACCGGTGGGTGCGCAGGAACCCGGCATCCGCCCACTGCCGTTCGAGGTCGTTGAGGGGGATGCGGATCAGGTAGCTCGCCTCCGAGGTGTGGAGCCGGGCGTAATCGCCCTGGGCCTGCACGTAGCGGACGTCGTCCCTGCGGATCATGCGGCTGACCCCGCCCTGATCGACGGTGATGAGTTCGGGAGCCGGGGTGCCGCCCGCTGCCAGTTCGCAGATCCTTCGCACCGACTCCGCCAGCCGCTCCCGCCGCACGGGCTTCAGGAGGTAGTCGACCGCGCGCAGCTCGAAGGCCTCGACGGCGCGGTCCTCGTCTGCCGTGACGAACACGACGGCGGGCGGCTTGGGGAAACCCGCAATGACCCGCGCGAGGTCAAGCCCTGACAGTGCGGGCATGTGGATGTCGAGGAACAATGCGTCGACGTCGTGCTTCTCAAGCGCGCTCAGCGCCTCGGCGCCGCTTGAGGCCCTGTGGATCGCCCCGACCCGGGGGTCCTTGGACAGCAGGAAGGCGAGTTCCTCGACAGCGGGAAGCTCATCGTCGGCGATGACCACATTGACCATGCACCCTAGGTTACGCGGTCAGGTGTGGTGGCCGGGCTGGGATTTGGGAACCCGCAGGGTGATCAGGGTGCCGGCTCCGGGTGCGGTGTCGATAATGAGGCCGTGGTCGTCGCCGTACACCTGGCGGAGCCGCGCGTCGACATTGCGCAGGCCCACGTGGACGCCCTCGGTGTGCCCGGCCAGCACAGAGCGGAGATGCTCGGGTTCGATGCCCACGCCGTCGTCCTCGATCGTGACCTCGGCGAAGGCGCCGGCGTCGTGGGCGGTGATCGAAATATGGCCCACGCCGTCCTTCGTTTCGAGGCCGTGGCGCACCGCATTTTCGACAAGCGGCTGGAGGCTCAGGAACGGGATCACCGTGCTGAGCACCTCCGGCCCGATCTCGAGCGAAACCTTGAGCCGGTCGCCGAACCGGGCGCGTTCGAGCAGAAGGTACCGGTCGATGCTGCGGAGTTCCTCGGCAACCGTCGTGAAGTCGCCGTGGCGGCGGAAGGAGTACCGGGTGAAGTCGGCGAACTCCACCACGAGATCCCGCGCCCGCTCCGGGTCGGTGTTGATGAATGAGGCGATGGCGTTGAGCGAGTTGTAAATAAAGTGGGGGCTGATCTGCGCCCGGAGGGCACGGACCTCGGCCTCGATGAGCAGGCGGCGCGACGAGTCCAGTTCGGCCAGTTCGACCTGGGTGGAGACCCAGCCGGCGAGCTCGTTGACGGCGCGGACCAGGCCGGCGCTGGCGTCGGGGGCGAACGCCCCGACAGTGCCGACAACGCGCTTGTCCACCCGGATCGGTGAGACGACCAGCTCGCCTTCCCCCGGCAGCCGTGCCGCGTCGAGCTGTGTGCGCCGGATGATTTGCGTACGCCCCGATCCAAGCACCTCCCGGACGAGTTCCATGTACTGGCCGGGCACGGTGCGGGTCCCGTCCCAGCCCAGGACGGCGTCCTCGTCGGTGATCACGAGGGTGTCGCAGTGAAGCAGGCCCCGCAGGTGGCGGCTGGCCTTTGAGGCACCCGCCGGCGTCAGACCCTCGCGGAGGTGCTCGGAGGCAAGGGCCGCGGTGTGAAGGGTTGCATAGGTGGCCCGGTCCGCATCGGATCCCAGTTCGCGCGCGGAGCGCGTCAGGCGGAACCCGACGGCGGCGACCGCGACGAGGGTCAGTACCGCTATGGCGCACACCAGGGCGGTGTCGACGGCGGCGCTGAACATGGCTCTACAGTAGCGCCCCGCCCGCCCGGGGCGCCGCCGCCGTGTCATCACTCCGTGCCGGCACCCGCCGACCGTTCGTCGCAGCGGGCTGCGCGCTCGGCGACAGGAGCCGTTCAGTGCTGGAAAAGCCGCGGGCCGTGCGCCACAGTGATGGGAGTCACACGGGAGGGCCGAGCCTGCCCGGCAACGCCGCCGGCTCCGCAGGGGTGACGGCCCGAGTAGAGGAGGAATCATGGGTTCGCACCCAATCGAACCGGACGCCGGGACGCCGTCGTCCGCGGCGGGATCGCCGGCGCATGACGCCGGGATCCCCCCGGTGGACTTCACCGAGGTCCAGAACACCGAGCAGTTCAAGGAGCTGCGCAAGCGGCACCGCAGCTTCGTTTTCCCCATGGCCGTTGTGTTCCTGCTGTGGTACTTCGCGTACGTCCTCCTCGCGGACTACGCCCACGAGTTCATGGCGACCCCGGTGTTTGGCAACATCAACATCGGCATCATCCTTGGGCTGCTCCAGTTCGTGAGCACCTTCGCCATCACCATGTGGTACGTCAGCTACGCCAACCGCCGGCTCGATCCCATCGCCGCAGATATCCGCCACCAGCTTGAGACAGCGGCCCCCGAGGTATTCGACGACCCGACAGGCAGGACGAAATGACAACCTCCCTCACCACGGGGTTGATCCTGCCCCTGCAGACCGTGCCGTCAACCCGCGTCGGCGAGCCGTGGCTGAACATCACCATCTTCGGGTTGTTCGTGGCCATCACCCTCGTGATCGTGCTTCGGGCAAGCCGCAACAACAAGACCGCGGCCGACTACTACGCGGCCGGCCGCTCATTCACGGGCCCGCAGAACGGGACAGCGATCGCCGGGGACTACCTCTCCGCGGCGTCGTTCCTCGGCATCGTCGGTGCCATCGCCATCAACGGCTATGACGGCTTCCTCTACTCGATCGGCTTCCTCGTCGCGTGGCTCGTTGCACTGCTGCTCGTTGCCGAACTGCTGCGGAACACCGGCAAGTTCACGATGGCCGACGTCCTCTCCTTCCGGCTGAAACAGCGCCCGGTCCGGATTGCCGCCGCAATCACCACCCTCGCGGTCTGCTTCTTCTACCTGCTGGCGCAGATGGCCGGTGCCGGCGGACTCGTCTCGCTGCTGCTGGGCATCGACGACCGCGTCGGGCAGTCCCTCGTGATCGCCGTGGTCGGCATCCTCATGATCCTCTACGTACTGATCGGCGGCATGAAGGGCACCACCTGGGTGCAGATCATCAAGGCCTTCCTCCTCATCGTGGGTGCGTTCATCATGACCGTGTGGGTCCTGGCGATCCACGGGTTCAACTTCTCCGCCCTGCTCGGCGCCGCAATTGAAACCTCCGGCAACGCGGCGATCACCAGCCCCGGCCTGCAGTACGGCCTCACCGGAACGACCCGGCTCGACTTCGTGTCCCTGGCGCTCGCCCTGGTGCTCGGCACGGCGGCACTGCCGCACGTGCTCATGCGCTTCTACACCGTCCCGACGGCCAAGGAAGCCCGCCGCTCGGTGGTCTGGGCGATCTGGCTCATCGGCGCGTTCTACCTGTTCACCCTCGTGCTTGGATACGGCGCAAGCGCCCTGATCGGCGCCGAGCGGATCGCCGCCGCCCCCGGCGGGGTGAACTCGGCCGCACCGCTGCTCGCCTTCGAACTTGGCGGCCCGCTGCTGCTGGGGCTGATCTCGGCGGTCGCGTTCGCAACGATCCTCGCCGTGGTGGCGGGGCTCACCATCACCGCGGCCGCGTCGTTCGCCCACGACATCTACGCGAACGTCGTCCGCCGCGGCAAGGTCGACCCCGACGGCGAGGTCAAGGTGGCACGGCGGACCGTTGTCGTCATCGGCCTGCTCTCGATCCTTGGCGGCATCGGCGCCTCGGGCCAGAACATCGCCTTCCTCGTGGCGCTGGCGTTCGCCGTTGCGGCGAGTGCGAACCTTCCCACCATCCTCTACTCCCTGTTCTGGCGGAGGTTCAACACCCAGGGCGCGCTGTGGAGCATGTACGGCGGCCTCGGCTCGGCGATCCTGCTGATTGTGCTGTCGCCGGTGGTCTCGGGCGGGGAGAAGTCGATGATCCAGGGGGCGGACTTCTCGCTCTTCCCGCTCAGCAACCCCGGCATCGTCTCGATCCCGCTCGCGTTCTTCCTCGGCTGGCTGGGGACAACCCTCTCCAAGCGCACCGAGGATCCGCTGACGGCATCCGAGATGGAGGTCCGTTCGCTGACCGGCGTCGGTGCCGAGAAGGCGGTCGAGCACTAGGACCTGCCCCGGGCTGACGCCCGGCACTGGAAGGGGCCGAAGCACCGGAGTTCCGGTGCTTCGGCCCCTTCCTTTGGGTCCGGCCTCGTTGGGGTATGCCTAGTCGCTCGGGCTGATGTCCGTCGTGAGGTCGCGCTCGTCGGCGGTCTGCTCGTCCTTTTCCTCGGCCGGCCCCGTCGCCTTGTTCAGGCCCGGCGCGCGTCCTGCCGGATCGGTCTCCTCGTGGTCCGGCACGTAGGTAATCCCTCCCGCGCTGTCTGCTGCGGGGAGATCCTCACCGGCTGCATCACCGGCTGATTCGCCGGCGGGGGCATCGGCCGGCGAGGGGTCCTCGACGAGGTCGACATCGTCGCGTGGGATGGGGTTTCCTGCCTGCTCGAGGCCGTCGCGGGCCGGGCTCGACGGCTCTTCGGTGTTCGAATCCATTGCGCTCTCCTTCGCCGACCGGATCCGTGTGCCAGCCCGGACGGCTGTGCTTCAGCCCGTCCGCGAGGGCATCCGGTGATAGAACCATAACCCCGCCCGCCGGCCCCGGAAAGGGGAAGTGCGGGACTTGAAAGCGGGGCCCGCTGCTGCGTTCGGCTGCTACCGGGGGAGGGGGCCGCGCGTGAGCAGCGGCTCGACACGGAACGGCACAAGCTCGCCCATCGCCAGGGAAGTGTCGCAGCGTTCGACGCCGTTGCAGGCAAGGATCTTGCCGTTGATCCGAAAGAGGTCCTCGGCGTCGGTCGCGACCACGCGGACGAGGATGTCGGCGTGGCCGGAGAGCCCGTGCGCCTCGACGACCTCGGGAATCAGGCCGAGCTGGCGGGTGATCTCGGAAAGCTTCTGCTGCTGCACGTGAACGTGGATGAAAGCCATCAGGGGGTAACCCAGGGCCGCCGGGTTGATGCGCCGTTCGAAGGAGAGGAAGACCGATTTCTCCTCAAGCCGCGTCATGCGGGCCTGGACCGTGTTGCGGGACATTCCGAGCCGCTCGGCGATGGCGACGACGGTGCGGCGCGGGTCCTTTGCCATAGCCAGAAGCAGACGCATGTCCGTGCCGTCAAGGGGGTGCATAATGCGCAACGCTAACACGGGCGGCCGCGCCAGTACAGGGCACTCTGCTCAGTCAACGAACGATCGGTTGTGCCGCCTGTGCGGTGTGAGTAGGGTCACAAGTACTTCGGGTAATGGTGCCCGGAGGCTTCCGGCGGCGCTACAGCGAGGCCGGGGGAGTACCGCCCAGCACATGAAGGTGGCGTGGAATCGTGGCTCCGAACAACAGCCTGTCCCCAAGCAGCGGCCAACCGGAGCCTGCTTCCGGACTTGTCCAGCTCATTACCGCTGACGGCGTCCGCGTTCCGGACGCCCACTATGATCCCTTGGTTTCCGATATCGACGGCGCCGCGCTGCGCTCGCTGTACGAGGACATGGTCGTGGTGCGCCGCATCGACGCCGAAGCCACGGCGCTGCAGCGCCAGGGGGAACTCGCGTTGTGGCCGCCGCTGCTCGGCCAGGAGGCCGCCCAGATCGGGTCGGGCCGCGCACTGCGCAGCGACGACTTCGTCTTCTCCAGCTACCGCGAGAACGCCGTGGCGTACTGCCGGGGAGTCGACCTCACCGACATCCTGCGCGTCTGGCGGGGCAACGCGTCCTCCGGCTGGGACCCCTACACGATCAACATGGCCACCCCGCAGGTGATCATCGGCGCACAGACGCTTCACGCAACCGGGTACGCCATGGGCATCCTCCACGACGGAGACGACGCCGTCGCCGTGGCCTACTTCGGCGACGGAGCCACAAGCCAGGGCGACGTCAACGAGGCGATGGTGTTCTCGGCCAGCTACCAGGCGCCGGTGATCTTTTTCTGCCAGAACAATCACTGGGCGATCTCCGAACCGGTCGGGCTCCAGGCCCATGTGCCGATCGCGAACCGCGCCCCGGGTTTCGGGATCCCCTCGGTCCGGGTGGACGGCAACGACGTCCTTGCCTGCCTGGCCGTGACCCGGGAGGCCCTGGCGCGGGCCCGCTCCGGCGGCGGGCCGACCTTCATTGAGGCCGTCACCTACCGCATGGGACCGCACACCACGGCCGACGACCCCACCCGGTACCGGGACCCGAACGAGCTTGAAGACTGGGCCGCCAAGGACCCGCTGGCACGCATCGCCTCGCTCCTCGATTCGATGGACCTTCTCGACGCCGACTACACCGATTCAGTGCGGGCGAAGGCCGACGCCGTTGCCGCCGAACTGCGGGCAGGATGCCTCTCGATGCCGGAACCGGCCCCGGCCGACGTCTTCCGCCACGTGTACAGCACACCGAACTCCTGGCTTGAGCGGCAGCAGGACCAGTACGAGCGGTATCTCGCGTCGTTCTCCGCCGGCGCAACCTCCGAGGGGAGCAACTGATGTCGACGATGACTTTCGGCCGCGCGATCAACGCCGGCCTGCGGCGCGCAATGGACGCCGACCCGAAGGTGGTCCTCATGGGGGAGGACATCGGCAAGCTCGGCGGTGTCTTCCGCATCACCGACGGCCTGCAGAAGGATTTCGGCCCGCACCGGGTGCTCGACAGCCCCCTCGCGGAAGCGGGGATCATGGGCACCGCCGTCGGAATGGCCTACCGGGGCTACCGTCCGGTTGTGGAGATCCAGTTCGACGGATTCATCTACCCGGCCTTCGACCAGATCGTGTGCCAGGTGGCGAAGATCCACTACCGCACCCAGGGTGCCGTGAAGATGCCCATCACCGTCCGCGTCCCATTTGGCGGCGGGATCGGCTCGCCCGAGCATCACTCCGAATCACCTGAGGCCTACTTCACCCACACCTCGGGCCTGCGGGTCATCAGCCCTTCGAACCCCCAGGACGCCTACACGATGATCCAGCAGGCGATCGCCTGCGACGACCCGGTCCTCTACTTCGAGCCCAAGCGCCGCTACCACACCAAGGGCGAGGTCGATGAGGGCTCCGACCCGGGGTCGTCGTCAATGGAACAGGCGCGCGTGGTCACCCCCGGCACCGACGTCACCCTCGTCACCTACGGTCCGCTGGTGCCCACGGCCCGCGACGCAGCGGTTGCGGCGGGCGACGAGGGCATCTCCATCGAAGTCATCGACCTGCGCTCGCTCGCCCCGATCGACTTCGCCACTGTCGAAGCGTCGGTGCGGAAGACCGGACGCCTTGTTATCACCCATGAGGCGGCCCAGTCCGGCGGCCTCGGTGCCGAGATCGCAGCGAGCATCACCGAACGGTGCTTCTACCACCTTGAGCACGCTCCGGTCCGGGTCACCGGCTTCGACATTCCCTACCCGTACTCCAAGCTCGAGTTCCACCACCTGCCCGACCTCGACCGCATCCTCGACGGGGTTGACCGCGCGCTGGGGCGGCCCAACTCGCTGAGCGGAATCGACGCGTGAGCGCCGGGATGATCAAGGAATTCCGCCTTCCCGACCTCGGCGAGGGACTCACCGAGTCGGAGATCGTCAGCTGGCACGTGGCGGTCGGAGACACGGTTGAACTGAATCAGGTGATTGCCGACGTCGAGACGGCGAAGGCCGTGGTCGAGCTCCCCTCACCGTACGCGGGCATCGTTGCGGCGCTCCACGAGCAGCCGGGAAGCGTCGTGGCGGTTGGAGCGCCGATCGTTTCCTTCGAGGTTCCGGCGCCCGCGGTGCCGGCGTCCGAGGGCCAGGCGCGCTCCCTCGAAGGAGCCCAGGCTCCCGCCAAGCGGGAACCGAACCTCGTTGGCTATGGTGCGGCAGTTGAGAAGAGCGGACGACCCGCCCGGCGCTCGCGCAGCTTCCCTCCCGCGGGCGTCAGCCTGCTTGAGGCCGCCACGCCTGCTGCCCTCGCCGTTCCGCCGCCTCCGGCATTGCGGAACCCGGCACCGGATGCCGGGCGGGGGGCGCCGGCCGGTCCTGCGGGCCCGACGGTGCGGCTCGAGCGGCCGCGGTCAACGCCGCCGGTGCGGAAGCTCGCCCGCGATCTCGGCCTGAACCTCGAGGACATCGAAGGCACGGGCCCGAGCCAGCTCATCCTGCGCGAGGACGTGCTCCGCGCGGCCCGTGCCGATGGCGTTCCTTCCCCTGCTCCCGTGCAGGGCGCAGTCCCGGACGGCTCTTCGCAGGCGCCGTCCTCCGGGGTGGTTGAGGGAGCCCTTGAGACCCGGACCCCGATCAAGGGGATGCGGAAGCATACCGCCGCCGCGATGGTGGCAAGCGCCTTCACGGCGCCGCACGTGACGGAGTTCCTCACCGTCGACGTCACTGCAACGATCGACCTCCTGGCCAGGATCAAGGACTCGCGGCAGTTCGCCGGCGCGCGGGTGACTCCGCTGACGATCGTCGCCAAGGCCCTGTGCATCGCCCTGGCGCGGAACCCCAGCCTGAACTCGCGGTGGGACGAAACGGCGGGGGAGATCGTCACCTACCACTACGTGAACCTCGGCATCGCGGCGGCCACGCCCCGGGGGCTGCTCGTCCCCAATATCAAGAACGCGCACGGGCTCAGCCTCCTTGAGCTTGCCGGGAAACTGAAGGAGCTCACCGACACGGCCAGGGCCGGCACCACGGCGCCCGCGGATCTCTCCGGCGGCACCATCTCCATCACGAACATCGGCGTCTTCGGCATCGATGCCGGAACGCCGATCCTCAACCCCGGCGAGGCGGCGATCCTTGCCATGGGAGCGGTGAGGCGCATGCCGTGGGAGTTCGAGGGCGGCATCGCCCTGCGGTCGGTGCTGACGCTGAGTCTCTCCTTCGACCACCGCCTCGTCGACGGCGAACAGGGCTCGCGGTTCCTGGCCGACATCGGAACCATCCTCAACGACCCGGGAATGCTCGTCACCATGGTGTAGCCGTCCCGGCCCGGGCCGCCGTCCAGTCCCGGGCCGGGCAAGACCTTGCACGGCGGGTGCAGCCGGTTTAGCCTTGATTTCCGATCAACTGGGGTTAAGCAGCGGCCCGGTGTTTCCCGTTCCAAGAGCGCTCCGTGAGGGCTCGCCGCACTTTCAGCATTTCCGCACGCCCGCAGCCCGCTGCGGCTCGTCCCTTTGTTCCTGCTTCCCCCGGGGGTGGTTACCTGATGCGGTCCTTCGGCGTTGAGGAGGAGTTCCTCCTCGTAGATGAAGTGGAAGGCGTTGCGCTCCCATTGGCGCAGGCGATCCAGGATTCGCCGCTGGGCGGTGGCCTGACGATCGAGATGAAGCAGGAGCAGATCGAAACCTGCACCCGGCCCTCGTACTCGCTCGAGGAACTAGCGGCCCATATCACCGGGTGCCGTGCTGCCGCCGATTCGGCGGCGCACGCGGGGGGGGCCCGGGTGGCCGCGATCGCGACGTCGCCGCTGCCTGTCCAGTCCCGCCTCAGCCCGGGGCGGCGGTACGCGGAAATGGTGGACCGGTTCCAACTGACGGCGCGCGAACAGCTCACCTGCGGCTGCCACGTGCACGTGGGGGTGGAGTCCGACGAGGAGGGCGTGGCGGTCCTGGACAGGATCCGGATCTGGCTTCCGGTGCTGGCGGCGCTGAGCACGAATTCGCCCTTCTGGAATGGTGAGGACACCGGTTACGCAAGTTTCAGGACGCAGGCCTGGAACCGGTGGCCCACTGCCGGCCCCTGCGACATCTTCGGGTCGGCCGAGAACTACCACCGGTGCGTCAACGGCCTGCTCGACTCGGATGTGCCGCTTGACCTTGGGCAGATCTACTTCGACGCCCGCCTCAGCCATAACCACCCCACGGTTGAAGTGCGGGTGGGTGATGTGTGCCTCCATCCGGACGACACCGTGCTTATCGCGGCGCTGGTGCGCGCCCTGGTCGAGACGGCGGCAAGGCAGTGGCGTGAAGGGTCACCCCCGCCCGCCGTTCCCACCGCCCAGCTGCGCGTTGCCTCATGGCGTGCTGGACGGTTCGGCCTCGACGGGGAGCTGCTGCACCCGGTCGAGAACCTACCACGCCCTGCGCCCGCCGTGGTTTCCGCACTCCTCAATCACGTTCGGCCGGTGCTCTGCGAGCAGGGCGAACTGCCCCTCGTGCAATCCCTCGTACGCCAGATCCTGGCCCGGGGAACCGGCGCCCGCCGACAGCGGGCGGCCTACGACCAGAGGGGGGACCTGAGGGACGTTGTCGCGGACTGCGTGTTCATCAGCAATCTTCCACTCGCACCGATAGGCCGGCGGCACGACGCGTCACTTGGGGCGTTCTCCGTCGAGCCCGTGCGGAACGGCCGACGCGGGTAGTCCATCCATCCGCCCGGACACCCGGTCATCCCGCCGCGGGCTGGCACCGGATCGCTGCACCGCGCCGTTCAGCTTTCAAAGTGAGCAGACGGTGCATGATGGCCCGTGGAGTCGACCACGGCGGCCGCCACGTCACGGAGCTTCACGTTCCTGGCGCTCGAGGCGGCCTTCAGGATGGTCATTGCGGAGGCCTGGCTGCACCTGTTCTGCGCCATGATGATGCCCGCGGCCAGATCGATCGTGGTGCGCGAGTCCATCGCCGCCTTGAGGTTCCGGCCGTTGTCGGTGAGGTTGGCGATGCGCACCGCCAACCGGAGCGACTTCGACGCCTCACGGGCGAACTGTTCGGCGGCGTCGACCGCGGTTTCGTCGAACGCCGCGGGGGAGGTCGAGTAGAGGTTGAGCCCGCATGCGGCGTCGCCGTCCAACGGGATGGGGACCCCAAGGATGGACCGGATTCCGTACTTGGCCACGGCGGCCCGGTACTCCGGCCAGCGGCGGTCCTGTTGGAGGTCGGGTACGTCGACGGTCTCGTTCGTGCGTGCAGCCGTCAGGCATGGCCCGTCGTCGAGGGAGGACTGTATCGCGTCCATGTCCTGCGCCTGCCAGCTGCTGCTGGCGACAGTACCGCTCTTCCGCGGCCGCATCAGCGTGATCCCGCAGTGCACCTCCCGGCCGGGTCCTGCCAGTTGGTCAACGGCCAGGCCCGCGACGTCGTCAAGGAACTCCTTGACGTCCCGGCACTCCAGAACGATGTTTTGAAGCAGTCCGGAGATGTCGCCGCCGACTGCGGCCTGCCCTGCCGACTCGGCTCCAGTGACTTCCTCGATTGACATACCGCTCCCGCCAGGGTCGCGACGCCCTGGTGCCGGCATTGAAGCCAAAGACGGGAAGGGTGCCTGTGCCGCCTGCTGCTAAGCGACACTCCCCACTCTACTCCTCACCAGCCGGCCGGGACCCGGCCGCCCGGGCCGGAACGGCGCAACACCAGTTCTCCCGCCGCTGCGTTTTGCCATACGCTTTCGGGGCAGTTGCGCGGGCGCGCAATGCCGACGAAGTCTAAGGTCCCTGCCGGGCGGCGAACTGCTCCTCGTACACCCTCTCGGCTTCCCCGAGGAGCGCGTCGTCGAGCCTGCCGAGCGGTTGAACGTCGACCAGCAGCGGCTCGCAGTCGGGCCCGCGTCCAACGCACCGGCCCGTGAGGACCCAGGCGTGGCGGTCCTTCCTGTCACCCAGGTGCCTGTATTGGCACACCTGCCGGGCCAGCCAGTCCCTCAAAGGCCGCGTCCACCAGCCCTCCGGGGTCAGGGGGTTGACGGACAGGCCGGGGAGTGTCAATCCGCTCTCCGAGTCGGTGCTCTGCGAGCCGGAGTCGGCCTCGTATCCCTCGGAGTACCTGATGTAGACGTTTTCCCCGGCTGCAACGAGCCGCTCCAGTTCGCCGAGGTCCTTCACAACGCTGGAGTCCGTCCTGGCTGCCATTGCTACCTCCTTGTGGTGGCGGGATCGCCGGGCCCTCGACCGGGACGGCGGGCAGCCGCCCGTCGAGGGTACGCCGGCGTTTCCCGCAAACCGAAATCTCCTTCACGGGCAATCCGTAAGCATGCTTAGTACACTCAACGATGCGTGCCGCTGAGAGCTGCGGTCAAGCATTTCGCGAGGTCAAGGAACTGGTGCGGTCAAGGAACTGGTGCGGTCAAGGAACCACGAGCTGCAGTGGAAACCCATCGAGGTCGACGCGGCACCGGTTCGGCAGCGGGGGCGCGCGGATCAGCCGGCCGACGGCTCCGCGGTCTGGCCGCAGGCCCGGCGCAGGTCGTCGATTGCGCCGTCGGGCGCGTTGTCGCCGGCCTCGGTGATGCGCTCCAACGGAGCAAGGATTGTGTCAGGGACGCCCGCTGTTCGCGCGGCGGGCACAAGGCCCGACAGGGCCTCCATCTCCCTGGCGCTGATCAATCCGTCCTCCGCCAGTGCACAGGCCCGCTCCTGGACCTCGCGGGCTCCGGCCGATGCGGCTTCGGAAACGGCGTCCCGGGCTTTCTCTTCGACCTGGGCGCACCCTCCAAGGAGAGCGGCCGAGGCAACGGCCAGCGGAACGATGATCCTGGCGGCGCGGAAAGTTTTCACGGCACAAGCCTACTGCCCTTCAGGGCGGCAGGGGGATCCTGCCGGGCGCCGGGGTCTTGGGCCGGGTCTTCAGGTTGCGGGGACGGCGCTGATCTTGCCCTCGCGGAATGCTTCGACGAAAAGCGCGTGGTCCTCGCGAACGGAGGCGGCGTAGCCGATTGAGAACTCGATGATGTCGCTCAGGAACTCGTCCTGTCTTCCTTCAATCGCCTCGATGATCGCTGTCTCGGTGCGGAATGGCACGAGATCGTGGTCGCTGTCCTCGTCGGTGGAGCAGTGGATCTTCGCGGTTGCCTGGCCCAGGCCCTGCAGCACGGGGTCCATGTCGGCCGGCTCGGTCAGGTCCTCCCAGTCGAGGTCGCGCTTGTAGGGGGAGAGCTCCGAGACAACATAGGAGACGCCGTCAATGGTGGTGTAGCCAAGGAAAGGGTCGGTGTGGGTCTGGAGGGAGCGCTGGCTGATGACAGCCCGGTGGCCGTCGTCGATGAAGTAGTCCCGCACGCGCTCGTCGTTGACGATGCGGCTCGGCGCCGCGATGTTCGACTGCTTGACGCTGAGGATGATGTCGTTTTCCTGCGCCTCGTCATAGCCTTCGATCAGCACGTTGTAGGCGGGCAGCCCAGCGCTGCCGATCCCGAACCCGTTCCGGCCGACAATGCCCTTCACCTCGTAGAACACTCCGCGCCGCGACCGCTCGTTTTCCGGGATGGTGGTGAGGTACTCATCGAACGCCGTGGCGACCTTGGCATATTCAGTTTCGTCGAGGCGGCGGGTCGACCCGTTGTCGCGGAAGTGCCGCTCGTGGTCTTCGACCCGCGTGAGCGATTCGAGCATCTGCGTCCGCCGCGAGGCGCGGGCAGCGTGGAGGACCCTGCGGATGGCGCCGTCGGTGTTGTGGAGCCCGAAGGCGAAGTCGGCGTCCTCGGCTTTGACATAGTCCCGGACCCTGTCGAGGTAGCTGCGGAGATAGGTTTCCGCGAGGTCGGTAACGGCCTGTGCCGGCAGCGCCTTCTGCCAGCACAGCAGCGCCAGGGAAGCGACGAACCGGCGCAGGTCCCAGGAGAAATGGCCGACGTACGCCTCGTCGAAGTCGTTCACATCGAAGGTGAGCCGGCCCTGGTTGCTCATGTAGGTGCCGAAGTTCCCCGCATGCAGGTCACCGTGGATCCAGACCCGGCCGGTGCGCTCGTTGGCCCAACGGTCCTCGAGGTCTTCCATGTCGGAATAGAAGATTGAGGCGCTGCCACGGTAGAACGCGTAGGGGTCGGCTGCCATCTTCCGGAAGCGCGCCCGGAAGGCCCGCGGATCCGCTCCCATGAGCGCCTCGTGGGCCTCAACAAGGGTGTCGATAATGTGCTGTTGGCGGTGCGCGGAGTCGACCATGCGCCCAGCCTACGCCCCGGAGACGCGTGCTTCGGCTTCAGCCTGCCGGGCGGCCGCTTCAATCCTGGCGCGGTGCCGCTCCCATTCCCTGTTGGTCCGCCGTGTCACGTTCGGATCGTCGGGGCCGTTGCCTGCGGCGCCGTCGATGAGTTCGCGCAGGATGTCTGCGTGCCCGGCGTGCCGGGATGTTTCGACGCACATGTGCACCAGGATCTGATGGAGCGTCACGCGCCGGCGCTCCGGCGGCCACCATTGAACCTCGCCGACGGCGGTGAGCGGAAGAGCCTCGATTGTCGAGTCGCTGTGCGCGGCCGAGAAGCGGTGCAGTTCGATGATCTCCGTCCTGGATTCTTCCGGGGCCGCCCACATGTCGGCGTCCGGCTCGGCGTCCTCGGCCAGCGAGGGAAGCAGGCGGCCGCTGGGGCGGCCAAAGACCTCACCGAAGTAACCGAGTTCCACGCTTGCCACGTGCTTGACGAGCCCAAGGAGGTTCGTTCCGGTCGGCGTCAGCGGGCGGCGGATGTCGTATTCACCGAGCCCTTCGAGTTTCCCCAGCAGGTCGGCCCGGCGGATGCGGAGGTACGTGAGGAGGGTTGCTTTCTCGTCCATTGACGCACTCTACCCGGGAGGCGCTGCCTCCGGCGTCGGCGCTTTCCGCGCCTTTTGGGGCACGGAGGCAGGTGCGAAGCATTGTGGAATGGGGGAGTCAATGCAATTGTCGTCGGGTGGACGATGACGGCGGGCCTGCACAGCACGGGCCGGGACTGCCCGGCGGTGAGGGTCCGCCCCTTGGCGCCGCCTTCTGGACCCTGTGGAGTGCCTCGGGATTGTCAAACCTCGCCGACGGCATCCTCAAGGTCGCCCTGCCGCTGATCGCCCTGCGCTTCACCGATTCGCCCACCCTGATCGCGGGGCTCGCCGTCGCGCTGTCGCTTCCCTGGCTGCTGTTCGCCCTGCCGGCCGGAGCGCTCGCCGACCGGAGCGACCGGCGCCGGATCATGCTCGCGGCAAACACCGCCCGTGCGGCCCTCCTGTTGGCCCTTGCCCTTGCGCTCCTGACGCGGCTCGATCCGCTGGTGGTGCTTTACCTCGCGGCGTTCGGCATCGGCTGTTCCGAGACCGCCTACGACACTTCCGCCCAGTCGATCCTGACGCAGGTGGTGTCCCGCTCCGCGCTGTCCCGGGCCAACGGCCGGCTTTTCGCCGTTGAACTGACGGCGAACCAGTTCATCGGCCCGCCGCTGGGCGCAGCGCTCGTCGTTGTTGGTGCCGCCCTTGCCCTGACCGTTCCCGCGGCCCTGTGGGTCTGTGCAGTTGGCGCCTTGATGTTCGTCCGAGGGTCGTTCCGGGTGGAGCGGACCGGCTCATCGACGGTGCGCGCCGATATCGCCGAAGGCCTCGGTTTCCTGTGGAGCCGGCCGCTCCTGCGCACCCTCGCGGTCATGGTTGGGGGATTCAACTTCGCCTCGAATGCCGCATTCACGGTTCTCGTGCTGTTCGCCGTGGGGCCGGGCTCGGCCATGAACCTCTCGGCGCCAGGCTACGGGCTGCTGCTGACCTCCGTTGCCGTCGGCAGCCTGATGGGCTCCTTCGTCGCCGAACAGGCGGAGAAGCGCATTGGCCGTTCACGTTCTCTGGCGCTGGCCATCCTTGCGAGCACTCTCCTCATTGCCACGCCGGCACTGACCGCGGAGCCGCTGCTCATCGGCACCGCCTTCTTCGTGGGCGGCGCGGCCATCGCGGTGTGGAACGTAATTTCCGTGTCGCTGCGGCAGCGGATCACCCCGGACCGGCTCCTGGGCCGGGTCAACAGCGCCTACCGGCTCGTGGCATGGGGCACGATGCCGGCCGGTGCCGCGGCCGGCGGGCTGCTCGCCCAGTTTCTCGGGCTGCCTGCGGTCTTCGCCATCATGGGGGTTGTGACACTCGCGCTGCTGCTGGGCATGAAGATCGTCACCGAGCCGGCCATCCGGGCCGCCGAGCGCGAAGCCGAGGCCGGCTGAGGGCGCTCACCACACGTGCCGGCCAGCCTGGGCCGCCCGAACCGGCGGTGTGCGTTCCCCGCGTGAGAGCTGCGGGAACCGGCTAGCGCAGTTCGAGGATGAGTTCCTTGACGACCGCCCCGCGGGCATTGGCGAAGCCCTGCGCCTCGCCGACCTGCTCGAAACCCCAGCGCTCAAGGATGCGGATGGAGCTGACGTTGTCGGCCACAGCGCGGGCGCGCAGCGGGCGGACCGTCACTTCCTTGAGGAATTGGCCGACCGCCGCCGTCGTGATGCCCTGCCCCCAGCGGGACTTGTCGATCCAGTAGCTGATCTCGGGTGTCTCGTCGTCGTGGTAGGCAAGGATGCTGCCCACCACGACGCCGTCGGAGAGGATGGTGCGCACCGTGATGCGCGGGTTGTTGAGGATGTCCTGCCAGTGGTGGTCGAACACGCCGCGGTCGGCGGGGTTCTTCGCCGCGAACGCCGCCATGTGGTTTGCACTCGGATCGAGTTGGTGCGCGAAAAATTCGTCCAGATCGGAGGCTTCAACGGGGCGGAGCTCAATCACAGCGGAACTTTCGGTTAGGGGACGGTGCGGGCGTTGCTTGGAAACCAGCGTACTAGCAGCGGGGGTCCATGGCGGGCTAGGCGTTGAGGGCGGCCCAGGCCATGTCTTCGAGCAGGCCGCGCAGCCCGGCGATATCCTTTGAGGTCTTGCTTCCTGCGCTTGAGTGCGGAGTCGAGTTGATCAGCCCGAAGACGGCGTGGGCCTTCCGGCGCAGGCGCAGCAGGTCCGCGCCGGGGGCCTGCTCGGCCATCACGTCGACCCACACCTCAACGTAGCGGCGCTGCAGCGAGCGGACAGTCTGTTCGTCCTCCCGGGAGAGGCTGCTGAGGTCCCGGTCCTGGACCCGGATGACGTTGGCGTTGCTGAGCGCGAAATCCACCTGGAACTCGATGAGTCCGCGCAGGGCGCTCTCCGGATCGGCCGAGGTCTCCACAACGGTTCGGCCGCCCTCGAGCAGGTCCTCGCTGACTCCCGTGAGCAGCGCCGAGAGCACGGCGGGCTTGCCGCTGAAGTGGCGGTACACGGCGGGTCCGCTGACGCCGGCCGCCGACCCGAGGTCTTCGATCGAGACACCGTTGTACCCGCGCTCGGCGAAGAGTTGGGCCGCAGCCGAAAGGAGGGCGGCGCGGCGGGAAGCCTTGGCGATGCTGCGGCCCGTCATCCGGTCTACTGCGGGCGGTGACTCCATGGGTAATCCTTTACTGGGAGACGAGGGTGCTCCCTATTCTGGTGGACAGGCCGGTTAATAGCCACTAACCTAAAACTCGGTTAGTGCACACTAACTCAGAGCAATTTGAGGAAGTAGTCGATGGAGACGCTGTCGTCGAAGGTGGACACCACCGCCGAGACCTTCGCTGAAAACGATGCCGCCCAGCGGCGGCTGGCGGAGGAACTGCGCGAACGCCTGGCCGAGGCCGCCCTCGGCGGGCCGGAGAAGTCCCGGGAGCGCCACCTCGCCCGCGGCAAGCTCCTTCCGCGCGAACGCATCGACGTCCTGCTCGATGAAGGAAGCCCCTTCCTCGAAATAGCGCCGCTTGCGGCAAACGGCATGTATGACGACGAAAGTCCCGGTGCGGGAGTGATCGCCGGCATCGGCTTGGTGCACGGACGCCAGGTGCTCGTCATCTCCAACGACGCGACCGTCAAGGGCGGCACCTACTATCCCCTCACCGTGAAGAAGCACCTGCGCGCCCAGGAAGTGGCGCTCGAGAACAACCTTCCCTGCGTCTACCTCGTTGACTCCGGGGGCGCCTACCTTCCCAAACAGGACGAAGTGTTCCCCGACCGGGACCACTTCGGGCGCATCTTCTACAACCAGGCAACCCTTTCCGCCCGGAAAATCCCCCAGATCGCCGCGGTGATGGGCTCCTGCACCGCCGGCGGAGCCTACCTTCCCGCGATGAGCGATGAAACGGTCATCGTCCGGAACCAGGGCACCATCTTCCTCGGCGGCCCGCCGCTGGTGAAGGCCGCCATCGGTGAAATCGTCACGGCCGAGGAACTCGGCGGCGGCGAGCTCCACTCCCGCGTTTCCGGCGTCACCGACCACCTCGCTGAGAACGACACCCACGCGCTGGAGATCGTCCGCGACATCATCTCGACGCTTCCCGTTCCGCAGCCCGCCTGGGACACCGTTCCCGTCCAGCCTCCCGCGGTGGAGCCGGACGAACTCTACGGTGCTGTGCCGGTTGACGTGAACGCCGCATACGACGTCCGCGAGGTCATCGCCCGCCTCGTGGACGGTAGCCTCTTCCACGAGTTTAAGCGCGAATACGGAACAACGCTGGTGACCGGATTCGCCACGCTCTCCGGGCACAAGGTGGGCATCGTAGCCAACAACGGGGTGCTGTTCAGCGAATCGGCGCTCAAAGGCGCCCACTTCATCGAGCTGTGCGACCAGCGCGGAATTCCCCTGATCTTCCTGCAGAACATCTCCGGGTTCATGGTCGGCAAGGACTCCGAGGCCGGCGGGATCGCCAAGCACGGCGCCAAGATGGTGACCGCCGTTGCCACCTGCCGGGTTCCCAAGCTGACGGTCGTGATCGGCGGCTCCTTCGGTGCCGGCAACTATTCGATGTGCGGGCGGGCCTACTCGCCCCGCTTCCTGTGGATGTGGCCGGCCAGCCGCATTTCGGTCATGGGCGGCAACCAGGCCTCCTCCGTCCTCAGCACCGTCAAGCGCGACCAGCTCGAGGCCCGCGGGGAGTCCTGGAGCGCCGAGGAGGAGGCTGCCTTCGCTGCTCCCATCAGGGAGCAGTACGAGGCGCAGGGGAGCCCCTACTACTCAACCGCCCGGCTTTGGGACGACGGAATCATCGACCCCGCGGACACCCGCACCGTGCTCGGGCTGGCGCTTGATGTCTGCGCCAACGCCCCGCTGCCGGAAACCTCCTTCGGCCTCTTTCGGATGTGAGCCCCATGCCCCCAACAACCCCCCAGCGGCCAGTCTTTTCGACGGTACTGATCGCCAACCGCGGCGAAATCGCCTGCCGGGTCATCCGGACCCTGCGGTTCCTCGGCATCCGTTCCGTCGCCGTGTACAGCGACGCCGACGCGCAGGCACGGCACGTCCGCGAGGCCGACACCGCCGTGAGGATCGGCCCCGCGTCGCCCACCGAAAGCTACCTCAAGGCCGAGGCGATCATTGCGGCGTGCCGGCGCACCGGCGCCGAAGCGGTACACCCCGGCTACGGTTTCCTGAGCGAGAACGCCGGGTTTGCCCAGGCCCTTGCCGAGGCTGGCATCGTGTTCATCGGGCCCGGGGTTCATGCCCTCAATGTCATGGGCGACAAGATCCGCTCCAAGAACCACGTCGCAGGCCACGGCGTTCCCGTGGTGCCGGGCCTTGCCGAGCCCGGACTCACCGATGCGCAGCTGGTGGAGGCGGCCGATGCGATCGGCTACCCGCTGCTGATCAAGCCGTCGGCCGGCGGCGGCGGCAAGGGCATGCACGCCGTCCACGACCGGGCGGACCTCCCGGCCACGCTGGTGACCGCCCGCCGGGTAGCGGCATCGGCCTTTGGGGACGACACCCTGTTCCTCGAACGCCTTATCTCCGCGCCGCGCCACATCGAGGTGCAGGTCCTCGCCGACGGCCACGGCAACGTCGTCCACCTCGGGGAGCGGGAATGCTCCCTGCAGCGCAGGCACCAGAAGGTCATCGAAGAGGCGCCCTCGCCGCTGCTGAACGAGGCCACCCGGGCCCGGATCGGCGAAGCGGCATGCAACGCGGCCCGCAGCGTCGACTACACCGGAGCAGGAACGGTCGAGTTCCTTGTCTCCGACGCCGCACCGGAGGAGTTCTTCTTCATGGAGATGAACACCCGGCTCCAGGTCGAGCACCCGGTTACCGAACTTGTCACGGGGATCGACCTCGTCGAGTGGCAGGTGCGCATCGCGGCCGGGGAGGCGCTGGACTTCACCCAGGACGACGTCGCCCTCACCGGGCACGCCGTCGAGGCTCGGGTGTACGCGGAGAACCCCGAGGCGGGATTCCTCCCCTCGACGGGCACCGTGCTGCGGCTCGAGGAACCGGCAGGTGAGGGCATCCGGGTCGACAGTTCGCTGCTGCCCGGCCTGACGATCCCCGCAGCGTACGATCCGATGCTCTCAAAGGTCATCGCCTGGGGCAGGGACCGCACCGAGGCACTGAACCGGCTCGACGCGGCGCTCGGATCCTCCGTTGTGCTCGGCATAGACACCAACACCGAATACCTGCGGCTGCTCCTTCGCGACGACGACGTCCGTGCCGGCCGCCTCGACACGACCCTCATCGAACGGAAGATGCCGCAGCTGGCATTCCGGGCCGTCACCGACGCGGAACTCGCCGTTCTCGCGGCGGGGATGCTCGAGGCCGAGACACCGGTTCGTTCCGGCGCGGGCGCCGCCGGGACGGATCCGACGGCCGCATCCGCGAACGCCGCCGGGAGTGACGGCGCAGCGGAACTGCCGCCATGGCAGCGCAGGGACGGCTTCCGCGTCGGTGCGCCCCGGCCCCGCACCCTGAGCCTCGAAGTGGGGCCCGACGACGTCCGGCAGGTGACGCTCCGGCCGGTGCCGGATGGACAGCCGTCCGGCACCGGCACCACCTATGCCGTCGCCGTCGACGGCGGCACCGAACTGAGCGTTCAGCTCGACGGCGCCGGCGGTGCCGTCGTCGACGGCCTGCGCACCCCCGCCGCAACCGCCCACCACGACGGAGTGGCCTGGCTGGGGGAGGACGGCTGGTCCGTCTCGGTGCGCCGGCAGAGCCGGAGCGCACGGCTGCAGGCACAGCTCGCACTGGTGGCCCGCGCCGGAGCGGCGGCCGATCCGCTCGTCCGCAGTCCCATGCCCGGGACAGTCGTCTCGGTGTCGGTGAACGACGGCGACACCGTGGAGGCGGGCCAGGTGCTCCTTGGCGTCGAGGCAATGAAAATGGAACACCAACTCGTGGCCGCCGTGGCCGGAACCGTCCACCTCACCCTGAAGCCGGGCGACCTCGTCAAGGCCAACCAGGTTGTGGCGAGCATCCACGTCGAGCCGGCCGGCCCCGGGTCAGCGGAAGACCCGACGAACGGCCAGACAGAGCCGTCACCTCAGCAACCCACAGTGAAGGAAGTGCCAGCACGATGAACTTTGAACTCAGCGAGGAATACCAGGACCTCGTCGACACGGTGCGCGACTTCGCCGATGAGGTAGTGGCGCCCGTTTCCGCCAAGCACGACGAGGAACACAGCTTCCCGTACGAAGTGGTCAAGCAGATGGCCGACATGGGCCTGTTCGGGCTTCCCTTCCCCGAGGAGTACGGAGGAATGGGCGGGGACTACTTCGCCCTGTGCCTCGCCCTCGAGCAGCTGGCCCGGGTTGACCAGTCGGTGGCCATCACGCTCGAGGCCGGCGTCTCACTGGGCGCCATGCCCGTGTACCGGTTCGGCACCGAAGCGCAGAAGCAGCAGTGGCTTCCGTCCCTTGCCTCGGGCAAGGCCCTCGGCGGGTTCGGCCTCACCGAGTCGGAGGCCGGGTCCGACGCCTCGGGAACCCGGACGACCGCGAGGCTCGAGGACGGACCGAACGGTCCCGAGTGGGTCATCAACGGCACCAAGGAATTCATCACCAACTCCGGCACCGATATCACCACCCTTGTCACCGTCACCGCTGTGACGGGCACCTCCGAAGGCGCGAACGGCACAGTGAAGAAGGAGATTTCCACGATCCTCGTGCCCTCGGACACTCCCGGCTTCACCGCCGAAAAGGCCTACAACAAGGTGGGCTGGAACGCCTCCGACACGCACCCGCTCACGCTGCGGGACGTCCGCGTGCCCGAAGCGAACCTGCTGGGCACCCGCGGGCGCGGCTACGCGAACTTCCTGCAGATCCTCGACGAGGGCAGGATCGCCATCGCGGCGCTTGCCACCGGCGCCGCCCAGGGCTGCGTTGAGCAGTCGCTGAAGTACGCCAAGGAAAGGCAGGCGTTCGGCACCAACATCGGCTCCTACCAGTCCATCCAGTTCAAGATCGCCCGGATGCAGGCCCGCGCGCACACGGCGCGGCTCGCCTACTACGACGCCGCCTCCCGGATGCTTGCCGGAAAGCCATTCAAGACGCAGGCTTCGATCGCTAAGCTGGTCGCGGGCGAGGCCGCAATGGACAACGCCCGCGACGCAACTCAGATCTTCGGCGGGTATGGATTCATCAACGAGTTCGCCGTCGCACGGCACTACCGCGATTCGAAGATCCTTGAGATCGGCGAAGGCACCACCGAGGTGCAGCTGATGCTTATCGCACGCGAGCTTGGCCTGTAACCTGCCGACAACGGAGTTGAAGGAGACGCAGTGATCGACAAAGTTGTGCCAAGCCCGGCCGAGGCCGTCGCTGACATTCCCGACGGCGCGAGCCTGGCCGTGGGCGGCTTCGGGCTGTGCGGCATTCCCACCGCACTCATCGAGGCCCTCCACGAGCAGGGGACCAGCGGGCTCGAGACGATCAGCAACAACTGCGGGGTCGATGACTGGGGGCTCGGGGTGCTGCTGGCCGACCACCGCATCCGCCGCACCATCAGCTCCTACGTCGGCGAGAACAAGGAGTTCGCCCGCCAGTACCTCTCCGGCGAGCTTGAAGTGGAACTGACGCCGCAGGGAACCCTCGCCGAAAAGCTGCGGGCCGGCGGCGCGGGCATCCCCGCCTTCTACACCACCGCCGGCGTCGGCACGCAGGTGAGCGAAGGCGGGCTTCCACAGAAGTACGACGCCGACGGGAACGTCATCGTTGCTTCAAAGGCCAAGGAAGTGCGCATCTTCGACGGGACCGATTACGTCCTCGAGGAATCGGTGCGGCCCGACTTTGCGCTGGTCCACGCCTGGAAGGGTGACCGGCACGGCAACCTCGTCTTCCATGCGACGGCCATGAACTTCAACCCGCTGTGCGCCCAGGCCGGAAAGATCACCATCGCCGAGGTCGAGGAGCTCGTCGAGCCCGGTGAACTCGACCCTGAACACGTCCACATTCCCGGCATCTTCGTCCAGCGGGTCGTGCTCGTTCCCGACGTTGAGAAGCGTATCGAAAAGCGCACCGTGTCCCTCGGCTCCGGCACATCCGGCGCCGGCACATCCGGTACGACGAAAGAGGCCTGAGCCATGGCACTGACACGGAACGAACTGGCGGCGCGGGTGGCCCAGGAACTCGAGAACGGCCAGTACGTCAACCTCGGGATCGGCATGCCGACCCTCATCCCAAACTACATCCCGGAATCCGTCGAGGTGGTCCTCCACTCCGAAAACGGAATCCTCGGCGTCGGCCCGTATCCCACCGAGGAGCAGCTCGACCCGGACCTGATCAATGCCGGCAAGGAAACCGTCACCGCCAACCCGGGCGCTGCGTTCTTCGACTCGGCGGCCTCCTTCGGCATGGTGCGCGGCGGGCACGTGGATGTCGCGGTGCTCGGTGCAATGGAGGTCGCGGCGAACGGCGACCTCGCGAACTGGATGATCCCCGGAAAGATGGTCAAGGGCATGGGCGGGGCGATGGACCTCGTCTTCGGCGCCAAACGGCTGATCGTCATGATGGAACACGTCGACCGTTCGGGCGGACCCAAGATCGTTGAACGCTGCTCGCTGCCGCTGACGGGCAAGGGCTGCGTGGACCGGATCATCACCGATCTCGCCGTCATCGACGTCGACGCCTCACGCAACGGCGGGACGCTGATCCTGCGCGAGACAGCGCCGGGTGTCGAGGTCGACGAAGTCATCGCCAAGACCGGGGCTCCCCTTGAGGTCCGCCTCAATGGATGAGGAGACCGGGACGCCCCGCGGGCGCGTGATCGAACAGCGCGGACTGTACTTCGATGAACTGGAGCCCGGAGCGGTCTACGCCCACAGGCCCGGCCGCACCCTGACCGAAGCCGACAACGTGCTCTTCACAACGCTGACGATGAACTCGCAGGCCCTGCACCTTGACGCCGCATGGGCTCAGACGCAGCCGTTCGGGCGGAGGCTCATGAACTCGATGCTCACCCTTTCCACAATGGTGGGGCAGTCGGTCACGCAGCTGACGCAGGGCACCATCGTGGCCCAGCTCGGCCTCACCGATGTCCGCTTCCCCCACCCGGTCTTCCACGGTGACACGCTTTACACCGAAACCGAGATCACGGGGGTCAGGGAGTCGGCGTCCCGGCCCGGACAGGGGATTGTCTCCATGGTCCATACCGGAAGGAACCAGGACGGCGTGGTTGTTGCCTCGGCGGCGCGGTCGGTCCTGATGTGGTCGAAGGCCGGGCACGCTGCTGCCGAACTCGCGGGCGCCGGTGCGCCGCTGGAGGAGGGGTCGTGAGCGGCTTCACCATGGGTCCGTCCCTATTGTTCTGCCCTGCCGACCGCCCCGAGCGATACCGGAAGGCAGCGGAGCGGGCGGACGCCGTCATCCTCGACCTCGAAGACGCCGTGGCGCCCGAGAACAAGGAAGCAGCGCGCGAGGCGCTCATCGACAGCGCCCTCGATCCCGCGCGGACCATCGTGCGGATCAACCCGGTGCCCACCGGGGACTTCCTGCGCGACTGTGCGGCCCTTCGCCGGACCTCCTACCGGACGGTGATGCTCGCCAAGGCCGGATCGGGAGGAGACCTCCGCGATGTAGGACTGCACCTGCCTTCCTACGACGTCATCGCCCTCTGCGAGACGGCGGCAGGGGTGCTCAAGGCGCCGCACATCGCGATCCAGCCCAACGTCACGGCGCTGATGTGGGGAGCCGAAGACCTCGTTGCCTCCCTCGGCGGGACGTCAAGCCGCGGACGCGACGGCGCGTACCGCGGGGTCGCCGCCCACGCGCGCTCGCAGGTCCTCCTTGCGGCAGGGGCGGCCGGAATCGCTGCGATCGACGCCGTGTACCTCGACATTCCCGACCTCGACGGACTGGCAGCCGAAGCGGAGGACGCCGCTGCATCCGGCTTCTTCGCCAAGGCCTGCATCCACCCGACCCAGGCCGGGGTGGTGCGCCGGGCTTACGCACCGGACGAGGAAGAGGTTGCGCTGGCCCGCGACCTGCTGCGCGAGGCCGCGGGGCGCGGAGGCGTCTTCCAGTACCGCGGCCGCATGATCGACGGCCCGATCCTTCGCCACGCCGAGCAGGTCCTGGCGCGCGCTGCCGACTGAACACGGCAGTAAAGACATCGTCCCGGTATGGGTCAGATTAACGGGATTGGCTGTGCCGAGCTAAAACGGCGGAGGTTCGGCGAGCAGCCCGGGCGGGAACGTTCGATAACGCCGACCGGTCGGCGACGACCAGCTCAGGATGCCTGCGTCGTTCTCCCGGAGGTTCCAGGGCGTTGAGGACTTGTACGCGTGGTGCTTGCGGCAAAGATGCGCGAGGTTCCCGTGGTCGGTGGCCCCGCCGCGGGACCATGGAACGCTGTGGTCGATGTCGGACGACGCCGCGGAGCGGGTGCATCCCGGGAAACGGCAGGTCTCGTGGCGGTACCGCAGCCACCGCGCGAGCATCGCGGACGGGAACCGGGCTCTGCGCCCCATCGCGAGGACGTTCCCGGTGTCGGAGACCAGCAGGGGGTGGAAACTCCCGCTCAGTGCTGCGAGGTCCCGGGCCCTTTCCGGACTGACCGGACCGTAGCCTTCAAGCTCGGCCGGGTGATCTGTGATCCCCAGGAGGGTCTTGACATCGATCGTGAGGAAGACCTCGACCCCACCGGACCCGTGGTTTCCGTAACCTTCCCGGGAGCCGGATATCGAAACGGGCGGGACCTCAACGATGCCGGCGCCCAACCGGGCACCGGCCTCCGGTCCCCGATGATCCGGGCTTGGACCGGGAGTGGCAATAGCCGCACCAGCCTCCCGGGCGGCGGGCGTGGCGTCCAGATGCTCACTGCCCGGAACGCGGGCCGGGGTCAGCAGGTCGGCCAGGGAATCGGCCCGCAGTTGGGTGAGGGTCCGCGGCTCATCGGGTCCCTGAACCGCGCGCGCCAGCACCGTCAGCCGGCGGTAGGCGGTCTCCGCCGCTTCGGCGGGCAGGAAGGCCGATAGCCAGCACATGCCGTCGACGTCGGGCGCCAGCGACACCCGGCGGTCCGCGACGGCATTGCGTGAACGTTCGAGGATCGTCTCGGAGTGGTACTTCTCCCGTTCACGCCGCGCCGAGCGGGCGAGCTGCGCTGCTGTCTGTCCGGGGGCCTTGCCCAGCAGGTGCGCCTCGAAGGGCGCCCGGGCCTCGATGGGCAGTGACAGGGCCTCGTCGACGAGGGTGCGCGCCTGCCGGTAACCCAGGTGGCCGTCGCGCAGGGCCCCGAGTGTGGCGGGGAAGTGCTCGCACAGGGCGCGGCTGGTCCGCAGCCGGCCGAGGGCCGTCCGCTCCGGAATCCGCAGCACGCAGGCAGCTTCGGTGGCGGCAAGGCTTGTTGCGAGTTCCTCATCGAGACGTTTCGCCCGTACCCGGTCGGCCCGTGATTCCCGGCCCGGCGCGGCGGCGGGCGCGCCGTTGGCGACGGCGTCCTGGAAGTGCTGCTCCAGGAGGTGAAGGATCCTCGCCTGCCCCGCCTGCGCCCACCCGATCAGCGACTCGAGCAGCTCAAGGGTGCGGCTGAGCCCTGGTCCGTCGAGCTCCTCCGGGGCGAACAGGTTGACCGCTCCGCTGAGACCGGGAGGGACCCGGGTGTCCGCGGGTTCGGAATCCAGCGCCGGCGCTTCCATGACCCAACTCTGCCACCTGCCACCGACACTTTTCGGCGATGCCGCCCCGCCCCAGATTGGCCGGAGTTCACATTGTGAGAAGCGGGAATTCAGCCGCCCCCGGCACCGTTGGCCCAGTATGGAAACAGTGATTGCAGGAGCCCACGGAAAGATCGCCCGCGAACTGACCCGCCAGCTGGTGGCCGAAGGTCACCAGGTCACTGGGCTGATCCGGAACGCCGACCATCGCGAAGACCTCGAGCAGGACGGCGCGACGCCGGTGGTGCTCGACCTCGAGAACGCCACTGCCGCGCAGGTCGCCGAAGTCCTCGCCGGTGCCGACGCCGTCGTGTTCGCCGCAGGTGCCGGCCCGGGCAGCGGTGCCGAGCGCAAGGACACAGTGGACCGGGCCGCCTCAGTGCTCCTCGCCGACGCCGCCGAACTCGCCGGAGTGGAGCGCTTCATCCAGGTCTCGTCCATCGGCGCAGATTCAGTAGCGGACGGAAACCGCCCGGATGGGCTCGATGACATCTTCTACGCCTACCTCGTGGCGAAGCTCGCCGCGGAGGATGACCTCCGCGCCCGGACCCGCCTCAACTGGACCATCCTCCGTCCAGGAGGCCTCACCGATGAACCGGCCACCGGGAAGGTGAAACTTTCAGACGAAACCGGTCGGGGAACCGTTCCCCGTGCTGACGTCGCAGCCGTCATCGCGGCGCTCCTTCGCACCAATGCGGGGCGCTCCTCCATCCTTGAGCTGATCTCCGGAAACGAAACGATCGAGCACGCCGTGGGCAAGCTTTCCCATGCCTGACCGCACCGGCCGCGGAAAGCACGTGCGGTCGCAGAAGTGACTGCCATCGGGATCCAGGAACCCCGGACCGCACATCGGCCCCTTCCGGTTTCCGCGCACTGAACGCGGTGCGGGATACTGAGTTCATGGACTTCAGCGACCTTCAACGCGGCCACCGCCGGGTGGTTCTCCTCGGCTCGACCGGCTCGATCGGCACCCAGGCGCTCGACGTGATCGCCCAGGCCCCCGACCGGTTCAGCGTTGCCGCGCTCGCCGCCGGCGGCCGCAACCCGGCCATGCTCGCCCAGCAGGCCGTCACAACCCGGGCGGCAGCGGTCGGAGCTGCGGCGTGCAGCGAAGACGAACTGGAGCGGGCCATCGGCAAGGCAGCCGACGCCGCCGGGGTGCGCGGCTACCGGCCCGCCCTGTTCGCCGGACCGGATGCTGCGTCCGAGCTTGCCGCCTGGCCCGACGCCGACGTCGTGCTCAATGGCATCACCGGATCCATCGGACTCGCACCAACCCTCGCCGCCCTCCGCGCAGGGCACCTGCTCGCGCTGGCGAACAAGGAATCGCTGATCGTGGGCGGGCAGCTGGTCAAGGACGCCGCAGCGCCGGGCCAGCTCGTCCCCGTCGACTCCGAACACTCGGCCCTCGCCCAGGCCCTGCGCTCCGGCCTGCCCGACGAGGTCGACCGGCTCGTCCTGACAGCCTCCGGCGGGCCGTTCCGCGGCAGGCCGGCGTCGGAACTCGCCGATGTCACTCCCGCCGAGGCCCTCGCACACCCCACCTGGACCATGGGCAAGGTGGTCACAACCAACTCGGCGACCATGGTGAACAAGGCCCTCGAAGTCATTGAAGCGCACCTCCTCTTCGACATCCCGCTCGAGAAAATCGACGTCGTCGTGCACCCGCAGTCGGTCATCCACTCGATGGTCCAGTTCATCGACGGTTCAACGATCGCCCAGGCGTCGCCGCCGGACATGCGCCTTCCGATCGCCCTCGGCATCGGCTGGCCCTACCGGATTCCAGGAGCTGCCCGGGCGTGCGACTGGGGGGCCGCCGCCACCTGGACGTTCGAGCCGCTCGACGAGGAGGCCTTCCCTGCGGTAGCTCTTGCGAAGGCGGCCGCGGCGAAGGGCGGAACCCACATGGCGGTGTTCAACGCGGCAAACGAGGAAGCCGTTGAGGCCTTCCACAGCGGCGGCCTGGCCTTCACCGGCATCGTCGAAACGGTGGCCGCAGTCGTTGCCGAACACTCGGCACGCGAGGCGGAGGCCCCGTCCGGCCCTGCCACACTCGACTCGGTGCTCGACGCCGAGGTATGGGCGCGCGCCGCCGCCCGTTCCCGCTGCTCGGCCCAGAAGGAAATCCGTTGACCATCCTGCTCTTCATCCTCGGGGTGATCTTCGTCGCCGTCGGCATCGGCGCCTCGATCGCCCTCCACGAGATCGGCCATCTGGTTCCGGCCAAGCTCTTCAAGGTCCGCGTAACCCAGTACATGGTTGGATTCGGCCCAACCATCTGGTCACGGCGGAAGGGCGAAACCGAGTACGGGATCAAGGCGATCCCGGCCGGCGGCTACGTTTCGATGGTTGGAATGTTCCCGCCGGCGTCGACCGTAGACGGCGTGGCGCGCCAGTCGAGCACCGGAATGTTCCAGCAGCTCACGAACGACGCCCGCCAGGCGGCGGCCGGGCAGCTGCGCCCCGGAGACGAGAACCGGGTCTTCTACAAGCTGCCCATCTACAAGCGGATCATCATCATGCTCGGCGGGCCGCTGATGAACCTCCTGATCGGCACGTTGCTGTTCGCCGTCCTGATCATGGGGTTCGGCACGGCCCAGGCCACAACGACCATCTCCGACGTCTACAAGTGCGTTGTCCCCGCCAGCCAGCAGGCTGCGACCGGGCAGACCGACTGCTCTCCCGAGGATCCCGCCGCGCCGGCCTACGAGGCCGGACTGCAGCCCGGCGACACGATCACCGCGTTCGACGGCAAGGACGTGACCAGCTGGGACCAGTTCTCGGTATGGATCCGTGAAGCCGCCGGCCGGGAAGTGCCGATCACCTTCGAGCGGGACGGCGAAACCCGCCAATCCACCATCACGCCGCTGCTCACCGAACGTCCGGTGGCCGCCGACGACGGCACCGCCCGGCTCGATGCCGCCGGCGTCCCGCTCACCCAGGAAGTGGGCTTCATTGGCGTCGGTTCCCAGCAGGCGATGGTGCCGCAGCCCGCAAGCGAGGTGCTTCCGGCGGTTGGGGATTCCCTTGTACGGGTGGCCGGTGTTGTGCTCAACCTGCCCCAACGGGTGGTCGACGTCGGCAAGGCCGCCTTCTCGGACGCCCCGCGCGACCCCGAGGGGCCGATCAGCGTAGTGGGCGTCGGGAGGATCGCGGGCGAGGTCTCCGCCATGGAGGAGGTGCCGCTCAACGCCCGGGTCGCGACCCTCATCGGGCTCGTGGGCGGCGTCAACCTGGCCCTTTTCGTCTTCAACCTCATCCCGCTCCTTCCTCTCGACGGAGGGCACGTGGCGGGTGCGCTGTGGGAGGGACTCCGCCGGGGTGTCGCCCGGTTTTTCAAGCGCCCCGACCCCGGCCCCTTCGACATGGCCAAACTCCTGCCGGTGACCTACGCCGTGGCGATCCTGCTGATGGGCATGGGAGTCCTGCTGATCTACGCGGACATCGTCAAGCCGGTCAACCTGTTCGGTTAGGGTGAAATTCTATTTGAGTACTAATTCGGTTGTAATTATAAATTCACCCTTATAGGGTTGAGAAATGTTCGTGCTCACGATCGACCAGGCCGGCAGTTCCAACGACGTCGACCGCATCCCGAGCCTCCTGAGGCTCCTGTCCCGGATTCCCGTTGCCGCTGCCTTCGAGCGTTCGGTGGGGGATGAGGCCCAGGGGATCCTTGACTCCGCCGACGCCGTCGTTGAGGCGGCGCTGCTGTGCCTCCGGGAGCGGGGCTGGTACGTCGGCATCGGTGTCGGCGACATCGACCTCCCGCTGCCCGCGGCGCCCCGGGAAGGCCGCGGAAGCGCATTCGTAGCGGCGCGCACCGCCGTCGAGCGGGCCAAGAAGACAGGCGACCGCGCGCCGCTGGCCGTTGAAGGCCCGCCGGGTTCCGCCGAGGCCGAGGCGGTCCTTGCGCTCATTGGACGGCACGTCATGCACCGCACGAGCGCTGAGTGGCGCATCCTCGACCGCCTCCAGCCGGGGAAGTGGGGCAGCCAGACAGCGGTTGCCAGGGAACTCGGCATCGCCCCGCAGTCGGTCAGCAAGGCCGTGGCGCGCTCGGCATGGACCGAGGAATGGGCTGCGCGTCCGGCGGCGGCGCTACTGTTGACCTGGGCCGAGGGGGCCCGGCGAAACCCAGGGAACGGAGACCGGGACAACTGATGGACGTGCTGTGGATTTTCCTCACCCTTCTCCTTGCCGGCCTTGGCGGCTGGCCCGTGACAACCCTGGTGCTTCGGTTCGCGCGCAGCGTCGACGCACAGCAACGCCGTTCAGCATCAGGGCCGGAGCCGGCGGATCAGCCGCAGCTCGCATTCCCCGCCCCGCCGCGGCCGAACCCCTGGGAACACCACCCCACACGCGATGAAGGAATCGTGATCCCGCCGGCCCCCGCCGTTCCGCCCGGAATCCTGAGGGGCGGCCTCGTGATCGGGGTCCTCGAACGCCTCGCGGTAACCGCCGCAATCCTCAGCGGTGAATCAGTCGCCATCGCCTACGTCGTCGCGATCAAGGGCCTGGGCCGCTACGCCGAGCTCAAGGAAACACCGGCCGCGGCGGAACGGTTCATCATCGGCACCCTCACCTCGATGCTGTGGGCAGCGGGGGTCGCCACCGTGGCAGTAATCACCCTCCGGTAATCACCCTCCGGTAATCACGTAGGCTGAAGCAATGAGTGTTTACGCAGTCGAATATGTCTACAACCCCGATCTCGCCGCACTGCGGGACGAGCACCGCCCCGCCCACCGTGAGTGGCTCAAGGGACTCGTGGAGCAGGGGAAGATGCTGTCCTCCGGTCCCTTCACCGACGGAACCGGCGCCCTCCTGATCTTCACCGCCGACTCCGAAGCCGAACTCCACCAGCTCATCAGCACCGACCCCTTCACCATGAACTCCGCCATCGCGGCAGTGAAAACCACTGAGTGGAAGCCGGTCACCGGGGCATTCGCTCAGTACGTGTGACGTTCGTCTTCTAAGCCAGCCCCTGCCGCCCCCGGGTGGATAATGGGAAAAGAAAAATCGGCCGACAAGCGGCGGATGCCGCCACCATGGAGGATGTTTTGACTTCGGTCAGTCTAGGAATGCCAGCTGCGCCACCGCCCGTCTTGGCGCCCCGCCGTAAAACCCGCCAGATCAAAGTCGGCTCGGTGGGAGTCGGATCCGATTCGCCCATCAGCATCCAGTCAATGACGACGACGCCGACAACGGACATCAACGCCACGCTGCAACAGATTGCCGAACTCACGGCAACCGGCTGCGACATCGTGCGGGTCGCGTGCCCCTCGGCCGACGACGCCGCAGCGCTGCCGATCATCGCGAAGAAGTCGCAGATCCCGGTGATCGCCGACATCCACTTCCAGCCCAAGTACGTCTTCGCGGCGATCGACGCCGGGTGTGCCGCCGTCCGGGTCAACCCGGGCAACATCCGCAAGTTCGATGACCAGGTGAAGGAAATCGCCGCTGCCGCGAAGGCCGCGGGGACCTCAATCCGCATCGGCGTCAATGCCGGTTCCCTCGACCCGCGGCTCATGGCCAAGTACGGGAAGGCGACCCCGGAGGCACTTGTCGAATCGGCAGTCTGGGAGGCCTCCCTCTTCGAGGAACACGACTTCCACGACTTCAAGATTTCCGTCAAGCACAACGACCCGGTGGTCATGGTGCGCGCCTACGAGCTGCTCGCCGAGCGAGGCGACTGGCCGCTGCACCTCGGTGTCACCGAAGCCGGCCCCGCGTTCCAAGGCACCATCAAGTCGGCCACCGCCTTCGGGGCACTGCTCTCCAAGGGCATCGGGGACACGATCCGGGTTTCCCTCTCGGCGCCTCCCGTCGAGGAGATCAAGGTCGGCAACCAGATCCTCCAGTCGCTGAACCTGCGCCCCCGCAAGCTCGAGATCGTTTCCTGCCCGTCGTGCGGGCGGGCCCAGGTCGACGTCTACACCCTGGCCGAGGAAGTGACCGCCGGCCTCGAGGGCATGGAGGTCCCGCTGCGCGTCGCCGTGATGGGCTGCGTGGTGAACGGCCCCGGCGAGGCACGGGAAGCCGATCTGGGGGTTGCCTCGGGGAACGGCAAGGGGCAGATTTTTGTCAAGGGCCAGGTCATCAAGACGGTGCCCGAGGACCAGATTGTCGAGACCCTCATTGAGGAAGCGATGAGGCTCGCCGAAGAGATGGGGGAGACCGATGGCGAAAATGCTGGCCAGGGTGGCCCCATGGTTACCGTTAGCTAAGGCACCGGCAGACCCGGCGGGGCCGTGGTCCTTCCGGGTGCTTGAACAACGCGACACCGGCCCGCTGTGGTCGCTCGTCAACGCCGACCCGGTGGCGAACGTCTTCCTCGCATCCCACCTCGAGAACCTCGGTGGCGGAAGCCCCTCGGGAACGGGCGGGCAGGTCGTCGGAATGTACCGCGACGGCCAGCTCCGCTCGGCCTGCTGGGCCGGGGTCAATCTCGTGCCGGTCGGCGTGACCGAGGAGACTGGCGCAGAATTCGGGGAGCACCTCGGGCGCTCGGGGAGGACCTTCTCGTCGATTTTCGGTCCGGCCCCCGCCGTCCTTGCCATGTGGTCGACCCTCCAGGACTACAGCGCCGACCCCTTCGACCTGCGCCCCACCCAGCCGCTGCTCACCATCACCGGTGATCCCGCCATCCCGCCGGCGCCCGGCCTCCGGTTCACCCGGCCGGAGGAACTCGACACCCTCCTGCCCGCCTGCGCGGCGATGTTCGAGGAGGAGGTCGGGTACTCGCCCTATATCGGCGGCACCGAGCACTACCGGCGCCGGGTGGCGTCGCTGATCCGCCAGCGGCACTCCCTGGCGGCGTTCGACGACGACGGTGCCGTCATCTTCAAGGCCGAGCTCGGAACGGTCTCCTCCCAGGCCGTCCAGGTGCAGGGCGTCTGGATGAACCCGGAGTACCGGGGGCGCGGCCTGAGCGCCGGATACATGGCGGCCGTCGTTGTTGCGGCACGGAAGGTGGCGCCGACAGTGAGCCTCTACGTCAACTCCTACAACAGCCGCGCGATCGCTGCCTACCAGCGCGTCGGATTCACGCAGGCGGGAACCTTCGCCACCGTCCTGTTCTGAATCCTGCCGCCGTCAACGGTCCGGTCCGGGGCAACGGCTCTCCCAACCGGTGCCCCGGCCGGATCCACGCGGGCCGGCCGGGCCGTGTCGGCGCCGCAGCACGCGAGCCGATAGATTGGTACCTGTTGTCTCCCGCCACCGGCGGGCCGGTCCAGAAGAACGGATTCCCCAGCGTGGTCACACGACTCTCCACCCTTTTCCTTCGCACCCTGCGTGAAGACCCCGCCGAGGCAGAGGTCGCAAGCCACCGCCTCCTCGTACGCGCGGGCTACATCCGCCGCGCCGCCCCCGGCATCTACAGCTGGCTGCCGCTGGGCCTGAAGGTGCTGGCAAAGGTTGAGGCGATCATCCGCGAGGAAATGGCGGCCATCGGCGCCCAGGAGGTTCACTTCCCGGCCCTGCTGCCCAAGGAGCCCTACGAGGCGACCAACCGGTGGACCGAATACGGCGAGGGCATCTTCCGGCTCAAGGACCGCAAGGGAGCCGACTACCTTCTCGCCCCCACCCACGAGGAGATGTTCACCCTCCTCGTGAAGGACCTTTACACCTCGTACAAGGACCTCCCGCTGAGCCTCTACCAGATCCAGAACAAGTACCGCGACGAGGCACGTCCCCGGGCGGGCCTGCTCCGCGGGCGCGAGTTCATCATGAAGGACTCCTACTCCTTCGACATCGACGACGCCGGGCTTGAAAACAGCTACCAGCTGCACCGCCAGGCGTACCTGCGCATCTTCGAACGCCTCGGGCTCGAGGTCATCCCCGTCGCCGCAACGGCCGGGGCCATGGGTGGGTCGAAGAGCGAAGAGTTCCTCCACCCCACCGACATCGGCGAAGACACCTTCGTCCGCTCCGCCGGCGGGTACACCGCCAATGTCGAAGCCGTCACCACCGTTGTCCCCGCTGCCATCGACTACGCGGACGCCCCCGCGGCCGAGGTGCGCGACACCCCCGACACCCCCACGATCGAAACCCTCGTGGCGCACGCGAACACCGGCGCGGCCAATGACGGCAAGGCATGGACCGCCGCCGACACGCTCAAGAACGTGGTCCTCGCCGCGGTACTGCCCACCGGAGGCAGGGAGCTCGTCGTCGTCGGCGTTCCCGGCGACCGCACTGTGGACCTCAAGCGCATCGAAGCCAACATCGCCGGCCACCTCGAGGTGGGCGGCGAAGTTGCAGTCGAACCGGCCACCGACGAGGACCTCAGGAAGCACCCGGGAGTGGTCAAGGGCTACCTCGGCCCCGGCCTGGCACCCGACGCCGCAGTCCTCGGCACCGAGGGAAGCACCGGCCTCCGCTACCTCGTCGATCCGAGGGTTGTCCCCGGCACCACCTGGGTCACCGGCGCCAACGAGCCCGGCAAGCACGTCTTCGGACTCGTTGCAGGGCGCGACTTCACCTGGGACGGCGTGATCGAAGCCGTTGAGGTCCGAGAGGGCGACGAGGCCCCCGACGGGTCGGGTCCGCTCGAGGCGGCGCGCGGCATCGAAATGGGCCATATCTTCCAGCTCGGGCGGAAGTACGCCGAGGCGCTGGGGCTGAAGGTGCTCGACGCCAACGGCAAGCTCGCCACTGTCACCATGGGCTCCTACGGCGTGGGCGTTACCCGCGCCGTCGCAGCCCTCGCCGAGTCGAACCACGACGACAAGGGCATCATCTGGCCCCGGAACGTCGCCCCGGCCGACGTGCACATCGTCGCGACGGGCAAGGGCGCAGAGATCTTCGCCGCCGCCGACCAGCTCGCCTCCGACCTCGAAGCGGCAGGCCTCGACGTGATGTACGACGACCGTCCCAAGGTTTCACCCGGGGTGAAGTTCGGCGACGCCGAGCTGATCGGCGTTCCCACGATCGTCGTCGTCGGACGCGGACTGGCCGACGGCGTCATCGAGGTGAAGGACCGCCGCACGGGCCAGAGCGAATCGGTTCCCCTCGACGAGGCGGTCGCGCACCTGCAGCGCCTGCTGACCGCCTAGGCAGCCGGTGACCTCCGGGCTCGAGGAAATCGAGCTGGCAACAGTCCTGCTCGTGGTCATCGCAGGGCTTGCCGCCGGCTGGGTCGACGCCGTCGTCGGCGGGGGCGGGCTGCTTCAGCTGCCCGCCCTGCTGCTGGTTCCGGGCATCACGCCCGTCCAGGCGCTGGCGACCAACAAGATGGGCTCGATCTTCGGGACGACCACGAGCGCCATCACCTACTACCGCCGCGCCCACCCCGACCTGCGGACCGCAATTCCCATGGCGGTCATCGCCCTTGCGGGGAGCTTCGGCGGAGCGATCCTTGCTGCCTCGCTGCCGGCGTCGGTGTTCAAGCCGATCATCGTCCTCGCGCTGATCGCCGTGGCCATCTTCACGGCGCTGCGTCCCACTGTCGGCACGCTGACCGCGCTCAAGCACAAAGGGCGGCGGCACTACGGGACAGCCGGCGCAATCGGGCTGGTCATCGGGTTCTACGACGGGCTGATCGGCCCGGGCACCGGCTCGTTCCTGATCATCGCCATGGTGACCCTGCTCGGCTACAGCTTCCTCGGCGCCAGCGCGAAGGCGAAGATCGTGAACATGGCCACGAACTTCGGCGCGCTGATGTTCTTCCTGCCGCACGGCTCGCTGCTCTGGGGGCTCGGGCTGCTCCTTGGCGCCGCCAACATGGCCGGCGGATACCTCGGTTCCCGGATGGCCATCCGGCAGGGCAGCAAGTTCATCCGCTGGGTGTTCCTCTGCGTCGTTGCCGCCCTGATCCTCAAGCTCGGCTACGACGTCTGGACAGAGAACATCCGGCCGCTCACCCGGTGAGGCAGTGCGCAGGCGGCAGGTCGGGCAGTGTCCTGCCCAGCAGCGAACTGGCCACCCACAGCGAGCGCCGCGCGTCCCGGATGGCTCCGCTGTTCAGGTAGCCGAGCGCATTGCGGACCTCGCGCAGCACCGACCAGTCGCGGGCCAGCACCGGGTCGAGCCCGGCCGCCGCAGTGAGGGAGGAACAGCGACGGCGCAGGTGGGCCGCCGGGTCGTTCGGGGAAAGGTCTCCGAGGCGGTTCCACAGCATCGGGGCAAGCGCGTACTCGGCGTCTCCGACAAGCGGTTTGGGGTCGATGGCAACCCATTCGCGGCCACCTGGGGCGTCTTCCGGCCGCGGGAGGATGTTCCCGTAGTGGAGGTCCGAGTGCACCAGCACGTCCCGGGCCCAGCGCCGGCCCACGGCTCCGCGCACCTGGCACACCTCGAGCGCGTGCTCGAGCAGCCAGCGGGGAAACGGCTCACCCGCGGCTTCCCAGTCGGCTGGCAGGGTGTCGGTCCACGTCTCGGCTTCGGCCGCCAGGAGCGGCACTGCGGCCCACAGGGGATCGGATCCGGGGCGGATCGATAAGGTGAGCATCAGCTTCCCCCACACGGCGGCGGTCTGTTCAAGTGGCACCGACAGGAGCGATTCGTCTCCCTCAAGGCGCTCAAGCAGGAGGACGGAGTCGCTGCGGTCCGCGGCAAGGAGTCGAACGGCTCCGTTGCCTCCCCACAATTCGAGGGCGTCGGGCTCGGCGCGGGCTTCATCGTGCGGGATCCCGATCTTCAGCGCCGCGGGCGTCCCGCCGGCCCGGCGCACCGGAACCACCACCGCGCACCGCCCTGCCCACGGCGTTCCCCCGGCAGGAAGATCAAGCGTCAGCTCCCAGCGGCCGAGATAACCCTCGAGGAGCGCGGGCCATGACCGCAGCCACTGTGCTCCTCCCGGAAGTTGCCGGGCAGTAAGGATCAGGTCATCTGGCAGGTCCAGCGCGGAGTTCCCCATACGGGCCAGACTAGACAACTCCAGCGGCGCCGAGAAGATTTCCGATCAGGAACGTTGCGAGCAGCGCGATAAACCCGCCCACCACGACCCGTGCAGCAGCCCGCAGCTTCGATCCTCCGCCGACCTGGGCGCCGAGGCCGCCGGTCAGTGCCAGCGCGCCAAGCACCGCAACGAACGTGACGGGGACGCGGAGCCCGGGCGGGGGAAGCATGATCGCCAGCAGGGGAAGAAGGGCGCCGACAGTGAATGCGGCGGCGGAGGCGAAGGCCGCATGCCAGGGGCTGACGACGTCGTCCTCGTCGATGCCCAGTTCGGCGGAGAGGTGGGCCCCGAGGGCGTCCTTGGCCGTCAGCTCGACAGCCACCGTCATCGCCGTCTCGGCGCTCAGGCCCTTCGCCTCGTAGATCCCGGCAAGCTCAAGAAGCTCCTCCTCCGGCTCCTCTTCGAGTTCACGGCGTTCCTTTTCGATCAACGCGCGCTGGCTGTCGCTCTGGCTGCTCACCGAAACGTACTCACCCAGGGCCATGGAGACAGCGCCGCCGACCAGTGCCGCGGCGCCGGCCGTCAGGATCGGCCCGGGCGCCGTCGTGACCCCCGCGACGCCCACCACGATCGCGGCGACGGAAACGATGCCGTCGTTGGCGCCGAGGACGCCGGCGCGCAGCCGGTTCAACCGCTGCGCAAGGTCGCCGCGGTGCGGCTCGTCGTGCGAATAGCCCTCAGCTGCGCTCATTGCGTCTCTTCATCCTTCGTCTTCGTCGTTCAGGTGGCCGGGGAGCCGGGTTCCTGTGCTGCGGGCTCGGTTGGCACGCACGGCACCGGTTCGGCTCCGCCGCTTGCTGCCAGGCTCCGCTGGATTGCGGCGTTGAACCGGGGCACCGCCCACGCCCGGATATCCTCCCCGCCCAGGCCCACGAGATCCCCGTAAAGCACGCACAACTCACCCTCGAGGCGGGATATTCCAGCTGCGGGATCCGCTGAGAAAGCGGGGTCGAGTGCGTAGGCCGGGACAACGGCCGGCACCGGCGCGCAGAGCACCTCGAGGAAGGCCCCTGCAGCAGCGGCACCCGCGGCGTGTGCCCGGGCGGCACGGAGCGACGGCCCCGCATCTGGGAGCCGGGCGGCGGCCACCTCATAGGCGTACACCGCCCGATGTTCCGCCTTGGCGGCTGCCAGGAGGTAGCGGCGGTCCTCACCGCTGCCCAGCGCGCTGCCCTCGCACTCCGTCCCGGCGCCGGCCTCAGGGGGCCCGGGCAGGGGAGCGGCCGGGGGAAGGGCGGGAAGGCCGAGCCTGGCGCGCAACACTGCCGCCTGCCAGCGCTGGCTGCCCGCTGTTGCCGCAAGGAGGCGTGCGATTCCCGGCTCGGAGCGTGAGGCATCGGCCAGGCCCTTCCCGGCCGATGCGGCGAGTGCCCCGGCCAGCGATTCCGCCGTCACCGGGGCAGCGGAAGGCGCAGCCGAAGGCCCCGGTGACGCGGTATCCCCAGAAGGGCTTCCGCCGGCGGGGGACAGGGCGGCCGCCTGCGCCTCAAGCAGCACTGCCGCCTGCTCGAATCCGGCCGCCGGGGCCTGCGGATTGGAGGCGAGCGCACGGGCGTCGGCTGCGAGGGCACGGGCCCGGGAGGCGGCGTCGAGCTGGGCCTGCTCGGTGAATGTCGGTTCGTCGGATCCGCTGCCTGCGACGCCGATTCCGAGGCCAGCGACGAGGAGGAAAACCACGGTCAGGCAGAGCCATCGGACCACCCGCGCTGCGGCATTCCGCAGCGCGGATTCCCTGCCGCGGTGCTGCGGATGCGCGCGTGTCCTCACAGGAACCGATCTTGTCATGATCACGGCGTTTTGTTCGGCCGATACGCCGCCGCCCCGCGAAGTCGGTACTCTTGAGCTACAACATCATCGAGTGGGAGGCAGCTATGGCGGTTCGGTCCGGCAAGGAAAACCCGGCATCGCCGCGCAAAGCGGCACGGGAGGCCGAGCTCCAGGCGGAGGCACAGAGGCTGCGCACGCTGCTCCAGCCGGTGATCGAACAGCACAGCCTCTACCTCGAGGACGTCGAGGTTCGGATGGCCGGTATGCAGCGCACCGTTCACGTCATCGTCGACCTTCCGGAAAACCGTGAGGGCGCCATCGGACTCGACACCATCTCCGCCGTTTCGATGGAACTTTCAGCGGCGATGGACAACGACCCGGACGACGACGGACGGCCCTACAGCCTCGAAATCTCGTCCCCCGGGGTGTCCCGGCCCCTGACCGAACCGCGGCACTGGCGCCGCAACATCGGCAGGCTCGTCGAGGTCCAGCGGCTCAACGGCGACGACATCGTCGGCCGGCTGCTCGAGGTCTCCGCTGAGGGAATCCGCCTGCGGCCCCAGCTGATCGTCAAGAAGGGGATGAAGCCGCGGTCGGGAGATCCGGTTGCCCTCGATTTTTCCAAGATCCGCAAAGGGACCGTCCAGGTCGAATTTGCCCATCTTGAGGATGAACACAACGAAGACCACGGTGCGGCCGGCCCGGGCGATCCCGGCACGGCGCACCCAGCGTAAGGAGTCCTTTATGGATATTGATATGAGTGCGTTGAGGCTGCTTGAGCGCGAACGCGAAATTCCACTTGATCTGCTGATCCCGACCATTGAGCAGGCCCTCCTGGTGGCCTACCACAGGAGCCCCGGCTCCCAGGAGAAGGCGCGGGCCGAGCTCGACCGCAAGAGCGGCCACGTGACCATCTGGGCGACCGAGGTCGGTGACGACGGCGAGACCGTCGGCGAGTTCGACGACACGCCCAGCGGCTTCGGGAGGATCGCGGCGAGCACTGCACGCCAGATCATCCTCCAGCGCCTGCGCGACGCCGAGGACGACAACATCCTCGGCGAATTCCGCGGCAAGGAGGGCGAGCTCGTCGCCGGAATGATCCAGCAGGGCAACAACCCGCACATGATCCAGGTGAACCTCGGTTCCGTCGAGGCGGTGCTGCCGCCGCCCGAGCAGGTGCCCGGTGAGAAATACCTCCACGGCACCCGGCTGCGGGCCTTCGTCGTCGACGTCCACCGCGGCATGAAGGGCCCCTCGATCACCCTTTCCCGCTCCCACCCCGGCCTCGTGCGGAAGCTCTTCGAACTCGAGGTCCCGGAAATTGCCGACAAGACCGTCGAGATTGTGGCCCTGGCCCGCGAGGCCGGCCACCGCACGAAGATCGCGGTCCGCGCCAATGTCTCAGGGGTGAATGCCAAGGGCGCCTGCATCGGAGAGATGGGCTCACGTGTCCGCGCTGTGATGAACGAGCTCAACGACGAAAAGATCGACATCGTCGATTACAGCGATGACCCGGCAACCTTCATCGCCAGCTCGCTGTCGCCGTCGAGGGTCTCTTCGGTCACCATCACCGATGAAGCCACGCGGTCCGCCCGCGTCGTCGTCCCGGATTACCAGCTTTCGCTGGCCATCGGCAAGGAAGGCCAAAACGCCCGCCTCGCCGCCAAGCTCACGGGCTGGCGCATCGATATCGTCTCCGACGCGGCGCAGCCGGCGAAGGCCTGAGGACTCCGAGGTCACGGGCACGGTGCATAAGCGGTAGAATGGAAAAGACTGAGGTTCTCTTGCGCCCGAGCATGCAACGAAGTCCTGAACCAGGAGCAACTCCTGTCCGGACCTGCATTGGATGCCGCAAGCGCGACGACCAGTCTGCATTGATGCGGGTGGTGGCACAGATGGTCGGCGGGAAAAGCACCGCTGCGATCGACGAACACCGCCGGCTGTCCGGTCGGGGCGCTTGGCTGCACCCGGAACCGGCGTGCATGGACATGGCACTTCGACGCAAGGCATTCCACCGCGCTTTCCGGAGCGTCGTGGAGACCGGGCAACTGGAGCTCCAGTTCCATGCCCTCACTGAAGCTTCCTCGCGAAGCCTCCGGCAAGAAACCGTCCTCCCTGAAAGCGGGTCAGAAAACTGATGGAAACCCGATGAGTACCCAGCGATGAGTGCCCAACGATGAACAATCCGTTGTGCTCTGCAATCGGCTTCCCGGCTGCCTCGGCAGGCGGGTTCTGCAGTAGGAATTAGACGGTTCGTACCTGACTCGGTGCGGACCGAGACAGGAGAAATGTGGCCAAGGTCCGCGTACACGAGCTCGCAAAAGAGCTCGGTATTACCTCAAAAGATGCAGTAGCAAAACTGCAGGAACTGGGCGAATTCGTCCGTTCAGCCTCTTCAACCATCGAGGCGCCCGTCGTGAAGAAACTTCGCGGCGCGTTCCCCTCCAACGGTGCTTCAAAGCCTGCAGCGGCCCCGGCCGCTCCCGCTGCTGCAGCACCGGCCGCGCCGGAAACGCCCGCGGTTCCGTCCCCGGCAGCGCCAGCCGCCCCGACATCGAACGGGAAGCCGCCCGCCCCGGCAGCTCCCACACCCTCCGCATCCGCATCAGCGCCGGCAGCGCCCGAGCAGACGGCTCCGGCAGCTCCCGCCGCCGCAGCCCCGACTTCTCCTTCGTTCTCCGATACGGCCGAGCCGCAGGCGCCTGCCCGCGACAGCGCACCGTCGGTGAAGCCAGGTGCCCGTCCCGCTCCACGCCCGGCAGCGGCACCGCCGGCCGAAAGCACAACCCGGCCCGGTGGAGCACGCCCCGGGGGCGCACCGCGCCCCGGAAACAACCCCTTCGCTCCGTCGCAGGGCATGCGTTCAGGACGCCCCGACTCCGACCGCTCCGGTGAGCGGACCGGAACCCCGCGTCCAGGCAACAACCCCTTCGCCCCGTCGCAGGGCATGCCCCGCCCGGGCCGCCGTGATGACGAGCGCGGACAGCGCCCGGCACCCGGTGCAGGCGGACCCCGCCCGGCAGCAGGAGCCGGCGGACCGCGTCCCGCAGCAGGAGCCGGCGGACCACGCCCCGGAGCACCACGCCCCGGAGCGCCCCGTCCCGCCGGCGCCGGCGGAAACCGGCCCACTCCAGGCATGATGCCGAACCGCACCGAACGCCCCGCAGCCCCAGGCCGCGGCGCACCCGGTGCCGGTGCAGGGCCACGCCGAGGACCCGGTGGAGCACCGGCAAGCCCGGGTGGAGCTCCCGCCGGCGGCGGATTCGGCAAGGGCTCACGCGGACGCGGCGGCACAGCCGGTGCGTTCGGCAAGGGCGGCGCAGGCCGCGGCAAGCAGCGCAAGTCGAAGCGCGCGAAGCGGCAGGAACTGGAGCAGATGTCGGCTCCGTCGCTTGGCGGCGTCAGCGTGCCCCGCGGTGATGGAAACACCATCGTCCGCCTGCGCCGCGGTTCTTCGATCACCGATTTCGCCGACAAGATCGAGGCAAACCCGGCTGCGCTGGTGACGGTGCTGTTCCACCTCGGTGAGATGGCCACCGCCACCCAGTCACTCGACGAAGACACCTTCGCACTGCTTGGTGTTGAACTTGGGTACAAGATCCAGGTCGTTTCCCCCGAAGACGAAGAGCGCGAACTGCTCAGCAGCTTCGACATCGACTTCGACGCCGAGCTTTCGGCCGAAGGCGACGAGCAGCTTGAGGCCCGTCCTCCTGTTGTCACAGTCATGGGCCACGTCGACCACGGTAAGACCCGGCTCCTCGATGCCATCCGCAACACGAAGGTGGTTGAAGGCGAGCACGGCGGGATCACCCAGCACATCGGTGCCTACCAGATCCAGCACGAGCTCGAAGACTCCGAGCGGGCCATCACCTTCATTGACACACCCGGCCACGAGGCGTTCACCGCCATGCGTGCCCGTGGTGCGAGCGTCACCGACATCGCGGTGCTGGTTGTCGCAGCGGACGACGGCGTCATGCCGCAGACCGTTGAGGCGCTCAACCACGCACAGGCGGCGAACGTGCCGATCGTTGTGGCAGTGAACAAGATGGATAAGGAAGGCGCGAACCCTGACAAGGTCAAGGGACAGCTGACCGAATACGGACTGGTTCCCGAGGAATACGGCGGCGACACCATGTTCGTCCACGTCTCGGCGCTCAAGGGCGACGGCATCGACGAGCTGCTCGAAGCGGTCCTGCTGACCGCCGACGCGGCACTCGACATGAGGGCCAACCCGAACAAGGACGCCCGCGGCATCGCCATCGAGGCAAACCTCGACAAGGGCCGCGGCGCTGTTGCGACAGTGCTCGTCCAGTCGGGAACCCTGCACGTCGGAGACACAATCGTTGCCGGAACTGCCCACGGACGCGTCCGTGCCATGTTCAACGAGAACGGCGACGTCGTCACCACCGCCGGGCCTTCGCGGCCGGTCCAGGTGCTCGGCCTCTCCAACGTCCCGAGGGCAGGCGACACGTTCTTCGTCACCGACGACGAGCGCACCGCCCGCCAGATCGCCGAGAAGCGGGAAACCGCCGACCGCAACGCCGCACTGGCCAAGCGCCGCAAGCGCATCAGCCTCGAGGACTTCGACCAGGCCGTGGCCGAGGGCAAGGTTGACACCCTCAACCTCATCCTCAAGGGCGACGTGTCCGGTGCCGTCGAAGCGCTTGAGGATTCGCTCCTCAAGATCGACGTCGGGGAGGGCGTGCAGCTGCGCGTCATCCACCGCGGCGTTGGTGCGATCACCCAGAACGACGTCAACCTGGCGACCGTGGACAACGCGATCATCATCGGGTTCAACGTCAAGCCCGCCGAGCGCGTTGGCGACCTCGCCGAGCGCGAGGGTGTCGACATGCGCTTCTACTCCGTCATCTACGCAGCAATCGATGACATCGAGCTCGCACTCAAGGGCATGCTCAAGCCGGAGTACGAAGAGGTTCAGCTGGGTTCGGCCGAGGTCCGCGAGGTGTTCCGTTCCTCGAAGTTCGGCAACATCGCCGGCTCGATCGTCCGCTCCGGGATCATCCGACGCAACTCCAAGGCGCGTGTCCGCCGCGACGGCAAGGTGATCGGCGAAGGACTGACCGTCGAATCGCTCAAGCGGTTCAAGGACGATGTCACCGAGGTCCGCACCGACTTCGAGTGCGGTATCGGCCTCGGCTCGTTCAACGACGTCAAGGAAGGCGACACCATCGAGACCTTCGAGATGCGGGAGAAGCCCCGCGTCTAGCAGGTGGAACAGCGCAGGCGCTCCGGGTTCCGGGGCGCCTGCGCTGTCCGCCGGCCGCTTCCGGCCGGCGTTTAGTTCAAGCAGTCCAGTCCAACAGGAGGAAGAGTAATGGCAGATCCGGCACGCGCTGCGCGGCTCGCACAGCGGATCAAGGTGATCGTCGCCGAGGCCCTCCGCCGGAGGGTCAAGGACCCGCGGCTCGAAGCAGTGACAATCACCGACGCACGCGTCACGAACGATCTCCAGCACGCCACCCTGTACTACACGGTGCTCGGCGACCCGGAGGAGCAGCAGGAGACGCGGATGGCCCTCGAGTCGGCCCGGGGCGTGCTTCGCTCCGAGGTGGGCAAGAACATCACCGCCCGGCTCACGCCCACCCTCGAGTTCGTTCCCGACGAGATTCCGGTCAACGCGAGCCACCTCGAAGAGCTCCTCCAGAAGGCCCGCGAGCGGGACGCCGAAGTTGCGGCGATCGCCCAGGGCGCCGACTTCGCAGGCGACGCGGACCCTTACCGCACCTCCGAGGAAAACGACGAAGCAGCCCGCTAGCAGGGCACAAAAGCAGACGCGAAAAGGCAGCTGAGGAAACTCAGCTGCCTTTTCTGTGCGGGAGCCTGCTGAGCCCCTCCACGATGTCGGAGGTCTCCGCGCACAAAGCGATGCGCACCCAGCCCTCGCCCATCGATCCGAACGCGGTGCCCGGAGCCAGCGCCACCGACTGTTCGGCGAGGAAGGTTGAGACCCAGCGCCGCACGTTCCCGCCCGTCGCATGGGATACATCCGCCCACAGGTAGAACGCCCCTTCGGCGTCCAGGTAGGGGATGTTCCGGCTCCGCAGGACGCCGGTTGCTGCGTCCCGGTTCCTCCGATAGGCCGCGAGGCTTTCCGCCACATAGTCCTGCGGCCCGGTCAGTGCGGCGAGCGCGGCGTACTGGGACGGGGCCGAGACGCAGGAGACGCTTGCCTCCATCACGTTGTTCAGCACGGCCTCCAGCCCCGGCGGGACAACGAGCGCGCCGATGCGCAGCCCGGTCAGGCCGTACGTCTTCGACAGCGTCAGCGAGGTGACAACCCGGTGGCCGTCGACGCAGGGAAGGGCGTCGGGGCCGCCGACGTCGAAACGGGCAGGGCTCACGTGCGGCACGTCGTAGGTGAACGCTTCGTAGCACTCATCGGAGATCACCCACAGGTTGTGCCGCGCGGCAAGCGCCACGAGGTCCCGGGTAAGCGCGGCGCTGAACACCGAGCCCAGGGGATTCGACGGCGAGTTGAGGATCAGCAGGCGCGTCCGCGGGGTAATGAGCGCCTCAAGGTCGGCCGGCCGCGGCTGGAAACCGTTCTCCGGCAGCAACGGGTAGCCCACCGGGACCGCCGAAAGCAGGGCAGCGGTCATCGCGAAGGTCGGGTAGCCCGGGTTGGGCAGCAGCACCTCGTCGCCGGGGGCAAGAAGGGTGCTCATCGCAAGGTGGAGGCCCTGCTGGGCTCCGGAGGTCACGTAGACGCGCGACGGGTCGACGTCCACCCCGTTGGAGGTCCGGAACCGGGACGCGAAGGCCTCGCGCAGCGGCGCGATCCCCGCATTGGGGGTGTAGTTCGTCTCGTCGCGGTTAAGGGCGGCCATCGACGCTTCGAGGATGTGCCGGGCGACCGGGAAACCGGGCTCGCCGATGCTGAGCACTATCGAGTGCGGCTGCGCCCAGGCGGCCTGCGTGATTTCGCGGATCTGATTGACGGGCAGCCGCTGGACGTGGGCGGCAGTGGGCATCATAGGGGAATGCTACATCCCGTGCGCGGGGCCCATCCGCAGCACCCTATACTGGGAGGCGTGAATTCGGGGCAGGTCCACTCAGGGCTGATCATAGTGGACAAGCCGCAGGGCTGGACGAGCCATGACGTCGTGGGGCGCCTCCGGCGCCTCGCCGGCACCCGCAAGGTGGGCCACGCGGGCACCCTCGACCCCATGGCCACGGGTGTCCTCGTCCTGGGCATCAACCGCGCCACCCGGCTGCTCACCTACATCGTCGGAATCGACAAGACCTACACGGCAACCATCCGCCTGGGCCAGTCGACGATCACCGACGACGCCGAGGGGGAGATCACCGGGGGAAGCATCGCCGCGGCGGTCACCCGCGATGACATCCTCGCCGGGGTGGCCGCCCTGACGGGGGAGATCTCCCAGGTTCCCAGCAGCGTCAGCGCGATCAAGGTCAAGGGCCAGCGCTCCTACGCCCGGGTGCGATCGGGCGAAGACGTCCAGCTCGAGCCCCGCACCGTGACCATCCGCAGGTTCGAGGTGCACGCCATCCGGCGGGTCAACGGCGGCAAGCAGCAGGACGTCGACGTCACGGTCGAGTGCACCTCGGGAACCTACATCCGGGCCCTCGCCCGCGACCTCGGACTGGCCCTCGGCGTCGGCGGCCACCTGACCGCGCTGCGGCGCACGCAGGTCGGGCCCTACGGCATCGAACAGGCGGCAACCCTCGAGGAGCTCGCCGAGGACCTGCGCCTGCTGGAGCTCGACGACGCGGGGCGCGCGCTGTTCCCGGTCCGTGAGCTCCGCGCGGGCGAGGCCGAGGACATCTCCCACGGCCGGCGCATCGAGGCGGGCCCCGAGGAGGGTCCGGTTGCGGCGTTCGCACCCGACGGAACCCTCGTCGCGCTTCTCGAGAACCGGCCGAAGGACGCCCGCGCCCTCCTGGTCTTCGCTCCCGGCGGCGGTACCCCCTAGTGGATGGTTTCGTCATCGCCGCTGCGGTCCTCTGCCTTCTTTCGGCCCTGTTGTGCGTTGGGGCGGCGCTGGTGCGCCAGCCGCCCAACGACATCACCATCCTTTCCGTTGCCGCCGTCGAGGTGTTCCTGCTCGTCTACGCCGTCACCTCAGCCGTGCGGCAGGCCGGGGGCGAGCCGGTCCAGGGCGAGGCGTGGGAATTCTGGGGATACCTGTTCACCGCATTGTTCGTCCCCGTGGCGGCCTTCGCCTGGGCGATCCTTGAGCGCAGCCGCTGGAGCAACTTCGTGCTTGCCGCCGTTGGCCCGACAATCTTTGTCATGATGGTCCGTATGGACCAGATCTGGGCGGGGGTGGCGGGCCTGTGAGCCGCGAAGCAAAGGGCGCCCGATCCGCAGACGCCCAGCAGGGGCCGCCGGGCACCGCGGCGGCGCAGCGCAATGCCGGGCCCGGCCGCCTGCTCGTGGCCGTCTATGGATTGTTCGCCCTCGCCGCTTCGGCGCGTGCGATCTTCCAGATCGCCACCAAGTTCTCCGAGGCCCCGCTTGCCTACCTCCTCACCGCCCTCGCAGCGGCCGTCTACATCCTGGCCACCGTCTCGCTGGCCCGCAGCGGGTCCCGCTGGTTCGCCATCTCCGTCGCCGCGGTGCTGACCGAGCTGGTGGGCGTGCTGACCGTCGGAGCGCTGAGCGCGCTGAACCCCGAGGCGTTCCCCAGCGACACCGTGTGGTCCGGCTTCGGCCAGGGCTACGGCTATGTGCCGCTTGTCCTGCCGATCCTGGGCCTGGTGTGGCTTTACCGCCACCGTCCGGCACGGCGCACGGCCTAGCAGATGCCGGCCGGGAAGGCCCTGCCGAATAGTCCTTCCGGGCCCGGGTGGCGCGTGAGAGTATGGCGAAAGAAGCACCCGCGGGCCGGCCGCTGATGGCGATACGACGGATCAGCGAGGCCACGGATGCCCCACGCATACCGACGGGAGCATGATGACCACCAATCCGCAGGACCCCCAGGGCAGGCCGTCACCCCAGATGCCGAAAAGCGAGCCGGCCGTGGGCAGCGGGCGTTCCGCCGCGTCAAAGCCCTCCGCGGCCCCGGCCGGGAAGCGGGACGCGTCCCCGGCCAAGTCGAAGGACGGGATCGGCGGAAGCGACTGGAGCGTGTTCCGCACCGTCGTCGTCATCGTCGGGCTCATACTTGCCGCGTTCGGGGCGTACTACCTCATCCGTGGAACGGCGGGCCTGCCGGACACCGAAACGGGCCCGGTCAACCCCACCCTCGAAAACCAATTCCGGTTCTTCTCCGCGATGATGGTCGGCGTCGGGGCGGCGTTCGTCACCATCGCGGTGAAGTTCCAGTGGGCAAACATGCTCTGGCTTGTATGCCTCATGGTCTTCGCTGGCGGCATCGGCCGGGTGCTGTCCTGGGCATTCTCCGGGACCCCGCACTACCTGATGATCATCCTGATGGTCGTTGAGCTCGCCTTCCCGGCCGCGCTGCTCGTCTGGCACCGCTATATCGCCAAGACCAGCCAGATGCGTAAGGACTTCAGCGCCCGCAGCTGACTCCCGCACGGCCCGAAAGGCCGAACCGGCCGGGATCCTCCGTCCTGCCACGGGCCCGCCGGGACCTGAGGCAATCCACCGCCTGCCGGAGGCACGCCACGGCCCTTGAGGGAGAGAATCCCTGACTTTCGCGAAGTGAACCGACGCCAAACGGGAAATAAACCGCCCCTCTATCGGCAATAATGGGGAAGGCGCTGCAGGGATCCGGATGCTCCGGCCCGCGCCGCGGAAAGCCGAAACGGCGAAGGAGATGCGTGTTCTACTGGAGAGACCTGGCCGACGTCCCGGAAGGGTTCGGCCCCTCTGTCATCACCCTCGGCAACTTCGACGGCGTTCACAGGGGCCACCAGCGCGTGCTCCAGCACCTCGTTGACGCGGCGCGCGAGCGGAACGCAGCCGCCGTCGTCGTCTCCTTTGAGCCGCACCCGGCGCAGGTCCACCGACCCGAGAGCGCGCCGGCGCTGATTATGGGGCTCGAGGACCGCGTCCAGACCCTCGCCCGCACCGGTATCGACGGCCTCCTGATGATGCATTACACCCTCGACCTCGCGGCCGATACGCCAGAGGAATTCGTCGAGAAGGTCTTCGTCGAAACCCTCAAGGCGAAGGCCGTGGTGATCGGCCACGACGTCCGCTTCGGGCGCGGCAACAGCGGCGACCTCGACACCATGCACGCCCTCGGTGCGCGGCTCGGCTTCGAAGTGATCGCGATCGACGACTTCGGGGCGAGCGTGCCGCTGCCGACCGGCGACGGAATGACGGAACGCCGCTGCTCCTCAACGTGGGTCCGCGAATCCCTCGATGCGGGGGATGTCGAAACCGCTGCCCTGATCCTCGGCCGCCTCCACCACATCCGCGGCGAAGTGGTTCACGGGTCGGCGCGCGGACGCGACCTCGGGTTCCCGACGGCGAACCTTGCCTCGAACGCCCAGGGCTATGTCCCCGCCGACGGCATTTACGCGGGCTGGCTGATCGACTCCTCGGGGACCCGGTGGCCGGCGGCGATCTCCGTCGGCTCAAACCCCACCTTCCGGGGCGTCGCCCGCACCGTTGAAGCCCACGTCATCGACCGCCCGCCCGAGCGCGTCCAGGACTTCGACCTCTACGGCCAGGAGGTCGCCGTCGAATTCACTGAGCGGCTGCGCGGCCAGGTCACCTACACCGGGCCCGAGTCGCTGATCGAGCAGATGCGGCTCGATGTGGAGCGCACCCGCGAGGTGCTTTCGACAGATCTGCAGGCCAGCGGCTAAACTTGTACCAAGATCCGGCTGCAGTCCGTGGTGGCTGGATTTTTGTGTGTCATTGATGGTGCCGCAGTTCGCTGGGGCCTTGCAGGCACTCTTCCTTTATTCACGGTACAACTCTAGGAGTTATTCGTGGCCCTTGACGCCGCTATCAAGCAGGAAATCATCAAAGAATACGCAACTGCAGAGGGCGACACCGGTTCCCCCGAAGTGCAGATCGCGATGCTTTCCCGCCGCATTCTCGACCTGACCGAGCACCTGAAGATGCACAAGCACGACCACCACACGCGTCGCGGCCTGCTTCTCCTCGTCGGCCGCCGCCGTCGCCTGCTGGACTACCTGCGGGACACCGACATCACGCGCTACCGTACGCTCCTTGAGCGCCTCGGCCTGCGTCGATAGCTGAAACGGAAGGCGGCGCCATCTCATCAGGAGAGGGAGCCGCCTTCCACTTTCGCCCGGCAGCCCGGGCGGCCCGGAGGCGGGGAACCCGCGGCCGGGCATGAACGACCAATGCCATACAACAGGAGACAGACGGCACCGCGCATTCGCGGTCCTCGGTAGTGATTTACGGGATGACGGACCACGAAGGACGTCAGCCCCGTGGGTCTCGATCGAAGACCGGGTGCTGCACAGGCCGCCCACGAGGGGCCGCCTCGGATGGTGCCGACTGCCTCCGCAACACAGGAAACGGAGGTGACTCTCTATGGAGGGTCCCGAAATCGAATTTGCAGAAGCCGTCATCGACAACGGCCGCTTCGGCACGCGCACTGTCCGCTTTGAGACGGGAAGGCTCGCCCAGCAGGCGGCCGGCGCCGCCATGGTCTACATCGACGAAGACACAGCGCTTCTCTCGGCGACGACCGCCGGAAGCTCCCCCCGCGAGGGCTTTGACTTCTTCCCGCTGACGGTTGACGTCGAAGAGCGCATGTACGCCGCGGGGCGCATCCCGGGCTCGTTCTTCCGCCGCGAAGGCCGCCCCTCGACCGAGGCCATCCTGGCCTGCCGCCTCATGGACCGCCCGCTGCGCCCGGCCTTCGTCAAGGGCCTGCGCAACGAGGTCCAGATCGTCGTCACGGTCCTGGCCATCAACCCGGACGTCCGGTACGACGTCGTCGCCATCAACGCCGCGTCGATGTCCACCCAGCTCTCCGGCCTTCCGTTCTCCGGCCCGATCGGCGGCGTCCGCGTTGCCCTCGTCTCCGATGGCAGCGGCAGCGACCAGTGGATCGCCTTCCCGAAGCACTCCGAGCTCGAGAACTCGGTGTTCGACATGGTCGTCGCCGGCCGGGTCGTCGGTGACGACGTCGCCATCATGATGGTCGAGGCCGAGGCAACCGACAACTCCTGGAAGCTCATCAAGGAGAACGGGGCGACGGCGCCGACCGAAGAGGTCGTGGCCGAGGGCCTCGAAGCCGCAAAGCCGTTCATCCGCGCCCTGTGCGAGGCGCAGTCCGACCTCGCCTCGCGTTCGGCCAAGCCGACCGTCGAGTTCCCCGTCTTCCTCGATTACCAGGACGACGTCTACGCGGCAGTGGAGTCCGCAGCTGCGCAGAAGCTCGCCGAGGTCTTCCAGATCTCCGACAAGCAGGAACGCAACAACGCCTCGGACGCCCTGAAGAACGAGGTCCTCGAGTCCCTCGCCGGTTCCTTTGAGGGACGCGAAAAGGAACTCTCGGCAGCGTTCCGCTCGGTCACCAAGGCCGTCGTGCGCCAGCGCATCCTCAAGGACCAGGTCCGCATCGACGGACGCGGCCTCTCCGACATCCGCAAGCTCACCGCCGAGGTCGAGGTTCTGCCCCGCGTCCACGGTTCGGCGATCTTCGAGCGCGGCGAAACCCAGATCATGGGTGTCACCACGCTGAACATGCTGAAGCTGGAGCAGCAGCTCGACTCGCTGTCCCCGGTCACCCGCAAGCGGTACATGCACCACTACAACTTCCCGCCCTACTCCACCGGTGAGACCGGCCGCGTGGGCTCGCCCAAGCGCCGCGAAATCGGCCACGGCGCCCTCGCCGAGCGCGCCATCGCCCCGGTCCTGCCGACCCGCGAGGAATTCCCCTACGCGATCCGCCAGGTCTCCGAGGCGCTCAGCTCCAACGGCTCAACCTCGATGGGTTCGGTCTGCGCCTCGACGCTGTCCCTGCTCAACGCGGGTGTGCCCCTCAAGGCTCCGGTTGCCGGCATCGCCATGGGCCTCGTCTCCGACGAAGTCGACGGCCAGACCCGCTACGCGGCCCTGACCGACATCCTCGGCGCTGAAGACGCCTTCGGCGACATGGACTTCAAGGTCGCCGGAACCGCCGAGTTCGTCACCGCCATCCAGCTCGACACCAAGCTCGACGGCATCCCCGCCTCGGTGCTGGCTGCAGCGCTGAAGCAGGCCCGCGAAGCCCGCCTTCACATCCTCGGCGTTCTCGAAGCCGCGATCGACGCCCCGGACGAGCTCTCGGAGTTCGCGCCGCGCATCATCTCGGTGAAGATCCCCGTTGACAAGATCGGCGAGGTCATCGGCCCCAAGGGCAAGATGATCAACCAGATCCAGGAAGACACCGGCGCCGACATCTCCATCGAGGATGACGGAACCGTGCTGATCGGAGCCACCGACGGCGGCTCCGCCGAGGCTGCACGCGCGGCGATCAACGCGATCGCCAACCCGCAGGTCCCCGAGATCGGCGAGCGCTACCTGGGCACCGTCGTCAAGACGACAACCTTCGGTGCGTTCGTGTCGCTCACCCCGGGCAAGGACGGTCTGCTTCACATCTCCGAGCTGCGCAAGCTTTCCGGAGGAAAGCGCGTCGACAACGTCGACGACGTCGTCGCCGTGGGCCAGAAGGTCCAGGTCGAAATCACAAAGATCGACGACCGCGGAAAGCTCTCGCTCTCCCCGGTGGTCGCCGATGAGGAGCTCGAGGAAGCCGGCATCGAGCTTCCCGAGGTTCCCGCAGAGGACGCGGTCAGCTAACTGACCGCCCCTGAGGCCTCGACGGCTCCGCAGCGTACCCTCCGGTCCGCTGCGGAGCCGTTGGCCTTTCTCCCGTTCCACCCGTTCTTGCCCCGCACCCTCCCCGCAACATCTTTCTGAAGGACCCGAATGGCTCTGCCCACCGCTGTCTTCCTGCCTCTGATCCCCACGCCCGCCCCCGGGTCCGCAGGGGCCGACCCGACGTTCGTCGCGGGCGAACCGGGCGGCGCCGTCGTGCGCAGGTCGGTGCTCCCCGGCGGCGTCCGGGTGCTCACCGAGGCGATGCCCGGCCAGCGCTCGGCCACCATCGGGTTCTGGGTGGGCGTCGGCTCCAGGGACGAGGCCGAGGGCCAGCACGGCTCGACGCACTTCCTCGAGCACCTGCTCTTCAAGGGAACCAAGAAGCGCACCGCCCTGGAGATCGCCTCGGCGTTCGACGAGGTCGGCGGCGAGTCGAACGCCGCGACGGCGAAGGAAAACACCTGCTACTACGCCCGCGTGCTCGACACCGACCTGCCCATGGCCATCGACGTCATCGCCGACATGGTCACCTCCGCGGTCCTCGACCCTGAGGAACTCGAGCAGGAACGCGACGTGATCCTCGAAGAAATCGCAATGGACAGTGACGACCCGGCCGACGTCGCCCACGAGCAGTTCGTTGAGGCGGTGCTCGGCACCCATCCGCTGGGACGGCCCATCGGCGGAACGCCCGAGGCCATCCGCGGGGTGCACCGCGAGTCAGTGCTCGAGCACTACCGCCGCTACTACCGGCCGTCGGAGCTCGTTGTGACGGCCGCCGGCGGCCTTGACCACGACGTCGTGTGCACGCTGGTCCAGGAAGCCCTCGAACGCTCGGGATGGGACCTGGCCGAAGGCGCGCTTCCCGTTGACCGGCGCTCGGCGGAACCCGCCAGGATCACGGGAAAGTCCGGGGTCCACGTCATCCGCCGCGCCGTCGAACAGGCGAACATCCTCGTTGGATGCCCGTCCCTCGTCGCGAACGACGAGCGCCGGTTCGCGATGAGCGTGCTCAACGCCGTCCTTGGCGGCGGCATGTCCTCGCGCCTGTTCCAGGAGATCCGGGAGAAGCGGGGCCTCGTCTACTCCACCTACTCGTTCTCGGCGTCCTACGCCGACGCAGGGTACTTCGCCATGTATGCGGGCTGCTCCCCGGCCAAGACAGGGCAGGTCATCGCCCTGCTCGGGGATGAGCTTGACCGCCTCGCACGCGAAGGCATCACCGAGGAGGAGCTGCGCAAGGCCGTCGGACAGCTCTCCGGCGGGCTGGTGCTCGCCCTTGAGGACAGCAGCTCGCGGATGTCCCGGCTGGGCCGGTCAGAACTTGTCTCCGGAGAGTTCATCGACCTCGACGAGTCGCTCGCCCGGGTGGGCGCCGTCACCACCCAGGACGTTCAGGACCTCGCCGCCGAACTCGCGGCGGCCCCCCGGACGACCATGGTCGTCGGCCCGTTCGACGGTCCCGGGGACTTCGCACTCTAGACCCGGCCGGCGGGGGCGGGGTCCGGGTCAGCCGCCGGCGAACGGCGGAAGCACGTCGAGGACGTCCTGCGGCCCCAGCACCCGGGCGCGGTCGCGCAGGGAGACCTCGTTGAGCAGGAAGCTGCTGCGGGAAAGCACCCGCGTCATCGGCGGTGCGCCGTTTGATGGGGGAACAGGGTCGGGGTGCCGGGCGGCGATGGCCCGGAGCACCTCTTCGAAACTGGCGCCGTCGCACTCAAGATGTTCCTCGGCGGTGCCGGCAGCGGCCTGCGCGGCACCGAAGTAGCGGACCAGCATTCAGCCGCCGATCGCGCTCATGGTGCGGTCGGGCTGCACGAAGCCTTCGGCCCCGAGCCCCGTGGCGCCCATGCCGTGCGCCTTCGGCTTGGCCCACATCGCTTCCTGCCAGCGCCGCGCCACTGCCGCGTCGTCACTGTCCGAGCGCAGCAGCGCCCGCAGGTCGGTTTCCTCCCGGGAGAACAGGCAGCTCATCACCTTTCCTTCGGCGGTGATCCGCGTCCTGCGGCAGTCCGAGCAGAACGGCTCGGTGACGGAGGCGATGATTCCCACCGACCCGGCGACGACCTCGGGGGAGGACTTCCTGCGCACCTCCCACCGCTCGGCGGGCGCCCCGTCGCGGCTCGCGGGGTGCGGGGTCAGGAGGAAGGCCGGCTCAAGCAGCGAACGCATCTCCGCCGCCGTGACCATGCCCTCCCTGGTCCACCCGTGATCTGCGTCAAGGGGCATCTGTTCGATGAACCGCAGTTCGAACCCCCGGGAGACGGCCCACTCCAGCAGCGCCGGCGCTTCGGCGTCGTTGATGCCGCGCATCAGCACCGCATTGATCTTCACCGGACCGAGCCCGGCGTCCGCGGCCGCTTCGATGCCGCGCAGCACCCGGTCCAGGAAAGGCCTGCGGGTGAGCTGCGCGAAGGTCTCGGCGTGAAGTGAGTCAAGGGAGATGTTGATCCGGGTCAGGCCGGCCGCCCTGAGCTGGGCCGCCTTGCGGTCAAGGCCCAGTCCGTTGGTCGTCAGGGAGATGGGGAGTTGGGGATGCTCGGCCCGAAGGTCCTCGATGATCTGCACCAGATCGGACCTCACGAGCGGTTCCCCGCCGGTGAGCCGAAGCTCCCGGATGCCAAGCATTGTCACGCCGATCCGCACGAGCCGCACGATTTCGGCGCGGGAGAGCACCGCGTCCTTCTGCAGCCAGTCGAGGCCGCCGGCGGGCATGCAGTAGGTGCACCGGAGATTGCACTTGTCGGTCAGAGAGAGGCGCATGTCGGTGGCCCGTCTGCCAAACGTGTCGATGAGGCCGGCTCCTGCGCCCGACGGAGCCGGACCCGGCATTCCGAGGTTGGTTCCCATAGTGGAAGGTTACGCCCATTCCCCGCAATCGCCCGGCTTGACCGGCAACGAGATCGGAGGTATTTGAACATGTTGGCCGTACGGCGCCGGGGCCACCCCCTCCAGCGAGCAGGCAAACAAGCGAACCACCGCCGGGTGGGCGCCTGACCGGGCGGTGCAGTCTAGGGTTGAGGCAGGCAGCCGGAACGGTGATATTGAAACGGTGTTGTGTTGGGGTACGAAAGGCAGGCAATGAACCGTAGCGTGGCAGAGCACCAGCAGGCTGTTGCCCTGCTGCTCCGCGGGAGCAGCGGATATGACGGCGGCACCGATGCGGCGGAACGGCTGCCGCTGGCGGCGGCGCGCTCCCGCGTCCTCGCCGCCGACGTCGCAGCTCCGGTGAGCCTTCCGCCCTTCGACAACTCGCAGATGGACGGCTACGCGGTCCACTCCGCCGACCTCGCCGCGGCGCCGGCGGACCACCCGGAGGCCGGGCGGCTGCGCCTGAAGGTCGGTGCGCCCATCCCTGCAGGAACCGCGCCCCCGGCGCTCGAACCCGGCACCGCGGCCCCCATCATGACGGGGGCGATGATCCCCGCCGGCGCCGGCGCCGTCGTGCCGATCGAGCTCGCCGACCCGCCGCAGTTCCTCCGCCCCGACGGTAGGGCGGCAGCCGACCCCGTCACCGTCGGGCTGCCCGGCGGCACCGAGGCGGGCAGCTTCATCCGGAGCCGGGGCAGCGACATCGCCGCCGGAGGCCTAGCCCTCGCCGCAGGAACGCTGCTGGGCCCCGCCCAGCTGGGGCTTCTCGCCGCGTGCGGAATCCCCACCGTTCCCGTCCGCCCGCGCTTCACAGTGCTTCTTCTCTCAACGGGCGACGAGGTGACATCCCCCGGTGAACCCCTTGGCCCCGGGCGCATCTACGACGCCAATAGCACCCTGCTCGAAGCCGCGCTCCACGAGGCCGGTGCCGCCGTCATCCGCCACCAGGTGGTCGGGGACGACCCGGTACGGCTGCGCGAGGCGCTGGCCGGACTCTCCGGCACGGGTGCCCACCTGATCCTCACCTCCGGCGGTATCAGCAAGGGCGCCTATGAGGTGGTCAAGCAGGCCCTCGACGGCAGCGGGGTCACGTTTTCCTCAGTGGCCCTCCAGCCGGGCGGCCCGCAGGCGCTGGGCACGGTGGGCGGCCTGCCCTTCCTCGGGTTCCCCGGGAACCCGGTCAGCGCCCTTGTCTCATTCGAGATGTTCCTCCGCCCGGCGCTGACCGCCCTCACCGGCGCCCCGTCACCGCGGGTCGAACTCGAGGCGAGGCTAGCCGCCGCCGCCGACTCGCCCGAAACCAAACACCAGGTGCGGCGCGGCCGGTACGCCGACGGCGTCGTGGAGCTGATCGGCGGACCCGGCTCGCACCTTGTCCACGCCCTTGCCGAATCCAACGCGCTCGTGCACCTGCCCGAAGGCACCGGTCGGGCCGCAGCAGGGGAGCGGGTGCGGATCTGGCTGATCGACGCGGTGCAGGCTCCCAACCCGCAGACCCCCAACCTGTAGACCCCCAACCCGCCCCCAACGCCCGGGTCCCGAACACCCAGGCCCTTGAAACCCTATGAAGGACGGCGAACGATGAACCCCAGCGAACCGGCAGCACTGTCCCACGTCCGGGAGGACGGCAGCGCGCACATGGTCGACGTCACGGCCAAGCCCGTCACCGCCCGGCAGGCGAGCGCACAGGCGATCCTCGAAACCACGCCCGAGGTCATCGCCCTGATCACAGACGGATCCCTGCCCAAGGGCGATGCCCTCGCCGTCGCCCGCGTTGCAGGAATCATGGCGGCCAAGCAGACCTCGACCCTGATCCCGCTGTGCCATCCGCTGCCGCTCAGCAAGGTCACGGTCGACTTCACGGCCTCCGAGAGCACGGTGACGGTGACGGCCCTCGTTAAGACCACCGCTGTAACCGGGGTGGAGATGGAGGCCCTGACTGCCGCCTCGATCGGTGCACTGACCCTCTACGACATGATCAAGGCGGTCGATCACCACGCGGTGATCCGGGAGACGAAAGTGCTTTCAAAATCCGGGGGAAAGAGCGGAGACTGGAGCATATGAGCGCGCTGCGGAACGCGGCCGTCGTCATCGCCTCAACGCGAGCCGCCGCCGGCATCTACGAGGATGAGTGCGCCCCGGTCATCGCCACCTGGCTGGCGGAGCGGGGGTTCGCCATCTGCGACTCCGTCGTGGTGCCCGACGGCGACCCGGTGGGCACGGCAATCGGTGCCGCCCTCGAATCCCGGCCCGCAGTCCTGATCACCAGCGGGGGCACCGGGATCAGCCCCGACGACACCACCCCCGAACAGACCGCGCCGTACCTGACCCGCCAGCTGCCCGGCATCGCCGAGGCTATCCGCCGGGCCGGCGCCGAAAAGGTTCCAACAGCGGCGCTCAGCCGGGGGCTCGCCGGCACGGCCGGGAGCACCTTCATCCTCAACCTGCCGGGTTCCCCCGGGGGAGTGCGGGACGGCCTCGACGTGCTGGCCCCGCTGCTCGACCACATCTGCTCCCAGCTGGAAGGACACAATGACCACCGGTGAAGTACTCAACGCGGCCGTCAGCCCCACCCCGCTGCGGCCCGAAGACGCCTTGGCGGCCGTGGACTCCCCGCACTGCGGCGCCGTCGTCGGATTCAGCGGCGTCGTGCGGGATTCGGACGGCGGGCGGAACGTCACCTCGCTGAGCTACTCGGCGCACCCAAGCGCCGAACGCGTCCTGGCGGAGGTCGCGGCGGACATCGCGGCGAAGTACCCGCAGGTCCGCCTGTGGGTTGCCCACCGCGTCGGACCGCTCGAGATCGGGGACCAGGCGCTCGTTGCGGCAGTAGCCGCCGCCCACCGCGGCGAAGCGTTCGCCGCCTGCTCCGACCTCGTGGATGCGGTGAAGGATCGCGTCCCGATCTGGAAGGAACAGTTCTTCGCCGACGGCACCGTTGAATGGGTCGGAGCGGGCGCCTGACATAGGCTGGAACCCATGACGCAGGAACTGCCGGTAGCCGTAATCGGCGCCACGGGCCGCATGGGCTCCGAAGCCGTGAAAGCCATCGCCGCCGCCGAGGGGATGCGCCTCGTCGCGGCCCTCGGCAGGGGCGACTCCCTCGACACCGTTGTTTCGGCGGGGGCCAGCATCGTCGTCGACCTGTCCATCCCCGAGGCGACCTTCGACAACACGGCCTTCGCCGTGGAGCACGGGCTCCATGCCGTCGTCGGGACGACGGGCTGGACCCCGGAGCGGCTCGACCGGCTCGCTGGACTGCTTGAGCGGTCGCCGTCCACCGGTGTGCTGATCGCACCGAATTTCGCCCTGGGCGCGGTGCTCGCCACCGCCTTCGCCGCGAGCGCCGCACGGTACTTCGAATCGGTGGAGATCGTTGAACTCCACCACCCCGACAAGGTGGACGCGCCCTCCGGCACCGCCGTCCGCACCGCCCAGCTCATCAGCGCGGCGCGCGCGGCTGCGGGCGTCCCCCCGGCCCCCGATGCCACAACGAGCGCGATACCCGGAGCCCGGGGAGCCGACGTCGACGGCGTGCCGGTCCATTCCGTGCGCCTGCGCGGGCTGACGGCCCACCAGGAGGTCCTGCTGGGCGGACCGGGGGAACAGCTCACCATCCGGCACGACTCCTTCGACCGGGGCTCGTTCATGCCCGGGATCCTCGTCGGCATCCGGAACGTCGCACACCACCCCGGGCTGACCGTCGGCCTCGAGGGCTACCTGAACCTTTCGGTTTGAGAGAAGGAACCGCACAAATGCTCAACGCACTCCGCGAACACCGCGTGAAGATCGGGGTCGTGCTTGTCACGCTGCTCCTTGCCCTGTGGCTGGTCGTGGCACTGCAGCGCGGGGTGCTCCTGCTGACCGACCCCGAACCGGTGGCGAAGGCGCTCGGCGTCGGCTACATCGCCCTCCCGTTCATCGGCGCGTGGGCGCTTCTGAGGGAGCTGCAGTTCGGGGCGCAGACCCAGCGCATGGCGAGGATCCTCGAGAAGGAGGGCGGCCTGCCGGTCGATGACCTTCCCCGCACCCCGGCCGGCCGGATCGTCCGCTCCGCCGCCGACGAGCGGTTCCCCGCTTTCCAGGCTGAGGCGGAAAACGCCCCCGATGACTGGCGCAGCTGGTTCCGGCTCTCGTGCGCGTACGACGCCGCCGGGGACAGGAAGCGGGCACGCAAGGCGATGCGCGACGCCGCCAAGCTGTTCCGCCCCACCGGCGGCTGACAGCCCCCGGGTTCAACAGGGGAAGCCCGCTCAGGCGGTCAAGGTCAGGAACGTCCAGGCACCTCGTCCAGCCCGGCTCAGGCGGCCCGGCTCAGCCCGTCCCGGCTCAGGCGGCCCGGCTAAGCCCGTCCCGGCTCAGGCGGCCCGGCCGGGACGGGCTGAGGGATAGGGGCCGCTGCGCACGGCCCGTGCTGCCCCGGAGGTGAGCAGCTCAAGCGGCCCGCGCGCGTTGATCCGGTGGAACAGCAGCCCAAGCGCCACGAACGCGGCGGCCTGGATCCAGAACACCAGGACCGGGTCGGGCCGCGGCGTCTGCAGATCCGTCCAGCTCATGATGCAGACATGCAGGGAATAGAGGGTGAGGGTCATCGCCCCAGCGGCCGACAACGGCAGGAGCAGGAACGGACGCCGCCGGGTGAGCAGCAGGCACAGGCCCACCGCCGCCGCCGCGGTTCCGGAGGTTCCGACGAGGTCGAAGGTGCTCCCCGAGTGCGGGGCGTTGACGGCGAGCCACCACCAGGAACCGATCTGGTCCAGCCCGCCGAACCCGACCCGGAGCATGGCCTCGAGAGGGTAACGGGCGCCCTCGGGTGTCCGCTGCAGCTCCGCCAGCCCGCCGCCGGGTCCCAGCAGCTGCGCGCTTGCCGCAGCTGCAGCGACAGCCGCGGCCACGCCGCCGATGATCAGACCCAGCTGCACCGGAAGCCGTGCCAGGTTCATCCTGCCGATGGCAAGGCCGATCAGCAGATAGCTCAGCCACTGCAGCGCCGGATAGTACCCGGTGACAAGGACGTCGGCGATGAGCGTCCGTGGCTCGAGGAAGTGTTCCCACACGGGGTTGGCGCCGAGCGAGGGCGGGGCCACCGAGCCGTGGATCGATACGCGCAGCAGGTAGGCGGCGACAGGGGAGAGGAGGAGCCAGCCGGCCGCCCAGCAGGCGAGCGCGCGCATTCCGAGCCCGACGAACGGCAGGGCGAGCAGGAAAAGCACGCCGTAGTGGAAAAGGATGATGGCGATGTTCGTCTCGAGGCCGCCGAGGACGAGGCCCACAAGGGCGATGATGACGGCGCGCACGGCAATTCCGCGCCGGTCGCCTGACAGGGTCGACCCGCGGTGCTGCGCCTTCCCCCCGGTCAGCAGGGCGAGGCCGATTCCCGCAACGACGGCGAACAGCGCCGAGGACCGGCCCGTGAACAGCAGCCCCACCCAGGAGGGTTCGGCGGTCCCGGGAAGGTAAAGGGGGAAAACGTGGGTGCTCATCATGCCAAACAGGGCAACTCCGCGGGCCGCGTCGATACCGGTCAGCCGCCGTGAGGCCTTGGAGGACACCATGACTCGATCGTCTCACAGCCCCGGCACCGCTTCATGCCCGGAAGGCACGTGGTCCGGCAGCCGTCTCGGGCGGGGCTGGGGCGTTACCGGGCGGAAGCGGGTAACGTTTTACGTATGCTTGAATCCCCGCCCCGCAGTTCCCTGTTCGGCACATTGATCACCGCGATGGTCACCCCGTTCACGGCGGAGGGGGCGGTCGACCTCGACGGCGCTGCCGCCCTTGCCTCGCGCCTCGTCGATGACGGGTGTGACGGACTTGTAGTCTCCGGCACCACCGGAGAAACCTCAACCCTCGAGGACTCCGAGAAGGAGGACCTGTTCCGGGTCGTCGCACAGGCGGTGGGCGGCCGGGCCAAGGTCATCGCCGGCACCGGAACCAACCACACCTCCCATTCGGTGGAAATGGCGCACCGGGCCGTCCGCGCCGGCGCCGACGCCCAACTGGTTGTGACCCCGTATTACAACAAGCCCACACAGGCCGGCGTCCTCGCCCACTTCGCCGCGGTCGCCGACGCCACCGAGCTGCCCATCATGGTCTATGACATTCCCGGGCGCTCGGCCATCCCCATCGCCACCGAGACGATGATCCGGCTCGGGGACCACCCGCACATCCGGGCACTCAAGGACGCGAAGGCCGACTTCGGCGAGATCACACGGGTCCTGGCGAACACCGACCTCGCCGTCTACTCCGGCGACGACGGACTGACCCTGCCCTGGATGGCCGCCGGCGCCGTGGGCGTGGTGAGCGTGAGCGCCCACGTGGCGACGGCGGCGTTCCGCGCCCTTGTCGATGCCGCAGCGGCCGGGGACTTCGCGACCGCCCGGCGCATCCACTTCGAACTCGACCCGGTCATCCGGGCCGTCATGACCCACATCCCGGGCGCCGTGTCGGCCAAGCAGATCCTCCACCTGCAGGGGGCCCTCGCCAACACCGCCGTCCGGCTTCCCCTCGTCGAGCCAACGGCAGTCGAAATGGAGCCGGTGCTCACCGACCTCGCCGAAGCCGGCTGGGACTTCAGCCGGGCACCGGCCGCCAGGCACGCCGAAAGGTCGAACGCATGAGCGAATCGGTCCTCGCCACCCTTGCTCCGCCGCCGCTCGCCCCGGGCACCCTCCGCGTCGTTCCCCTCGGGGGACTCGGGGAGATCGGCAGGAACATGACAGTGTTCGAGATCGACGGCAAGCTGCTGATCGTTGACTGCGGCGTCCTGTTTCCCGAGGAACACCAGCCGGGCGTCGACCTCATCCTCCCCGACTTCTCCTACATCGAGGACCGCCTCGACGACGTCGTCGGACTGGTGCTCACCCACGGCCACGAGGATCACATCGGCGCGGTGCCCTACCTGCTCCGGCTCAAGGCGGACATCCCGCTCATCGGCTCCCAGCTCACGCTGGCCCTGCTCGAGGCGAAGCTCCAGGAACACCGGATCCGCCCGTACACCCTCACGGTCTCCGAGGGCCAGATCGAACAGTTCGGTCCCTTCGAGTGCGAGTTCGTTGCAGTCAACCATTCGATCCCCGACGCGCTGGCCGTGTTCCTGCGCACCGAGGCCGGCAACGTGCTTCACACCGGCGACTTCAAGATGGACCAGCTGCCCCTCGACGGACGCATCACCGACCTGCGCGCGTTCTCCCGCCTCGGGGAGGAGGGCGTCGACCTGTTCCTCGTCGACTCGACGAACGCCGACGTGCCGGGGTTCACCACCGCCGAGCGCGAGATCGGCCCGGTCCTCGAGCACCTCTTCTCCAACGTGCGCAAGCGCATCATCGTCGCCTCCTTCTCCTCGCACGTCCACCGCGTCCAGCAGGTCCTCGACGCCGCCTCCGCGCACGGGCGCTTCGTCTGTTTCGCCGGGCGGTCGATGGTGCGCAATATGGCGATCGCCGCGAAGCTCGGGTACCTGAAGGTGCCCGAAGGCATCCTCGTCGACATCAAGAACGTCGACGACCTCCCCGACGACAGGGTGGTGCTGATGTCCACCGGTTCCCAGGGGGAGCCGATGGCGGCGCTGTCGCGCATGGCCAACGGCGACCACCGCATCACCGTCGGCTCCGGAGACACGGTGATCCTGGCGTCGTCGCTGATCCCGGGCAATGAGAACGCCGTCTTCCGGGTCATCAACGGCCTGCTCAAGCTCGGGGCCGACGTCGTCCACAAGGGCAACGCGAAGGTCCACGTCTCGGGCCACGCGGCTGCCGGTGAACTGCTGTATTGCTACAACATCCTCAAGCCGCGCAACGTGATGCCCGTCCACGGGGAGACACGGCACCTGATCGCCAACGGCAACCTCGCCATGCAGACCGGCGTGCCGGCCGACAACGTGTTCCTCGCCGACGACGGCTCGGTGATCGACCTCGCCGACGGCAAGGCCCGGCTCGTCGGAGCCGTCGAATGCGGCTACGTCTACGTCGACGGCTCAAGCATCGGCGAGATCACCGACGCCGACCTCAAGGACCGCCGGATCCTCGGCGAGGAGGGCTTCATCTCCATCGTCGCGGTCGTGAACCGTACGACGGGAAAGATCGTCTCGGGCCCAGACATCCACGCCCGCGGGTTCGCCGAGGACGACTCGGTCTTCGACGAAATCACCGGCAAGCTCAACGCCGCCCTCGAAGAAGCGGTGCGCAGTAACAAAGATCACACGACCTACCAGCTCCAGCAGGTGGTGCGCCGGGTGATCGGCACGTGGGTGAACCGCAGGTACCGCCGCAGGCCAATGATCATCCCGGTCGTCCTGGAGGCCTGACCGGTCTCCCGGAGCCGGTCCCGGCAGCCGTCCGGCGGCCGACGACCGGTGCTGCGCAGTGCGTGGATCCCGGTAAAGGACGGGCAAGTCCGGTACCGTAGCGGTATGGCGACTCGTACTTCCCCTGCCCCTCGGGGCCCGCAGCAGTCGCGCGGCAAGAACGCCCCTGCTGCCCGCTCAACCTCGGGCCGGGGCTCCTCCAGCGCCAAAACTCAAAGCACCAAGGTGATTCCGGTGCAGGCCGAGGAGCGGCCCCCCCTGCCCGTGCGCGCAGTGCGCGGAGCCTGGATGGGGATCGCCCGGATGACGGCCGCGGGCGTGCGGAAGTTCGGCCACGACGTTCACCCCGACCGCGAACTGCGCCGGGACGGCACCGGATTCTTCCTGCTGCTGCTCGCCGTCGCCGTCGCCGCCGTCGAGTGGTGGGCACTGAAGGGGCCTGTCGCCGACGTCATCCACGCCGTCGCCGGCGGAACCTTCGGCTGGATGGCCCTGCTCGTGCCGTTCATGCTCGGCACCGGAGCCGTGCGGCTCTTCCGCTACCCCGAAGCACCGCGGGCCAACAACCGGATCGCGATCGGCCTGCTGCTCGCGCTGTTCGCCGGATCCGGCATCGCCCACCTCGTGGGCGGCCAGCCGGACCTCGCCGCCGGGCTCGAGCAGCTCTGGCGCGCCGGGGGAGTGGTCGGCTTCCTTGTCGCCGGACCGCTCAGCGCCGTGCTCACCCCCTGGCCCGTCGGGGCGATCCTGGGCTTCGCCGTGTTCCTGAGCCTGCTCATCATCTCGGCCACACCGTTCCGCCATATCCCGGCGAGGCTCCGCTCGCTCTACGAGCACCTCATGGGCCAGGACCTCATCGACCGCGAGGCGGCCGACCGCGACGGCCACGACCAGAGCTACCTCTACGAAGCGCACGGCTCGACCGCGGCAAAGAACCCGCCGAAACGGAAAAAGCGCCTCCTGGGCAAGGACCGCGGCGAAGAGCAGGCCGCCGACGCCGACTCCGATGGCTACGTCGGCGACGAGGCGTTCGAACGCGCCCTCATCGAGGACGAGGAGCGCAAGGCCCGCGAGGCTGAGCAGCAGATCCCGGCGGGCGTGCGCCGCCCCACCCAGCAGGAACTCGCAGCCGACAAGATCAAGCGCGCCCAGGGCATCGGCGTCGCCGAGCCGGCCGAACCGGCAACCGAGGCGATCGACGTCGTCCCGGCCGCCAAGGCGCTCATCGTGCCCTCCACCCCCGTCCAGCCGCAGACCCCGCCCTCGCCGATCCCGCAGCGCACCGAGCAGCTGCAGCTGGCCGGGGATGTCGCGTACACCCTTCCGCCGTCGGACTACCTCCCGGCGGGAACCCCTCCCAAGGAGCGCTCGGAGGCCAACGATGCCGTCGTCGCCGCCCTGACGCACACCCTCGAGCAGTTCAACGTCGACGCCAAGGTCACCGGGTTCTCCCGCGGCCCGACGGTCACCCGGTACGAGATCGAACTCGCCTCCGGCACCAAGGTCGAGCGGGTCACCGCGCTGTCGAAGAACATCTCCTACGCCGTCGCGAGCTCCGATGTGCGCATCCTCTCGCCGATCCCCGGCAAGTCAGCGATCGGCATCGAGATCCCCAACACCGACCGCGAGACCGTGTCTCTGGGCGACGTCCTGCGTTCGGGCAACGCCCGCAAGACCGAACATCCGATGGTGATGGGCGTGGGCAAGGACGTCGAGGGCGGCTTCGTCGTCGCGAACCTCGCCAAGATGCCGCACCTGCTCGTCGCCGGCGCCACCGGCGCCGGCAAGTCATCGTTCGTGAACTCGATGATCACCTCGATCCTGATGCGGGCCACCCCCGACGAGGTGCGCATGGTCATGGTCGATCCAAAGCGCGTGGAGCTCACCGCCTACGAAGGCGTGCCGCACCTGATCACCCCGATCATCACCAACCCGAAGAAGGCCGCCGAGGCCCTTCAGTGGGTGGTGCGGGAGATGGACACCCGCTACGACGACCTGGCCAACTACGGGTTCAAGCACATCGACGACTTCAACAAGGCCGTCCGCAACGGCAAGGTCGTTCCCCCCGAAGGCTCCAAGCGCGTAGTGCGCCCCTACCCGTACCTGCTCGTGATCGTCGACGAGCTCGCCGACCTGATGATGGTCGCCCCGCGCGACGTCGAAGACTCGATCGTGCGCATCACCCAGCTGGCCCGTGCCGCCGGCATCCACCTCGTCCTCGCCACCCAGCGGCCCTCCGTCGACGTCGTCACCGGCCTGATCAAGGCGAACGTGCCGTCCCGCATGGCGTTCGCGACCTCCTCGGTCACCGACTCCCGCGTCGTGCTCGACCAGCCCGGCGCCGAGAAGCTGATCGGCCAGGGCGACGCCCTGTTCCTGCCCATGGGGGCCTCAAAGCCGATGCGCGTCCAGGGAGCCTGGGTGACCGAATCGGAAATCCACCGCGTCGTTGAGCACGTCAAGGGCCAGCTCGGTGCGGTGTACCGCGAGGACGTCGCCGTCGAGGCACCCAAGAAGCAGATCGACGACGACATCGGAGACGACCTCGAGGTGCTGCTGCAGGCCACCGAGCTCGTCGTGACGACCCAGTTCGGCTCAACGTCGATGCTCCAGCGCAAGCTGCGGGTCGGCTTCGCCAAGGCGGGCCGGCTCATGGACCTGCTCGAATCCCGCGGCGTCGTCGGGCCGTCCGAGGGCTCTAAGGCACGCGACGTGCTCGTCAAGCCCGACGACCTCGCGCCCGTCCTCGCGGCAATGCGCGGCGACGAGGTGGCGGCGTCGCCGTCCGCGGCCGATCCGGCGCCCCCGGCGGTCCGCGAGCCGATCGACCTGGTTGCCGACGACCTCGCGGCACGGACGCAGGCGGTCGAGTATTACGACGGCTCCGAGGGCGCCGATGATGACGAAGGCGAAGACGCCTGGAGCCTCACAGGCAGGTAGCCTTATCGCGTGATGAACACTCCAGCAAAGCACGTTCCTGTTCTGAACATCGCCAACATCCTGACCGTTGTCCGGATCCTGCTGGTGCCGTTCTTCATCTGGTTCCTCGCCGCCGACAACAGCCAGGGCGGAGCCTTCCGCTGGGCCGCGGTCGCGGTGTTCGCTGTCGCCATCTACACCGACAAGCTCGACGGAGACCTCGCACGCAGCCGCGGGCTGATCACCGATTTCGGCAAGATCGCCGATCCCATCGCCGACAAACTGCTCATCGGGTCGGCCCTGGTGATGCTCTCGATCCTCGGGGAGCTGTGGTGGTGGGTCACCATCGTGATCCTCGTGAGGGAGCTGGGCATCACGGTGCTCCGGTTCGCGGTCATCCGGTACGGCGTCATGCCGGCCTCGCGGGGAGGCAAGCTCAAGACCGTCGTGCAGACTGCAGCGATTCTGCTGTTCCTCCTTCCCTTGGCCAGCACCCTCGGGGCGTGGGCCTGGTGGCTCGCCGCGGCGGTCATGGCGGCGGCGGTCGTCATCACCGTCGTCACGGGCGTCGACTATGTGCTCCAGGCGGTGCGCCTGCGCGCGTCGGCGCGGGGCACGGCGCGCCAGTGACACCCCAGGACGTCGTCGCCGGCGCCCTGGGCGCCGGACTCACCGTTGCCACCGCGGAATCGCTCACGGCGGGATCGGTGTCCGCGGCACTGGCGGAGGTGCCGGGAGCCTCGGGCATGCTGCGCGGCGGCGTCGTCGCCTACGCCAACGAAGTCAAGCGCGATGTGCTGGGCGTCAGCGGTGCCCTCCTTGAGGAAAAGGGCTCGGTCGACGCCGCCGTTGCGGCCGGCATGGCCGAGGGGGTCCGCGCGCTGATGGGGGCCGACATCGGCGTTTCGACGACCGGTGTCGCCGGTCCCGACGCCCACGACGGACAGCCTGTGGGCACCGTTTTCGTCGCGGCCGCGACGGCCGGCGGAACCGTTGTGCGGCAGTTCAGCTTCGGGGGGGACCGGGCCGAGGTGCGGGTCCAGGCGAGGACCGCGGCGCTGGCACTGCTCGGGCAGGCGCTTCACAGGGGAACAAAAGCGCCGACACACTAGTTACCTATACAGTCAGCCTTGGTAAGGTTGACGACTCAAGCTTAACCAGCTGGGGCCAGTCATAATTACGCAACCCCAACCTTCGGGCGGGGCTGCATCTATGAGGGAGCAAGGCGATACAGATGGTAAGACAACCCGTATCCGTAAACGGCGTCGTCCGTTGGCGTGATGTGGGGTTGGCGGATGACGCACAACTCAAGCCTAAGGAGCGCAAAATGGTAGTTTTACGCCATGAGATCGGGGACGTCCTGCGCGACGTCCGCCAGCGCCAGGGCCGTACACTGCGTGAAGTGTCCCACAGTGCGAGGGTATCCCTTGGTTACCTCAGTGAAGTGGAGCGTGGCCAGAAGGAAGCGTCATCTGAACTCCTCTCATCAATCTGCAGCGCATTGGACGTACCACTGTCCTTGATGCTGCGGGAGGTCAGCGACCGACTCGCGGAGGCTGAAGGTGTTTCAGTACCCGACACAATCCCACATGAGTTCTCACGAGAGTTCGAAGACAACATCTCCGATGATCTCTCCGACGGTTTTCGCAGGGGTCTTGCAGCCACCAACCGGTAGGTTGCGCTTCCCCCTTTGAGCCGCGTAAGGCCCGCTTCGGCGGGCCTTCCGCCGTTAACGGCCCGGTTGGCCCTCCCGGACGCACGCCCGGACCCCGGTGACACGCATGCCTCGGCGGCGCCCCGATGGCCGGGCGGGTTGGTTGCCCGGCGATGGCCGGTGATGGCCGGTGCTGGCAGGTGAGACGGGCCTACCAGTTGTCCTTCGTGTAGGTGGAGTTGAGCTGCGCGATGAGGTCGCCAAGGCGGGTGAGGTCCTTGACGTCCCAGTCCTCCATCAGCTCGTGGAAGGCCTGCTTCCGGGCGGTCTGGGCCGTGACGAGCTGGTGGATACCCGCCGGGGTCAGCGAGATGGCCTGTGCCCGGCCGTCGAGGGGGTCGGCCTCCTTGTGCACGAGCCCGAGCTGCTCGAGCATGGCGATCTGCCGGCTGACCGACGGTTTGCCCACGCCGACGCTCGCTGCGATGTCGGTCAGGCGCATGGAGCCCTCCTGCTGCAGGATCACCAGCAGGCCGTAGGCCGCCGGCTCCATCTCCGGGTGAACCCGCCGGGCAACCTTGTAGGAGTTGGACCGGGCGCGGCGCCAGAGCATGCTCAGTTGGTGTTCAAGCGCCTCGATGGCTGCGTCAACGTCGGCGTCGCTGGTGGGCTCGTCTGTCATGGAGATCATTGTATGGTTCAGGCGGTGCTGAACCGCCGCGTTGCGGGTAACGGATCGGCAACCCGGCTGCAGCGCCGCAGCCGATGCGCGATGCTGGTAGGAGCAGGCCGACGGAAGGAACGGAAAATGCGGCTCAGTGACTTTTGGCGGTTGATGGACGATGAGTTCGGGGCGAAGTATTCGCGGAGCCTTGCGAACGACCTGGTGATCGACGGCCTGGGGGACCGGACGGCGATGGAGGCCCTGCGGGCCGGAACCGATCCGCGGCAGGTCTGGGAGGCGTTGTGCGACGTGCAGGACGTACCCCGGGAACGGCGGCTCGGACGCGATGTGAAGCCGCGCGAGCGGCGCGCCAGGGTCGACTGACGCGGAACACGCCGCCGGAAATTATTCGAATACCTGTTCGGATGGAGCTAGAATGGTAAGGAGCGGGCGGCGCCCCTTTCCACATACGCCGGACGCTTCCCCAAATTGTCAGAGCCGGCCGGTACGGTCGATATGAACACGCAAACAGGCCCCAGGGCCATGATCAACCGAGGTGAATAATGGCCGCACCAGCCGACCGTGAGAAAGCTCTCGAAGCTGCTCTCGCCCAGATTGACAAGCAGTATGGCAAGGGCTCGGTCATGCGTCTGGGTGATGAGACCAGGGCTCCGATCGAAACCATCTCCACCAGCTCGATCGCCCTTGACGCCGCCCTTGGGATTGGAGGACTGCCGCGTGGCCGCGTCGTCGAGATTTACGGACCGGAGTCCTCCGGTAAGACGACCGTCGCCCTTCACGCCGTGGCAAGCGCCCAGCGCAACGGCGGAATCGCGGCCTTCATCGATGCGGAGCACGCCCTCGACCCCGAGTACGCGAAGAAGCTTGGCGTCGACACCGATGCCCTCCTTGTGTCGCAGCCCGACACCGGTGAGCAGGCCCTCGAGATCATGGACATGCTGATCGGTTCGGGCTCCATCGACATCGTTGTCATCGACTCCGTTGCAGCGCTGGTTCCCCGGGCCGAAATCGAAGGCGAAATGGGCGACAGCCACGTTGGCCTGCAGGCCCGGCTGATGAGCCAGGCGCTCCGTAAGATCACCGGCCGGCTCAGCCAGACCAAGACCACCGCCATCTTCATCAACCAGCTCCGCGAAAAGATCGGCGTTTTCTTCGGCAGTCCCGAGACAACGACCGGTGGCAAGGCGCTGAAGTTCTATGCTTCCGTCCGTATCGACGTCCGCCGGATCGAAACCCTCAAAGAGGGCGTCAACCCGGTCGGCAACCGCACCCGGGCCAAGATCGTCAAGAACAAGATGGCTCCGCCCTTCAAGCAGGCCGAGTTCGACATCCTCTACGGCCACGGGATCTCCCGCGAGGGCGGGCTGATCGACGTCGGCGTGGAAAACGGCCTCGTCAAGAAGTCGGGAGCCTGGTTCACCTACGACGGCGACCAGTTGGGCCAGGGCAAGGAAAACGCGAGGAAGTTCCTGATCGACAACCCCGACCTGGCCGACGAGCTCGAGCAGAAGATCCGCACGAAGCTCGGCATCGGGGTCCAGCCCGAGGAAGTCCAGGACGGGCCCAAGCTGAAGGCCGTCGGAGGGGAATAGCCTCATGGCCCGACGGCAGCCGGGCGGGGACGGCGGGGCGCCGGACGACCCGTACGCCCTCGCCCGGTCGATCGTGCTGCGGCAGCTCGCCATGGCGCCGAAGAGCCGGCACCAGCTCGCGGAGAAACTCGCGCAGCGCGATGTGCCGCCGGACGTCGCCGCGGCGGTCCTCGACCGCTTCGAAGAGGTCCAGCTCATCGACGACGCGGAATTCGCCCAGATGTGGGTCCGCAGCCGCGCGGGCACCCGCTCGCTGGCCCGGTCGGTGCTCAAGCGGGAGCTCGCCGACAAGGGGGTTGGCGGCGAGCTTGCCGAAGCGGCCCTGGCCCAGGTGAGCGACGACGACGAGCGCGCCGCCGCCCGCCGGCTCATCCGGCGGAAGGTGCGCACCGGCGCCGACCTGTCGGACCGGCTGGTGCGCGACAAGGAGATCCGGCGCCTCGTCGGGATGCTCGCCCGGAAGGGCTACAACCCCGGCATGGCGTTTTCCCTCGTCAAGGACGCCCTCGACGACCCCGACGGCGGCGACGCCGAGAGCGGCGATTCCGGCCTGTTCGGCATGTAGGCCATTGCCGCCGCCCCACGCCCGCGCCCGTCACCGTCGGGCCGAAGCCGGCGCCGGGATTGTTGCCCGGCGCGGCGGCAGCCTTACGCTTAACCGGTGAGTATCACTGCCCCCGCGCCGCTGCCTGAGCTGTCCTCGTCCGCCCTGCCACGCCAGGGCGCCCCCGGCCCCCAGCGCACCTACGAGGTGCGCACCTTCGGATGCCAGATGAACGTCCACGACTCCGAACGGATCTCCGGGCTGCTCGAAGACGCGGGCTATGTTGCCGCCCAGGGCGAGCAGGCCGACGTCGTGGTTTTCAACACCTGCGCGGTGCGCGAGAATGCCGACAACAAGCTTTACGGAAACCTCGGAATGCTCGCCCCGGTCAAGGAATCCCGGCCGGGCATGCAGATCGCCGTCGGCGGCTGCCTCGCACAAAAGGACCGCGAGACCATCCTGCGCAAGGCCCCCTGGGTCGACGCCGTGTTCGGCACCCACAACATCGGCGCGCTGCCGGCGCTGCTCGAACGCGCCCGGCACAACGACGAAGCTCAGCTCGAGATCCTCGAATCCCTCGACGTCTTCCCCTCCACGCTGCCCACCAAACGCGACTCCGTCTACGCCGGGTGGGTTTCGATTTCCGTCGGCTGCAACAACACCTGCACGTTCTGCATCGTGCCGTCCCTGCGCGGCAAGGAACGCGACCGCCGGCCCGGGGAGATCCTCGCCGAGGTCGAGGCGCTCGTCGCCGATGGGGCGATCGAGGTCACCCTGCTGGGACAGAACGTCAACTCGTACGGTGTCGAGTTCGGCGACCGCGGCGCCTTCGCCAAGCTGCTGCGCGCCTGCGGAAGCATCGAAGGCCTCGAACGGGTGCGCTTCACCAGTCCGCATCCGGCCGCGTTCACCGACGACGTCATCGACGCGATGGCCGAAACCCCGAACGTGATGCCCCAGCTTCACATGCCCCTGCAGTCAGGGTCCGACCGCGTGCTCAAGGCGATGCGCCGCTCGTACCGCTCCGCGAAGTTCCTCGGCATCCTCGACCGGGTACGCGAGAAGATGCCCACGGCGGCCATCTCCACCGACATCATCGTCGGCTTCCCCGGTGAAACCGAGGAGGACTTCCAGGCCACGCTCGACGTCGTCGAAAAGGCGCGTTTCGCCACAGCGTTCACCTTCCAGTACTCCCGGCGCCCGGGCACGCCCGCGGCGGACCTGCCCGACCAGCTGCCCAAGCACGTGGTCCAGGAGCGCTACGAGCGCCTCACCGCCCTGCAGGACCGCATCGCCGAGGAGGAGAACGCCCGCCAGGTCGGACGCCGCGTCGAGGTGATGGTCACCGCCCACGCAGGGCGCAAGGGCGGCGAAACTCACCGCCTCACCGGGCGCGCCCAGGACCAGCGGCTCGTGCACTTCACCGTCCCCGAGGGCGGCGAGGTGCCGCGGCCCGGCGACCTGGTGACCGTGACGGTGACCCGCGCCGCGCCCTTCCACCTCCTGGCCGACCCCTCCGCCGCCGAATACTCGGTGCGCCGCTCACGGGCCGGCGACGCCTGGGACCGCGCCCAGGCATCCTCCTGCGGCGTGCCGGTCCAGGGCGCGGCCGGGAAGTCCTCAGGGGTGTCGCTGGGTATGCCCTCGATCCCGGTCCGCTGAGCCAGGTGACACCCGGCGGCAGGGCGCCGGAGCCCGCCGTGGCGGCTGACCGGGATGCGGCGGACTGCACCGCGCTGACGGCGCCGCCCCGCGCGGCTCCCGTGGTCGCCGTCGTCGGCCCCACCGGCTCGGGCAAATCCGACCTTGCCATCGCCCTCGCGCTGGAACTGGACGGCGAGGTGGTCAATGCCGACGCCCTCCAGTTCTACCGGGGAATGGACATCGGAACCGCGAAGGTGCCCGTCGCGGAACGCCGCGGGGTGCAGCACCACCTCCTCGACGTCCTCGATGTCCGCGACGAGGCGAGCGTCGCCGACTACCAGCACGACGCCCGGCAGGCAATCGACGGGATCCGCGGCCGCGGCCGGATCCCCATCCTCGTCGGCGGGTCCGGCCTCTACGTGAGGGCCGCCCTCGACCGCCTCGAATTCCCGGGCACGAGCCCCCCGGTGCGCGAGCGCCTTGAGCGGGAGCTCGCCCGCGACGGCGCCCCGGCCCTTCGGTCCAGGCTCGCCGCGGCGGACCCGGAGTCGGCCGCGCGCATCGCCGACGACCGCCGGCTGATCCGCGCACTGGAAGTCCTTGAGGTGACAGGGCGCCCCTTCAGCTCCTTCATGCCCAACCGGGAGTACCACCAGCCGGCCGTGCAGGTGGGCCTTGCCGTCGACCGCGCTGAGCTGCGGGAGCGGCTGGGCGAACGGGTCCACGCCATGGTCCGCGCCGGGCTGCTGGAGGAGGTGCGCACCCTTTCGGAGCGGGGGCTCCGGGAGGGCCGCACCGCCTCGCGCGCACTCGGATACGGGCAGTTTCTGCAGGTTCTCGACGGCGCCCTCAGCGAAACCGAGGCGGTCGAAGACACGATCAACGCCACCCGGAAATTCGCGCGCCGCCAGCTCACCTGGTTCCGCGGCGACCCCCGCGTGCAGTGGCTCGACTGGCGGGCCCCGGACCTGCTTGAACGGGCCCTGGACGCCGTCCGGGGCGCCGGCGCCCTATCCTAGAAGGATGAGTACCCCAGTGGAAGAACGCAAGGCGGGCCCGCGCCGGACGCTGGCGGGGGCGTCATTCATGAAGGGCCACGGCACGGGGAACGACTTCGTGCTGCTGTTCGACCCCGAGGGCGCGCTCGAGCTGGCCGGGGAGTCGGTGGCCGCCGTGTGCGACCGCCACCGCGGGGTGGGCGCCGACGGGCTGATCCGGGCGATCCGCTCCGACCGGCTCCCGGAGGGCCGGGCGCTCCTGACAGCCGCGCCCGAGGCCGAGTGGTTCATGGACTACCGCAACGCCGACGGCTCCGTCTCCGAGATGTGCGGCAACGGCGTCCGGGTGTTCGTCCACTTCCTGATCCACCAGGGCGCGGTCAGCCTCGAGGACGGGGCTACTCTCTCCGTCGGCACCCGGGCCGGGGTCAAGGTCGTCTCGCGGTCAGGCAACGGGTACTCGGTGGACATGGGCCCGTGGGCGTTCGCCAACCCCGACCAGGCGGCCGCCCGGGCCACAGACGCCCTCGTCGAGACGGACGGCCTCGGCGTGCCGCGGCCCGCCCTGTCGATCAGCATGGGGAACCCGCACACGGTCGTCGCGCTGGCCGGCCTCGACGAACTCGCCGCCGCCAACCTGGCTCAGGCCCCCGCCGTCCGGCCGGTGCCTCCGGCCGGAACCAATGTCGAATTCGTCGTGCCTCTCGAACCGCTTGTCGAGGACGGCGTGGGGCGCGTAACGATGCGCGTCCACGAGCGCGGAGTGGGGGAGACGCAGTCCTGCGGAACCGGCGCCTGCGCCGCAGCTGCCGCGACGCGCTTTTGGGCCGGGGAGGCCTCGCCAACGCACTGGAGCGTGAGGGTGCCCGGCGGCGAGGTCGGCGTCGTCTTCTCGGTCGGTGCCGACGGCCGCGAGCACGTCCAGCTCAGCGGGCCCGCCGTGCTCGTGGCGCAGGGGACCCTCCTCGACGCCTGACGCGCCTGAATCAGCGCCCCGGCCGGTGGACGTTGAGGATCCGGAAGGACTTCGAGGTGTCGGCCCGCCGGACGGTGAACCCCTCGGGCAGGGATTCGGCGAGCCACCGCTGCAGGGAATCGGCGCCGAGGTTCTTCTGGACCACCAGCCACGCATCGCCGTCCGGAGCGAGCCGTGGCAGCCAGCGCAGCAACAGGGCATGCAGCTCGGGTTTGCCAATGCGGATCGGCGGGTTTGACCAGATGGTGTCGAACTCCAGGCCGGCGTCGACGTCGTCGGGGGCCGACGCATGCACGTTGCCGAGCCCGAGTCGGGCGGCGTTTTCCCGGGTGAGCGCGATGGCCCGCTCATTGACGTCGACGGCGTAGACCTGCGCCTCGGGAGCCCGCAGTGCGAGGGTCAACGCCAGCGGGCCCCACCCGCAGCCGACATCAAGCAGCCTCGACCCGCCGGGAGCGGGCACTGAACCCAACAGGATCGCCGTGCCCTTGTCGATGCCGTCGGGGCTGAACAGCCCCTTCGAGGTCACGAGGTCGCGGCGCTCCCCGTTGAGGACCACCGACAACGGGCGCCGGATGTCCGGCCCGCCTGGCGTGGCGCTGAAATAGTGCTGGGATTCCATAACCTCCAAGCCTAGTGCCCGCCGGTTGCGCCCCGGACGGGCACGTTCCGCGCTGAGTGAATTTACTGCACGGCCCGCGCACCTGCTACTACCATTGAGTAACACCATTACAAGGGAGACTATGACCACGAATCACGGAGGATCCGCCGGAGCCGACATGGGCCCCGAAGAGATCCAAGCCGTCATTGACCGCATTCTCGCTCACGACGAGGCGGTCGTCTCTAAATCGGCAGCTGCGCTGAAGCAGCCCGACCCGGAATCCGGTGCAACAACCTGGCGCTCCCGGGCCCAGGCGCTCTCGGGGGAAGCGGCGGAATACTCAAGCTTCGACGGCGACCAGCAGGACCTCGCCGAACGGCACGCCCTACGGCGCGTCGCCGGTCTCTCCACCGAACTCGAAGACGTCACCGAGGTCGAATACCGGCAGCTGCGCCTTGAGCGTGTGGTTCTTGCCGGGCTGTGGAGTGACGGCACCGCCCAGGACGCCGAGAACTCGCTCCAGGAGCTCGCTGCCCTTGCGGAGACCGCAGGATCCGAAGTGCTCGACGGCATCGTCCAGCGGCGCCTCAAGCCCGACCCCGGAACCTTCCTCGGGTCCGGAAAGGCCCAGGAGCTCAAGGGGATCGTCGCGGCCACCGGCGCCGACACCGTCATCGTCGACAGCGAACTGTCGCCCTCGCAGCGCCGCGGCCTCGAAGACATCGTCAAGGTCAAGGTCATCGACCGCACCGCCCTGATCCTCGACATCTTCGCCCAGCACGCCAAGTCGCGCGAAGGCAAGGCCCAGGTGGAACTGGCCCAGCTCGAATACCTGCTGCCGCGCCTGCGCGGCTGGGGCGAGTCAATGTCCCGTCAGGCCGGCGGCCAGGTTGGAAGCGCCGGCGCGGGTATGGGATCCCGCGGCCCCGGTGAGACGAAGATCGAACTCGACCGGCGGAAGATCCGCACCCGGATGGCGAAGCTGCGTCGTGAGATCGCCGGAATGAAGCCTGCGCGGGAGACCAAGCGGTCGAACCGGCGGCGCAACCAGGTGCCCTCGGTCGCCATCGCCGGGTACACCAACGCGGGCAAGTCCTCGCTGCTGAACCGGCTCACCGACGCCGGCGTGCTCGTCGAGAACGCGCTGTTCGCAACCCTTGACCCGACGGTGCGCAAGGCGGAGACCCCCGACGGCATCGGCTACACGCTCGCCGACACGGTCGGCTTCGTCAGGTCGCTTCCCACGCAGCTCATTGAGGCCTTCCGCTCGACGCTCGAGGAGGTCGCCGACTCCGACGTGATCCTCCACGTCGTCGACGCGTCCCACCCCGATCCGGAAGGGCAGATCGCGGCGGTGCGGGCCGTGCTGGCCGACGTCGAGGCACGCAACATCCCCGAGATCGTGGTCCTCAACAAGGCCGACGCGGCGGATCCGTTCGTCGTCGAGCGACTGCGCCAGCGGGAGCCGCGCAACGTCGTCGTCTCGGCCCGCACGGGCGAGGGCATCGATGAGCTCAAGGCACTGATCTCTTCGGCCATCCCGCGGCCGGGCGTGAAGCTCGAGCTGCTGGTTCCGTATGAGCACGGTGAGATCATCAGCAGGCTCCACGAGGAGGATGCCGAGATCCTCACCCTCGACCATGGGGAAGAGGGAACCCGCCTCGAGGTGATGGTGAAGGAAGGCCTGGCTGCGGAACTGGAGCCGTACCTGCGGCATGAGTGACGCGCGGGGGCCCTTGGCACTGCAGCTGCTCGATGCCGCCGTTGCGGCAATGGGTGGAGAGAACCGGGCAGGGCAGCACGAAATGGCACGCCGGGTCACCGACGCCATCGACACCGGCGACCATCTGCTCGTCCAGGCCGGAACCGGCACCGGAAAGTCCCTCGCGTATCTGCTTCCCCTGATCGCCCATGCCCTCGACAGCGAAAAACCCTCGGTGGTCTCCACCGCTACCCTCGCCCTTCAGGGGCAGATCGTCGGGCGCGACCTGCCCCGCCTGCTGAAGGCGGTCGGGCCCTCCCTGCCGCGCCCCGTGGATGTGGCGCTGCTGAAGGGCCGGGCGAACTATGTGTGCAAGCACAAGCTCGGGGGAGGGTTCCCGGAGGAGGACGCCCGCGACACCCTCTTCTCGCTCGGCGAGGACACCGCGGCTCCGCATCCGGCACCCGGTGCCGCACCCGGAGGCCCCGCCAGCGCTCTCGGGCGCGAAGTGGTGCGGCTGCGCGAGTGGGCCGAGGACACAGCGACCGGAGACCGCGACGAGCTGGTGCCCGGGGTGAGCGACCGCGCCTGGCGGCAGGTCTCTGTCAGCAGCATGGAATGCCTCGGCGCGCAGAAGTGCCCTATGGCCGCCGAGTGCTTCAGCGAGAAGGCACGGGAGAAGGCGGCATCGGCCGACATCGTCATCACCAACCATGCTCTACTTGCCATCAGCGCCTTCGAGGGCATCGCCGTGCTGCCCGACTACGACGTCGTGGTGATCGACGAGGCACACGAACTGTATGACAGGGTGACCGGCGCGGTCTCCGGTGCACTGTCCGCGTCGATGGTCAGTGCCGCCGCCACGGCGGCCCGGCGCCACGCCTCGATCCGCACCGACCCGCTCGACTCCGCCGGGCGCGCCCTCGAAGCCGCGACGGCGGGCCTGCAGTCAGGGCTGATGCCGGGCCCCCTGTCCGAGGAACTCGAGCAGGTGCTTGAACAGGTGCGTGAAGCCTCGCGCGCGGCGATGTCGGACATCAAGCCCGACGGGAAGTCCGAGGCCGCCGACGCCGACGGCGGCAGGCAGCTCGCCCGATCGCGGCTGCTGGTCGTCTTCGAACTCTCGGAACGGCTCCTCGGGGCGGCAGCAGCGAACGAGGTCGTCTGGGCCTCGCGGCCCAGCACCTTCACCCCCGGCGCGGGGTACGCGCAGGTTGACGAAAGCGCCCCCGCAACGCTCAACGTGGCTCCGCTGTCGGTTGCGGCACGGCTGCGCGAGGGGCTCTTTGCCGACCATACGGTCGTCCTCACCTCGGCCACCCTTGCGATCGGCTCCGAATTCGGCCCGGTGGCGGGATCGCTGGGCCTCACCGGGACAGGCGCCCCTTCCTGGACGGGCGTGGACGTCGGCAGCCCGTTCGACTACCCCCGGCAGGGCGTGCTCTACGTTGCCAAGGACCTCCCAAAACCCGAACGCGGCACCTCGGAGGCCCAGCTCGAGGAGCTCGCGGCCCTGCTGAAAGCCTCAAACGGCGGAGCGCTCGGGCTGTTCTCCTCAAGGCGTGCCGCCGAGGAGGCCGCCGAGGCGCTGCGCCCCCGCTTTGGGTTCGAAATCCTGTGCCAGGGGGAGTCCTCCCTGTCATCGCTGGTGAAGCAGTTCTCCGAGGAACCGGACACCTGCCTGTTCGGGACGATGTCGCTGTGGCAGGGCGTGGACGTGCCCGGCTCGTCCTGCCGGCTCGTGGTGATCGACCGCATCCCGTTCCCACGGCCTGATGATCCACTGATGACGGCACGCACGCGGGCCGTCGCGCGGGCGGGGGGCAACGGGTTCATGAGCGTGTCGGCCACCCACGCCGCTGTGCGCCTGGCGCAGGGCGCGGGACGGCTGATCCGCGCCAGCGGAGACCGGGGCGTTGTCGCTGTCCTCGATTCGCGGCTGGCCAATGCGCGGTACGGGTCGTTCCTCAGGGCGGCAATGCCACCCTTCTGGTCGACCACCGACCGGCCCACGGCGCTGGGAATCCTCGAAAGGCTTTCGGCCGGAGTGCGCTGAGCCCGGCGGGCGGGACTCTCAATGTCCGTCCCGCCAGGCCGGCCGGGCCGCCTCGCCCGGCCGGTCAGGCAGAGTGCCTTGGCGCCCCCGCGTCCGGCCTAGAGGGCGCGCATCACCGAAACGACCTTGCCCATGATGCTTGCGTGGTCGCCAAGGATCGGTTCGTACCGGGTGTTCTGGGGGAGCAGCCAGGTGTGCCCGTCGCGCTGGCGGAAGGTCTTCACCGTCGCCTCATCGTCGAGCAGCGCCGCAACAATGTCGCCGTTCTGGGCGCTCTGCTGCTGGCGGACCACAACCCAGTCACCGTCGCAGATTGCGGCGTCGATCATCGAGTCCCCGGAAACCCTGAGCATGAACAGCTCTCCGTGCCCCACAAGCTGGCGCGGCAGCGGCATGACGTCCTCGACCACCTGGTCCGCCAGGATCGGACCGCCCGCGGCGATCCGCCCCACCAGCGGCACGAGGGCCGTGTCGACGGCCGCCGGGAACTCCAGCGTGCGCAGGCCCTGCTCCGCGGCCCCCGGCTGCCCTGCCGCAGCCGCGGGCCGGTCGCCCAGGGTCAGCGGAAGGAGCACCTCCATGGCGCGCGGGCGCTTCGGGTCGCGCCGCAGATAACCGAGCCGCTCCAACTGGGAAAGCTGGTGGGTGACGCTCGAAAGGCTGGCGAGCCCCACGGTGTCACCAATTTCGCGCATTGACGGCGGATACCCGTTCGCGGCGATCGACCGCTGGATCGTCTCGAGGATCTTCATCTGCCGCGGGCTCAGCCCCTTGGGCACCGTGCGTCCACGCGGCCTGCCGCGCAGCGGTGTGGCCACCGGGTCGGCGACCGGGCCGGCTGCCTCCGCCGACGCTCCGGCCTGCGGCGCGCCCGGCGCCCCGCTCCCTGCCGTGCTCTGCTGTGCCACTGGCCTGTCCTTCCGTGTCCTGCCCTGCCCCGGCCGGCCCGCATGGACCTGTTTTGTCGGTGGCGTCTGGTCTTGTGGGTTGTGGCGGAAACAGGGCCCGGTCCACCCACTTCCGATTCCTGCTCCGCCTGACCTCAACGCTAGGCCAGTACCACCGTGTTTTCAAACATATATTCGAGCGAGTCTCGACAAAGTTCGATAACAAGTGCTAAGAATAACCAGTACGGAAATAGAAGACTTGTTCTAATTAAAGCTCGGCACAGGTTGGATGTATTCGAAACTCCAGAAGAGGTGCACGTCATGACCGCAACAACAGTCCCACTCGCCGGAACGGCCGCTCGACGGCCCGCAGCCAGAAGCGGGGCGGCCCAACTGAACAGCCCCCTGCGGCTCACGCGCCGGGGCCGGCTGCTGCTCATCGGTGCGCCCGTGGTGCTTGTCGTTGCGGCCCTCGTGTTCCTCGCCGCGGCCCTCACAGCCCCGGCTAAAGCCGAAACGACCGCCGGAGCACTGACCGAGACAGTCAGCGTCAACGTCGCCCCCGGTGAAACCCTCTGGTCACTGGCCGCCGAATTCGCCCCCGAGCGCGACCCCCGCGACGTGGTTTCGGACATCGTCGAGCTGAACAACCTCGGATCCTCGGTTGTCCAGGCTGGCCAGGCGGTCGCGGTGCCCGTCGCCCGGTGACCCTGCCGGCCCGATCCACCCCGCTCGAATTCAGCCTGTCCGATTCAGCCGTCCGCGATCCCACGGTTTCCGATTGCCGCGGCGGCCGGGCCGTCCCTTAAACTCGGAGGGTGACCGACCGCCTTGAGTCCCTGTCCCGCCTCCCGCTCCGAGAAAACCTCGTGGGGCTGCACCCGTACGGGGCCCCGCAGCTCGACGTCCCCATCCTGCTCAACGTCAACGAGAACACCCACGGCGTTCCCATGGATGTGCATGCGGCAATAGTCGAAGCGGTAAGCAGTGCGGCGGTGGGGCTCAACCGCTACCCGGACCGCGAGTTCTCCGAGCTCCGGGCCAATCTCGCCACATATCTCGGCCACGGACTCACGCCCGATCAGGTCTGGGCCGCGAACGGGTCGAACGAAATCCTCCAGCAGGTCCTCCAGGCCTTCGGCGGGCCCGGACGCACAGCGATCGGTTTTCCCCCCACCTACTCGATGTATCCCCTGCTCGCCGGCGCCACCGACACCCGCTATGTGACGGCGCACCGCGACGCCTCGTTCAATATCGGCGCGGAGGAGGTGGCCGATGCCGTAAGCACCACCGGGGCCAATGTGGTCTTCCTGTGCTCGCCGAACAATCCGACCGGGACCGCGCTGGGCCTCGATGTCGTCGAGGCCGCCTACGCGGCGGGGGAGGAGGCGAAAGCCATCATCATCGTTGACGAGGCCTACGCCGAGTTCGCCCATGAAGGCACTCCCAGTGCGCTCACGCTGCTCCCGGGACGGGAGCGCCTCATCGTCTCGCGCACCATGAGCAAGGCGTTCGCCCTCGCCGGAGCCCGCCTCGGCTACCTTGCCGCGGCCCCGGAGATCGCCGACGCCCTGCGCCTGGTGCGGCTTCCCTACCACCTTTCGGCCATCACGCAGGCTGCCGCCAACGCGGCCCTGACCCACGCGTCGACCCTCCTGGCGAACGTGGAGGCGATCAAGGGCCAGCGCGACCGCATCGTTTCCGAGCTCGGAGCCATGGGCCTGGCCCCTGTGCCCTCGGATGCCAACTTCGTCCTCTTCGGAGGGCTGCCGGAGCCGCGGCGGGTCTGGCAGGGGCTCCTGGAGGCGGGGGTGCTCATCCGCGACGTGGGCATTCCAAACCACCTGAGGGTCACCGCGGGGACGGAAGCCGAAACTTCGGTGTTCCTTGACGCCCTGAAACGGCTGCTTTGACCGTCGTCTCCTAGACTTGTAGGTATGTTCGCTGCCGCCGGCCACCGGCGGGCGGTGCAGTTTCGAATTTCCCCCAACACGAAGGACCGTCATGACCGTGCAGATCTCCGCCGGCCGCACTGCCCGGATTGAGCGGATCACCAGCGAATCGAGTGTCTTCGTCGAAGTGAACCTCGACGGCACCGGTGAATCCGACATCAGCACGACCGTGCCGTTCTTCGACCACATGCTCACCGCCCTCGCGAAGCACTCCCTGATCGACCTCACCGTGAAGTCAACGGGCGACACTCACATCGATGTTCACCACACGGTGGAGGACACGGCGATCGCGTTCGGCGAGGTGCTCTACGAGGCGCTGGGCACCAAGGCGGGGATCCGCCGATTCGGGGAGGCGACCGTTCCCCTGGATGAGGCCCTGGCCCATGCCGTCGTCGACATCTCCGGACGGCCCTTCCTCGTGCACGGCGGAGAACCGGCCGGCCAGGAGTACCACCTGATCGGCGGGCACTTCACCGGGTCGCTCACCCGCCATGTCTTCGAAGCCATAGCGCTCCATGCCCGGATCTGCCTCCACCTCAATGTGCTTGCCGGAAGGGATCCGCACCACATCGTCGAAGCGCAGTTCAAGGCGTTCGCCCGCGCACTGCGGGCCGCAATCGAAACCGATCCCCGGGTCACCGGGATTCCCTCAACGAAAGGCGCGTTGTAACAGTGTCCAAGGTGACAGTGCTTGACTACGGCTCGGGCAACGTCCGGTCGGTGGTGCGCGCCCTCGAAAGGGTCGGCGCGGAGGTTACCCTCAGCGCCAAGGCCGACGACGTACTGAACGCCGACGGCCTCCTCGTGCCTGGCGTTGGCGCGTTCGCAGCCGTCATGAAGGGGCTCAAGGACGTCGACGCCCTGAGGATGATCGGCCGGCGCGTCGCGGGAGGCCGTCCGGTCCTTGGCATCTGCGTGGGGCTGCAGATCCTCTTCGACGAGGGCGTCGAGCATGGTGTGCGTACCCCCGGAATGGGGGAATGGCCGGGAAACGTCGAGCGGCTCAAGGCCGAAGTCGTCCCGCACATGGGCTGGAACACGGTCCGGCCACCCGCCGGGTCGGGCCTGTTCGACGGCATTGAAGACGAACGCTTCTACTTCGTCCACTCCTACGGCGTGCAGCGGTGGGACTTTGAGGTGACGCAGCCGGACATGCGGCCGCCGCAGGTGACATGGGCCGACCACGGCGGAGAGTTCATCGCCGCCGTCGAAAACGGGCCCCTGAGCGCCACCCAGTTCCACCCCGAGAAATCCGGCGACGCCGGGGCGCAGCTGCTGAGCAACTGGACCAAGGGACTCCGGTAGCCGTGCTCAGCGTCCTCATGATGGGTCTGGCCGGTCTGCTGATCGGCGGCGCCATCTCCTTCCGGAGCCAGGGCCTGCCCAAAGCCCTCAGCATCAGTTTCTGGGTCCTCGCGGGCATGGCCCTGGTCGGCGCCTACCTCTTCACCCTGCCCGGATGACCCGACCGCAACCCCTCTCCCGATAAGCCCGTCGAAAGAAGAAAATGAGCCCCTTCACCGAGACTCCCAGCCTCGAACTCCTTCCCGCAGTGGACGTCGCCGACGGTCAGGCCGTGCGCCTGGTCCAGGGGGAGGCGGGCAGTGAAACCAGCTACGGTGATCCGCTCGACGCGGCCATGGCCTGGCAGGACGCCGGCGCCGAATGGGTTCACCTGGTGGACCTCGACGCCGCCTTCGGGCGCGGCTCGAACGCCGCGCTGCTCGAGCGCGTGGTGCGCAAGCTCGACGTGAGGGTTGAACTGTCAGGCGGAATCCGCGACGACCGTTCCCTCGAATCGGCCTTGGAGCTCGGCGCCGAACGCGTCAACCTCGGAACCGCCGCACTCGAGAACCCGGAGTGGGCCGCAAGCGCGATCGCACGGTACGGCGACGCGATCGCCGTCGGCCTCGACGTGCGCGGCACCACCCTTGCCGCCCGCGGCTGGACCCAAGAGGGCGGCGACCTCTGGGAGGTCCTGGAGCGGCTCGAGGACGCCGGATGCGCGCGGTACGTGGTGACGGACGTGACGAAGGACGGAACCCTCCGCGGGCCGAACGTCGAACTGCTCCAGCAGGTGCTCGAGCGGACCTCGCGCCCTGTCGTAGCCTCCGGCGGAATCTCAAGCCTCGACGACCTCGCCGTCCTGCGCCAGCTCGTGCCCAGCGGGCTTGAGGGAGCCATCGTCGGCAAGGCGCTCTACGCCGGCGCCTTCACCCTTCCCGAGGCGCTCGACGTCGCGGGACGCCCGGAACCCCGCGGGTGACAGGGAGGGAGCTCCCGGCGCATATCGCCGCCGCCCTCGCCGGCAACCTCACGGATTCAGCCGGCAGGCCGTGGGCCGGCCGCGACCTCTCCGGCGGGGGCAACCCGCTGCACAACTTCGACGCCGACGACGGCACCGCTGCTCCGGCCTACACGGCCGCGGTCCAGGCCCTGCTGGAGGGCTCCGGCACTGAAGAAGACGTGGTTGCGGCGCTCGGATCGGTGCGGGTCTTCATTCCCATCGTCGCCCAGCTCGCCGAGGCCGCCGCGGGGGTTGGGGGAGTAGTTTCGGACAAGGCAGCAGATATGGCCCTTGTCACGCTGAAGGCCCCCGGCGGGCGGACGGCGCTTCCGGTGTTCAGCTCGAACGCGGCGCTCCAGGCATGGCATCCCGAGGCCCGCCCCGTGGCGGCCTACGCCGCACGCGCGGCGCTTGCGGCGGTGGCGGAAAACGTCGAACTGCTCGTCATCGATCCCGGTGCCGATTTCACGTTCGTTGTGCGCCGACCGGCGATGTGGGCGCTGGCCCAGCAGACGCGGTGGATCCCGTCCTACCGCGACCCTGCGCTCACAGGCGTGGTCTCCTCGGTCAGCGCCGGGGAGGATGACATCCTCGAGGTCCGCCTCGGTGCAGGCTCCGGCGTCGCGGCGCGGGCGGCGGACGGTAGGCTTGCCTCCGGCGGCGGAACTGGCCCCGAGCTGCGCATGGAGGTCCGCCTGAAGGCGGGACTGTCGCCGACCGCAGTGAGGGATCTGGTCGGACGGCTGCGCGCTTCACTTTCAACACGGAGAGAATTCGTTGAGCGGGTCGACTCGCTCGAAATCAAGATAATCAGCTGAACGCGCGGGAAACCCGCGGAGAGAGAATACGCCTGTGAACTTCGCTGTCTACCGCGAGCTGCTTCGAATAGTCCCGGTCCGCAGGCTCCTGCTCGTCGGCATGATCGCGCGGTTCCCTCACTCGGCGGCCGGGGTGCTGCTCACCCTCCACGTCGTCCAGACCCTCGACCGCGGCTATGCCGCCGCCGGTGCGGTTGCCGCCCTCGTCACGATCGGCATCGCCGTCGGCGCCCCCTGGCGGGGGCGGCGCGTGGACCGGGTGGGCCTGCGCCGCGCACTGATTCCCTCAATCATCGCCGAAGCGGTGATCTGGTCGATCGCCCCGCGCCTGCCCTACGAATGGCTGCTGCTCGCCGCCCTGGTGGGAGGGCTGTTCACCCTTCCGGTGTTCTCGGTGGTCCGGCAGTCCCTCGGCGTGCTCGTCGAGGGAAAGGCACGGCGCACCGCATTCACCCTCGATGCGATAGCCACGGAAACCATCTTCATGGTTGGCCCGGCGACCGGCATCGTTCTCGCAACCCAGGTCTCAACGGTTCTCGGGCTGACCCTTATCGGGTTCGCCACCGCCGCCGCAGGGCTGATGCTCATGGCATTCAATCCACCGACGCGCACCGGCCAGCCCGGCGCACTGCCCGCCCCCACCGAGGCGGAGGACACGGCGCTGGCGGTTGAAGCAGTGGTTTCCTCGGCGCCCGCCCACGTCAATGAGGCCTCGGCGGAGCTCTTGACCCGGGAAGGCCGGTCCGTGGGCACGAGGATGCGCGGAAAGCTCAGCGCAGGCTTCCCCTGGCTCACGGTCCCGCTGGCCGTCGTCATGGCGGTCGCCGCGGCGGCCGGACTCGCCCTCTCCGGCACTGAGGTCGGAATCATCGCGACCCTCGAGCAGACGGGCAAGGATAACCAGATCGGCCTCGTCTTCGCCGCCTGGTGTGCGGCATCGATTCTCGGCGGGCTCCTCTACGGTGCCCTCCATAAACCCATCTCCCCGATGCTCCTCCTGCTGGGCATGGGAGTGCTGACCATCCCGATGGGCTTCGCCGAGGACACACTGTCCCTCTGCCTGCTCTCGTTGGCTCCCGGCCTGCTGTGCGCCCCCGTGCTGTCCGCCGCATCGGAGAAGGTGGCGGAACTGGTGCCCGAGAAGCGCAGGGGAGAGGCGATGGGCTGGTACGGCTCGGCCCTGACCTCCGGCGTGGCCGTCGGTGCGCCGCTGGCGGGACTGCTCATCGACACTGTCGGGCCCTGGGGAGGATTCGCCGCAGTCGGCGGCGTCGCAGGGCTCATCGGCGTTGCCGGAATCGCCGCCCAGCGGGTCCGCCGGCGCCGGGTGGATTCCCGCCGCTAGCACCGGACCGGGCCTCAAAAAGCCGGGACGGGCGGCGCCCACCGGGCCCGAGGCCGGAGTTTCACACCGCTGGCAGCGGCCAGGGCCCAAGAAGCCCGGACGGGCGGTGCCGGCCGGGCTTCTCGGTGCTGGGCGACATGGTGGACTAGTTGACCGGGCCGGTGAACTTCTCGCCGGGGCCCTTGCCCGGCGCATCCTGGATCTGCGAGGCTTCGCGGAAGGCGAGCTGCAGCGACCGCAGGCCGTCACGCAAGGGGCCTGCGTGCTGGCTGCCGATTTCGGGGGCGGCCGCCGTCACGAACCCTGCAAGGGCGGTGATCAGTTTGCGGGCCTCGTCGAGGTCCTTCAGTTCCTCGGCGTCGTCGCCGGCTGCAAGACCACACTTGACGGCCGCGGCGCTCATGAGGTGCACGGCCGAGGTGGTGATTACCTCAACCGCCGCGACTTCCGCGATGTCGCGCATCTGCTGGTTCACTTCGGCTGCGGCATCCGCCGCTTCGCGGGGTGCTGATTCTTCGACGAAACTGCGTCGCAGCGACGACGGAAGATCGCCGGCGTGCTGCTCTCCGGTGGAGGCGGCTGACGGATTGCTGTCTGGGCTGTTCATACTGGTAAGCTTGTCACAGACCGACTGAACGCCGTTACTCTTCCTGCCCTTGGCGGGTATGGGAAAAGACACGTTCGGTATGCAAGCGGAGTCCTCTCCCACCCGCGATTGCCTGGTGCTTCCGATGAAGCGCTTCAGGCAGCCGGGTTTGGTCGGTGCAGGCGCTGACAGCGCCGGAGTCACCCGGTTCAGCGACCGGGCGGCGCCCCAGCACTGATTTCCCGAGGCCTTCGATTGCTCATGCAATTGGAGGCCTTCTTCTGTTGCAGGGGTCCTCGACCTTAGAGAAATCAGGAGCTACACATTAGCGAGCCAAGAATCAATGATCGTATCCGCGTCTCCGAGGTGCGGCTGGTCGGACCTGCCGGCGAACAGGTGGGGATCGTCCGTATTGAGGACGCACTTCGACTTGCAGCCGAGTCCGACCTGGATCTTGTTGAGGTAGCGCCGCAGGCCAAGCCGCCCGTCGCCAAGCTCATGGATTTTGGTAAGTACAAGTACGAAGCCGCGATGAAGGCGCGCGAGGCGCGCAAGAACCAGACCTACACGGTCCTCAAGGAAATCCGCTTCCGGCTAAAGATCGACACCCACGACTACGAGACCAAGCGTGGCCACGCGATCCGTTTCCTTGGCGCAGGTGACAAGGTCAAGGCGATGATCCAGTTCCGCGGACGTGAACAGCAGCGGCCCGAGATGGGTATCCGGCTGCTCCAGCGCTTCGCCGAAGACGTTGCCGAGGTTGGCGTCGTCGAGTCGTCCCCGCGCATCGACGGGCGCAACATGGTGATGGTCATCGGCCCGGTCAAGAACAAGGCTGAAGCAAAGGCCGAAGCCCGCCGGGCAACGCAGCGCGCCGACGCGAAAGCCGCCAACGAGGCAGCGAAGTCCGGCGGAGGCGAAGCACGCGTTGATGTTTCAGGTGCAAGCGGCGCTCCGCTGACCCAGAGCCTTGCCGACCTGCTTCCCGAGGGATACTCGATCACCGGCAGCGAGACTGCGCCGGCCGAGGAATCGGCACCGAGTGTCGAAGCTCCCGCGGAGCCGAAGGCCGAGCAGGCACAGACGGCGCCGGCCGAGCAGGCACCTGCCGTGCAGGCACCTGCCGCCGCGCCCGACGCGAAGGAAGCCGCGCCGAAGGCCGCACCGAAGACCGCCGCCCCGAAGGCAGCAGCTTCGAAGCCGGCAAGCGAACCGGCAGCCAAGCCGGTCACCGCCCCCGCCGCCGCCCCGAAGGCGGCAGCACCGGCACCGGCAGCCAAGCCGGCCGCCGCGCCAAGCCCGGCCGCAGTGAAGCCTGCTGCCGCACCCAAGCCTGCAGCTGCTCCCAAGCCTGCTGCTACGCCCAAGCCGATGGCGGCGCCCAAGCCTGCCGCGGTGCCTAAGCCAGCCGGAAGGACGGCTCCCGCGAAGAGCCCGTCGAGCCGGCCAAAGCCTGGAAGTTCCGAGTAGGAGCCTCCCAGCTCTTGGGATCCCATCGGGTGACCAAGTAAAACCACAGGTGCTTCCGGGCGCCGTCACACCGCTGACAACCGTCTGCGGCTACCAAAAGGAGATCGGTTCGCATGCCGAAGATGAAGACCCACAGTGGCGCCAAGAAGCGCTTCAAGCTGACCGGAAGCGGCAAGCTGAAGCGCCAGCAGGCAAACCGCCGCCACTACCTTGAGCACAAGTCCTCGACGCTGACCCGCCGCCTTGCCGGCGACAAGATCGTTTCGAAGGCCGACACCAAGGTCATCAAGAAGATGCTCGGCGTCTAAGACCACACCAACCTTTCCGGGAAAGCGCCCCTATCCGGGGGAGAGCTGCGGCTCAGGCCGTGCCGGATGAACTACTGAAGGAGTACGCACGTGGCACGTGTGAAGCGGGCGGTAAACGCCCACAAAAAGCGTCGGGTTATTCTTGAGCGCGCAAAGGGCTACCGCGGGCAGCGTTCGCGCCTGTACCGCAAGGCCAAAGAGCAGCTGCTGCACTCGTTTGTGTACAGCTACGGCGACCGCCGCAAGCGCAAGGGCGACTTCCGCCGCCTGTGGATCCAGCGCATCAACGCTGCATCCCGCGCCAACGGGCTCACCTACAACCGCCTGATCCAGGGCCTGAAGGCCGCAGAGATCCAGGTTGACCGGCGCATGCTCGCCGACCTCGCCGTCACCGACGGCGCCGCGTTCGCAACGCTGGTCCGCCTCGCCAAGGAAGCACTGCCCGCCGACACCTCGGCGCCGGCAGCAGCCCAGGCACCGGTGGCCAAGGCTCCCCGGGCCTCCAAGGCCAAGGCCGCAGCGAAGGCCTAGGTTTCCGTTGCCGGCCCGCCGGCAGGAGCCTGAAATTTCATGACTGTATCCGGACGCCCCGAGACAGCGCCGATGTCCAATCCCCGAGCAGATCGGGTGAAGGAGGTTGCGCGGCTCGCGGGGCGTCCGGCGCGTTTAAAGCGCCGGCAGTTCCTCGCCGAGGGGCCGCAGGCCGTACGCGAGGCGCTGCGCGCCCACACCTCGCACCGGGCGGACGGCGGGCCGCCCGTCGTCCTTGAGCTTTACGCAACCCCGGCCGCCGTCGAACGCCACCCGGACATCGCGGAGCTGACCGGCTCCTCCGGGCAGCCCGATGCGCGCCTGGTCACCGACGAAGTGCTCGCCGCAATGTCATCGACCGTCACTCCGCAGGGGTGGATCGCCGTCTGCTCCTTCCTCGACGTCCCCCTCGAGGCGGTGCTGGAGCGCAGTCCTGCGCTGGTCGCTGTCCTGGTCGAGGTGCGCGACCCCGGGAATGCGGGGACGATCCTGCGGGGCGCCGATTCGGCGGGAGCCGACGCGGTGATCCTCACCGCCTCAAGCGTCGACCTTTACAACCCGAAGACCGTCCGCTCCACCGCGGGCTCCCTGTTCCACCTGCCGGTGGTTCTCGGGGCGGAGCCCGGACTCCTGCTTCAAGCGCTGAAGGCGCGGTCGGTCGCCGTCCTTGCCGCCGACGGGTACGGAACCGTTGATCTCGATGCCCTCCAGGACGAAAGCGCCGCCCGCCGGCTCCTGCCCGGGACTGCTGCGGCAGGGCCCGACGGTGCCGGCGCCCGGCTCGAGGACCCGACGGCATGGCTCTTCGGCAACGAAGCGCAGGGCCTGCCCGGGGAACTCACCGGGGCCGCCGACCACAGGGTGGCCGTTCCGGTGTACGGCAAAGCCGAAAGCCTCAACGTGGGAACCGCGGCAACCGTCTGCCTCTACGCATCGGCCCGCGCCCAGCGCCGCTCCTGACGCCGGCGCTGCCGACCCTTCACCTCGAGCCCCGCCCGTCGTCCGGCACTGCCCATCCAGCCCCGCCGAAGCGCAGGCTCCAGCCTTTTTCCGGCAGGCCGGCCCGGCGCCCGACCGCGGTACGTCAGGCGACGGGCTGCAGCTCCCGCGCCGCGGTGCTCCGGCGGGCATCGATCCTGCCACTCATGAGTGCGACAAAGAGCCCCACCGCGGCGAGGCCGGCGCCCACCAGCGCGGGAGCGGTGAACCCCCACCCCGCGGCGATGACGACGCCGCCCACGGCGGCGCCAAGGGCATTGGCGATGTTCAGTGCTGCATGGTTGAGCGACGATGCGAGCGACGGGGCCCCGGGGGAGACATCCAACAGCCGCGTCTGAAGCGACGGGATCAGCGATGCGCCGCTGGCGCCGACAAGGAACACGAACAGGAAGGCCGTCGGGGCCCAGCCCACCGCCAGCGGGAACAGCAGGAGGACAACGATGATGACGCCCATCACCCAGTAGATGCTCCCGAGGACGGAGCGGTCGGCGATGCGGCCGCCCACAACGTTCCCAACGAGCATGCCCACACCGTAGAGGGCCACGACGATCGGCAGGACGCCCACGGGCAGCCCGGTGACCTCGGTGATGGTGGGGGAGATGTACGAGTAGACGGCAAAGAAGCCGCCGAAGCCGACCGTGCCGATCAGGAGCGTCATCCAGACCTGGGAGCGGCGGAGCGCGCTGAGTTCACTGCGGATGCTCGCATCGGGGTGAACCTCCTGCAGGGGCACGAACCGCAGGATCAGCAGGAGCGTGGCGAACCCGATGACCCCGACAAGCAGGAACATGGTGCGCCACCCGAACTGCTGGCCGAGCCAGGTGGCGAACGGCACTCCCACGACATTGGCGACGCTCAGCCCCACCATGACCATTGAAATGGCCCATGCCCTCCTCGTGGGCTTGGCCAGTGACGCGGCGATGACCGCCGCAACACCGAAATACGCGCCGTGGGGGAGCCCGGAAAGGAAGCGGGACAGAAGCAGCCAGCCGTAGCCGGCGGCAAAAAACGAGGAGAGGTTCCCCACCGTGAAGAGCACCATGAGCCACAGGGCCATCGTGCGTTGGGGCCTGCGGGCACCAAGCGTTGCGAGGATCGGCGCACCCACCACGACGCCGAGCGCGTAGGCGGAGACAACATGCCCGCCCTCGGTGTAGCTGATCCGCAGGTCGTTCACCATCTCCTGAAGCAGGCCCATGATGGCGAACTCGGTGGTGCCGATACCGAAACCACCCACCGCCAGGGCGGTGATGGCCAGGGACAGCTGGCGGGGCGTGAGGACAAGAGGACGCTGGGAGGCAGCCATTAACTTCTTTCGGCGTAGGGAGGTGTGCCGCCGGCGGCAGCACACGACGCCTTTGTCCACTGCAAGTCTACGGGGCCGCCTCGACCGCAGCGGCGCCAACCCTGCAGAATGCCCACCGTCCGCCCTCCCACTTTCGTGCCCGCCCACTTCCGTGCCTGCCGAATCCCTGCCTGCCACACCCGCGTCCCGAATCCGTGCATGGCCAAAGCGGCGCCGATCTGATTGGCTTAGGTAATGGGCTGGTTTTCTCGCAAGTTGCAGTTACCGCAGAGTGAGCACCTGCGGGAGGACATCAACGTTCCCGAGCCCGGCGCCGACGCCGCTGGAGAGTTCTCCGAGGAGGCCTACACCTCCACGCAGCTCAATGCCGGGCAGCGCGTCCCGGGTGTGAGCCCGCACGGGGAATACCGGCACGAGCTGAACCCCGAGCACTTCGACGAGCCCGGGGACGGACGGCTGGTCCATCCGGAGGAGAGCTGACCGGTCCGGCTCCGGTCCACCGGCTGGATACACTTCTGCGGTGACTCCAAGCGAAACTTCTCCCGCCCTGCGCCAGATCGTCGGAGCGGCTGTCGTCGATTCCCTCTCCCGGCCCTCCCTGCTCCTCGTCGCGCGCCGCACCGCCCCCGAGCAGTTCGCCGGGATGTGGGAGTTCCCCGGCGGCAAGGTCGAATCCGGGGAAGCCGTCACCGACGCCCTGCACCGGGAACTGCTCGAAGAGCTCGGGATCACCGTCCGGCTCGGCGCCGAAGTGGCCGGCCCGCTTCCCGCCGGCTGGCCGCTCAACGCCGGAGCGGCAATGCGTGTCTGGTTCGCCGAGGTGGCTGACGGTACGGCACAGCCCCTCCAGGACCATGACGAACTGCGCTGGGTGTCCCTGGGCGACGCCGGCGCCCTCGATGAACTGCCGTGGATTCCGGCCGACCGCCCGATCGTCGATGCCCTGCGCGTCGTCGTCGGCCGCGGCCGCGGCCTCGGCCTCGGACCGCTCGCACCCTCGCTCCCGCAGGGCGGGCCCGGAAAAGCGTAGGCGGGGCGAGAAACGACGGGCTTAGAAGAGCGTAGGCTCCGGCGTTTCCCGGTGCTGGGGTCGGCCCGGAGCCGGCCGGTCCTGGGCTGCTGTTCCGGTTTCCGTCTCCGCCGGTGAGAGGTTGCGGAAGAATCCGGCCCCGGAGGGAATCCCGTGGAGCTTCCGGAAATGCTTGACCCTCCCCGCAAGCCACTGCCGGTAGTCCTTCGACGCGTAGGAGCCGCCCGCGTAGAGGGTGCGGTACCGCGGAACCAGCGCCGGGTGGTTGGCGGAGAGCCACTTCAGGAACCATTCCCGCGCACCGGGACGCAGGTGCAGGGCCCCGGCCGACACTCCCGTTGCCCCGGCGGCCGCGAGGGCCGAGAACAGTGCGTCGAGGGCTTCGTCGCTGTCGGTAAGCCAGGGCAGGATCGGCATGGCCATCACACCGCACGGCAGCCCCGCATCCCGCAGCCGGCTGATCAGCGCAAGGCGTGCCTTCGGCGCCGGCGTCCCGGGTTCGACCGCCTCAGCCAGCGCAGGGTCCATGAGAGCCAGGGAAATGCCGGTCCCCACCTCCACCGACGACGCCGCGCTGATGAGCAGCGGAAGGTCCCGCGCCAGGAGGGTTCCCTTGGTCAGCACCGAGAACGGGGTCCCGGAGTCCGCCAGGGCCGTGATGATCCCCGGCATCAGGCGGTAGCGCCCCTCAGCCCGCTGGTAGGGGTCGGTGTTCGTCCCCATCGCCACATGCTCGCGCTTCCACGACGGCCGGGCGAGCTCCCGTCGCAGGACCTCGGGGGCGTTGATCTTGACCACCAGCTGGGAATCGAAGTCGAGGCCCGCGTCGAGGTTCAGGTAGCTGTGGGTATTGCGGGCAAAGCAGTAGACGCATGCATGGGAACATCCCCGGTACGGGTTGATCGTCCAGCCGAAGGGCATTCCCGAGGTGCTTGGCACCCGGTTCAGGACGGACTTCGAAGCCACCTCGTGGAAGGTGATGCCCGCGAACTCGGGCGTACGGACCGTCCGGACCAACCCGGACAGCGGCAGCAGGGCGTCGGAGCCGGTGGCCGGCAGGGCCTGCTTAGTCTTCTGTGCATCCCAGCGCATAGTTGAATTAGAACATACGTTCTAAGAAAATACACCGTGGCCGGTATTCCCCCGTGGTGCACCAGCAGCGCTGATTCAGGTGCCGGTCTTCCGGCGCCTCCGGGCACGTGCTGCGCTCCGCAGCCCCCGGACCGGCCGCTCAAGGTAACCGCCCGTGCCCAGGCCCGCGTTGCGCTCGAACACGTTGCGCGAGGCAGGGTCCCCGGTGCGCAGCAGCGACCAGAGGACGGCGGCAAAATAGAGGGGCAGGAACGGCAGGCCGCAGCAGGCGGCGTACTGCCTGCTGTGCCGGGCCTCGTGGGCGAGCAGCGACCCGCTCGCACGGGGGAGCCGGCCGCGCACGAAGACGACATTGCCGACCGTGAACGCCCGCGCGAGCGGCAACCGCCCGGTGTATCCCTCGGCGAGGATGAGCCGCATCGGCCCTTCGGAGACGGTGCAGCGCTTCAGCCGCGCCAGGAGGAGTCCGCAGGGAGTCGACAGGTTGACCCAGTTCAGGGCCCGCACCACTGCCTCGCCGGAGCTCATGCGGTCATCCTAGCCGCCGTTCAACTAGACTGGCTATGCCGGAAGCAGCAGCGCAGCGCCGCCGCTCCCGGCTCTTCCACGAACGGCTCCGCAGTGTTCCTGCGTCCGCCGGACCCGCAACGAGAGTGCTAGGTAAGCATCCGAATGTCTGATTCTCCACAGCAGTCCGGGGCCGAAGGCCCCGGCGCAGGGATTCCCGACCCGCTCGACGCAGCCGCCGTGACGGCCGCCGTCGAGCGTGCGCTCGCCGATATCCAGGGCGCCCCGGACCTCGAATCCCTCAAGGCCGTCCGCATCGCCCACACCGGTGAAAAGTCTGCCCTCAGCCTGGCCAACCGGGGGATCGGTGCCCTCGCCAAGGACCAGAAGGCCGCCGCCGGCAAGAACATCGGCCCGGCGCGGGGCAGGATCAATTCCGCCCTCGCCGCGCGCACCGCCGAGCTTGAGGCCGAGCGCGACGCCCGCATCCTTGTCGAGGAGGCCGTCGACGTCACGGCCGCCCCCAGGCGGCGCGCCGCCGGTGCCCGCCACCCCCTCTCCACCCTCCAGGACCGCGTCATCGACGTTTTCGTTGGAATGGGCTGGGAGATCGCCGAAGGGCCCGAACTTGAATCCGAGTGGTTCAACTTCGATGCGCTGAACTTCAAGCCGGACCACCCGGCACGCGAAATGCAGGACACGTTCTTCGTTGAGCCGCCCAGTGCCCACCTCGTGCTGCGCACCCACACCTCGCCGGTGCAGGTCCGCTCGATGCTCGAGCGCGACGTGCCCATCTACGTGCTGTGTCCGGGCAAGGTGTTCCGCACCGATGAGCTCGACGCGACCCACACTCCCGTCTTCCACCAGTTCGAGGGCCTGGCCATCGACAAGGGGCTGACCATGGCGGACCTCGTCGGGACACTGGAACACTTCACCCGGCAGATCTTCGGCGACGAGGCCAAGGTGCGCCTGCGGCCCAACTACTTCCCGTTCACCGAGCCGAGCGCGGAACTGGACATCTGGCACCCGGGCGCCAAGGGCGGCGCCCAATGGATTGAATGGGGCGGCTGCGGCATGGTCAACCCCAACGTCCTGCGCGCCGCGGGGATCGACCCCGAGGTCTACTCGGGATTTGCCTTCGGCATGGGCATCGAGCGCGCCCTCATGTTCCGCAATGAGGTAAGCGACATGCGCGACATCATCGAAGGCGATGTCCGGTTCAGCCAGCACTTCGGGATGGAGATCTAAATGAGAGTCCCCCTTTCATGGCTGCGCGAATACGCCGCGGTGCCTGCTGAAGCAACTGCAGAGAACGTGATGGCCGACCTTGTCACGGTCGGCCTCGAGGAAGAAGCGGTCCACCGGCCCACCGACGAGCTCAAGGGCCCGATCGTCGTGGGCCGGGTCCTCAGCATCGTCAAGGAGCCGCAGTCCAACGGCAAGACGATCAACTGGTGCCAGGTGCAGGTGGTGCCAGACGGCGCCGCGCAGGCGCTCTCCGGAGAAGGCATCGACCCAACCGGTGTCCAGGGCATAGTCTGCGGCGCCCACAACTTCGCCGAGGGCGACAAGGTCGTTGTGACCCTTCCCGGAGCCGTCCTCCCCGGGAACTTCGCCATCAGCCCCCGGAAGACCTACGGGCACGTCTCCGCCGGCATGATCGCCTCGGTCCGCGAACTCGGAATCGGCGACGACCACGACGGCATCCTCGTCCTTTCCACCCTCGGGCTCGACCCGGAGGTCGGATCCGACGCGATGGAACTCCTCGGGCTGTACGACGAGGCCGCCGAGATCAACGTGACGCCCGACCGCGGCTACTGCTTCTCCATCCGCGGTGTCGCCCGCGAATACGCTCACGCCACCGGAACGAAGTTCATCGACCCGGCCGGCACGGTCACCGTTCCGGAGTCCCAGGGCGCCGGATACCCGGTGCGCCTCGAGGATTCCGCGCCCATCTACGGCAAGGACGGCTGCGACCGCTTCGTTGCCCGGACCGTCCGCGGAGTGGACCCCACGCGGCCGACCCCGCCCTGGATGAGCGCCCGGCTGCGCCTCGCCGGAATCCGCTCCATCTCCCTTGTCGTCGACATTTCGAACTACGTCATGCTCGAACTGGGCCAGCCGCTCCACTTCTACGACCTCGACCGCCTCTCCGGTGAAATCGTTGTCCGCAGGGCCGGAGCAGGGGAAAAACTCACAACCCTTGACGGCAAGGACCGCGCGCTCGACCCGGGCGATCTGCTGATCACCGACGCATCCGGCCCCATCGGCATCGCCGGGGTCATGGGAGGAGCCTCGACCGAGGTGTCCGCGGCAACCGCGAACGTCCTGATCGAATCGGCGCACTTCGAGGAGGTCAGCATCGGCCGCACGCGCCGGCGCCACCGGCTTCCCTCCGAGGCCTCCAAGCGCTTCGAGCGCGGAGTCGACTGGAACGTCGCCGACATCGCGGCGCAGCGCGCCGTGGAGCTCATCACCGCCCTCGCCGGAGGAACTGCCGACACCGCAGCCACCGACGTCGGCACCCCGCCCGCACCCGTCACGATCGAGCTGCCCGCGGATTTCCCCGCGCGCCTGATCGGCGTCGACTTCACCGCGGACCAGATCACGGGCGCCCTCGAAGACATCGGGGCGGCCGTCGACTCCGCACCCGCCGGGTACACCGTGACCGTGCCCAGCTGGCGGCCCGACCTCGAAACCCGGGAGGACCTCACCGAGGAAATCATCCGCCTCGTGGGCTACGACAAGATCCCTTCGACGCTCCCGACGGCGCCTCCGGGACGCGGACTCACCCGCGTCCAGCAGCAGCGCCGGCGGCTCCTCAACGCCCTCGCGGCGTCGGGGATGACCGAGGTGCTCTCCTACCCGTTCGTCAGCAAGGCAGGCAACGACCTGTTCGGCTCGCCCGACGCCGAGCGGCCCGCGCCGGCGGTCAAGCTGGCCAACCCGCTGAGCGCGGAACTGGGATACCTGCGCACGTCGGTGCTGCCCGGGCTCATTGAACTGGCCAAACGGAACCTCTCGCGCGGGTTCCGTGACCTCGCCCTGTTCGAAGCCGGCCTGGTGTTCCTGCCGTCCGAGACCATGGGAAGCGAGAGCATCCCGCCGCTGGGCGTCCGGCCCTCCGATGAGGTGCTCGACGGTCTGTACGAGGGCATTCCCCACCAGCCCCTGATCTTCGCCGCGCTGTACACCGGCAACGAGGCTCCGCCCTCACCGGGCTACGCGCCGCGTGCCTGGGACTGGGCGGACGCCGTGGGGACGGCGCGCCTGATGGGGGAGGTCCTCGGGGTCGACCTCGTGGTGGAGCAGGGGCTGCACCAGGCCTTCCATCCCGGGCGCACCGCGCTGCTGCGACTGCGCACCGGCGAGGTTGTCGGGTACGCCGGGGAGCTTCACCCGCAGGTGACGGCTGCCCAGGACCTGCCGCCGCGGACCGTCGCCCTGGAGGTGAACGCCGACCTGCTGTTCGAGGCCGCCGCCGACGTCATCGTCGCCCGCCCGCTCTCGACCTTCCCGGCAACCACCCAGGACGTGGCGCTCGTCGTCGACGCCGACCTTGCGTCATCGGAGGTGCTTGAGGCCCTGCGCAGCGGTGCCGGAGATCTGCTCGAGGACGTGAGCCTGTTCGATGAGTACTCCGGCCAGGGCATCGAGGCGGGCAGGAAATCACTCGCGTTCGCGCTGCGGTTCCGGGCCCCCGACCGCACCCTGACAGCGGAGGAGGCAAGCGCGGCGCGCGACGCCGCAACCCGGCTCGCCGCCGAACGGTTCGGCGCGGTTCAACGCTGACGGCGCGGCCCGACGGGCAAAGGGAAGGGCAGGCGGTCTACGGCCTGCCCTTCCCTTTTCACCCGGTCGCTTGTTCGCCGGTCCGGTCAGGGCAGGAGCAGCACCTTGCCCGTGGTGCGGCGGGCCTGGAGCTGCTCGTGCGCACTGCCGGCGTCGGCGAGCGCGACACGGGAGCCGATGCGCACGTCGAGGGCGCCGGTGGCCACCGCCCCGAACAGCTCCTCGGCCCGCCAGCGCCGTTCCGCGGCGTCCTGCAGGTAGTGGGCCAGTGTGGGCCGGGTGAGGAACAGCGACCCTCCGCTGTTGAGGCGCTGCGGATCGACCGGGGCCACCGGGCCGGAGGCGGCGCCGAAGAGCACAAGGGTTCCGCGCACGCGCAGGCTCCTGAGCGACCCGTCGAAGGTCGCCGCGCCAACGCCGTCGTAGACAACGTCAACCCCCGCGCCGTCGGTCAGGCCGCGCACCGCTTCGGCGAACCCGCCGTACCGCAGCACTTCGTCGGCGCCGGCGGCACGGGCCAGGGATTCCTTCTCGGCGGAGGAAACGGTGGTGATGACCCGTGCGCCCTTGGCCTTGAGGAGCTGGATCAGCAAAAGACCCACCCCACCCGCCCCGGCGTGGGTCAGCACGGTGTGCCCGGCCTCGACGCGGAAGGTGGAATTGATCAGGTAGTGGGCAGTCATTCCCTGAAGCGGAACAGCGGCGGCGGTTTCAAGGTCGACGCCGTCGGGAACCCGAAGGGCCTTCACCTCATCGACGAGCGCGAACTCGGCGTACGTCCCGATGCCCTCCGCGAAAGCCACACGGTCGCCGACAGCGAAGTCGCCGACCTCCGCGCCGACCTCCACCACCACTCCCGCCGCCTCCGCTCCGGGGGTGAACGGGAGGTTTATCGCATAGATGCCGCTGCGCTGATAGGTCTCGATGAAATTGACCCCTGCGGCGGCGACCTCGACCAGGAGCTGGGAGCCGCCCGGCACCGGGCGCGCAACCTCGGCCATCCGGAGGACCTCCGGGCCGCCCGGCTGCTCAACGACGATGGCTTGTGGCATGATCGGTTCTCCATTCCTCGGGGTAGGTTCCCCATGCTAGGGCCGCCGGTAGGGAACGGCATCCCCGAACCGCGTGTGCATAGTTATGTGGATATGTGAATAATATTCAGCTAGGGTTGGGGAATGAGCATCTCAGTAGCCGTTTCCGGAGCCAGTGGATACGCCGGCGGGGAGCTGCTGCGCCTCCTTGCCTCCCACCCGGACGCCGAAGTCGGAGCCGTCACCGCGCACAGCAACGCCGGGGAGCGCCTCGGCAGCCTCCAGCCGCACCTCCACGCGCTCGCCGACCGGGTGCTCGAGGAAACCTCGGTGGAAGCGCTCTCCGGCCACGACGTCGTGTTCCTCGCCCTGCCGCACGGCGCGAGCGCCGATCTCGCCGCGCAGCTGCCCGGCGACACCCTCGTCATCGACGCCGGTGCCGACCACCGGCTCGAGAGCCCCGAAGCGTGGGAGAAGTTCTACGGGTCCGCCCACGCCGGCACCTGGCCGTACGGCCTGCCCGAACTCCCCGGTGCCCGGGAGAAACTCCGCGGAGCCCGCCGCATCGCGGTTCCGGGTTGCTATCCGACGAGCGTCCTGCTCGCCCTCGCCCCCGGGTTCTCGGCAGGCCTGCTCGAGCCCGACGACGTCGTTGTGGTTTCGGCCTCCGGCGCCTCAGGCGCAGGCAAGTCTGCCAAGGCGCACCTGCTCGGCTCGGAGGTCATGGGCGGAATGAGCCCCTATGGCGTGGGCGGGCTACACCGCCACACCCCGGAGATCGAACAGGGCCTCGGCGCCGTGGCGGGGGAAGCGGTAAGCGTTTCCTTCACCCCCACCCTCGCCCCCATGGCCCGCGGCATCCTCACCACGGCCACCGCCCGGGTTCGCGCGGGAACGACGGCGGCGCAGCTCCGCGAAGCCTGGCACAACGCCTACGACACCGAACCTTTCGTCAGGCTCCTTCCCGAGGGCCAGTGGCCCACCACCAAGGCCGTCCTCGGCTCCAACCACGTGAACCTGCAGCTCGCCTACGACGACCACGCGGGGCGGGTGATCGTCACCGCCGTCATCGACAACCTCACCAAGGGCACCGCCGGCGGCGCAGTCCAGTCAATGAACATCGCCCTCGGACTCGACGAGTCGGCAGGCCTCACCTTCCAAGGAACCGCGCCATGAGCATCACCACACCCGGCGGATTCCGGGCCGCCGGAACCGCCGCAGGCATCAAGGCCTCGGGCGGCCCGGACCTGGCCCTGGTCGTCAATGACGGGCCCCTGCTCAACGCGGCGGCGGTGTTCACCTCCAACCGCGTGGCCGCTGCTCCCGTCCACTGGTCGCGCCAGGTGGTCGCTGACGGGCGGGTCGACGCCGTCGTGCTCAACTCCGGCGGCGCCAACGCCTGCACGGGCCCCGAAGGCTTCCAGAACACCCACACGACCGCGGAGGTCACCGCCGACCTGCTTGGCATCTCGGCAACCGACGTGTTCGTCTGCTCCACCGGGCTGATCGGCGAGCAGCTGCCCATGGACAAACTCCTTGGAGGGGTCGCAGCCGCCGCCGGGACGCTCAGCTCGGCCGGCGGAGGGGCGGCGGCCGAGGCGATCATGACCACCGACTCGGTCTCCAAGCAGGCCCGCTACCCGTCCTCGCCCGACAGCGCCAGCGAGGGATACTCCATCGGCGGCATGGCCAAGGGTGCAGGCATGCTGGCCCCGGGCCTTGCCACGATGCTCGTCGTCCTCACCACCGACGCCGTGCTGCCCCCGCAGGGGCTCGACGCCGCGCTGCGCGACGCGGTGCGGGTCAGCTTCGACCGCACCGACGCCGACGGGTGCATGTCAACCAACGACACCGTGGTGCTGCTCACCTCGGGCGCCAGCGGGATCGAGCCCGACCCGGAGCAGTTCACGGCGGCCCTGACCGGCGTCTGCCTCGACCTCGCCGCGCAGCTGATTGACGACGCCGAAGGGGCAAGCCACACCATCGCCATCACCACGATCAACGCCGCCTCCGAAAAGGACGCCGAGACGGTGGGCAGGGCTGTGGCCCGATCGAACCTCTTCAAGACCGCGATCTTCGGCAACGACCCGAACTGGGGGCGGGTTCTCGCCGCCGTGGGAACCACCGACGCCGCCTTCGAACCGGACCGGCTCAACGTGTCGATGAACGGTGTCCAGATCTGCCGCGGCGGGGCGATCGGGGACCCCAGGGAGCTCGTCGACCTCACGGGGCGCGACGTGTCCGTCGAGATCGACCTCGCCGCGGGCACCGCGGAGGCAACGATCTGGACCAACGACCTCACTCACGCATACGTGACCGAAAACTCCGCCTACTCGAGCTGACCGGACCCCCATGACCTCTCCAACACTTCCACCGGCCGCCACGGCCCAGGACAAGGCCGAAACCCTCATCGAGGCACTGCCGTGGATCCAGCGCTTCGCCGGCACGACGATGGTCATCAAGTACGGCGGAAACGCGATGATCAACGACGACCTGCGGCGTGCCTTCGCCGAAGACATCGTCTTCCTGCACCACGTCGGCATCCGCCCCGTCGTCGTGCACGGGGGAGGGCCGCAGATCAGCGCGATGCTCAAGCGCCTGGGCATCGACTCCGATTTCCAGGGCGGCCTGCGCGTCACCACCCCCGAGGCGATGGACGTGGTGCGCATGGTCCTCACCGGCTCGGTGGGCCGCGAACTCGTCGGCCTCATCAACGCCCACGGACCCTACGCCGTCGGACTCTCCGGGGAAGACGGGGGCCTCCTGCGCGCCGCCCGCACCGGCACGGTGGTGAACGGCGAGGAGGTCGACCTCGGGCTTGTCGGCGAGGTGACCGGGGTCAACCCGGGCGCCATCCTCGACATCCTCCAGGCCGGGCGCATCCCCGTTATTTCGACGGTGGCACCGGAGGTCGACTCCGCCGGGGAGGGCACCGGCCAGGTGCTCAACGTGAACGCCGACACCGCCGCCGCAGCCCTCGCCGAGGCCCTGGGAGCGTCAAAGCTCGTGATCCTGACCGACGTCGAGGGCCTTTATGCGCGCTGGCCCGACAAGGACTCCCTGATCTCCTCCCTCACCGCGGCCGAACTGCGCACCATGCTGCCCTCGCTCCAGGCCGGCATGATCCCGAAGATGGCAGCCTGCCTGAAAGCCGTCGACGGGGGAGTCGACCGCGCCCACATCGTCGACGGCCGCCTTGCCCACTCGATGCTCCTTGAAACCTTCACCACGGCGGGTATCGGCACTCAGGTGGTCCCCGACCACCGTCCGCTGCCGGCGGTCCCTTCGCCGAACGGTGGCACGGCATGAGCCCGGGAACGCCGGTGCCGGAAGCCGGAACCGCCGGGGCCGAGTTCCTGAGCAGCCTCGCACCGGCCGGCACGTCCTCCGAGGCCTGGCTCACCCGGTACGGTTCGTCGCTCCTCGGCGTGTTCGGCACCCCGCAGCGGGTCCTGGTGAAGGGAGAGGGCTGCAACGTCTGGGACGCCGACGACAGGCAGTACCTCGACCTGCTCGGCGGCATCGCCGTCAACACCCTCGGCCACGCCCACCCGTTCCTCACGGCGGTCATCACCGCCCAGCTCTCAACCCTCGGCCACATCTCCAATTTCTTCACCAGCCCCGCCCAGGTGGCCCTGGCGGAGAAACTGCTTGCGCTTGCCGCGGCGCCGGCCGGATCGAAGGTGTTCTTCACGAACTCCGGCGCCGAGGCCATCGAGGCGGCCCTCAAACTCGCACGCCGGAACAGCTCGCCGAAGCGCAACCGCATCCTCGCTCTCGAGGGGGCCTTTCACGGCCGCACCATGGGGGCTCTGGCCCTTACCTGGAAAAAGGCCTACCGGGAACCCTTCGAACCGCTGCCCGGCGGCGTCGAGCATGTGCCCTTCGGCGACATCGAGGCGCTCGTCGAAGCCATCGACGAGACCGTTGCGGCAGTGTTCCTCGAACCCCTCCAAGGGGAGTCAGGGGTGCATCCGCTGCCCGCCGGGTACCTGCCGCGGGCCCGTGAGGCGACCCTGCGGCACGGAGCCCTGCTCATCGTCGACGAAGTGCAGACCGGCGTCGGCCGCACCGGCGCCTGGTTCGCCCACGCCGAGGGGCCCGACGCCATCGTGCCCGACGCGGTGACGCTGGCCAAGGGCCTTGGTGGCGGGTTCCCCATCGGGGCGTTGCTGACCTTCGGGCCCGCAGCGTCCGGCCTGCTGACCGCGGGCCAGCACGGAAGCACCTTCGGCGGCAACCCCGTCGCCACCGCCGCAGGGCTGGCGACGCTGCACACCCTCGAGACGACCGATGCGCTGAAGAACGTGCGCGAGGTCGGAGACCGGCTCCGCGCCGGCATCGCCGCCCTGCCCGGGGTGGCGGAGGTCCGCGGCAGGGGCCTGCTCATCGGCATCGACCTCGACGGCGACTACGCCCCCGCGGCGGTGGGGGCGGCACTCGACGCCGGATTCATCATCAACAGCCCCGGCCCCCGGACCCTCCGGCTCGCCCCGCCGCTGATCCTCACCCCCGACCAGGCCCGGTCCTTCCTCGAGGCACTGCCCGCCATCCTTCAGCAAGCGCAAGGAGCACCAGCATGACGCGCCACTTCCTGGTCGACACCGACCTCACCCCGGGGGAGCAGGCAGATATCCTCGACCTGGCGCTCGCCCTGAAAAAGGATCCCTACGCCGAGGCACCCCTCGCCGCGGGCGCGGCCGGCCGGAAAACCGTTGCCGTCATCTTCGACAAGACCTCCACCCGCACCCGGATCTCGTTCGCCGCAGGCATCGCCGACCTTGGCGGTGTGCCGCTGATCATCGGCGCGGGAGAATCCCAGCTCGGGCACAAGGAGTCGATCTCCGACACGGCGAGGGTGCTGGAGCGGATGGTCGCAGCAGTCGTCTGGCGCACCTACGCCCAGTCCGGGCTTGAGGAGATGGCAGCCGGCTCCACCGTTCCGGTGATCAACGCCCTCTCCGACGACTACCACCCGTGCCAGCTGCTGGCCGACCTGATGACCGTCCGCGAACACAAGGGAGCACTGGCAGGGCTCACCCTGAGCTACCTCGGCGACGCCGCGAACAACATGGCCAATTCCTACCTCCTCGCCGGCGTGACCGCTGGAATGCACGTGCGGATCGCCGGCCCGGCGGGGCACCTTCCCGAGGAGCGGATCGTGGCCGCCGCCGTACGCCGTGCCGAGGAAACCGGAGGGTCGGTCCTCGTCACAACCGACCCCGCCCAGGCGCTGGCCGGGGCCGACGTGGTTGCCACCGACACCTGGGTCTCGATGGGCCAGGAGGACGAGAAGGAACAGCGGCTGGCGCTGTTCCGTCCCTACGCCGTCGACGGCGCCGCCCTGGCCCTCGCCGCCCCTGACGCCGTCGTCCTTCACTGCCTGCCTGCCTACCGCGGCTACGAGATCTCCGCCGACGTCATTGACGGCCCGCAGTCCGTTGTCTGGGACGAGGCGGAGAACAGGCTCCACGCCCAGAAGGCGCTGCTCGTGTGGCTGCTGCGCGCCTCGGCTCCGGCGGGCACGCCATGACCGTGCAGCGCGACGGGTCGCGGCCGGCGACGAAGACAGCCCGCCAGGCGCAGATCACGGCCCTGCTCACGGCGCGGTCGGTCCGCTCGCAGGCCGAGCTCGCGGCGCTGCTCGCCGCCGACGGGGTGCAGGTGACCCAGGCGACGCTTTCCCGGGACCTCGTCGAGCTCGGCGCCGTGCGCGTCCGCGGAAAGGACGGCGCACTTGTCTACGCCGTTCCGGGGGAGGGCGGGGGCAGGGCACCACAGACCGGGCTCACCCAGGAGATCCTCGATGCGAGGCTGGGCCGGCTGTGCGCCGAACTGCTCGTCACCGCCGAGGCGTCGGCGAACATCGTCATCCTCCGCACTCCGCCGGGCGCCGCGAACTTCCTCGCCCTGGCGATCGACCACTCCATCATGCCCTCGGTCCTTGGCAGCATCGCCGGCGATGACACGGTCATGATCGTCACCCGGGACCCCAACGGGGGAGCCGCGGTCGCCGAGCGCTTCCTGAACTTCGCCCAGGACCCGCTGAGCGGTGCCGAACCGCTCCTCGTGCCGGGCCCGCCCGGCCCGACGCGCGATGCTTCACCCGAGACCTCTTCACCCGAGAACCCGTCGCCGAACCGCGGCGCGGTCGAACCCACCCACCACCCATCCGAACTTTCAGAGGAGCACACCCAGTGACCGAACGCATCGTCCTTGCCTACTCCGGCGGACTCGACACCTCAGTGGCAATCGGCTGGATCGCCGAAGCCACCGGCGCCGAAGTGATCGCCGTGGCCGTCGACGTCGGACAGGGAGGGGAATCGCTCGAAGCAATCCGCCAGCGGGCACTCGGCTGCGGTGCCGTCGAGGCCTATATCGCCGACGCACGCGACGAGTTCGCCACCGAGTACTGCATGCCCGCGCTCAAGACCAACGCGCTTTACATGGACGCCTACCCCCTCGTCTCGGCGCTCTCCCGGCCCGTCATCGTCAAGCACCTCGTCGCCGCCGCCCGCGAGTTCGGTGCCACCACCGTTGCCCACGGCTGCACCGGCAAGGGCAACGACCAGGTGCGGTTCGAGGTTGGCATCCAGACCCTCGGCCCAGACCTCAAGTGCATCGCCCCGGTGCGCGACCTCGCACTGACCCGCGACAAGGCCATCGCGTTCGCCGAGGCCAACAACCTGCCGATCGAGACCACAAAGAAGAATCCCTTCTCCATCGACCAGAACGTCTGGGGCCGCGCCGTCGAAACCGGCTTCCTCGAAGACATCTGGAACGGGCCCACCAAGGACGTGTACGAGTACACCGACTCTCCCGACTTCTCCCCGGTGGCAGACGAGGTGGTCATCAGCTTCAAGGCCGGCATCCCCGTGGCCATCGACGGCACACCCGTCACGCCCCTCCAGGCGATCGAGCAGCTCAACCGCAGGGCCGGCGCGCAGGGCGTCGGCCGGATCGACATCGTCGAGGACCGGCTCGTGGGCATCAAGAGCCGCGAGATCTACGAGGCCCCCGGAGCGATGGCCCTCATCGCGGCGCACCGTGAACTGGAGAACGTGACGGTCGAACGCGAGCAGGCCCGCTTCAAGAAGACAGTGGACCAGCGTTGGACCGAACTGGTCTACGACGGCCAGTGGTTCTCGCCGCTGAAGCGCTCCCTCGACGCGTTCGTTGAGGACACCCAGAAGTACGTCACCGGCGACATCCGCATGGAACTCCACGGCGGGCGGGCCACGGTGACCGGGCGGCGCTCCGAGACGGCGCTCTACGACTTCAACCTCGCGACCTACGACACCGGCGACACGTTCGACCAGTCGATGGCGCGCGGCTTCATCGAAATCTTCGGGCTCTCCTCGAAGGTGGCCTCCGGCCGCGACCAGCGGGCCGGTGCCTGACATGGCGGGAGCGGCGGGGGGCGCCACCAACGCCGGGTCCCTGTGGGGAGGGCGGTTCGCCACCGGACCTGCCGGCGCCCTCGCGGCGCTGAGCAAGTCGACGCATTTCGACTGGCGCCTCGCCCCCTACGACCTGGCGGGGTCCCGGGCCCACGCCCGCGTGCTCGCCGGCGCGGGCCTGCTTGACGACGCCGAACTGCGGGAGATGCTCGCCGCGCTCGACGCGCTCGACGCCGATGTCCGCTCGGGGGCCTACACACCCGACGACGACGACGAGGATGTCCACGGATCCCTCGAACGCGGGCTGATCGAGCGGGCCGGCACCGCCCTCGGCGGAAAGCTGCGCGCCGGCCGCTCCCGGAACGACCAGGTCGCAACCCTTGGCCGCATGTACCTGCGCGACCATGCCCGGATCATCGCCGGCGGGGTCCTCGACACCGTCGACTCGCTCCTCGCCCAGGCCAAGGCGCACCCCAACGCGCCGATGCCGGGGAGGACCCACCTCCAGCACGCGCAGCCGGTGCTCCTGAGCCATCACCTCCTGGCTCACGCCTGGGCCCTGCTGCGCGATGTGCAGCGGCTCCAGGACTGGGACCGGCGCGCGGCGGTCTCCCCGTACGGGTCCGGCGCGCTTGCCGGATCCTCGCTGGGGCTCGACCCCGAAGCGGTCGCGACGGAGCTCGGCTTCGACTCCGCCACCCACAACTCGATCGACGGCACCGCGTCCCGCGACGTCTACGCGGAGTTCTCGTGGGTTGCCGCAATGATCGGTGTCGACCTCTCCCGGATCAGCGAAGAGGTCATCCTCTGGGCCACCCGCGAGTTCTCCTTCGTCACGCTCGACGATGCGTTCTCCACCGGGTCCTCGATCATGCCGCAGAAGAAGAACCCCGACGTCGCCGAACTCGCCCGCGGCAAGGCCGGCCGGCTGATCGGAGACCTCGCCGGACTGCTCGCGACGCTCAAGGGCCTGCCCCTCGCCTACAACCGGGACCTCCAGGAAGACAAGGAGCCGGTCTTCGACGCCGTCGACACCCTCGAGCTGCTGCTGCCGGCCGTCGCCGGAATGCTTGCAACCCTCACCTTCAACACCCAGCGCATGGCCGAGCTCGCCCCGCAGGGGTTCGCGCTCGCGACGGACATCGCCGAATGGCTCGTGCGCCAGGGCGTGCCCTTCCGGGAGGCCCACGAGCTCTCCGGCTCGGCGGTGCGCCTTGCCGAGGGCCGCGGAGTGGGGCTTGAGGACCTCACGGACGAGGAGTTCGCGGGAATCTCGACCCACCTGACCCCGGAGGTGCGGACGGTGCTCAGCGTGGAGGGCTCCCTCAACAGCCGTAACGGGCAGGGCGGAACAGCGCCCTCCGCCGTGGCCCGGCAGCTCTCCGCCCTGGAGGCCGGGCTGCGGGACGTGCGTTCTTTCGCTGCCTCCAGCGGCGGGGGCGCCGTGAGTCTTCCGTAGGCTCCGGTCCCGGAGTAGGTTGTGCTCAACCGACCCGGAGGCAGCAATGGAACCATCCACCGACACATCCCATCTCATGCGGGCGGCGGTGCCGGAGCTCACCGGCCGGATCGAAAAGGTGCGCGAAGGACACGTCCTGGCCTTCGACGAGCAGCTCGACTACCCGCGGCCCTACATCTGGGAGCTGCTCACCTCCCCGCCCAAGGTGGAACAGTGGCTTGGGCGGCTCGAAAAAGGGCTGCAGCTCGGCAAGGCGTACACGCTCCACCTGGACGGGGTTGTGGTCTCGGGCACGGTCCTCCAGTTCGATCCGCCCACGAAGCTTCAGTACACGTGGGAGGACGAGTTCGGCCTCGTCTCGATCGTCGAGTTCCGGGTGCTGCCCTGCGGGGACGGCACCCTGATCCAGGTGCGCATGCACCCGGAAACCGACGAATTCCTGACCGAGGGGGCCGCCGGGTGGCAGCTGATCCTCGGCGGCCTTCGCGCTGCCGCCGCCGGCACGGCGCCCCGCCCCGGTCCGTCCTGGGCGCAGCTGCGCGATGAGTACGGACGCCGGTTCTCCCTCTCCCAGACCATGGGCGTGATCGAGCAGGAGGACGGCGCCGAGATGTTCCGCTTCGACCGCCGGTACGAGGCACCGCTGCTCCTGGTCAACGACGCCATCACGGCCGACCCCGAGGAACAACCGCTCGTTGAACTCACCGAGGTGGACCTTACGGTGGATGGCGAGGCGACGGCGGTGACGGTGCGGATGGTCATCGAAGACCGGGCGGCCCTGCCGAAGCTCATGGCTCACTGGCACGCCCACCTCGACGACGTGGCGGTCAACCTCGCCGGGGCTGTGCCGCACCGCAGCGAGAAGAAGCTCCACGCGCTCGAGGACTTCTACCGCCGGAACCTGGCGGGCTGAACCGCTCCGGGGCCGGTAGTCAGGTCTGCAGCAGCAGCTGCTTCGTGTGCGGTGAGAGTGCGTCATCGAAAACCGTGCACGCGGCGCCCACCGCGCCCACATCGGTACCGAAGGCGGTCCCCTCAACCTGGATGGCCTCCGTGTGCGGTGCGACGGTGAGGCGGTGCAGGCTCGCCGGAACGATCCCGAGATAGGACTCGGCAAGCAGGGGCCAGTACGGGCCTCCGAACACCACCCGGTCGAAGTCAAGGGCGTTCGTCAGCACGGACACCGCCTTCGCCACACGTTCCGCGGAGACGTCGATGATCATGCGCGCGGCCTGCTCGTTCAGGGCGCGGGAGCACAGTTCAAGGAACGCCGTTTCGACCGCTCCCGGATCGGCGTTGTTCACGGGGTAGCCGAGCACGCCGATCCGCACTGCCTCCTGCACGAGGTTCTGCGGCATGCAGGTCACCGCGAGGCAGCCCCGCAGCCCGCACGAGCACTCCGGCCCGTCGGGAGCTACGACGATGTGCCCGACCTCTCCGGCGTTCTGCGTCCGTCCGCGAAGCACCGAGCCCCCCGATACCAGGCCCATGCCGATGCCCGTTCCGAGGTAGACGAAGATGAAGTTTTCCGGAGAGTCGCTGTGGCTGCCCCAGATCTCGGCGACCGCCGCGGCGGCGACGTCCTTCTCGAGCACCACCGGGAAGCCGGTTGCCCGGCTGAGGGAGTCGCGCAGCGGGACCTGGTGCCATCCGAGCAGGAACGGAGGATCGACGACCACGCCGCGCACCGGGTCGATCGGTCCGGGCGAGGCGACGCCGACGCCTAGCACGAGCTCCCGGTCCACTCCCGCACCGGCCAGCAGGTCGGCGACGGCCGACGCCATGACGTCGACCACGGCCTCGGCGCCGGGCTTCAGCGGGGTACGCCGCGTGGAGTGGGCGATGACACGTCCGCTGAGGTCGAGGATCACGAAGGTGATGATTGCAGGATCAAGGTGCACCCCGACCGCGTAGCACGCCGTCGGGTTGAGGGTGAGTACCGTCCTCGGCTTCCCGCGCCCCTTCCTGACCGTCCCGGACTCGACGACCAGTGACTGGTCAAGCAGCCGCCGGGCGATATTCGAAAGTGTCTGCGCCGACAGTCCGGTTGCCGCGGCGAGCTCAACGCGGCTGAGGCCGCCTTTCGACCGCCGGATTGCGTCAAGGACAACTGTCTGGTTGAAGTCGCCCATCCGGGGAAGGTTGGTGCCGCGGCGCGAAGGCGCACCGAATACAGTGCTCACGGCACCAACCTCCACCTCGAATAGGTCCTTCGGGCTAACCCTTGAGTGCAAATCTTAGCGTTGCGAGTTGGAATGGCCGCAGCTCCAGCTCCACCGTGGGGGAGTCCCCCCGGCGCACCGCCACGCCCTCGACGGGACGCTCAAGGAGGTCTGTCTCCTGCACCGCAGCGAAGCCGAAGCCGGCCGTCAGCGTGCCCCTGGCCCGCATCCCGTGCGCCTCATAGAGACGGACCACGACGTCGCCGCTGCCGTCCTCGGCCAGCTTGACCGCCTCGATGACGAGCGCGTCATGGCTCACGGTGAACAGGGGAGGGACGTCGGTGGAATCCACTCCCTGAACGGTCCGCAGCGGCAGGTTGAGCCGGTAGCCCTCCTTGACCGCCTCAGGTATGCCGGCGCCTACCCGGACGGACACCTTCATCAGGTGCTGGCCCTGGTCTGCGGCGGGGTCGGGGAAGGTTGGAGCCCGCAGCAGCGACAGCCGCACCGTGGTGGTCGACCCCCGGCCGCTCGAGGACGAGCGGGCGATGTCGTGGCCGTAGGTCGAGTCGTTCGCCACTGACACCCCGTAGCCGGTTTCACCGACGTGCACCCAGCGGTGCGCCACCGTTTCGAAGCGGGCGGCGTCCCAGGTGGTGTTGGCGTGGGTGGGGCGGTGGATATGGCCGAACTGGATCTCGGAGGTTGCGCGGTCGGCGTGGACGTCGAGGGGGAACGCCAGCTTGAGCAGCTTCTTCTGCTCGTGCCAGTCGACCTCCGTGCTGATGTCGAGGCGGGGCTCGGTGGCGTCGAGGGAGAGGATCTGGACCACCCGCGACGCATTGAATTCCCGCTCGATCCTCAGCGCCTGGCCGCCTGCTCCGTCAAGGACCTGCATCCCGGCGACCTCGTCAAGGTCGCGGGTGTTCCGGCGGTAGTGCTCGTCGATGTCCCAGGCATCCCACTGGGTGGGCGTGTCGCGGTGCAGCTGCAGGAGGTTCGCCGCTGCACCCTCGGGAACCAGCTCACGCCCGGCCTCGATGTCGTAGATGGACCGTACGAGGCCGGCGCCGTCAACGAGGACCCGGACGGCGGCGTTCTCAAGGCGGTAACCGCCGTCCACCGCGCTGACGGTGCCCGTGCCGGTGCGCGGATTCTCCGCGGCCGCGCCCAGTGCCGGAACGCCGTGCACCGGGTAGGGCGATGCGTTGAGCAGGGCGGTGTGCTGTCCGGTACCGAGGAGGCTCCGGGCGGCCTCCTCGATGATCGACTCGAGCCGCACGGCCACTTCGGCGTAGTTCCGCTCGGCCTCCTGGTGGACCCAGGCGATGGAGGAGCCGGGCAGGATGTCGTGGAACTGCTGGAGCAGCACAAGCTGCCAGATCTCCCGCAGCTCCTGATCCGGATAGGCGGCTCCGGTGCGCACGGCCGCCGTCGTTGCCCAGAGCTCGGCCTCCCGCAGGAGATGCTCCGAGCGCCGGTTGCCGCGCTTGGTGCGGGCCTGCGACGTGTAGGTGCCGCGGTGGAATTCCAGGTAGAGCTCTCCCGACCAGACCGGCGGCTGCGGATACTCGGCCTCCGCGTCCTCGAAGAAGGCCCGCGGGCTGGAGAGGGTGACGGTGGGCGATCCCTCAAGGGAATGGGTCCGGCGGGCGGCGGCAATCATTTCGCGGGTCGGCCCGCCTCCGCCGTCGCCGTGGCCGAAGGGAACCATCGATGTGGTGCCGATGCCCTTCTCGGCGTACTGGGCCTCGGCACGGGCGAGTTCCCCGCCCTCAAGGGTGGAGTTGTACGTGTCGACGGGAGGGAAGTGAGTGAACAGCTGCGTGCCGTCGATGCCCTCCCAGCGGAAGGTATGGTGCGGCATCGTGTTCGTCTCGTTCCAGGAGATCTTCTGCGTCAGGAACCAGCGCGCGCCGGCGGCGGCCATGATCTGGGGGAGCGCCGCGGAATAGCCGAAGGAATCGGGGAGCCACACCTCTTCGCACTCAACGCCGAACTCGCGGAGGAAGAAGCTCTTGCCGGCCACGAACTGCCGTGCGAGGGCTTCCCCGCCGGGCAGGTTGGTGTCGGATTCGACCCACATCCCTCCGACGGGAACGAAGTTCCCTGCGGCCACCTTCGCCTTCACCCGCTCGAAAAGCTCGGGATACGACGCCTTGAGCCAGGCATACTGCTGTGCCGACGACGCCGCGAAGACAAAGTCGGGGTTCTCATCGATGAGGTCGCACACGTTGGAGAAGGTGCGCGCCACCTTCCGTACCGTCTCGCGCGTCGGCCAGAGCCAGGCGGAGTCGATGTGGGCGTGCCCGACGGCATGGAGCCGGTGCGCGCTCGCGGAGGCCGGCTTGGCGAGGGCCGGCGCCAGGATGTCCCTGCCGAGCTGCGCGGTGCCGGTGACGTCGTCGGGGTCCATTTCATCGACGGCCCGGTCGAGGGCGCGGAGGATCTCAGCGCGCCGCTGGGAGGAGGCGGGAAGCTGCTCCAGCAGTCCCATGAGGGCGGCGAAGTCCTGCTCGAGCTCCCACACCGTCAGATCGAGGAGGCCGATTTCGATCTGGGCGAGGCGGTACAGCTTCGCATCCCCTGCCGTCGCTTTGTCCCCGTAGGGGGTGGGGATGAACAGGAAGTCCTGTGCCACGTTCGGGTTTGCCGCAGCCTCGATGTAGAGGTCGACGGGTTCGCCGAAGCCGGCATTGAACCTGACGCCGCGGTTGAGCGGCTCCACCGCCTTCAGGATGCGGCCCGACGCCGAGTACACGGTGCCCTCGGCCTGGAATCCCGGCTGTGCGCCGGTGAAACCGAGGTCGACGACAAGTTCAACTCTCGCGTCCTGCTCATCAGCCCAGGCCGGGGGCACCTTTCCCTCAGCATGAAACCAGACCGTTCCCCACGGCTTGCCCCAGTACATTCCATGCTCGGCAGGAGTGAACTCGTTGCGCACCGCCTCCTGAAAGGGGACCGGCTCATCGGGGACTTCCCAGGAGCTGAGGTTGAGGGGAGCGGTGCTTCGGTAGAGCGCCGGCTGGAGTCGTTCTCCGCGGAAACGCCTGATGCGGGCCTCTACGAGGGGGCTGTCGTAATGCATGCGTTGGGGACCTTTCGGTGTGCGTTGAGCCGACGGAAACCGGCGGTGGCCAAGAGGCCACGGGAAGGGGATGGATGCTGCGGGGCGCTAGCCCTTGATCGCCCCGGCTGTGGCGAATGAACCGCCGATGCCCTTGGTGACGATGACGTAGAGGACGATGACGGGGATCGAGTAGAGGAGGGAGAACGCCGCGAGCTGCCCGTAGGCGATGCTCCCGTACTGGCCAAAGAAGTTGAAGACCGTCACGGCGGCGGGCTGTTTGTGGTTCGAGAGCAGCAGGATGAAGGGAATGAAGAAGTTCCCCCAGGCCTGGATGAACACGAAGATGAACACCACAGCGAGCCCGGGCCTCATCAGCGGAACAACAACGGTGCGCAGGGCGCGCATCGCGCTCGCCCCGTCGATCCATGCCGCCTCTTCGAGGCTGATCGGCACGGAGTCCATGAAGTTCTTGGTCATCCAGATTGCCATCGGCAGCGACGTTGCGGCCATGAACAACGCCACAGCGGCTACGCTGTCGAGCTGCCCCAGCCGGACGAACATGCTGTACACGGGCACCATCATCGCCGTGATGGGAAGTCCCGTGCCGAACAGCACGCCGTACAGGAACGGCTTGTTGTACCGGGCCTGGTACCGGGAAAGGGGATAGGCGGCGAGCACTGCGGCCAGCACGGTGATGACGGCGCAGCCTGCCGAGAGGAGGAAGCTGTTCCAGAGCGGCCAAAGGGTCTGCTCCGGTGTCAGGACCGCCGAGAAGTTGGCCAGCGAAAACTGTGCCGGCATGTTCAGCGAGGCAGTGGCCTGGGTGTCCAACGATGCGAGGAGCAGCCAGGCCAGCGGGAGGAGGAAGCAGGCGGCGATTGCGAGCAGGACGGCCGAGGAGATGCCCCGGGAGATCGATTTGCGCGGTGAGGAGATGGAGGCGGTCATGAATTGTCCCCCGGCTTGAGAACACGGATGTACAGGATGGAGAACACGGCGCCGATGAGCAGCATGACCGTGGCGATGGCCGTGCCGTAGCCGACCTTCCCGAGCCCGAACGCCTCGGCATAGGCGAAGATCGGAAGGGTGGTGCTGCGCTGGTTCGGCCCGCCGCTCGTCATCACGAAGATCAGGGTGAAGACGGAAAGGGTCTGCAGGGTAATGAGCATCAGGTTCGTCGAGATGCTGTTGCGGATCATGGGAATCGTGACGTAGATCAGGCGTTTCCACCCGCCGGCTCCGTCAATGACGGCTGCCTCGGTGATTTCGGGGGCCACATCGTTCAATGCAGCCTCGTAGATCATCATCGAGAACGCCGTGCCCCTCCAGATGTTGGCCAGGATGACGGCCGCCATCGGGTAGCTGAACAGCCAGTCGACCGGTTCCGCGTTGCCGGCGGCCAGCAGCCGGTTCAGCGTCCCGTCGGAGCTGAAGAAGGCGTAGCAGGCAAATGCCGCAACGATCTCCGGCAGGACCCACGCCGTCACAACCGTGGTTGCGACGATGGAGCGCACCACCTTTGGCGCCGCCGCGGTCAGCAGGGCCAGTCCCAGGCCGAGGAAGTTCTGCCCGATGACGGCGGAGACGAGCAGAAACACGACGGTCAGCCACAGCGCGTTCGGGAAGTCGGGATCGGTCACAAGGGCGATGTAGTTGTCCGGGCCCACGAACCGTGGGTTTGAAGCTGCAGTACCCGAGAGGGACGCATTGGTGAAGGAGCCGTAGACGGACCAGATCACCGGGCCCAGCATGAACAACGCCAGGAGCACGACGGCGGGGACGAGGGGCACTGCGCGCCGCACGGAGCGGCGCGCAGTGATGTGGTTGCGGCCTGCCGCGTCCTGGCGCCGCGTCGCGTGCGGCGGCCTTCCCGTTCCGCCGGTTCGGGTCGGGGTGACTGTCACTTCTGGATGACGTTGTCGTCGCCGACCAGGTTCTTGACCGCTTCGTCGTATGCGGCGGCGGCCTCGTCAACAGACTGTTCACCCGTCATGACCGCTTCCATCGCCTGCTGGATGCTGCCGGAGATTTCCGGATAGTCCGAGGTGGTGGGTCGGTAATGTGTCACTTCGACGAGGTCGCTGAAGAACTTGTTCACCGGGCTGGAATCCGTGAACGCGGGGTCCTCCGCCACGTCGCTCCGTACCGGAACCTGGGACGCAGCTACGTTGAAGGACAGGGTGTTGTCCTTGTTGAGCGCGGTGCTGATGAAGTCGAATGCGAGGTCGGGGTTCTTGGAGTTCGCTCCCACCGCGAGGGTCCAGCCACCGGACATGCTCGTGGCGCCGGGCTCCTGCCCATTCTGGGTCGGCATGGGCGCGGTTGCCATGACTTCCGACCATTCGGGCCACGGCGCGGGCCCGCCCTCAAGCCAGGTGCCGGCAATCCACGAGCCGTCGATCGATGCGCCGACCTTGTTGGTGGGGTAGCCCTCGCCGTTGAGCTGCTGGTAGTAGTTCGAGTCGAGCGCCGTTGCGACGTCCGGCCCAAGCCCGCCGACGTAGACGTCGGATACGAACTGCAGGGCGTCCTTGAATCCCTGCGACCCGACGATCCACTTGCTCTGCTCAGTGTCGTAGAGGGTGTCCTCCGTGCCGTAGAGGAGCATCTCGAATCCCTGCATTGACGCGGCTTCGCCCATGCCGGTGCCGGAGTAGATGTTGAAGGGGACGGCGTCGGGGATTGCCGCCTTGATCTTTTCGGCAGCGCTGAGGATGTCGTCCCAGGTCTTGGGCTCCCACGGCACCGGAAGTCCCGCCTCCTTAAAGACCTCGGTGTTGTACCAGAGGGCCCGGGTGTCGGTGCCCATCGGTACGGCGTACGTCTTTCCGTCCGCACCGAGGCCCGCCTGCTTGGCGCTTTCGATGAACGCAGAGTCCCAGTCCTCCCACTCTGCGAGGTGCTCGTCCAGGGCAAGGAGGTAACCGGCCTCCGCGTCGGGCCGTACCCGGAAACTGTCCTCGTAGAAGACGTCGGGCGCAGTGTCGGGGGAGCGCTGCATGAGCGCCAGCTTGGTGGCGTAGTCGTTCTCTTCCGCCTGGATGGGTTCAAGTTCGATCGTTGAACCCGGGTTGGCCGATTCGAAATCTTCCTTTGCCTTCTTCATAAGGGCGTCCACCTGCGTGTACGTGGCGGTTTTCTGATACGCCACGGTGATGGACTTGTCGCCGCCCTCAGCGTCATTGCCTGCAGGGGCGCAGCCAGAGGCCGCAAGAACCAGAAAGGGGATGGTGGGCGCGGCCCAGAGAACTGACTTTCGCATGGTGCTCCTTTGCTCCATTTGGAACCCACCAAACGATCCTGCAGGTCGCCTTCGGTCGGCAGGAGGACGGGCGGGCAGCGACGGAAGTGAAAGTGGAAGACCCGCCGTTGGGATAAGTAAAGCGACTGGACTAATTCCTGTCAACGGTCCTTCGGTATCCTGACTATTCCCCGATCGCGGATGGTCGCGACGGCCGGCTTCAGCGCCGGTTCCGCAGCACCCCGTGCACGGCGAGGAGGAGAACCGACGCGCTCATTCCGGCGACGAGGAGCAGAGGGGCCGCCTGGAAGTAATTGGCGAGAATGTTCCTGCCCGGGTAGGGGCCCGAGGCGGGGACCCCGTTGATAAAGGTGCCCTGCGGCTCGTAGCCGGCGTAGGAGCCAAACGCCATCCCGGGGTCGAACGTAATGAGCCAGGCGGCGCCCGAGCCCAGCATCAGCAGGGTAAGCGCCCAGGCGGCCACGAAATACGGTTCCCCGCCGGTAATGCGTTTCTCCCTTCCATTGCCGGCTGTCACCGCCGTTGACGGTTCCGCGCCAAGGTCCTGAATGATGACCGGTTCGAATTCCGGCTCCTGATAATTCCCCATGGGCCCCACCCTAGCTGCGGCACTGCGTCGGGGCCCGCTGTTGCTCATGCCGAATTTCGAATACCTTGTCAGCACGACAATGTGTCAAGAGGGAGAGAACCGTGGAAACTTTGCAGCGCGTGGAGCGCTTCGCCGTCGCGCAGCGGATCACCATGATGGTGAACCGCTACGAGATCCGCGCCGTCGGAGCAGACGGCCAGTTCGGTGCCCTGCTGGCGATCGCGCAGCAGAAGCGGGCGGCCTTCAAGGAGGAGGTCACTTTCTACTCCGACGAGTCACGAACCACACGGCTGTTTTCCTTCAAGGCCCGCCAGCGGCTCGATCTTGGAGCAACCTACGATGTGCTCGATGCCGCGGGGCGTCCCCTCGGCAGCTTCCGCAAGGACTTCGGCAAGTCGCTCCTGCGCTCCACCTGGCACCTCGACGCACCGGATGTCCAGGCCGTGGGAAGCGAGCGGAGTATGGGCGTGGCCGTCGCCCGCCGGGTATGGGAACTCGTGCCGTTCGCCGAAAGCATCCCGGCACCCTTCCTCTTCCACTTCGACTTCGTTGACGCCTCGGGCCAGGTGGTCATGACGTCGGAGCGGGGACGCTCCCTGCGCGACAGATACGACGTCACGGTTCCCGGCGCTCGCCTCGACGGGAGGGTGGCCGCCGCAATGGCTGTCGCCCTCGACGCACTGCAGTCGCGTTAGCGGGCAGGATCCGCGTCCGACGAAGCCGTTCCGGCAGGGCCGCCACGCCCGGCCGGGGCGGGACCGCCGGTCTCGCCCCGGCCCGAGTCCCGGGAGTATCCTCGTTCGCATGGGCCAGCAGGATCTCACCACCCTGGCGTTGCTCCGGCGGGTGCGGGACAGCATCGACCGCGATTACGCACGCCCGCTGGATGTTCCGGCAATGGCCCGCCAGGCGTTCATGTCCCCGGCCCACTTCTCCCGGCAGTTCTCCGCGGCCTACGGCGAAACGCCCTACGGCTACCTCATGACGCGCCGGATCGAACGGGCGATGGCACTGCTGAGGGAGGGGATGACCGTCACTGATGCCTGCATGGCGGTGGGCTGTACATCCCTGGGCTCCTTCAGCGCCCGTTTCACCGAGATCGTTGGAGAGAGCCCCAGCGCCTACCGCAGGAGGGAACACCCCGCCGCTGAGGCAATGCCATCCTGCACCGTAAAATCACACACGCGCCCGCCGCGGCACGGTTCGAGCAGGATCGGAGAAGCGCCGGCCACCGCCCGGGATTAGCGTTGCGGCATGAATACTTCACTCCAGTACTGCAACATCATCGTCAACGATCCCGACGAATCCATCGCCTTCTACCGGGACGGGCTTGGCCTCCAAGTGCGTAACGATGTCACCTCCGACGGGCACCGGTGGATCACGCTCGGCAGTCCGCTCCAACCCGGGCTTGAGATAGTGCTCTCAGACCCCCACGCCGGACGGCCGCAGGCTGACGGCGACGCCCTCCAGGCCATGCTCACCAAGGGGGTGCTGCCCAATATCGTGTTCAGCACCGATGACCTCGATGCGACATTCGAGAAGGTACGAACAGCACCCGGGGCCGAAGTCATGCAGGAGCCCCTTGATCAGCCCTGGGGCCCGCGCGACTGCGCCTTCCGCGACCCCTCCGGCAACCTCATCCGCATTTCCCAGCGGATTGAGCCCTGAACCTCCGCAGAGGATCGCAGCGCGACCGCGGGATTCAGGGCCTGGGAAGGCCGTTCAGCGGATCGACCGATGCGCCGGAGTCCCGTTCCACCTCGGCATAGTACGATCTCAGGCCGTGCTTCACGCCGAGGCGGATAACCCAATAGAGGGCAACGGCCCCGAGTGCCATCACCAAGCAGTAAAACAGCAAACCAATGATGCCGACCATGTTTCCCCCAGATGGTTTCCAAGCAACGATTACCCGAGCCTAGCGTGACCATTGGACCAGCCGGTGCCTCCGGTCGGCCGTCAAGCGGCCCGAAGGGACATGCCCTCCGGCAGGGAGATCAGGAAAAGAGGAGGGCTTGCTCGCCGGGCGCGGACTGGGGTACAGCCGAGGCGCCGTGAGGGTCGTGCCGGCCTGCGGCTTCGCGGTCCAGGAGCCGGCGCTTCACCTCGATGCCCCACCGAAAGCCTCCAAGGGTTCCATCGGTGCGCACCACCCGGTGGCACGGGATGAAGAGTGCCGCGGCATTGCGGGCGCAGGCGCCGGCCGCGGCGCGGACGGCGCCTGCGTTTCCGGCAAGCGCCGCATACCGTGCGTAAGTGACCGGTTCGCCGGGCCGCACAAGCCGCAGCGCCTCCCACGCCCGGTTACGGAAGGGCCCCGACAGTTGATGCACCGGCACAGCGTCGACCGCGGCGAAGTCGCCGGAGTAGTAGGCCTCGACGGCTTCAAGAATCGCCCTGAGCTCGGTCGGTGCGTCAGTGAACGACGTCGGGGCGAGGGTGGGGTGGATCTGCCCCGTGAGCTCGGAGGTGTCCGCTGTCCACCCTGAGGCAAGCACGACACCGTCACGCTCGATGACGGTGAAGGGACCGTCGGGGGTTGAAATGGTGGCGGTCAGAGATTTCATCACGGGGTGTCCTCGATGTTCCTTGTGTGCGGGTGTACCTGCGGAGTGTTCGGGTGTAGCTCCGGAGTCGGACTGGAATCGCCGGAGGGCCGGCGGGCCGGACGGCTGGTGGGGGCTGCTGCGCGCCATAGGTGCATTGTGCCGTACGAGCGCCAGGGGCTTACCGCGGCCATCGCTTCCGCGGCGGCGCGGCGATGCTCCGCTGCGCCGGTACCCGCGGCGGAGCCGGTCAGGGCCGCCCAGCCGTTCCGGACGGCGGCGTCGTTCTCCAGATGGATGTCCGGGGCGCCGAGGACGCGCATCGCAAGGTACCTGACTGTCCACGGCCCGATTCCCGGCAGGGGAAGGAGCTTTTCCTCAAGAGAGGACAGATCGTCTTCGACGCCGAAATTCACCGTCCCGTCGGCGAGGGCCTCGGCGGCGTGCCGGACGGCTTCGATGCGGCGCGCCGGTCCGCGCAGCAGTTCGACCGCCGACGCGGCAATCTGGGCCGCAGTGGGAAAGAGGCGGTCGAAGCCGGGGCGGGAGAAAACCGAGGGCTCACCGTCCCGGGCCAGAACCGAGAGGGCGGTCGTTGCGGCCCGCACTGTGATCTGCTGGCCGATCATCGCGCGGATGAGCATCTCCTGCGGAGCGACCGCCCCAGGAAGGCGGATGCCCGGATGCAGCGCCGCCAGCGGGGCGAGGAGCGGGCTCTCGGCGAGTGCGGCGTCGACGGCGGCGGGGTCGGCGTCGAGGTCGAACAGGCGGCGGATGCGTGAAAGCAGGACGGGCAGGTCGGCGAGCACCTCGAGCTCGATCTCGACCCGCAGCTCCGGCGGCCGACCGCTGCCGGCCGCGACAGGGGAGGCCCTGAACCAGCCCTGCCCCTGCGGAAGCCGGACGAGGCGGGCGTACCCGCCGTCGGATCCTTCCTCCACGCCCGCAACGGCCCGGGCCGCCAGGAAGTCAAAGATTCCGTTGTCATAGGGGGCCCGCAGCGGGAGCGCCAACGCCAGCTGGGGGTGCGCGCCGGGCTGCGGATTCCGCGCACTTCCACCGGCAGCGGCCGGAACTGCCCGCGCAGCACCACGCAGTTGGGTTGGGGTGAGATCGAACACCTCGTGCACTGTGTCGTTGAACTGGCGGATGCTGCGGAAGCCTGCAGCAAAGGCGACGTCGGCGAACTTCATTCCGGTGGCGGTGAGCAGCGACCGCGCCGTCTGCACCCGGGAAGCACGTGCCAGCGCCAGAGGCCCGGCCCCAAGTTCTTCCCGCAGGATCCGGTTCAGCTGCCGTTCCGAATAGCCGAGCTTGGCGGCGAGACCGGGAACGCCGGAACGGTCGACCTCTCCGTCGGCGATAAGGCGCATGCAGCGGGCTGCCACGTCCGAACGCAGGTTCCACTCGGGCGTGCCGGGTACGGCCTCGGGCAGGCAGCGCTTGCACGCGCGGTAGCCGGCCTCGTGGGCCGCGGCGGAGGTCCGGTAGAACGTGACGTTGGCCGGTTTCGGCGTTTGGGCGGGGCAGGACGGCCTGCAGTAGATGCGGGTGCTTGAGACGGCCGTCACGAACTGCCCGTCGAATCGAACGTCCCGTGCGTCGATCGCTCGGTACTGCTGCCAGAAATCCATTACTCCATCCTCTCAACATGCCGGCCGGGGAGCTAGCGGGATTCGGACATCACCGTGGCGGGTGCGGGACCGCCGCCGTCGGGCTTTGCTACCGTAGCTTCCGTGGTGACCGTTGATGAACAATCCCTCGAAACCGCGCGCAGCAGGCTCGCCGTCAATCCCCTCGAGGCAGCGCCCCTGCTCCTCGGTGCCCTGATCACGCACAACCTCGACAGCGGCGAGGAACCGGTGACCGTCCGCGTCACCGAGGTGGAGGCGTACCTCGGTGCGGAGGACCCCGGGTCGCACGCCTTCCGCGGGAAGACCTCCCGCAACTCAACCCTCTTCGGCCCCGCGGGGCACCTGTACGTGTACTTCACCTACGGGATGCACTACTGCGCCAACGTGGTCTGCGGTGAGGACGGAAGGTCCGGCGGGCTGCTTCTGCGGGCGGGGGAGGTGGTCGGCGGCGTCGGGACAGCGCGCAGCCGGCGGGGGAACCCCCGCCTGGATCTGGACCTGGCCCGTGGACCCGCGCGCCTTGCGCAGGCGCTGGGACTCGACCTCCGGTTCGACGGGGCCGACGTGTTCAGCGGGGCGCTGCTGCTTGAGCTGCCCGAGAGCCCTGTTCCGCCCGGTGCCTATTCAACGGGCCCGCGGGTCGGATTGAGCGGTCCCGGCGGGTCCGCGGAGTACCCGTGGCGGTTCTGGCTCACCGACGATCCGTCGGTGTCGCGCTACCGGGCGGCCAAACCCCGAAGTGCCCGTAAGGTGGTTGGGTGAATATCAGCGCGGACGCCCCCGCCGGGCCCCCTTCGGCCCAGGACCTGATCGGCCGGTTGTGCACCAGCGTGCCGGACTTCCCAAAACCCGGAATTGTGTTCCGGGACCTCACCCCGGTGTTCGCCGACCCACAGGCGTTCCGCACCGTCGTCGACTCGCTCATGGAGCCCTTCGCCGGACGGTTCGACCTGGTGGCAGGTATTGAGGCCCGCGGATTCCTGCTGGCCGCCGCCGGAGCCTACGCGGCCGGGACAGGGGTTTCCACGGTGCGGAAGGCAGGCAAGTTGCCGCGGCGTGTTTACGCCGAGCAATACGATCTTGAATACGGTCAGGCGACGCTCGAGATCCACCAGGACGACATCGCGCCGGGAACGCGGGTCCTCCTCGTCGATGATGTGCTGGCCACCGGAGGAACCCTCGCGGCAGCAGCGCGGTTGTTTGAACGAAGCGGCGCGCAGGTTGTTGGCTGCGGCGTCGTGCTCGAACTCGACGGCCTCGGCGGCCGTGATCTGCTCTCCGGGTATCAGCTCCGCGCCTTGTCAACCGTCTAACCCTTTCGCACTGTAGAATTGACGGTCCGCCTTTCCGAGAGGGAAACCACCAATGCAAGAAGCGTCAAGGCCCGCCAGCGAGCTTGAATACGAGCGGGGCTATGTCAACGGCCTGTACCGGCGGCTCGATGAGTTGCGGGCCGAAAAAACGGCGCAGCTGGCCGAGGTGCGCCGCACTGTCTCAGCGGGTTCCCACCAGAACCGGTCCGAACGCGACGCCTTCGCCACGATGTATGAGGATCGGTTGGCGCAGCTCAATGCCGTCGACGACCGCCTCGTCTTCGGCCGGCTGGACCTCGACGACGGCGACAAGCGGTACATCGGCCGGATCGGTCTCTCAACCGAGGACCTCCAGCAGCTGATGGTCGACTGGAGGGCGCCCGAGGCCGGCACCTTCTACCAGGCAACCGCCTTCGAACGGATGGGCGTGCGGCGGCGCCGCCACCTGATCCTTTCCCGGCGCGACGTCGTCGCCATCGAGGACGACGTGCTCGACGCGGAACTGCTGAGCGACGACCAGTCCCTGCAGGGCGAAGGTGCCCTGCTTGCTGCACTCAACTCCCGCAGGACCGGGCAGATGTCCGACATCGTCGGAACCATCCAGGCCGAACAGGACCGCATCATCCGGGCTCCGCTGTCGGGGATCACGGTGGTCCAGGGCGGCCCGGGCACGGGAAAGACGGCGGTCGCCCTCCACCGGGCCGCGTACCTGCTCTACACCCACCGGGAACGGCTGAAGTCGGCCGGCGTGCTGCTCGTCGGACCCACCGACGCCTTCATGAAATACATCGAACGGGTGCTTCCCTCGCTGGGCGAGACCGGCGTCGTCATGGCCGGAATCGGCACGCTCATGCCGGGGATCACCACCATTCCCGAGCCTGACGAGCGCGCTGCCGCGCTCAAGGGCCGGCTGGAGATGGCGCAGATCGTCAAGAACGCGGTGGCAAACCGGCAGCGGGTGCCGGAGGAAACCAAACGGCTCAACGTCGAGGGAACGCTGCTCACCCTGACCCCCCGCCAGGTGGCACGGGCGCGGGACAGGGCCCGGGCGACCGGCAAGCCGCACAATGAGGCGCGCGTGACCTTCGTGAAGATCCTGCTCCGCGAACTGACCGACCAGCTCAACGACTACCTTGAGGCGTCCTCAGGTGGCGGCAACAACGCCGACCGGTCCTACCTCGCCGAGGATGTGCGCAGTTCGCGAGACGTGCGGATCGCCCTCAACCTGGCGTGGATGCCGCTCACCCCCGAACGGCTCATAGGAGAGCTCCTCACCAAGCCCGCGCACCTCCAGGCCGCGGCACCACACTGGAGCGGGGCCGACCGCTCGCTGCTGCTGAGGCCCGCCGGTTCGCCCTGGACCGAAGCCGACATCGCGCTGCTGGACGAGGCCGCAGAGCTCCTGGGCGAACTCGACGCTTCCGCCGGCCGCGACACCGCGGCCCGCGACCAGGAACACCGCCGCGACCTGGCCAATGCGGAACGAGCCCTCGAAAACGTCAACGCTTCCCTTGAGGACTCCGGGGTCGACGGCGTGGTCACCGCCGAAGCGCTTGCGCAGCACAACACCGTCTCCGCAACCCGCTTGACCGCCGCCGAGCGTGCCTCGGGGGACCGCACCTGGGCGTACGGGCACATCGTTGTCGACGAGGCCCAGGAGCTCTCGCCCATGCAGTGGCGTCTTCTGATGCGGCGTTGTCCGCTCAAGTCCTTCACCATCGTCGGCGACATTGCCCAGACGAGCTCCGCCGCCGGATCCAGTTCGTGGCAGCAGGCGCTTGAACCGTTCGTCGGAGAGCGGTGGCAGCTCGAAGAGCTCACGGTCAACTACCGCACGCCGGCCCAGATCGCCGAGGCCGCCGTCCGCATGGCCACAGCGGCGGGCCTTGTGATCTCCGCGCCCAAGGCGGTGCGTGAAGGGCGCTTCGCCCCGGTCATCGACCGCGTGCCCGAGCTCGTGCCGGCACTGCTACGCGCACTGCCCGAAGAGCTCGCCGCGATCGACGGCGGGCTGCTCGCCGTCATCACCCCCGAGGGCCGCCTCGGCGAGGTGCGCAGGGCGCTGCAGGCGGAGTACGGTCCGCGCGTCGGCTCGGGAGCCGGAGGCCCCAGCCAGGACATCGTCGTGATTACGCCCCGGGGATCGAAAGGTCTTGAATTCGACGGCGTCACCATCCTCGAGCCGGAATTGATGCTCGATGCGGCGTCGTCCCGCGTCGGGGACCTCTACGTCGCAATGACCCGGCCCACCCAGCGCCTGCGCCTGATCGCGACCGGGCAAATTCCCGAGGGCATCGAGGACTGATAATTTGGAGCTGTGGAGCCAACCGAAGTAACAGCCGCCGGCCTCAGCGCCCAGCGGAATGACCCCTCGTTCGACAACGTGTGGCAGGAGCTGCGCTGGCGCGGGCTCGTGCAGGTCTCGACCGATGAGGCCGAGCTCGAAAAGCTGCTCGGCGGTGAGCCGGCCACGTTCTACTGCGGGTTCGATCCCACGGCGCCAAGCCTGCACCTGGGCAACCTGGTGCAGCTGCTGACAATGCGGCGCCTGCAGCTGGCGGGGCACCGCCCGCTTGCCCTTGTCGGTGGCTCGACCGGGCTGGTGGGGGATCCGCGCCCGACCGCCGAGCGGACGATGAACACCAAGGAAACCGTGGCCGAGTGGGTGGGCTACCTTCAGGGCCAGGTGCAGCGCTTCCTTGACTTCCAGGGCCCCAGCGCGGCCCGGATGGTCAACAACCTCGACTGGACAGCGCCTCTGAGCGCGATCGACTTCCTGCGCGAGGTCGGCAAGCACTTCCGGGTCGGCACGATGATCAAGAAGGACACCGTCGCCACCCGGCTCAACTCCGACGAGGGCATCAGCTACGCCGAGTTCAGCTACCAGGTGCTCCAGGGGATGGACTTCCTCGAGCTGTTCCGCAGCTACGGCTGCGTGCTGCAGACCGGCGGCTCGGACCAGTGGGGGAACCTGACCAGCGGCACCGAACTGATCCGCAAGGCCGAGGGCAAGAGCGTCCACGCGATCGGCACGCCGCTGATCACCAACTCCGACGGCACGAAGTTCGGCAAGAGCGAGGGCAACGCCGTCTGGCTCGACGCGGCCATGACCAGCCCCTACGCCATGTTCCAGTTCTGGCTGAACACCTCGGACGCCGACGTCATCGACCGGCTGAAGGTTTTCACCTTCCGGACCCGGGCGGAGATCGAGGAACTGGAGCAGGCCACCGCCGAACGGGCCCACCTGCGTCAGGCCCAGCGCACCCTCGCCTACGACGTCACGTCCCTGATCCACGGGGTCGACGCCACAGAGAAGGTGATCGCCGCCTCCGCCGCGCTGTTCGGCCAGGGCGAACTGGGGCTGCTCGATGAACTTACCCTCACCGCGGCCACCGCCGAGTTGCCGGCCGTAACACTGCCGGCGGGGAGTCCTACCGTCGTTGAACTGCTCACCGCAAGCGGACTTTCGGCAAGCAACTCGGCCGCCCGCCGGACCGTGAGCGAGGGCGGGGCGTACGTGAACAACGTCAAGGTCACCGACCCCGATGCGGCAATCGGATCCGACGTACTCCTTCACGGGCGCTACGCCCTCGTACGCCGGGGCAAGAGGACCCTTGCCATGGTCGAGGTCGGCCCGGCCTGAGCCCGGGTTTGGCGGGGTGTTGGGGTGGATTTGTGTTGGGGTGGTGGGCGTCGTATAGTTGTTTAGTCGCCCCGGTGAGGGCGGCGAAACCCATACAATTCTGAGGCTGTTACCGGCGTGTGCTGTGCACTGGTGCCGGGGGTGGTCTTGGTTTGGTGTCCGTTGTTGCGGGTTGGTTTGTTCGTGCTGGTTGCCGGTTTGTGCGGTGGTGGTGCGGGGGAGCGGATTTGCGGGGATGGGCTGGTGCGGGTAGGCTTGTAAAGTTGCTCCGGAGCGAGGATGGCCTGGTTTTTGCGGGTTGTGTGGTGCCGGTAGTGCCTGTTGTTTGAGAACTCAATAGTGTGCCAAGTTTGTTG